>NZ_JBBATI010000026.1:0-62171 GCF_040398825.1 Novosphingobium sp.
GATAGTACCATATGGGTGGTCGGGTGGGGGAGCGGGCCGGTGCCGACTTCGAAACGCGCCCTATCGCGCGTTTCGACTCAGGCCTTCACGGGAACTGCTCCAGCCCCAGCGCACCGCCATAGAGCGCGGCATAGCGCGCCGCCATCGCCGCTTCGTCATATTCGGCGACCGCGCGCGTACGGTTGGCGGCGCCGATGCGCGCACGCAAATCGGCATCGCCGGCCAGGTCGGCCAGCGCCGCGCCCAGCGCCGCATCATCGCCGGGCGCCGTGATGAACGGGGTATTTTCCGGCGCGACCATCATCGCCACATCACCCACCGCCGGCGCCACCACCGCCAGCCCGGCGGCCATCGCCTCGATCACCGACAGCGGCGCCTGTTCACTGTCGGATGACAGCGCGAACAGATCAAACAGCCCGATCGCACTGGCCGGATCAGCGACATGGCCCGGCAGATGCACGCGGTCGGCAATCCCGGCGGTGACCGCGGCATCGACAATCGCATCGCGTTCCGGCCCTTCGCCAACGATCACCAGATGCCATTCGGGCGGCATTGCGCAAAACGCCCGCACCAGCCGCGGCAGATTTTTCACGGGCCGAAGCCCCGCCAGCGTGCCCAGCCAGCGTTCGCCCGGACGCTTGATGATGCGCGGCAACGCGTCGGGGCGCGGCGGATGCGCGGGATCGGGGGCGTAACGCGCTGTCGGAATGCCATTGGCGATCAGCCGTACCCGCGCGCGTGGCTGCGCCCAGGCGTCCAGCGCGATCGCCTCCAGCTGGTGCGATGGCACCACCAGCGCATGCGCGCGGGCCAGCGCCAGCCGCCGGTACCAGTTGCGCTGCCATTTCAGGCCGTCAGCCTCATCCGCGTTGAACCCGTCTTCGTGGTGGATCAGCGGGGCCAGCCGCGCCGACGGTGCAAACAGCGCATGCGCCAGGACCGCATCCATCGCCCCCCAATTGTAGGTGAGGATCAGGTCAAACCCGCGCATCGCCCGTGCCAGCACTTGCAACCGCCGCACGCCGACCTTGCCCGCCAGCGGCGGAAACCCGAACGGGTAATGCACCGCCAGCCCGGCATCGACCAGCGCGCGTGCGCCCATCGCATCGGGCATCGCCGAAACGATCGAATGGCTGGCGCCCTGGCCAAACCGGTTGATCAGCGCGACCGCGCGGCGTTCCTTGCCACCGGCCGCAAAGGTCGAATGCAGATGCAGAATATGCGGCGGCCGCGCACCGCGGGTGCCGGTCATGGCGGGGGGAGATCGATCATGGGCATCACAAGCGCCGCGGTGCGGCCAATTGGCCCGATTCGCAAGCCGTGACGGTGCGGCACGACGGCCCGCCCCCCACGTTTTTGGGCAAAAGCTTGCGCAAAGGCGGCGTTGTCCCCACAAGCGTAACCGCATGACCGAACCCGTCGCCCCCCCGGCGCTGACCGCTGCCGCCGCTTATCGCCCCTCCCCGCGCATCCTGGATCTGGCCGGCTGGCTGGGCGATCCGGTGCAGGCGGCGGACTTTCCCCAGACCACCTTGCGCCTGCGCAACGATGCTGCCGCCGCGCAAGTGGGGCTGGACGGGCTGGATGATGCGCAATGGGTGGCGCATTTCGGGCGCTTTGCGCCGCTGCCGGGCAATCTGCCGCAACCGCTGGCGCTGCGTTATCACGGCCATCAGTTTCAGGTGTACAACCCCGATCTGGGCGACGGGCGCGGGTTTTTGTTTGCGCAATTGCGCGATGCGCAGGGCCGCCTGCTCGATCTGGGCACAAAGGGATCGGGCCAGACCCCGTGGAGCCGCCAGGGCGATGGCCGGTTGACGCTGAAGGGCGCGATGCGTGAGGCGCTGGCCACCGAAATGCTGCAAGCGCTGGGCGTGAACACCAGCCGCACGTTCAGCGTGATCGAAACCGGTGAGGCGCTGTGGCGCGGCGATGAACCATCGCCCACGCGCAGCGCGGTCATGGTGCGGCTTAGCCACGGGCATATCCGCATCGGCACGTTTCAGCGTCTGCTGGCGCTGGAGGCGGCGGACGAGATGCACGCGCTGATCGATTATTGCCTGACGCAGTTTCCGGGTTCGGCCGGGCCCGATGGCGCCAGCCCGGCCACCCGCCTGCTGAACCAGGTGGTCGAACGGCTGGCCGATCTGGCCGCGCAATGGATGGTGGCAGGGTTCGTCCACGGCGTGCTCAACACCGACAACATGAACGTGTCCGGTGAAAGTTTTGACTATGGCCCGTGGCGCTGGTTGCCGCAGTGGGATGCGCAATTCACCGCTGCCTATTTCGATCACCAGCGGCTCTATGCCTTTGGTCGCCAGCCGCAGGCCCTGCACTGGAATTGCGGGCAACTGGCGGTGGCCCTGCGGCTGGTGGAACAGGCGCCACCGCTGATCGCCGCGCTGGGGCGGTTTGGTGAACTGTACCAGGCGGCAATGGCGCGCCGGTGGTGCTGGCGGCTGGGCGTGGAACCACGCGGGACCGAGGCCGACAGCGCGCTGATCGCGGTGTGTGAGGCGACGATGGTTCAGACCGGCATTGGCCCCGACGCGTTCTTCTTCACCCATCGCGGCGGGCGCAACGCGACCGGCCCACTGGCGGAGGCGCTGGCCGCGTACCACCCTGTGGCCGGTGATCATGCGTATTGGTCCGAACCGGCCCCGCAAACGATGCTGATTGACGATGTTGAAACGATCTGGGCGCAGATTGCCGAACACGATGATTGGCAACCTTTCCATGCCAGGCTGGCCGCGATCCGCCGGATGGGGCAGGCGCATGGCCCGGCGTTGCCGCCTGCCGGCGTGGGATAGCAAAGCATTCGTGGTTCTGGCAGATACGTAACCAAGAGGGTGGATCAGGCAAGCGTGGCAGCATCCCACGAGATTATTTCCCACGAACCGGCAACCGGTGTGGAACTGTGGCGCGGGCCGATCGGCGATGTTGGCGCGCTGGTCGCGCGCGCGCGCCGGGCGTGGCCGGGCTGGGCCGCACAGCCGCACACCATCCGCATCGAAATGGCCCGCCGCTTTGCCAACGAAGTGCGCAAGGAACACGACCGGCTGGCCACGCTGATCGCGCGCGAAACCGGCCGCCCGCTGTGGGAGGCGCGGGGCGAAGTTGAAGATGTGGTGGGCCGCGTGGAAATTGCGGTGCGCGCCTATGCCGAACGCACCGCGCAACGCCGGCTGGACAGCGCGTTGCAGGGCACCGCGGCGCTGCGGCACAAACCGCATGGCGTGATCGCGGTGATCACCCCGGCCAGCGCGCCGGCATCGGTGGCGACCGCGCAGATTATCCCTGCGCTGATCGCGGGCAACGTGGTGGTGTTCAAACCCTCCGAACGCACCCCGGCCACCGGCGAACTGCTGGTGCAATGCATGCACCGCGCCGGCATTCCCGCAGCAGCGGTGCAGATGCTGGTGGGTGGCCCCGACCAGGGGCAGGACCTGGCCGCGCATGACAGCGTCAACGCGGTGCTGTTTACCGGGTCGGCGCATGTCGGCATCGCGCTCAACCGGCGTTTGTCAGGCAATCCGGGCAAGCTGGTCGCGCTGGAACTGGGCGGCAACAACCCGATCGTGGTGTGGGACACGCCCAAAATTGCCGAAGCCGCGGTGCTGGTGGCACAATCCGCGTTCGCCAGCGCCGGGCAGCGCTGCACCGCGGCGCGGCGGCTGATCGTCAAGGCATCGCTGGCCGATGATATTATCGAAGAGGTGCGCCGGCTGGCCGACCGGATGATCGTGGGCGCGCCGTTCGATGATCCCGCGCCGTTCATGGGCCCGGTGATCGACAACCCGACCGCCGACGGCCTGACCGAAAGTTTTGTCTATCTGTTGTCCAACGGCGGGCGCGCGATCAAGCATCTGGTGCGGCTGGACGATGCCCATCCGTTCCTGTCCCCCGCGATCATCGATGTCACGCGGATGACCGAACGCCCCGATGTCGAACTGTTCGGGCCGCTGTTGCAGGTGGTGGTGGTCGATGAATTCGAAGCCGCGATTGCAGAGGCCAATGCCACGCGATTCGGGCTGTGCGCCGCGCTGATCGGCGGCGCGCCGCAGGATTACAACCGGTTCTGGGCGCAAGTGCAGGCCGGGGTGATCAACTGGAACCGGCCAACCCACGCGCATTCGGGGGCGGCACCAATGGGCGGGGTCGGTCTGTCGGGCAACCACCGCCCGGCCGCCTATTACGCGGCCGACAGCTGCGCCTATCCGGTCGCGTCGGCGGAACTGGACCAGCCACGCGCCGGCATTGGCGTCGGGCTGCGCGACGGGTAGTTCAGTCAGATTATTCGGGGGATGAACTGGCCAGGGGCTGTGGCGCGATCACGGGGCCCGGCGGTACAATAGCCAGATTGCGCCCGTTTTGCTGTGACAGGTCGGGATCAACCAGCAGCGGTGCCTGCAATGCGGCGGCCATGACCGGGTCATGCGCCGCGGGCGACCCCGGCGGAGTGCTGTCACTGCACCCGGCCAGGGCCGCCACTATCGACACGAGCGCCAGTACGCTGAAAGGACGGATCGTCATCATCGCCCCCTTTTCACCCGGCGCTGGTTAACACCGGGTGAGCAAGCGGTGCCGGCATGGTGTCATACCGAGTTGCGCTGATGGCTTTACCCCTCCCCCCTTCGGAGGAGGGGCATTCGTTGTTTTACCAGCGCGCACGGTGCCAATGGCGGTGGATCATCCGGTGATGGCGCCATTCGCGGTGGCCGTAACCATGATCGCGACGGGCTTCGCGGTATTCCCGGCGGTCGTCATGGCGGTTGTCGCGCATGTCGCCACGATGCATGTCGCCACGCCGCATGTCCCCACGCTGCATGTCGCCGCGCTGCATGTCCTGGCGGTGCATTTCAACCGGGGTATCGCGGCGCTGATCGGTGCGTTCGACCTGACCGTTCGGGCGCTGGTCGCCATAGGCCTGCGCCGATGCCGGTCCGGCCGCCGCAACCCCGGCCAGCGCAACCATGCCCAACGTGGCCAGTTTGATAAAGGACGAGGCTGCCTGTGCTTTCGCCATGAATGTCATCACACGTATTCCTGTTCCAATCGGGCGGCCCCACCTGGGGTCGCTCGATTGTTCATGTTTATGGCATCCAATATGAACAGGCGCCGAATGCTGCTGTCAGAAATGCCGAATGGGCGGTAAATTGGCGACCCACCCCGCCATTGCCGCTTGATCGGCCATGGGGTCGCCTGCCACAGGCTGCGGATGACCCAGACCGTGACCCCACCGGCAAATCGTGCCGCGCGCAATCCCGGGCTCTTTGCCGGGCTGGGCGCTTATGTGCTGTGGGGGTTTCTGCCGCTGCTGTTCCATGCCTTGCGCAGCGTGCCGCCACCGGAACTGATCGCGTGGCGGGTGGTGTTTACCCTGCCGATCTGCCTGATCTGTGTGGTGGTGGCGCAGGGCCAGGCCGATTTGCGCGCCACGCTGCGGCAGCGGCGGGTGTTGCTGCAACTGGCGGGCAGCGCTTCGCTGATCGGCGCCAACTGGATCATTTATGTGACCGCGGTGGTCAATGGCCATGTGCTGGCCACCAGCCTGGGCTATTACATCAATCCGCTGTTGAATGTGGTGATCGGCACGCTGTTTCTGGGTGAACGGCTGCGCTGGCGGCAATGGGGTGCGGTGGCCATCGCTGCGGTGGGAATCGCGCTGCTGCTGGCGGGCGCGATCACCATGCTGGGCACCGCGCTGGCGCTGGCCGGGACCTTTGGCATGTATGGCCTGTCGCGCAAGATGATACCGGTCAGCGCGATCACCGGGATGACCGTCGAAACGCTGGCGCTGTACCCGTTTGCGGTCGGCTGGGCGGTGATCACCGCGCGCATGCCCGCCGGGTCCGCCATGGCGCATGGCGGATGGGTGCCACTGCTGCTGATCATATCGGGGGTGGCGACTGCGATCCCGCTGATGCTGTTTGCAGTGGCGGCGCGGCGCCTGACGCTGTCAACGCTGGGGTTTCTGCAATTTACCGCACCGACGCTGGTTTTCCTGATGGGTGTGTTTGCGCTGGGCGAACGGCTCGATCCGCTGCGCCTGGCGTGTTTCGTGCTGATCTGGATCGCGGTCGCGCTGTTTGCGTGGGACAGCTGGCAGTACACGCGCTTCCTTAATCGACCAGCCGCCAGTTGAGCGTTTCACCGGCGTGGAACGGCACCACCGGGGTGCCGTTGCAATCGATCACAGCGGGCACGGTGACCGGTTCGCGCACCAGCGTCACCGTGTCCTGGTTCACCGGCAGGCGATAGAAAGCCGGGCCGTTCAACGACGCAAACGCTTCAAACCGGTCAAGCGCGGCTTCCTCTTCAAACACGCTGACATAGCTTTCCAGCGCGAACGGCGCGTTGAAGATTCCGGCACAGCCGCAGGCCGCCTCTTTCAGATCGCGGGCATGCGGCGCGGTGTCGGTGCCCAGAAACACCCGTTCGCACCCGCCCGTCGCCAGTTTGCGCAAGGCTACACGGTGATGTTCACGCTTCGCCACCGGCAGGCAATAGGCGTGCGGGCGAATGCCACCAACCAGCATGGCGTTGCGGTTGATATGCAAGTGCTGCGGGGTGATCGTTGCCGCCACGTTGGCGCCGGCGCCGGTCACGAATTGGGCCGCCTCTGTGGTGGTGATATGTTCAAACACCACGCGCAGTTCGGGCAGCGCGGCCACCAGCGGCACCAGCGTGCGATCGATGAACACCGCTTCCCGGTCAAAGATATCGACATGGGCATCGGTTACCTCGCCGTGGATCAGCAGCGGCATGCCGATCGCCGCCATGCGTTCCAGCACCGGCATGATCCGCGCCACATCGGTCACCCCGTGCGCTGATCCGGTGGTGGCGTGCGCGGGGTACAGCTTGGCCGCGACAAACACCCCGGCGGCAAACCCGCGCGCCACTTCATCGGGGTCGGTGCCATCGGTCAGGTACAGCGTCATCAGCGGGGTGAACCGTGCGTCGCCCACCGCAGCGATAATCCGCGCGCGATAGGCGGCAACGCCCGCCATGTCGGTCATCGGCGGGCTGAGATTGGGCATCACGATCGCGCGCGCGAACTGGCGCGCGGTATGCGGCGCAATCCCGTGCAGCAGCGCGCCATCGCGCAAATGGACATGCCAGTCATCGGGGCGGCGTATGGTGAGAGTCGTGATCATGCCTTTCCCATAAGCGCGGGGCACCCTATCTGTCACCCATGACCGACACCCCGCCCTCTACCCGCCTGCTGTCCCGCGCCGTTCTGCGCCTGTCGCCCACCGCGCCTGACGAAGATGTGGCCGCGTTTCTGCAAGGCCTGATCACCAATGACGTGACCGCCGACCTGCCGGTGTGGGCCGGGCTGCTGACCCCGCAGGGCAAGGCGTTGTTCGATTTTCTGGTCTGGCGTGACGGCGATTCGCTGCTGATCGATTGTGAGGCGGCGGCGGCGGACGCGCTGGTACGCCGGCTGTCGCTGTACCGCCTGCGCCGGCGCATCACCATCGCCCGCGATGACGCGCTGGGGGTGTTCTGGCAGGCCAGCGCGGAGGGCGTGCCGCAGGGTGCAGTGCACGATCCGCGCCTGCCCGCCTTGGGCCACCGCTGGATCGCCCCGGCGAACGGCGATGAGCCCGGCGCTGACGACCTGTGGCGCGCGCATCGCCTGGCCCAGGGCGTGACCGAGGGAGTGGCCGAGCTGGGCAGCGACGCAACGCTATGGCTGGAAACCAACGCCGCCGATCTGGGCGGCGTCAGCTTTACCAAGGGCTGCTATGTCGGCCAGGAAAACACCGCACGGATGAACTGGCGGCAAAAGGTCAACCGCCGGCTGGTGGTCGTGCCCATCGACCGGTCACGCCCAGAACGCCAGCGCGCCGCCTATCCCGACCTGGGGCTGGCGGTCGATCATCTACGGGTGGAGAATATTGTCGATCCGCCGCAATGGATGGCACTGGGCACCGACGACGACACCTGACGATCGCCGGGTTCCAGGCCGCGTTGACAAATTGCGCGGACGGAATGTCCGTATTGCGAATATTTTGCGTGTGCACCGAACGGCTGGAAATGGGGAGGAAAGCGGCCTCTCGGCAACGCACTCCTCGTCATTCCTGCGAACGCAGGAATCCAGAGTGGATGGCAAAACCTGTTGATTGTACAAGACGATTTTGTCGCGGAGCCGTCGTACCTGGATTCCTGCGTTCGCAGGAATGACGATTGTATGGCTGCCACTGGGGCATATGCTGACACGCAGTTTTGATTTCCGCAACGCCATAAGCTGCCGTCAACGTCAGTCTGGAATTTGTCCAGTGCTGCCTAACCCGCGCTTTCCATTGCTTCGCGCAGCATGCGTTCCGCGCGGTCGCGCGCGGCGGTGCGTGGCAGTTCCAGCGCGCGGCTGAGCGGGCCGCCGAGCATCGCATCGCCCAGCGCCATCAGCGTCAGCGCCAGCGTGCTGTCGCGGCGGGTTTCGCCGCCGAATTCATCGAGCTCGTTCACCAGATCATGGATGGTTTCGACAATCGGGTCGAGCGCATTGCGGTTGCCGGTCAACAACATCCATGATGCCAGCGCGCCCGCACCTTCGCGGTCAAACGCGTCGAACGTCAAATCGACCACATCGCGCGGGGTGCCGACGCCGCAACGGCTGGCCAGCACTGCGTCGCGAATCTTGGCGCAGATTGTCGCGGTCAGATAGCGCGCCAGATCGGCCTGCAGATCGGCAGCGGACCCGAAATGGTGCAGCAGGTTGGCGTGGGTGCGCCCGATCATCGCCGCCACGGCCTTTAGCGTGACCGCTTGCGGCCCGGCATCGATCAGCAGCAGGCGTGCCGCTTCCAGCGCGGCATCGCGGCTTTCTTCGGGACTGAGGCGTTTGCGTGTGGCCATTGGCTCCCATCGGCTGCCCCTGTGCCAGGACGGCGGGCAGAAACCGACCTAGTGCCCGCGCGCCGGAATGGCAAGGAAGCGCCGAAACACCCCTGTCACAATCATGACCTCACAATCAGGCGGCGCGGCGGACCATCGCCGGATCAAGCGGCGGGCAGGCCGGCTGGCACAGATCCAGCGTGTGAATCCTTGCCGGTTCGGCCACCCCGCGCAGCGCGCTGTGGCGGTTGCGCACGTGACCGGTGGGCGCAAACCCCAGTTTGGCCAGCATCCGCGATGCCGCGGGGTTTTCGCCAAACTGGTGGGCGACCACGCGGCAATGGCCCAATGTGCGGGCAATCGTCAGCGCGCCGCGCGCCGCTTCGGTCGCGAAACCTTGATTGGTCCATTCGCGGGTGATCAGCACGCCCAGTTCGGCATCGCCATCACATGGCCCGAACCCGACTGCGCCGATGATGCGTGCGCCACCGGCGGCGCTGGTCGCATCGGGCAGGGTGATCAGCATGCGGGGGTAGCGCGCGGTCCAGGCGCTGGTAACAAACGCCAGCGCGTGGCTGCCGATCAGGTCGTGAAGGTCGGCCCGGTCCTCTGGCCAGGCGGGCCGCAAGAACAGCCGTTCGCTGCGCATGAACATCGTGGTTCTCCTGTCGCCGCCCCGTTGATACCACCGCGCCGGTCCGCGCTGCCGGAATAACCCTCCGACGCCTGCGCGGCTAGCCTGCGGTGATGACAAGGCTATGTCTAAATCCATGAAATGCATCCACTTTGCGGCAAATCGCACGACAAACCGGATGTATCGGAGGCAGGCATGGCACAGGCACGAAAAAGGGGAGCCAGGCCGGGCCTGCTCCCCTGTAAAACCGGCCCGCGCATTGCGCAAAGACCGGCGGGGCCATCCCGTCAGGATGGCCCATGTGTGACCATCCGCTTATTCGGCGGCTGCTGCCTGCGCATCAACCGATACGTATTTGCGGCCCTGCTTGCCCGAATGGAACCGCACGCGGCCATCGGCAGTGGCGAACAGCGTGTGATCGCGGCCCAGACCGACATTGGCGCCCGGATAGACGCGCGTGCCGCGCTGGCGAATGATAATGTTACCGCCGATCACGTCCTGACCGCCGAACTTTTTCACGCCGAGGCGCTTCGACTGCGAATCGCGACCGTTGCGCGAAGAACCGCCTGCTTTTTTATGTGCCATGGTGGGTTACTCCTCAATCGGGCCGGATCAGGCGACGGACACAATGCGCAGCAGCGTGAGCGACTGGCGGTGCCCGTTCTTGCGGCGATAGTTGTGGCGACGGCGCTTTTTGAACACGATCACCTTTTCCGACCGCGCCTGCGCGATGATTTCGGCCGAAACCGTGACCGTGGCGGGATCGGCGAGCGCGCCGTCAACACCGGCCAGCAGCACGTCACCCAAGGTGATCGTTTCACCGGCTTCACCCGCCAGCTTTTCGACTGCGATCTTGTCTCCGGCGGCGACCCGATACTGTTTGCCGCCCGTGCGCACGATTGCGAACATGGTTCCTGCTATCCGTTTCAAATGCCTGACCCAGTCGGCGCCATGATTTTCCGAACCGAAAAGGTTGCGGCGAATCACATGAAACGCGAATTGGGCGAAACGCCGCGACATTGCGGTGTTCCTGAAAAGAGGCGTGCCGTTAAGCGAATGCGGCCGCGCTGTCAACATCGCGCCCGCTGCGTAAAATGGCGCCGGCACATTGGTATGCCGCCAAACCGGCCATTGCAGCGCCGCGCCACTGGCAGTCAGCGTCTGGCATGCTATGACACCGCGATGCAACCGACACTTTTTCCTGCCACCCTGCGGCCAGCAACGGCCCCACCGCCCCGGCCCCGGGCTATGCTCACGCTGGCCATGACACTGGCGCTGGCGGGCTGCAACGGCGGTGCCGCCACGTTCCCGTCGCTGGCAGAGCGCCCGGCGGAACGCGCCTTTGCGCAAAGCGGCATGTCCCCGCCACCGCCGCTACAATCACCGGCAACACCCGACGCGGCCACCATTCGGCAGATCAACGCCCTGCGCAGCGATGCCACCCGCGCGCACGAAATATTTTTGCAAGCGGTGGCCGATGCCACCCGGCTGGCCGCTGCGGCGCACGGCAGCGAAGTGGGCAGCGAAGCCTGGGCCGTGGCAACCGTGGCGCTGGCCACGCTCGATTCGGCGCGCAGCCAGTCCGCGCTGCCGCTGGCCGATCTGGATGCGCTGATGGTGGCCACCGCAGTCACCGCTGCGCAGGCCAACGATGCGGCGGGGTCGGCGACCTATGGCGCGGTGGCAGAAGCAGACCATGCGGTCGCAGCGCTGATCCGCGCAGAGGATGAGCGTATCGCCGCGTTACACGGGACGATGAGCGACTAAGACACCAAAGATCGGCATGAAAATTGGATGAATTGTTGCTCCTTGTCCTTGGACCCGCTCAAGCTGAGCCTGTCGAAGCACACGCGCCAACATTTGCCCAATCGCGGAAGAAAAGGGTGTAAATTCAAGCGCCGCGCGCGTGCTTCGACAGGCTCAGCACGAGCGGGTCCAGTAATATTTATAGGTACTTTGCCCAGCGCGCGCGGTCGCTGTGGTCCTCATCGCGGGGTTCGATCCAGCGCCAGCCGGCGGCGGTGCGTTCGCGTTTCCACAGCCACGAATCGCCCTTCAGGTGGTCCATCATGAAATCGGTGGCGGCAAACGCGTCGCGGCGGTGGCGTGCGGCGGCGGCGACCAGCACGATCGGGTCGCCGGCGCCCATTTCGCCGACGCGGTGGAGCAGCAGCACCCCGTCAAGCGCCCAGCGCCGCGCCGCGATTTGCGCCAGATTGCGAAACCCGGGCAAGGTCATCGGCGGATAGTGGCGGATTTCCAGCGCCAGCACGCCACTGTCTTCGCGCACCTGCCCCAGAAAGCTGACGATCCCGCCGGCGCCCGCCATGCGGGCGGTAAACCCCGCCAATTCCGCGCCCGCATCGAACGGCGCATCAAGCAGGCGAACATCGACCGGACCGGCGCTGTCGGACACAGTCAGCCCCCGCTGACCGGCGGCAAAAACGCCAGTTCATCGCCCGGCCGCAGCACGATCCCGCCACCGTGCGTCAGCAGTTCCCCGCGCAGCGCCAGCCGCACCCGGTCATCGAGAAGAGCGATGGCGAGTTCGGGCGGCAGCGTGGCCAGAATATGCTCCAGCGGCCCCGGCATGACCGCCAGTTCGGCCATGCCTGCCACATCTTCCAGCCGACCCAGAAACACCAGGCGTGCGTGGCCGTCCATCGTATCAGCCACCGGTGACCGACATGTGCCGCGCCAGCGTGGGCGCGCCGCCCGGGCCGGTGATGGCAAAGGCGTGGCGTTCGGGCTTTTCCCCCATCGCGCGGGCAAACGCGGCGTTGAGCGCGGTTTCGGGATCGGGGCCGCGCAGCGCGGCGCGCAGATCAACCTGGCCCTCACCGCCCAGGCACATGTACAATTGCCCGGTCGCGGTCATCCGCACGCGGTTGCAACCTTCACAGAAATTGCCTGTCAGCGGCGTGATAAAGCCCAGCCGCCCGCCGGTTTCGGCAATATCGACATAGCGCGCCGGGCCGCCGCTGCGTTGGGCATTGGGCACCAGCGTCCAGCGTTGTTCCAAATCGCGGCGCACACCATCCAGCGGCAGGTAATGATCGAACCGGTCGCCCTCTACCTCACCCAGCGGCATCACCTCGATCAGCGTCATCGCATGGCCCTGGCCGTGCGCCCAGGCCACCAGATCGGCGATTTCGTGTTCGTTGATGCCTTTGAGCGCGACAGTGTTGATCTTGACCGCAATGCCCGCATCGCGCGCGGCGGCAATGCCGGCCAGCACCGCATCGAGCATGTCGCGCCGCGCCAATTGCGCAAACCGTGCGCGATCCAGCGTGTCGAGCGAAACGTTGATCCGCCGCACACCGGCCTGCGCCAGCGGTTCGGCAAATTCGGCCAGTCGCGTGCCGTTGGTGGTCATCGTCAATTCGTCAAGATCGGTGCCGATATGCCGGCCCAGCGCGGTGACCAGATCGACCATGTCGCGCCGGACCAGCGGTTCACCCCCGGTCAGGCGGATCTTGCGCACCCCGCGCGCCATGAACGCGCGAGCGGCGGTGTAGAGCTCTTCCAGCGCCAGCACTTCCGCGCGGGGCAGGAACTGCATGCGTTCGGGCATGCAATAACTGCAGCGCAGATCGCAGCGGTCGGTGACCGACAGGCGCAGATAAGTGATCGACCGGGCAAACCGGTCGATCAGCGGCACCACACCCGATCCGGGCGGGCCAGCATGAAGCGGAACAGGATCGATCATCGGGCCATATGCACAAAATCACGCGGGAACGATTCGAGATGCGCGCCGCCATCGACAAACAGCGTTTCGCCCGTGGTGGCACGCGCGGTCGCCAGGTGCAACACCGCATCGGCAATATCATCGGGCGCCGACAGCCGTTCCAGCGGCATCAGCGCGGTCAGCCGGTCCCATTGCGCCGGGTCATAATCGTCGGTCGGCAGCGTCAGCCCCGGCGCCACGGCATTCACGCGCAAGGTCGGCGCAAGCGCGCGCGCCATCGTCCGCACCGATGCGTGCAGCGCCTGTTTTGACAGGGTATAGCTGATCTGGTCAGGCACCGGGTTTTTCACGCGCTGGTCCAGGATGTGCACCACCGCACCGGTGCGCTGTTCGGCCGCCAGAGCCACCGCCAGCGCGCGGGTCAGAATCAGCGGGGCGAAACAGTTGACCCGAAAATGCAGGTCGAGACTCGCCGCATCCAGCGTCAGCGCGCCATCATCCTGAAACACCGATGCGCAATTGACCAGCAGCGCGGGCACCCGGCCGCCGGCAGCAGCGGCATCGGCAATCAGGTGTTCAACCGCCGCCAGATCGCCCAGATCCATCGCCAGCGAATGGACAGTTGCGCCGCGTGCGGCCAGATCGGCCACCAGCGCGGGATCAAATGTTGTCACGCGATGGGCATGCAGTGCCAGATCGTATCCGGCGCCAGCCAGGGCCTGCGCAATTGCCGCCCCGATGCGCCGCCAGCCGCCGGTCACCAGTGCCAGCGGCCGCGTCATCCCGGGCGGTGCCGGGTCAGCGTCATGCCGATGTCTTCACCCGCTTCGCTGATCGCCAGCTTGATGATCTTGACCGTGACCCATTCCACGCGTGCGTCCTGCAGGAACAGCGTTTCGGCCACATGATCGCCAATCGATTCGATCAGCGTGAAATGAACCCCCCGTGGCAGCCCGGTGGTGGCTGCGAATTTCAGGTCCATATAATTCTTGCTGCCCGACAGCGGGCTGTCCGGCGCATAGTGCGCATCGGGTTTCAGCCCGACGCTGATCGATATCCGCAACGGTTGCGGTTTGCCGGTCTCTTCCGAATAGACGCCGGTCAGGACGTCGGTTTCGATGTTGGCGACTTCAAGGATCAAACTGTCTGGCACGGCGCGGGCCTGTGACACTGTACCTGCGGTTTGTCCAGCATTCAGGGGGCGCGGCGCGGTAATCACGGTCATCATAACTTCCTTTAATCGCCTGCCCCGGACCAGCGCGCAAAGATCGCGGTGGGCAAAACGCGGCCATGTTCCCCCGATTCGGCAATCGCCAGATCGCCATGTTCAATCGTGCCGCCCAGTGGCGCCAGCGCCTCTGCCATCAGCCCGGCCAGCGCCAGCGACGACATCCGCACGGCATAGACCGTCAGAAACAGGAACCGGCTGTTGGCATCCAGCAGTTGCGCGCAATCGGCAATCAGCCCGGGCAAGCCATCCTCCAGCCGCCACACTTCGCCTTCGGGCCCGCGCCCGAATTTGGGCGGATCGAGGATAATGCCATCATAGCGCCGCCCGCGGCGCACCTCACGCGCGGCAAATTTGCCCGCATCATCGACAATCCAACGCACCGGGCGGTCATCCATGCGCGACAGCGTGGCATTGGCGCGCGCCTGCGCCACCGATTTCTTTGATGCATCGACATGCGTCACCGGCCCGAATTGCGACAGCGCCAGCGTGCCCACCCCGGTATAGCCGAACAGGTTGAGCGTGGCCGCATCATCGCGCCCGGCCAGCTGCGCGCCCATCCAGTCCCACACCGGGGCCATGTCGGGAAAGAACCCCAGATGGCGAAACGGCGTGCAACTGGCGGTAAACCGCACATCCCCGCGCGCCAGCGGCCACCCGTCGCGCGGCACCGGCGTGGTGAAATGCCAGCGCCCGCCGCCATCCTCGTCAGAACCCGGGATAAATTCGGCGTCGGCCACCCAATCGGCGTGGCGCGGCGCCCACATCGCCTGCGGTTCGGGGCGGATGAACCGGTACGGGCCATAGCTTTCCAGTTTGCGCCCGTGGCCCGAATCGATCAGCGCAAAATTGTCCCACCCCTCGCCGATCATCAACCGGGGCTGGAGCACCAGACTGGCCATCAGGCGTTGCGCGGGGTTGCGCGCGTGGTGACATATTCGCGCACTGCATCATAATCGCCTGGCAGGCGGTCATAGCGTTCGGCGCGGTCAAACAGATCGCCCACGCGATCGGGCAAGGCCGGGCGCAGCCCGATCGCGGCCTCAACCGCATCGCCGAATTTCGCGGGATGCGCGGTGGCCAGCGTGACCAGCGGCACGCCGGCGGGCAAGTCTGGCGCGGCCCGCGCCGCCTGCAGCGCGATGGCCGTATGCGGGTCGATCACTTCGCCACAGGCGTGATAGGCCCAGCGTTGCGCCGCGATCATGCCCTGGGCATCGACGCGCGCGCTGGTCAGCCAGTGCGCGGCGTGTGTGGACTGGGCGTTGGTCAGGTGCAGTGCACGGGTCTTTTCAAACTGCGCCATCTGCGCTGCCAGCGCGGCACCATCGCGCCCGCCGGCATCGAACAGCAGGCGTTCGAAATTCGACGACACCTGGATATCCATCGATGGCGCGGCGGTGGGCGTGACCGACCCGGCGGAATAATCGCCGGTCGACAGCGCGCGGTGCAGGATATCGTTGATGTTGGTGGCGACGATCAGCCGTTCGATCGGCAAGCCCATCTGCGCGGCAACGTGACCGGCGAACACATCGCCAAAATTGCCGGTCGGCACCGAAAACGCCACTTTGCGCTGCGGTGCGCCCAGTTGCAGCGCGGCCGCGAAATAATACACCACTTGCGCCATCAGCCGCGCCCAGTTGATCGAATTGACCGCGGCAATGCCGAACCGGCCGGTGACCGCGGTGTCGTTGAACATCCGCTTCACCATCGCCTGGGCATCGTCAAAACTGCCGTCGATGGCGATGTTGTAGACATTGGGCGCCAGCACGGTGGTCATCTGCCGGCGCTGCACATCGCTGACCCGGCCATGCGGGTGGATCATGAAAATATCGACCTTGGCACGGCCGGCGACCGCGTCGATCGCGGCCGAACCGGTATCGCCCGAGGTCGCGCCGACAATCGTCAGATGGTCATCGCGCCGGCCCAGAAATTCTTCAAACAGCAGCCCCAGCAATTGCAGCGCGACATCCTTGAACGCCAGCGTGGGGCCGTGAAACAGTTCCAGCAGCCAGTGCTGTTCATCAAACTGTTTGAGCGGGGTCACCGCCGGGTGCGAAAACCGGCCATAGGCGGCGGTGGTCAGTTCCAGCAGCCGATCGGGCGTCAGGCTGTCACCGACGAACGGCTGCATCACCCGCTGCGCCAGTTGCGCATAAGGCAGCCCGGCCATCGCGGCGATCTCTTCGGACGAAAACCGTGGCCAGCTTTGCGGCACATACAGCCCGCCATCGCTGGCCAGGCCCGCCAGGGTCACCCCTTCGAAATCAAGCGCGGGCGCGCTGCCGCGTGTGCTGACATAGATCATCGCCAAACCCCGTGTGATGCACCCGCGCGCCTAGCCGCCAGCGCCGTGCATGGCAACCGTCAGCGGCGGCGCAGCGCCAGAGCATAGATGATCAGCGCGGTCGCAGCGAACAGGAACCACTGCACTGCATAGGACAGATGGTTGTTGGGGATCGTCGCGGGATCGGGCCGGGCATTGGCGGCCAGCCCGGCCAGCGGCGGATCGGCGATGATATGCCAATCCAGATTGTGCGATGTTGGCCCGGCAGCCGGCAGCACCACCCCCGATTTCGGCCCCGGCACCGCGACGCCAACAATGGCACCGCCCGCCCATTGCACCGGGACGATGCCCAGCGACCAGCCGATCACCACGGGCACCACCGTCGTCACGCCGTCAGCCTGGTGGCGGCACGTGACCGCGTGCACCCACCCCGAACGCCCGGCAGCGTTGGACCCGCCCACCACCTGGTCGGGGCCGGGCGCGGGGCAATCCCACACCACATGGCGATAGGCGGCATTGGCGGGCATCGTCGCGCCCGCAATCGGCAGTGGTGCGGGCATCGCTTCGGCGGCGGCATAGCGCGCCAGGATATCCTGTTTCCACGCCAGCCGGCGCAATTGCCACATGCCAAAACCGATCATCGTGGCCACCGCCAGCAGGACCAGCAGCGTTGCAAACACAGGCGGACGACGCATCATTCAGCTTCCCTGTTGATCCGGCTGGTCAGCCACGCGACCTTTGCCAGCCGCATCGCAGCCACCACCACCAGCGCGACCAGCGGCGGCCAGATCAGCGCGTGCAGCCATAGCGGCGGCCGCAACGTTTCATCCAGCCACAGCGCGGCACAGACCAGCCCGATGATCAGCGGTGCGATCACCACATACAACCCGCGCGGACCCAGCTCGTGCGATGCAAATTCGCACCCGCACAGCCGACATTTTGGGGCAAACATGGCCGGCGCGGCAAACAACCCGGTCGCGCCGCAGCGGGGGCACAATGCGAAAAGGGCAGCCCGGACGATCCCGGGCTGCCCTGCAATGGACGAAGGTTCGCCGGCCGGCTTCACTCCACTGTGGCACCCCAGTTGCCCCATACGTAGATTGCCACGAACAGGAACAGCCAGACCACATCGACGAAGTGCCAGTACCACGCCGCCGCTTCGAAACCGAAATGCTGGCGCGGGGTGAAATGCATCTGATAGGCGCGGATCAGGCAGATGATCAAAAAGATCGTGCCGATGATCACGTGGAACCCGTGAAAACCCGTCGCCATGTAAAACGACGAACCATAAGTGTGCTTGCCAAAGGCGAACGGCGCATGCGCGTATTCATAGGCCTGGATCATGCTGAACAGCGCGCCCAGCACGATCGTCGCCCACAGCCCCAGCTTCATGTCGCGGCGGTTGCCGGTGACCAGCGCGTGGTGCGCCCAGGTCAGCGTGGTGCCCGAACACAGCAGGATCAACGTGTTGAGCAGCGGCAGGTCGAATGCGTTCATCACCGCTTCGACCGCCTTGGGCGGCCACTGGCCGCCGATCACCTCGGTCGCGATTTTCGACGGGAACAGCGAAAAATCGAAAAACGCCCAGAACCAGCCGACAAAGAACATCACTTCTGACGCGATGAACAGGATCATGCCATAGCGCTGGTGCAGCTGCACCACCGGCGTATGATGCCCCTGGTGCGCTTCGTTGATCACCTTGCCCCACCACGAAAACATGGTGAGCAAAACCCCGCCCAGCCCGAGCAGCGCGATGGTCACGCCGCCCGGCAGCGAATGCATGTACAGCACCCCGCCGCTGGTCATGGTCAGCGCCGACATCGCGCCGACAAACGGCCAGATATCGGGCGGCAGAATGTGGTAATCGTGGTTCTTGGCGCCGGCCATGATCGTCTAAATCCCCCGAAAAATCAGGATTGCAGTTGGTGGAAAAGCATATGCCCCCCCAGCGATTGGCCAGACGCTTAGCGAACCTGCGTCAGCCGGTCCAGCCGGTATTCGCGCCTTAACACGGCTTTTTGAGGGCCAAATTCACCCTTTTGCGTCGGCGGCCGGCAAGAAGGTATAGGACAGCGTGATTTCATCGACACTGCGGGCGTTGGCGTCTTTCAGCATGTCGGGATCGACGTAATAGATCACCGGCATGCGCACTTCCTGCCCGGCCTCAAGCCGCTGGTTGTTGAAACAGAAACACTGGATCTTGTGAAAATAGGCGCCGGTTTGTTCGGGCGTGACGTTGAACACCGCGTGGCCGACGATCGCATGATCACTGATGTTCTTGGCATAGAACACCGCCATCTTGCGTTCGCCGATATGGCCATCCTGCGTCACCGCTTCGGGGCGGAACACCCATTTCATGCCGGGGGCGACATTGGCGTCAAAGCGGATGGTGATCGGGCGACCGGTGGCGCGCACCCCCGCTGCCTGTTCTGCGGTCGATCGCTGGGTGGTGCCGTTGAACCCGGTTGCCTGGCAAAACAGGCGATACAATGGCACCGAGGCATAGCCCAGCCCCAGCATGGCCAGCGCCACCGCGCCGGCCATCAGCCCGACCCGGCGGTTGGCGTTGACGATGCTGCCCGGCTGGGTGGCCATGGTCAGTGCGTTCCCGTTGGGGCCGCCGTGGCAGGGGCGACTGGCGCGGCAGCGGCGGACACTGGCCGATGGCGCGCCGCCTCTTCACGCAGTTTGACCAGCGTGATCGCGAAAAACAGGATCACGATCAGCACCAGCACCACCGCCAGCGCGCGGCTGCGCGATTGCTGACGCGCGCGATAGGCCGCCAATTCGGCCGGGGTCATCGGGCGCGGTGCGGGTTGCGGGGGCGTCACAGGCTGCGACATGGCTCAAACTCCATAAGCGGTGGCCACGCGGTCAACCACCAGCATGGCAAACAGGATAAACAAATACAGGATCGAATAGGCGAACAGCCGCTTTTCCGGCTTCATCGTATCGCCCTGATCCGCCCTGTGCCGCAGGCCGACTTTGGCCGACAGCGCCACAAACACCAGCCCCAGCGCCAGCGCCGCCATGCCATAGACATGGCCGGTATAGCCCAGCCACCACGGCAGCAGCGTCAGCGGCAACAGCACCACGGCATAGGCCAGGATCTGCAACCGCGTCGACCGTTCACCGGCAACCACCGGCATCATCGGAATACCGACTTTGGCGTAATCGGTCTGCACAAACAGCGCGAGTGCCCAGAAGTGCGGCGGGGTCCACATAAAGATGATCAGGAACAGCAGCACCGGCATCAGCGTGATATGCCCGGTGACCGCGACCCACCCGATCAGCGGCGGAAACGCCCCGGCCCCGCCACCGATCACGATGTTCTGCGGGGTGCGCGGTTTCAGCCAGACGGTGTAGACATAGGCATAATAAAAGATCGATCCGGCCAGGATCGCCGCCGCCAGCCAGCCGATCGCCAGCCCCATGGTCACCACCGACGCGCCCGACAGGAAAAAGCCGAAATCACGCGCAGAGGTCGCCTCCATCCGCCCCGACGGCACCGGGCGATGGCGCGTGCGCTTCATCCCGGCGTCAAGATCAGCCTCCCACCACATGTTGAGCGCGGCGGAACCGCCCGCCCCCACCGCGATGCACAGGATGGCGGTAAACGCCAGCACCGGGTTGAGCGATCCGGGCGCTGCCAGCATGCCGCATACCGCGGTGAAGATTACCAGCGTCATCACGCGCGGCTTGGTCAGCGCAAAAAAATCGCGCCAGTCGGCATCGAGCGCCAGGGCGGTCGGCGTTGGGGGGGTGGCAGTGTTCACAAGGGCGCCCTATAATGACGCTTGGCACGCAGGGAAAGCGAAAGCGGTGCCCAGGTCATGGCTGGCATTGGTGCAATTTGGGGCTATGACAGCAATTAAACCCAATCAAAATGATGGAGAATAGTCCCGTGAACCGCTTTTCGCACCGATTCGCCACCGTTGCCATGGCCGCGATCGCGCTGGCGGCGGGCATTCCGACCGCACGGGCCGGCGTGCCCGCGCCGCAAATCGGCATAACCAGTTTTGAACAGCTGGCCCAGCCGCTGCCGCTGCCCTATGACACCACCGCCAATGCCGACCGCGCCGTGGCCGAGGCGCGCCAGCGCGCGATTGCCGGGCACAAGCTGCTGCTGATCGATCTTGGCGGCAACTGGTGCCCCGATTGCCGCATTCTGTCGGGCACCATCGAAACCCCCGCGCTCAAACGCTTTGTCGCCAGCCATTACGAGCTGGTCACGGTCGATGTTGGCCGGTTTGACAAGAACGGCCAGATCCCCGCGCACTATGGCGTGACCGGACGGTTGCAGGGGGTACCTTCGCTGCTGGTGATCGAACCGCGCGCGGATAAGCTGATCAATGCCGGGCACACCGCGGCACTGGCCGATGCGCGTACCATGACCCCGCAGGCGCTGGCCGACTGGCTGGCCAGCTGGCTGAATTGATCCGCGCGCAGGCCTGATCAATCCAGCCGACCAAGCCAGTCCAGCAGCAGGCGTGTAACCTCTTCCGGGCGCTCCTGCTGGGTCCAGTGCCCGCAACCGTCCAGCATGTGGCCTTCGACCCCGGGGGCGAAGTGCCGCATCATCGCCACCGGATCGGTAATCTGGCCAAACAGCGTGCTGGCGGGGTCGCGCGTCCCGCCAATATACAGCGCGGGGGCATCGAGCGTGCGCCCGGCAAATTGCGACAGCCAGGCGAAATCGGCTTCGTGGTTGCGATAGCGGTTGAGCGGACCGCGCAGGCCTGATCCACCGAATTCGGCAGCGTAAAAATCCAGATCGGCCTCGGTCAGCCACGCGGGCAGCGCGGGCGGCATGGGCAATCCATCCAGCAGCAGCGCATCCACCGGCTTGGGCGCCCAGGCATCGGCCGGCGCCTCACCCCCGATCGAGGTCAGGAACAGCGTCAGGAACCGGCGCAAATCGGGCTCCAGCTCCGCCTCTGCCCGGCCTGGCTGCTGAAAATACTCCTGATAGAAAAACACGCCCTGCGACGTGAACTTTTCGCGAAAAATGTCGGTGAACGGCCGCGTTGGCATGCCCGCAAACGGCACCGACAGCCCGGCCACGGCGCGGAACAGATCGGGGCGCACATAGGCGGAATTCCACACGATCGGCGCGCCCCAATCGTGCCCAACTAGAATGGCGGGAGCATCAGGCGACAGCACGGCTTTCAGCCCCACCAGATCACCAACGAGGTGCTCCATGGCATAGGCACCGACATCGTGGGGTTTATCCGACCCGCCATAACCGCGCACATCGATCGCCGCGACGGTAAACCCGGCTGCGGCCAGCGGGCCGATCTGGTGCCGCCACGAATACCAGCTTTCGGGAAAGCCGTGGACCATGATCACCAGCGGCCCGCTGCCTGCGACTGCCGCGCGCAAGGTTACGTCACCGACATCGAAATGCTGCAGTTCAGGCATTACGCAATCCCCCATCGGCTGTTAACCGACCACTTAACAGTTTCGCTGACGCATGGAAACAGACCCGACCATGCAAAACACCCCGACCGCAAGGGCCGGGGTGTCTGGTATTCCAATTCTGCGCGTGGTCGATCAGTGCGTTGCGGCAGCGTCGATCACCGGCAGCGTTTCAAACTGGTGGAACGGCGGGGGTGAGGACAGCGTCCATTCGAGCGTGGTCGCGCCTTCGCCCCAATAGTTGCCCTCTGCCTTGCGGCCGAACATCAGCGCGTAGCCAATGTTGATGAAGAACACGACCATGCTGACCGACATCACCATATAGCCGATCGTCGCCACTTCGTTCCAGTGTTCGTACACCGGCGCGTAGTTGGGGATGCGGCGCGGCATGCCCTGCGTACCCAGGAAGTGCATCGGGAAGAAGATCAGGTTCACGCCGACGAAGAAGATATAGAACTGCACGTGCGACAGGAATTCGCTGTGCCAGCGGCCGCTCATCTTGGGGAACCAGTAAAAGAACCCGGCGAACAGCGAGGTGACCGCACCCAGCGACAGCACATAGTGGAAATGCGCCACCACGTAATACGTGTCCTGCAGGTTGTCATCGATGCCGCCATTGGCCAGCACCACCCCGGTCACACCGCCGACGGTGAACAGAAAGATGAACCCGATCGCCCAGACCATTGGCGATTTGAATTCGATCGAACCGCCCCACATCGTCGCGATCCACGAAAAGATCTTGATGCCGGTGGGCACTGCGATGACCATCGTCGCGGCGGTGAAATACATCTTGGTGTCGACGTCGAGCCCGGTGGTGTACATGTGATGGGCCCACACGATGAAGCCCACCACCCCGATCGCGACCATGGCATAGGCCATGCCGAGATAGCCAAACACCGGCTTTTTCGAAAAGGTCGAGATGATCTGGCTGATGATGCCAAATCCGGGCAGGATCATGATGTAGACTTCGGGGTGGCCAAAGAACCAGAACAGATGCTGATACAGCACCGGATCACCGCCGCCGGCCGGGTCAAAGAATGTGGTGTGGAAATTGCGATCGGTGATCAGCATGGTGATCGCCGCCGCCAGCACCGGCAGTGCCAGCAACAGCAGGAACGCGGTGACCAGCACCGACCACACGAACAACGGCATGCGGTGCAGGGTCATCCCCGGCGCGCGCATGTTGAAAATGGTGGTGATGAAGTTGACTGCACCCAGGATCGAACCCGCACCCGCGAGGTGGAGCGAGAAGATCGCGAAATCGACTGCCGGCCCGACCGAGCCGCTGGTCGACAGCGGGGCATAGACCGTCCAGCCGGTGCCGGCGCCATTGCCAACGCCGCCCGGCACGAACGCCGAAAACATCAGCGACAGGAACCCGGCAACCGTCAGCCAGAACGAAATGTTGTTCATGCGCGGAAAGGCCATGTCGGGCGCGCCGATCATGATCGGCACGAACCAGTTGCCAAACCCGCCGATCAGCGCGGGCATGACCATGAAGAACACCATGATCAGGCCGTGGGCCGTGATCAGCACGTTCCACAGGTGCAGCTGCTGGTCAAAGCTGGGGTTCTTTTCACCCAGAAACGATGCCACCGCACCCAGGTACTGGATACCGGGGTGCATCAGTTCCGCACGCATGATGCCCGACACCGCACCACCGATGACCCCTGCGAAAATCGCAAAGATCAGGTACATCGTGCCGATGTCCTTGTGGTTGGTCGACATGAACCAGCGCGCGAAAAACGCCGGCTTGTGATCGTGCGCATCGTGATGCGCGTCGAAGGTTTCGTGATCGGCAGGAATACTGGCCATGAAAATGCGACCCTTGATCTGAAAGTGTTACGTCAGGCGGCAGGCTTGGCAGTGGTGCCAGACGCTGCGGCGGTCTTGGCCGCAGCGGCAGGCGCGCCTACCGTGCCGCCCTGGGCCTTTACCCAGGCTTCGAACTTGGGACGGGGCAGAGCCTCGACCACGATCGGCATGTAACCGTGGCGAACACCGCACAGTTCCGAACACTGGCCATAATAGACGCCCGGTTCGTCGATATGCATCACGCGTTCGTTGATCCGGCCCGGGATCGCGTCAAGTTTGAACCACAGCGACGGAACCGAGAACGAATGGATCACATCCGAACCGGTGGTCTGGATGCGGATGTCTTCGCCGGCGGGAACGACCATGCGGTTATCCGCGGCCAGCTGCGGCATTTCACCGCGCTTGATCGCATCATCGTCCGACAGGATGTTCGAAATCACTTCGAAACCGCCGTTGTCGGGATAGCCGTAACCCCAATACCACTGGTACCCGGTCACCTTGACCGTAACCGCGCCCTTGGCCGGCGCCTTGTACTGATGCGCCAGCAGGCGGATCGACGGGACCGCGATCACCACCAGGATCAGCACCGGCAACAGCGTCCACACCACTTCGATCATGGTGTTGTGGCTGGTTTTGGATGCCACCGGATTGGCACGGCGGTTGAACCGCGCCACCACATACATCAGCAGGCCAAGCACAAGCAGAGAAACCGCGGTGATCACCGGCATCAGCAAAGCGTTGTGCATCAGCAGCGCTTCTTTGCCGGTGGGGGAATACTGGTCCTGAAACCCATAGGCGCCCGCAGTCGGCTGCCCTTTGCCCGGGGTCGGTTTCATCGGCACATAGGCATCGGCAGCGGGGGTAACCGCCTGCTTGTCGGCGGAAACCGCCGCGACCGGGGCTGCGGGGGTGGCGGCAGGCACATCGGCTGCCGCAGCGGGGGCGTTCGCCGCCACGGCGGCAGGTGCGGGCTGTGCCAGCACCATGGCCGGGGCCAAAAGCAACGCCGCGGCGATTGCCGCCTTTGCGAAAGCCTTTGCCACGACACGGGAATTTTCGGCCATGATCATTGTTGGAAGGTCCGTCCCTCGTTGCACATCGGTCTGAAAACGACCCTTGCGCGCATGCAATGCGTGTGGTGTCATCGGTATGATTGGACGGTCCTATACGCGCGGGATTTAGTCGGCTCAAGCACTTAGACAGGCATTTTTTGCACCCTTTCGGGCACGCCTGCCGAACGCTTTCCGCATGCCCCGCGCCACGCAGGGATTACCGGCAAAACAGACTACACAGCCATGCAAAAAGGCTTGCCCCCGCCGCGCTGGCGCGCCATTTGCAAACCATGCCAATTGCCAGGAACGGGCCGAAGCGGCAATCGGTTGTCCCGGCACCACATGATCCATCAGGGTTTCCCACCGACCATGCAAGACAGTGACATCATTAACGAATTCCGCACCAGTGGCGCCCTGCTTGAAGGGCACTTCCTGTTGTCTTCGGGCCGTCACAGCGCGCACTACCTGCAATGCGCGCGCGTGCTGATGGATCCGATGCGGGCCACGCGGCTGGCCTCTGCACTGGCCGCCACGCTGCCGCGCGACGTGCGCCAGCAGATTCAAAAGGTGGTGTCGCCGGCCATGGGCGGCGTGATCATCGGGCATGAAATGGGCCGCGCGCTGGGGGTAGAGGCGCTGTTTGTCGAACGTCCGACCGGCACATTCGAACTGCGCCGGGGTTTCACGCTGACCCCAGGAGATCGCGTGCTGATGGTCGAAGATGTGGTGACCACCGGCCTGTCCAGCCGCGAAGCCATCCGCGCGATCGAGGAAGCGGGCGGCGTGGTGATCGCGGCGGCCGCGCTGGTCGACCGGTCTGCCGGCACGGTGGAACTGGGGGTGCCGTTCCACCCGCTGATCACGCTCAATTTCCCGACGTATGCGCCCGACGAAGTGCCGGCCGATCTGGCGCTGACCCCTGCCATCAAACCCGGCAGCCGGGCCGAATCGAACGGAGCCGCTGCATGACGGCAAACGCGCCCCATGCGGGCACGTCCCCGTTGCGACTTGGCCGGTTGCGGCTGGGGGTCAACATCGACCATGTCGCCACGGTCCGCAACGCACGCGGCGGCGACCATCCCGATCCGGTGCGCGCCGCACAGATCGTTGCCGATGTCGGTGCCGACGGCATCACCGCGCATCTGCGCGAGGACCGGCGCCATATCCGCGACGATGATATCGTGCGCATCCAGGCCGCGACCGGCCTGCCACTGAATTTCGAAATGGCCGCGACCGAGGAAATGGTGGCGATCGCGCTGAAATACCGCCCCCACGCGGCGTGCATCGTGCCCGAACGGCGCGAGGAACGCACGACCGAGGGCGGTCTGGATGCCGCCGGGCAATATGACCGCCTGTTGCCGATCGTGGCACAGCTGGGCGCGGCGGGCATCCGCGTCAGCCTGTTCATCGCGCCTGATCCGCGCCAGATCGAGGCCGCGATCCGCTTGGGCGCGCCGGTGGTAGAACTGCACACCGGCGAATATGCCGAGGCCGATGTGGCCGAACGGCCCGCGCAATTGCGCCGGATTGCCGAAATGGCGGCGCTGGCGGCGCGCAACGGGATCGAACCGCATGCCGGCCACGGGCTGACCTATGATAATGTGCAGCCGATTGCGGCGATTCCGCAACTGGCCGAACTGAACATCGGGCACCATCTGATTGGTGAGGCGATCTTTACCGGGCTGGCCCAGGCGGTGCGCCACATGCGCGATCTGATGGACCAGGCGCGGTGATCATCGGGCTGGGGTCTGATCTGTGCAATATCGAACGGATTCAGGCCGCGCTCGACCGGTTTGGCAACCGGTTTGAAACGCGCGTGTTCACCGCCACCGAATGCGCCAAGGCCGCGCGCCGCCCGTTCACCCGTGCCGGCACGCTGGCCAAGCGGTTTGCCGCCAAAGAGGCGTTTGCCAAAGCGGTCGGCACCGGGTTTCGCAGCGGCGTGTTCATGAAGGATATCGGCGTGGTCAACGCCGCATCGGGCGCGCCCACGCTGGCGCTGACCGGCGGCGCGGCCGCGCGGTTGCAGGCGATCACCCCGCCCGGGCACCACGCGGTGGTGCACCTGACGATGACCGATGATCACCCCTGGGCACAGGCGCTGGTGGTGATCGAGGCCCGCGCCAGCGCCACGGCAGAGGCCGCACCCGGCGCATGAACCACGACGAATCGCCCGCCGCACCGGATATTGCGCCCGTGCCCGCGCCTGCCGCCGATGCACGCGGGCCGGACTGGCTGGTCGAACTGCGCGGGTTGGCGCTGATGCTGGCGGCAGTGGTCACGTTCCACAGCCTGGTGGCCAAACCGTTCTATATTCCATCGATTTCGATGATGCCCAACCTGCTGGTGGGCGATCGGCTGGTGGTGTCGAAATACCCCTATGGCTGGTCGTGGGTATCGGCATCGTTCCACGTGCTGCCGCGATCGCCGCTGCGGTTGTTTGGCGCAACGCCCGAATATGGCGACGTCGTCATCGTCGTGCCGCCCAACAGCGACGACGATTATATCAAGCGCGTGGTGGCGCTGCCGGGTGACCGCATCGCGGTCAGCGGGGGCCAGATCATCCTGAACGGCCAGCGCATCGCGCAACGGCCCGAAGCGCCGCTGATGTTGCCGGTCGACCGTAACCAGCCGTGTGACCCCGACGATTTTCCGGGCCTGCGGTATCGCAGCAGCGACGGGCGGATGTATTGCGAATTGCCGATCTTTCGCGAAACCCTGCCCAACGGCGCGACCTATCGCATTATCGACCACCGCGATCAGCCGCTCGACAACTATCCCGAAACGCGCGTGCCGGCGGGCCACGTGTTCCTGATGGGTGACAACCGCGACCATTCCGCCGACAGCCGCGCCCCGATCGAGGAAAAGGGCCTGGGCGGGCCGGTGCCGCTGTCCAGCGTCGGCGGCCGCGCCGAATTCATCACGTTTTCATTCGACGGTACCGAAGCCTGGAACCCGATGAGCTGGTGGAATGCCTTGCGCAGCGGGCGGTCGTGGACCAGACTGCGGCCGATGGTAACAGCCCGGAATCATTGATGATGACACCCGACGATACCGCTGCTGCGCCGGACCAGACCAGCGGGCCAACCGACATCCGCGACGGGCTGGTCCGGTCAGAGGCGAAACGTGCAGCCGTGTGGCTGGGCATGGCGTCGCTGATCGCGCTGGCGGTCTATCTGGCGCAACCGCTGATCGTCATTTTTGGCGGGATCGTGTTCGCGGCGATGATCGACGGCGGGCAGCGCCTGCTGGCGCGCGCACTGCCAGCGCGGCTGCAACTGCCCCGCGGGGTGCGCATCGCGATCGTCCTGCTGGCGGCGGTGGCATTTGTGGTCTGGCTGGTGATGTTTGCCGGCAACCAGATTGCCGCACAGGCGACCGAATTGCCCCGGCTGATCGCGACCCAGGCGCAACGCCTGGGTGATCTGGCGCGGGCGCACGGACTGCTTCCCAAAATCATCGACATGTCGGGTCTGGAAACCCGCATTGCCGGCGAACTGGCTGGCGGTGTCGGCCCGCTGACACGCGCGCTGGGCGGGCTGTTCGGCGGGTTTACGACGTTTTTCCTGATCATCGTGCTCGGCATCTATTTCGCGGTGGAGCCCGATCTGTATCAGCGCGGGCTGGCCTGGTTGCTGCCCACGCAAACCCGCAACGACTGGCACGGCATCACGCACGATATGGGCCGTGCGCTGCGCCGGCTGTTGTTCGGGCGGTTGATCGGCATGGCATCCGAAGGCGCGGCAACCTGGCTGCTGCTGTCGGCGTGGGGGGTGCCGATGGCCGCGCTGCTGGGGCTGTTGACCGGGCTGCTGGCGTTTTTGCCCAATATCGGTGCGCCCATATCCGGCGGGCTGATGATCATGGTCGGCTTTTCCGCCGGGGTGAACACCGGGATCTATTGCATCGTGGTCTATGCGGTGGTGCAGATTGTCGATGGCAACATTGTCGTGCCGATGGTCGCCAAGAAAACCGCCGATCTGGCGCCCGCGCTGGTGCTGGGCGCACAGCTGATCTTTGGCGTGCTGTTCGGGCTGCTGGGGCTGGTGCTGGCCGACCCGCTGGTGGCGATGGTAAAAATCGCGCTGCAGCGCCAGGCCAGCCGCAACGACAGCGATCGCGTCGATGATGCCGCCGATGCGGCCGGATCGGGATCCCCTCGGTGAAATCCGCCCTGGTCGGCTTTGCCGTCCTGATGGTGGCACTGATCGTGATCGAATCGGCGGCGCTGCGCTGGGGCGGGCCCTTGATCGAACCCATACTGATGGCGCCGCGCGTGGCCTTTGTCAGCCTGCCGCCGCTGCCGGCCACCGCGTATGATTCGCCGGCGATGTGGCTGGCCGGCCCGCGCGTGGCGGCAGACCGGGCCGACGATCCGGCGCAATACCTGCCGCCTGGGGTGCGGCATGATCGCCAGGGCCGCGCCTATGTGTTTTTTCTGCACCCGACCACGTTTCTGGGGCGTAACAACTGGAACGCGCCGCTGGACCACGCGGATTCGCGCATGCGCGCCGAACTGGCGGTGCGCACGATGGCCAGCGTGTTCAACGACGAAGCGGCGATCTATGCCCCGCGCTATCGGCAGGCGGCGATGGGCACATTCCTGATCGACCGCGCGGATTCGCAACGCGCGCTGGCGCTGGCCGAGGGCGATGCCACGATGGCATTTGCGGCATTCCTGCGCGCTATCCCCCCCACAGCACCAATCGTGCTGGCCGGGCACAGCCAGGGCGCGCTAATCATGCTGCGCCTGTTGCGCGATAAGGTGCGCGGCACGCCCGTGGCCGACCGGGTTGCCGCGGTCTATCTGGCCGGATGGCCGGTCTCGCCCGCGCATGACCAGCCGCAAACCGGACTGCCCGGCTGCACCCGCCCCGATCAGCCGCATTGCGTGATGGCGTGGATGAGCTTTGCCCGGCCTGCCGATCCGCAACGTGTGCACCTGCTGGCGGCGCATTATCCCGCGCTGGACGGCCAGATCGGCCACGACGCGCCGCTGTGCACCAATCCGCTGAACGGCGGCGCGGCAGACGCGGCGCCCGTCGCGGCCAATGCCGGCAGCCTGCTGATTGGCGATGAATACACCCGGGCCGCCATGGTCCGGCCATCGGTAGGCGCGCGCTGCGACCGTGCCAGCGGTCTGCTGCTGATCACCGCGCCGCTGTATATGGGCGCCGAAATCCTGTCGGGCAACGATTACACCGCGCACGATTACGCATTGTTCTGGCGCAACCTGCGCGCCGATGTGGCACAGCGCACCAGCGCCTGGCAGCGAAGGCATTCCGACACATGATCACCACGCGCGCACCCGAATTTCGTGAAGCACTGCCCCAGGGCGGCGTGCTGATGGGGCTGGACCCGGGCACAAAGACCATCGGGCTGGCGCTGTGCGATGCCGGCTGGCGCTTTGCCAGCCCGGCACATACCGTGATCCGGCGCAAATTCCGTGATGACAAGGCCGAAATCGCCGCGTTGGTCGCCGCGCGCAGCGTGGCCGGGCTGGTCATCGGCCTGCCGCTCAACATGGATGGGAGCGACAGCCCGCGCGCGCAGGCGGCGCGGGCGATGGCGCGCAATCTGGCCGATCTGGCGCTGCCGATCCTGATGTGGGACGAACGCTGGAGCACAAAGGCGGCGGAGCGCGCGATGATCGACCAGGACATGAGCCGTGCCCGCCGCGCCGAACGCATCGATGCCCATGCCGCCGCGCTGATCCTGCAGGCCGCGATCGACAATCTGGCCGGCGCGGTGTTTTGAAATCGGGGACCGGCTTGCAATAACCGGCTTGTCCATGCAGGACAACGCGATGGATCAGTCCGAAACCCCCGAAAACGCCTTTGAACGCATATCCTGCGAAGACCGGTTCGACCCGGCCAAGTGGGGCGCGCGGATGAATTTCGGCGGCCACAGCGGGTTTATCGGCATGCGTTACCGCGACCACGGCCCGATGTGGATCGAACTGGAATTCGACTGGCGCGAAGACCTGGTGGGTGAGGTGGAGACCGGGGTGCTGGCATCGGGACCGATCATCAGCCTGCTCGACAACGCCACATCGATGTCGGTGTGGACGCGCACCGGGCAGTTTCGTCCACAGGTCACGCTGGATCTGCGCATCGATTACACCCGCGCCGCGGTGCCCGGCAAAACGATCGTGGCGCGTGCCGAATGCTATCAGGTGCGCCGGTCGATGGCGTTTGTGCGCGGCATTGCCCATGATGGCGATCCGGATGACCCGGTCGCGCATGCCGCCGGGATCTTCATGCTGGTCGACGCAGAGGGATGGACCAAGTGAGCGCCATAGCATTGCCCCCTTATGCGCTGGCCATGGGCATGATGATCGACCGGATGGATCAGGGCAGCCCGGTGATCGCCATGGACTATTCGCCGCGCGCCACCGGCCGCCCCGGATTTTTTCATGGCGGAGTGATCGGCGGGGTGCTGGAAATGGCCGGTTTTGCCGCGCTTTCGGCCGAAATCGCGCGACAGGGCAGCGACATGCGGATCAGACCGATCAATATCAGCACCGAATATCTGCGCAGCGGCCTGCCCGAACGGTTGTACGCGCGCGGCGAAGTGGTGCGCGCCGGCCGCCGCGTGGCCAATGTGCGCATCGAAGCCTGGCAATCCGACCGCGATCGCCCGGTCGCCAGCTGCTGGATGAATTTCCAGCTGTCACCGCGCAAGGTTTAAAGGCGCAGTTCAACCACAATGCCGGCGGGTTCGGCATCACCCGGCGCCAGCCGCAACGCATCCGCGCGCGCGCGCACCAGGATCGCCACGGGCACATCGGGCCCTGCCACCAGCGCATCGGCCTGACCCAGCAAGCGCGCCTGCCGCAGCGTCAGGTCATCGGGATCGGGGCTGGTCAGGTGGATCACATGGCGCGCCGGTGCGATGGCCGTACTGCCATCAATCCAGCGCAACACCGCGTCGGGCGCGTGTTCGGCAAAGGGATCGAGCGCGCCACCGGCGCCCAGCGCACCATCCAGCGCCCGGCGCCGCTCCGCCCCATCGGGCCACCGCCGCCGCAGCACCGTGCGCGCGGCAAACAGCGCGTCGGCCAGCCCACCCAGCCGTGCCGGCAACAGCGCATCGATGCGCAGCCGCAGCGCCTTGGCCAGACCGGCGCTGGCGCCAGCCGTGCCCACCGCGATCACCACCGGCGCACGGTCGATCAGCGATGGCGTGGTAAAATCGCACAGCTCTGGCCGATCGACGACATTGACCAGCAGCCCGGCACAGCGCGCGCGCAGCGCATCGGCCCGCGCCGCGGTTTCATCATCGTGCGCAATGAACGCGATACGAGCGCCGGTATCGATGCCCTGCGCCAGGTCATCGACCACCAGCCCGCCCGCACGTTCGACCAGCCGGCGTTTGGCCGCCGCCGCATCGCCCACCCCCAGCACGATCACCGGTTGCCCGGCGATACGGTGAAACAGCGGTAGCGCGGGCAGCGTCCGGGCCAGACCTTCGCCCATCGTCACATCAGGAAATCCGGCACGCGTTCGGCGGCCAGGATCGTCGCCGGGGCAATCCGGTCGGCCACCACCGCCCAGCGATCGCCATCGACCATCACCTCTGGCACCATCGCGCGCGAATTGTACGTGCTGGCCATTGTCGCGCCATAGGCGCCGGCAGTGCGGAACACCGCCAGATCACCACGCGCCACGCTGTCAATTTCGCGCGCCATGGCAAAGGTATCGCTCGATTCGCAGATCGGCCCGACGATGTTGGCGGTCATGCCCTCGCCATTGGGCGCAACCGCGGCAAAATCGTGCCAGGCATCGTACATCGCCGGGCGCGCCAGATCGTTCATCGCCGCATCGACCACCACCCACGGGTGGCTGGCGCCGTCTTTCACGCGAATCACGCGGGTCAGCAGCACGCCGGTGTTGCCGGTGATCACGCGTCCTGGTTCGAACATCAGCGTCACGCCCCAGTCGGCGGTCACCCGCGCCACCATCGCGGCGTATTCGGCCGGCTGCGGAAACACCTCGCCCGCTTTGTACGGCACGCCGACCCCGCCCCCCAGATCCATGTGGGTGATCGCATAGCCCGCAGCGCGGATCGCCTGCATCAGCGTGCCGACTTTGGCAAAGGCCGCCTCCAGCGGGTCCAGCCGCGACAGCTGGCTGCCGATGTGCAGCGCCAGGCCGCGCATATTCAGCCCGGGTTCCACCGCCAGCCGGGCAAAGATGTCGCCTGCGCGGTCGAACGGCACGCCGAATTTGTTCTCCGCCTTGCCGGTCGAAATCTTGCCATGCGTGCCGGCATCGACATCGGGATTGACGCGCAGCGCACAGGCCGCTTCACGCCCCATGTCCCGCGCGATTTCGGCCAGTTCCAGCCCCTCTTCGGCGCTTTCCAGATTGAACTGGCCGATCCCGGCCTGCAGCGCGCGCGCCATTTCGGCATGGGTCTTGCCCACACCCGAGAACACGATACCCTCTGGCGCCATGCCCGCGGCCAGCGCGCGTTCAAGCTCCCCGCCCGAAACCACATCGGCGCCATAGCCCTCTGCCGCCAGCACTTTCAGCACCGCCAGATTGGGGTTGGATTTTACGGCAAAGGCAATGCGGAACGCCGGCAGAATGGCCAGCGCATCGCGAAACACGCGCGCATGCCGGGTCAGCGTGGCGCGCGAATAGACATAGACCGGCGTACCCACGGCATCGGCAATGCGCGGCAGCGGCACGGATTCAGCGCGCAACACGCCATCGTGATAGTCAAAATGATCCATGGTGGGCGGCCTTCGGGACAATCAGTTTTCGGGGGGCAGGTCGAACGGATCATCGGTCCGTTCTTCGGACCGGACGCGCACATCGACATTGCGTTCGGGCCGCGCCTCTACCGGCGGTTTGATCAGCTGGTCGGCGTTGGGCTGATACCCGCTGCCATAGGGCGCGCGCGGCAGCACATGCCCGGCCAGCGGTTTCAGCGTGCGTTTCACCCCGCAGCCCGACAGCGCGAGCGCGGCGACAACGGCGAGTAGCAGCGCAGAACGCTTCATCCTAAACCCTCCAACCCCAGCGCGCGGACCGCATCGGCCACGCGCAGTGCCACTTGCGCCGGCGCAGTGCCGCCATGGCTCTTGCGCGCCGCGACCGAGGCTTCGACCGACAGCGCGGCATAGACGCGCGCATCGATGCGCGCATCGATCGCCTGCAGATCGGCCAGTGGCAACTGATCGAGCGCCACACCGCGGCTTTCCGCCAACCGCACCGCACTGCCGGTGATGTGGTGCGCTTCACGAAACGGGATATCGGCCTGGCGCACCAGCCAGTCGGCCAGATCGGTGGCGGTGGCGTAGCCCAGTTCGGCGGCGGCGCGCATGCGATCGGTGCGAAACCGCGCCTCTGCCACCATGCCGGTCATCGCCGCGATCGACAGCGCCAGCAGCGATGCTGCTTCGAACACCGGCGGCTTGTCGTCCTGCATATCCTTGGAATAGGCCAGCGGCAGGCCTTTCATGGTGATCATCAGCGACGTCAGGCTGCCGATCACGCGCCCGGCATGGCCGCGCACCAGTTCGGCGGCATCGGGGTTCTTTTTCTGCGGCATGATCGAACTGCCGGTCGACAGGCTGTCGGGCAGCACGACAAAGCCGAACGGCTGGCTGGCCCAGATGATGAACTCTTCGGCCAGGCGCGACAGGTGCAGCGCGATCTGGGCGCCGGCCATCAGGAAATCGATGGCAAAATCGCGGTCCGATACCGAATCGAGGCTGTTGGCAGTGGGCCGGTCGAACCCGAGCGCGGCGGCGGTCATCGCCCGGTCGATCGGAAACCCGGTCCCGGCCAGCGCGGCCGCGCCCAGCGGGCATTCGTTCATCCGCGCGCGCGCATCGGTCAGCCGCGACCGATCCCGCCGGATCATTTCGTAATAGGCCAGCAGGTGATGCCCCAGCGTGACCGGCTGCGCGGTTTGCAGGTGGGTGAAACCGGGCATGATCGACGCGGCATGTTCGCCAGCGCGGGTCACCAGCGCCACCTGCAGCGCGTGCAGGCCGGCATCGGTCTGGTCCACGCAATCGCGCACCCACAGCCGGAAATCGGTGGCGACCTGGTCATTGCGGCTGCGCGCGGTGTGCAACCGGCCGGCAACTGGCCCGATCAGTTCGGCCAGCCGACTTTCGGTGGTCATGTGGATGTCTTCAAGATCCCAGTTTTCGGGCACGCCCTGCGTGGCATATTCGGCCGCCACCTGGTCCAGCCCGGCGGCGATCGTGGCCGCATCGTCGGCCGAAACCACGCCGGTCGCGCCCAGCATCGCCACATGCGCCTTTGACGCGGCGATATCCTGCCCCCACAGTGCCTTGTCGAACGGGATCGAGGCATTTATCTCACGCATGATCGCCGATGGGCCCGCGGCAAACCGGCCGCCCCACATTGCATTGGCCATTTTTGGATCGGAGCCCGAATTGCCGCTCATTTCGTTTCGTCTGCCTATGGTCGCGGCGCTGGCCGCCGGGATCGCCATGCTGTCGGGCTGCGATAGAGAGACGCGCGCCCCGGCGCAACCGCAGAGCAGCGCGAGCGCCGCAGCGGCGGAACCGGGCGCGAGCGAAGCCTTTGCCGGCAAGATCGATCGCAGCCACGCGGGTTCGGTGCTGCCCAAGGCCATGGTCACCGACGCCAAGGGCGCAAAGCTGAATATCGAAAGCCTGGCCGGCAAAGCGGTGCTGATCAACCTGTGGGCAACCTGGTGCGCACCGTGCGTAAAGGAATTGCCCACCTTGAACGAACTCGCCGCGCGCCATGCCGGCCGATTGGCAGTGGTCACCGTGTCGCAGGATATGGCCCCGTCCGATCCTGCACAGCCGGACAAGATCAGCGCAATGATGACCGGCCGCCACTATGACCACCTGCCCGCGTGGCGCGATCCCGACAACACGCTGGCGTTTTTCTACAATTCCGGGGAATTGCCAACCAGCGTGCTGTATGATGCGCACGGCCACGAAGTGTGGCGCATGGTCGGCGCGCACGACTGGGCGGCGCCAGACAGCGCCGCGCTGATCGCGCCAGCGCTGAATTAACGCCTGATGGGTTGGGCCCGAAAGCGCTGATAAAGTGCCCAATTCCCCGAACAAAAAGCCCTCCCCCTCAGGTGGAGGGTTGGGAGGGGGTGTGCGACGCCGATTGGTTGTGCGACCAATCGGGCCATTGACACCCCTCCCCAACCCTTCCCCTGACGGGAGGGGCTTAAAAATCTCATCCCGCACCCGCCAACCCGATGCCGTAGCGGAAAGCGCAAGGGCGCCGCGCTGCGCGGATTTGCGCCGGGCATGCGCATGCGCAAATCCCCTTTTCGTACCCGCGCCAATCCCCTAACCACCCGGTTAAGCGGAGTCGGAAAGGTGGTTGAACGGGTGGCGCAAAGCGGTGAACAGGATGCGATGACGGCGCTGTCGCTGACCCAGCTGGCGGACGGCCTGGTGCGCAACGGCGATCATTGGTCGCTCCACGGTGCGGCCGGCTGGATGCAGGGGCGCACGATGTATGGCGGCGCGTCATCGTATATTGCCTATGTCGCTGCGACCGCCACGTTCCCCGATCTGCCACCGCTGCGCGCCGCGCAGATCGGCTTCATCGGCCCGGTGGGAGAGGATATCACGGCGCGCGCCACCATTTTGCGCGCCGGCAAAAGCGTCAGCCATGTCGAAACCAGTCTGTGGTGTGACGATGCGCTGGTGCATCGCGCCATCTGGCTGTTCGGACACGCGCGCCCCGCCAATGGTTCCAACCCCGCGGCCCAGCTGACCGACCTGACCGCGCCCGAAACGGCGGAAGCGTTTCTGGGCGCGCCCGCGACGATGACTTTCCTCAACCGCATGGACGTGCGCCGCGCCACCCCGCGCGGTGGTGAGGGACCACCCGCAATCCGCCGCTGGGTGCGGTTGAAGGACCGCGCCGGGCTGGACCCGCATGCCGAACTGATCGCGATCGGCGATACCCTGCCGCCGGGGTCAATGCGCGCGATGGAACGGCCCGGGCCGATCAGTTCGATCAACTGGTCGCTGACGCTGTTGGGTGATACGATCACCACGCGCGATGGCTGGTGGCTGCTGGAAACCGCATCGAACCATATGGCCGACGGGTTTTCCAGCGAAACGCTGCGGCTGTGGAACACCGACGGGACAGAGGTGATGCGCGGCCTGCAATCGGTGGCGATTTTCGGATAAACCAACCCAAACCATAATTTTACGGGAATCAGGATGACAATCGAACTGGCCAGACCGGCCGACCACGGGTTTGATGCAAGCCGGCTGGACCGCATCGCCGATTTCGTGATGCGCGACTATGTCGGCCCCGGCCGGTTTCCCGGCGCCGACATCCTGGTCGCGCGCGATGGCGTGCCGGTGTGGCGCGCGACAATGGGCCAGATGCGCGCCGATGGCACGCCCTGGGCGCCCGATGCGATCTGCCGCATCGCATCGATGACCAAGCCGATCGTGTCGATCGCATTCATGATGCTGGTGGAACAGGGGCTGGTGGCGCTGGATGACCCGGTGACCAGATTTGTGCCCGAATTTGCAAATCTGCGGCTTTATGCCGGCGGCGGCGGCGATGCCCCGTTCAACCCGGGGCCGCTGGCGGCGCCGATGCGCATGGTCGATCTGCTCAACCACCGGTCCGGGCTGAGCTATGGCATCCAGAACCGCAACAATATCGACGCCGCCTATCGCAAGGGACGGCTGGACGGGCATCCCGGGCTGGATGGCAACGACGCGTTCATCGCCGGTCTGGCGGCGCTGCCGCTGGAATTCAATCCGGGTGAGGCGTGGCAATATTCGGTATCCGTCGATGTGCTGGGGGTGATTGTCGCGCGCATTTCCGGGCAGAGCCTGGGCACGTTTTTGCAGGAGCGCATCTTTGGCCCGCTGGGCATGGTCGATACCGCGTTCTTCTGCCCGGCGGACAAGGCGCACCGGCTGGCAGATTCGTGGATTCACGTGCCGGGTGACAAACCAAAGCAGTTCGATGCGGCCGAAAAATCCGGGTTGTTGCGGCAACCCCGGTTTGACAGCGGCGGCGGCGGGCTGGTTTCCACCACGGGCGATTATCACCGGTTCTGCCGCATGCTGGTGGGCAAAGGCGCCACTGACGGCGTGCGCCTGATCAGCCCGGCCACGCTGCGGCTGATGACCGCCAACCATTTGCGCGATCCGCGCAGCGGTCAGCCGGTCGATCTGCCGCAGATCGCGCGCGCGCTGTTCAGCGATGCCAAACAGGCGGGCACCGGGTTTGGCCTGGGCTTTGCCGTGACCATCGACCCGGCGCGCACGCTGACTGCGGGCAATGCCGGCGAATTTTTCTGGAGCGGCATCCATTCGACCAAGTTCTTTGTCGATCCGACCGAAGGCCTGTCGGTGGTGTTCATGACCCAGGTGTTTCCATCGGTGATTTTCCCGATCCGCGAACAGCTGAAAACCCTGACTTATGCCGCGCTGACCGACAGCCGCGCCTGAGAGTCTTTTGTGAAAATGCCACCCACCGCCCCGCACCCCCGGCCCAACCGCCCAGAGGATACCTTCAAAGGGCGGTTGGGCCGGGGTTGCGGGGCGGTGGGTGGCACAAAGTCGCGGGCAGAACACTTTCAAAACAGACTCTGAACCATCCGAACTGTAGGAGCATTCCCATGTCCGACCCCATCACCGGCGCCAAAGAGCATATCGATGCGGCGCGCAAAGCCGCCGCCGTCATCGCCGACATTCCGGCCGATACCCCGCTGATCCCGGTGGCCCAGGTCGGCGTGATCGGCGCCGGCACAATGGGCGGCGGGATCACCATGAATTTCCTGACCGCCGGCGTGCCCGTCACCATCGTCGAAACCAATCAGGAAGCGCTGGACCGCGGTGTTGCCACCATCCGCCGCAATTACGAAACAACCGTGAAAAAGGGCAAGATGGACGCCGCCCAGGCCGAACGCGCGATCGCCCTGCTGACGCCGACGCTCGATTTCGCCGCGCTGGCCACGGCCGACCTGGTGATCGAGGCGGTCTATGAAAGCATGGATGTCAAAAAAGACGTGTTCACCCGGCTGGATGCGATCGCCAAACCCGGCGCGATCCTGGCCAGCAACACCAGCTATCTGGATGTCGATGCGATCGCGGCGGTCACCAGCCGTCCGGCGTCGGTGCTGGGCACGCATTTCTTTTCGCCTGCGAATGTCATGAAACTGCTCGAAGTGGTGCGGGGCCGCGAAACCGGCGCGTCTGAACTGGCGACGGTGATGGCGCTGTCGGTGAAAATCGGCAAGATCCCGGTGGTATCGGGCGTGTGCCATGGTTTTATCGGCAACCGCATGCTGTCCCCGCGTCAGGCCGCCGCGCAGGCGCTGATCATGGAAGGCGCGAATTACTGGGATGTGGATGAGGCGCTGCTGGAATTCGGCTTTCCCATGGGGCCGTGGCAGATGGCCGATCTGGCCGGGGTGGACATCGGCTGGCACCGCGATCCCACGCGGATCGAAAACTTGCGCGAAGCATTGTGCGCGGTCGGCCGCTGGGGGCAAAAGACCAAAAAGGGCTTTTACGATTACGACGACAACCGCCAGCGCACCCCGTCGGACGAGGTCAAGGCGATCATCGCCGATTTCGCCGCCAGGGCCGGCAAGCCGCAACGTGCGATCGGCAAGGAAGAGATCCGCGAACGCCTGCTCTATCCGATGATCAGCGAAGGCGCGCTGATCCTGGCCGAGGGCATTTCGCAATCGGCCGGCGATATCGATACGGTCTGGCTGAACGGTTATGGCTGGCCGGCGTGGACCGGCGGGCCGATGTTCTGGGCCGATCATATCGGGCTGGCCACGGTGGTCGATGGCCTGACCCGCCATGGTCAGCCGGTGGCGCCGCTGCTGGCCGCCAAGGCAGCGGCCGGCGAAACCTTCAACTGACGAAAGGCCCAGGCGTGGCGGATTCGATTACCATCGCGGATGTCATGGCGGCGGAATTCCTTCCGCTGCCGACGATCCTGGCCGCGCACGCCGCCCGGCGCGGCGCGGCCATCGCGCTGGCCGACGAACACACCCAGCTGACCTGGGCAGAAATGGACGCCGTGACCGACCGCATCGCTGCCGGATTGCAAGCGGCGGGCGTGATGCCCCGTGATCCGGTGGCGATCGCTGCGTCCAATTCGGTCACGGCGGCATGCGCGTTTCTGGGCATTTTGCGTGCCGGTGCGGCGGCGGCCTTGCTCACCTCCACCGCTTCGGGCGAAACGGTGATGGCGATGCTGGCCGACAGCGGCGCGCGGGCGCTGTTTCTGGATGCGGCAATGGCGGACAAGATTGCCCACCTGCCATTTCCGGCAGGCGTCACCCGCGTGGCCACCGACGACAGCAGCGCCGGCATTGCGCTGTCGCAATGGCTGCCACCGCCGGGCACTGCGCCCGCGCAGGTCGATATCCAGCCCGAAGACCCGTTCAACATCATCTATTCATCGGGCACCACCGGCAGCCCCAAGGGCATCGTACAAAGCCACAAGATGCGCCACGAATATGCGCGGCGCACGCTGGCGGGCGGGTATGGCGATGATACGTGCGTGATCTGTTCCACTCCGCTCTATTCCAACACCACGCTGGTCAGCTTTTTCCCGGCGCTGGCGGGCGGCGGCAAAGTCGTGCTGATGGCGCGGTTCGATGCACGGCGGTTTCTGCAATTGTCGCAAGACCAGCACGTGACCCATGCCATGCTGGTGCCAGTGCAATACCGCCGGATCATGGAACTGCCCGATTTCGACAGTTTTGACTTGTCGGCCTATGTCATGAAATCGTGCACATCGGCGCCGTTTCCGGCGTGGCTGAAGGCCGACGTGGTCAAACGCTGGCCGGGCGGGCTGATCGAAGCCTATGGCATGACCGAGGGCGGCGCATCGGCGATCCTGCTCGCGCACCAGTTCCCCGACAAGCTGCATACCGTGGGGCAACCATCGCCCGGCCATGTCATGAAAATCATCGATGAGGACGGCCGCGAAGTGCCGCCAGGTGCGACGGGCGAAATCGTCGGCCATTCGCCGGTGATGATGACCGGTTACCACGGGCAGGACGCCAAGACGCGCGAAGTCGAATGGTTTGATGATGAAGGGCGCCGCTATATCCGCCATGGCGATGTCGGGCGGTTTGACGAAGACGGCTTTCTGATCCTGATGGACCGGTCGAAAGACCTGATCATTTCGGGCGGGTTCAACATCTATCCCACCGATCTTGAAGCGCAGCTGACCTGCCAGAGCGCAGTGCGTGAAGCGGCCGTAATCGGCGTGCCATCCGACGCCTGGGGCGAAACCCCGCTGGCGGTGGTGGTGCTGGCCGATGCCGACGCCGACCCGGCCGCTATTCTGGCCCAGGCGAACAGCAATCTGGGCAAGACCCAGCGAATCAGCGGGATCGAAGTGGTCGATGAACTGCCGCGCAGCCCGATCGGCAAAGTTTTGAAACGCGATCTGCGCGACCGTTTCGGCGGCAACCCGATTACCCAGGCTTTTGGTGATAAAACAGTGACAAAAAGGAACACAGACAATGCGTGATGCAGTCATCGTGAGCGTTGCGCGCACCCCGATCGGGCGCGCCTACAAAGGGGCCTTCAACGCCACGCCGGGCGCCACGCTGGGCGCGCACAGCCTTCGCGCCGCGGTCGAACGCGCCGGGATCGAAGGCGGCGAAGTGGATGACGTGGTGTGGGGCAGCGCGCTGCAACAGGGCACCCAGGGCGGCAACATCGCGCGCCAGGTGGCTTTGCGCGCCGGGCTGCCGGTGACGGTGTCGGGGCAATCGATGGACCGCCAGTGTTCATCGGGGCTGATGAGCATCGCCACCGCGTCAAAACAGGTGATTTTTGACCGCATGGACGTGGTCGCCGCCGGGGGCCAGGAATCGATCAGCCTGGTGCAGACCAAAGAGATGCGCGTGGCCGCCGATCCATCGCTCTATGCCATGCACCAGGCGATCTACATGCCGATGCTGCAAACCGCCGAAGTGGTGGGCAAGCGCTATGGCATTGGCCGCGATGTGTGCGATGCCTATGCGTTCCAGTCGCAGCAGCGCACTGCCGCGGCGCAGGCCGCCAACCTGTTCGCCGATGAAATCGTGCCCGCCACCGCCACGATGGCAGTGGCCGACAAGGCCACCGGCGAAGTCACCCACCACGAAGTCACGCTGACCAAGGATGAAGGCAACCGCCCCGAAACGACGCTGGAAGGGCTGAACAGCCTGAAACCGGTGCTGCCCGACGGCATCGTCAGCGCCGGCAACGCCAGCCAGCTGTCCGACGGATCGGCCGCAGTCATCATCATGGACGGTGCGCTGGCCGCCAAAAAGGGTCTGACCCCGCTGGGGCGCTACGTGGGCATGGCGGTGGCCGGTACCGAGCCCGATGAAATGGGCATCGGGCCAGTCTATGCCATTCCCAAGCTGCTGGAACGGTTCGGGCTGGGCATCGGCGACATCGGCCTGTGGGAACTGAACGAGGCGTTTGCGGTGCAGGTGCTGTACTGCCGCGACCGGCTGGGCATCCCCGACGAGCTGCTCAACGTCAACGGCGGCTCGATCTCGATCGGGCACCCCTATGGCATGACCGGCGCGCGCTGCTCCATGCACGCGCTGCTCGAAGGCAAACGGCGCGGAGCCAAGCATGTCGTGGTGACGATGTGCGTGGGTGGCGGCATGGGCGCCGCCGGCCTGTTCGAAGTGTTCTGACCGGGTAATGGCTGCGCGGGTGGGGCGGCAATGCCCGCTTCACCCGTACCCGGCCAAGCCCGAGATAACGATGTCATGATGCGCGAGCGGACCCCGTCACCCCGGGTCAAGCCTGGCGAGACGTGAATTTTGGTGGCCTCAGGTTAACATCGCCCCCGGCCCGCGCTATTCGACCCCAGCCTCAACCTTGCCCGGGCGCGCGGCAAAGCCCTGCATGCCCATCCACCATTGCAGCGCGATGATCGCGCCCTTGGCCGGTTGCAGCAGGCTCATCAGCATCGTCACCGCGATCGTCACCGCGATCAGCACGGTCAGCCAGGTCGGGATTGCCGTCGCGCTGCCCAGCAGGATCATGATCGGCGCCATCACGTGGCCGGTGACGATGATCGCGACATAGGGCGGGAAATCGTCCGCCGCGTGCAGTGTCCAATCCTGCGAACACAGCGGGCAGCGATCGACCGGTTTGAGGAATTTCGCGAACAGCCGCGCGCCGTTGCAGCGCGGGCAGCGGCCCATGAAGCCCCGGCGCAGCGCTGCCATCACCGAATGCGGCAGATCGGGCAGGAATGCGGTGATCGCGGGGGCAATCATTTGGGCGCGAACGGGTTTTTGGCGCTGCGCAGCGTCAGCCGGATCGGCACCGCATCAAACCCCAGCTCGCGGCGAATGCCGTTGATCAGATAGCGGCGATAGCTTTCGGGCAGCTGGTCCAGCCGCGTGCCGAACAGGATAAAGCCCGGCGGGCGGGTCTTGGCCTGGGTAATATAGCGCAGCTTGATGCGGCGGCCACCGGGCGCGGGCGGCGGATTGGCCGACAGCGCATCGTCAAACCAGCGGTTGAGCGCGGCGGTCGGCACGCGCTTGCTCCACGCATCGCGCAGCGTGAACGCCGCGGCCAGCATCTGGTCCAGCCCTTTGCCGGTGCGCGCCGATACCGCCAGCACCGGCACCCCGCGCACTTGCGCCAGACCATCGTCGAGCGCGGCGCGGATGCCGTTGAACAGACCGCTCGGGTCTTCGGCAATGTCCCACTTGTTGATCGCGATCATCAGCGCGCGACCTTCTTCAAGCACCAGCGACGCAATTTTCAGATCCTGGTGTTCCAGGCCCCGGGTGGCATCGAGCAACAGCACCACGACTTCGGCAAAATCGATGGCGTGGCGCGCATCGGCGACGGCGAGCCGTTCCAGCTTTTCCACCACCAGCGCCTTTTTGCGCATGCCGGCGGTATCGATCAGCCGCACCGGGCGCGCATTGCCGCTGGCCGGATCGTGCCAGGTCCAATCGATCGCGATCGAATCGCGGGTGATCCCCGCCTCTGGCCCGGTCAGCAGGCGGTCCTGGCCCAGGATGCGGTTGATCAGCGTGGATTTACCCGCATTCGGCCGGCCCACGACGGCAAATTTCAACACGCTTTCGGGGTCGTATTCGGGTTCGTCGGGATCGCGTTCGGGGGCCTCTTCGCGTTCGCCGATCAGTGGCAGCAGCGCCTGAAACAGATCGGCCAGGCCTTCGCCATGTTCGGCCGAAAACGCCACCGGTTCACCAAAGCCCAGCGAATAGCATTCAAAAATGCCCGCATCGCCCGCGCGCCCTTCGGCCTTGTTGGCCAGCATCACCACCGGTATCGATGTTTCGTGCAGATGGCGCCCGATTTCTTCGTCCAGCAGGGTCAGCCCGGCGCGCGCATCGATCACGAACAGCGCGACCGATGCCCCGACCAGCGCCGCCTCGGTCTGCATCCGCATCCGCCCGGGCAGGCTGGCGATGTCTTCGTCTTCCCAACCCGCGGTATCGACGATGGTAAAGCCCAGCCCCAGCAGGTCCGCTTCGCCGAATCGCCGGTCGCGAGTCACCCCCGGCTGATCATCGACGAGCGCCAGTTTCTTGCCCACCAGCCGGTTGAACAGCGTTGATTTGCCAACGTTGGGGCGGCCGATAATCACGACTTGGGGTAAAATGGGGGGGGACATGCCAAGTCCCGTGGCGCCTTATTGGCGGAAAAGCAAGCAATTGCGGGCCGATCTGCCGAAACACTGCGTGTCTGGCAGCGGTTTTGCCGACCTGGTGCCAGATTGAAAGCGATTATACTCGGCATAAGGCCGGCCAGTGCCGATCGTAGGCAAGATCGATGCCTAAGGGGTATTAACCTTACCGCTCAGGCACGCCTTAACCGCGATGGGGCCATGGTGATACGCATGACGGGATCTACCAGAAACGCATCCGGAAGCGCGCAAGGCCACATACCCCACCGGGGATGGATTGCGGTGTGGCTGGCATTCGCAGCTGCAATCATCGCGCAACCGGCGCAGGCGCGGCCGGCAACAATGGCGCTCAATGCCGATGCCGCAGGCGACAATGATGAAACCGACGCGCTGCCCTATCAGCAATGTGTGCCGTTTGCGCGCACGGCATCGGGCATCCAGCTCTATGGCGACGCGCTGACCTGGTGGGACCAGGCCCAGGGACACTATGCCCGCGGGCGGCAGCCCAAAGTGGGCGCGGTGATGAGCTTTCGCCCCTATCACGCGATGGCACTGGGGCATGTCGCGACGGTCAGCCGGATCATCGATTCGCGCACCGTGCTGTTGCGCCACGCCAATTGGTCACCGATCGATGGTCGGCGCGGGCAGGTCGAAATGGACGTGCGCGCGGTCGATGTATCGACCGACAACGACTGGAGCGAAGTGCGCGTGTGGTATGCGCCGATCGGTGACCTAGGCACCACGCGCTGGCCAGTCAACGGATTTATCTACAACCAGAAACCGCGCGGGGGCGAAGGCGTGCTGCTGGCCAGTACCAACCCAGTGCCGCACCGTTCCCCTGCTGATACAATAGCGGATGCTGCGCCCGCCCGCCCGGCGCGCATCGATGCCAATTTTCTGACCGGGATCACCGCCGAACGCGGCACGGTAACGCCGCGCTTCGCCACGAATCCCTTGTTCCGCAGCACCCCGCTCCGCGCCCAGCCGGTGCGCAGCGAGCCAGCGCGCAGCGAACCGGCCCGCAGCGAACCGGCCCGCAGCGAACCGGTACGAGCATGGCTTACCGCCGGGCCGCCGCAACGCGCGACCATGGCCACCGCGCCGCTGTTGCGCGACGATCCCATCGGCCGGATCATTGCCGCGCATATGAAACGCGACGCCGGCTGAGCGGCGCGGGTATCACCAGCGGGGCGGCTGCAAGTCGCACCATTGCCCGGTGGGCAGGTCGTCCAGCGTCCAGTCACCAATGCGCCAGCGCACCAGCCGCAGCGTGGGCAGGCCGACCGCCGCGGTCATCCGCCGCACCTGGCGGTTGCGCCCTTCGCGGATGGTCAGGCTGATCCAGCCATCGGGCACGGTTTTGCGAAACCGCACCGGCGGATCGCGTGGCCACAGCGCCGGCGGCGCCATTGCCGCGGCCTCTGCCGGCAAAGTCGGCCCGTCGTTCAGCATCACGCCCTGTTGCAACCGCGCCAGTTGATCGGGCTGCACCACGCCCTCCACCTGGACCCAATAGGTCTTGGGCAGTTTGAAGCGGGGATCGGCAATCCGTGCCTGCAGGTGCCCATCGTCGGTCAGCAGCAGCAGCCCTTCGCTGTCACGATCCAGCCGCCCCGCCGGATAGACCCCCGGCACCGCGACAAACGCCGACAGATTGGCCCGCTCTCCTGCTCCGCCGGTAAATTGCGACAGCACCCCGAACGGTTTGTTGAACGCGATCAGCCGCGTCATGCGCCGTTCTGCGAAAGGGCAATGCCGGCCAGATTGTGTGACCGCGCCACATGGCGCACCCGCACCCGGTCAAATCCCGCCGCCAGCACCCGGAATTGCGCCAGATAACCGCCAAACCGCACCGGAATGCGCCGCGCGCGCCCGCGCACCTGGTCGACCACCATCGCCGAATCGCCCAGCAGCACCACATCGCCCGCGCCCAGGTCGCGTGCCACCGCCAGCGCATCGAGCAGCGCCAGCCATTCGGCATCGTTGTTATCGCCCTGCCCGCGATCCGCCCGGTGATAGACCACGCCGCCTGTGAACACCGCGGTTTCGATCACCCCCGGATTGGGCCGGCACCCGCCATCGAACCAGATTTTCATGGGCACGGCCATAGCATGCGACCAGTGGCGGGCAATCGGCGCTTATGCCGCGCTGGCAATCGCGGCGGCATCGCGGTTGAACGCGATCGTCACGCGGGTGCCTTTGCCAGGGGTAGACGCAACCTTGAGATCGGCTTTCGCATTCTGGCGCAGCGACCGCACGATCAGTTCACCCAGCTTGCCGCGCCGGGGCCATTCAACGCCTTCGGGCAGGCCGACCCCGTCATCGGCGATCGTCACCCGGCATCCGGTCGCATCGGTCAGGCTGTGCAGTGTGATGGTGCCGCCCTCGCGCCCGACAAACGCATGTTTCAGCGCGTTGGTCAGCAATTCGTTGGCGACCAGCCCCGATGGCAGCGCCACATTGACTGACACCGGATAGGAATCGACCTTCAGATCAAGGCGGATGCCCTCCACCGCATGGGCGTGCATGACCGACGATGCAATTTCGCTGAGGTATATACCCAGATCGATTTCATCGGTTTGCGAAAAATCGGACAGCAGCCGGTAAATGATCTGGATCGAATTGATCCGCCCCTCCAACCGGTCGAGCGTGATCCGGTCATCGCTTTTGTAATAATTGCGCGCCTCGATGCGGATCAGCGAGGTGATCATCTGCAGATTGTTTTTCACCCGATGCTGAATCTCGAACAGCATCGCGTCTTTTGCGCGGATTTTTTCGGCCAGAGCATCGCGGTCGCCGGCGCGTTCCGGGTCAACCATGACCAGCGCGGTCAGCCGGAACGCCGGGCGATTGTCATCATCGACGATCACGCTGGCATAGGCATCGACCGTCACAGGTTCGCCGCCGCGATCGATTTCAAACGTGCCGACCTGGTCGTTGGCCTCGACAATCGCCTGGCCCAGCACGCGATCGGGCCGGGCCGGATCACGCCCGCGCAACGCTGCCCACGACTGGCCCTGGATTTCGGACCGGGTCTGCGCGGTCAGCTGTTCAAACGCCGGGTTGGCGTAAACGATGGTTTCGGCCGCGCCCATGGTGGCGATGACGATGGCCATCGGCATTGCTTCAAAAAAGCGCTGAAACTGTTCATCGTCAAATTCGCCTGGCGGTAGCCCGGTCGACAGCGTTGTGGCGCCCGGTTGCTGCAATTGCGCAGTCGCACCATCGCCAGCGCTGTCGGCGTCGGACCACGCGGCGGTCTGCGCCAGCCGCGCCAGATCGGGCAGGGACCGCGAACCGGTGCGCTGCATGACCAGCGCGCGATGGCTTTCCACCGTGCGCTGGCTGATCCCCAATTTGTCGGCGATCACCTTGTTGGCGTGGCCCGCCAGCACCAGCAGCATCACATCACGCTGGCGCCGGGTCAGCACGCCGATGCGGGCGGCGGCGGCGGCCTGTTCGGTCGCCAGTTTGCCACGATCGCGTTCGGGATCGATGCAGCGTTTAACCGCCAGCAGCAATTGCGGAACCAGCACCGGCTTGGCAATCAGATCAAATGCGCCGGCCTTCATCGCGGCGACCGCGACCCGCATATCGCTGGCCCCGGTGATGACAATCACCGGCACGCGGTGGCCCCTGTCGCGCAGCTGGTCCAGCAGGTCCAGCCCGCTGATCCCCGGCAGATGGATATCGAGCAGCAGGCAGGCCACGCGTCCTGCGCTGAACGCCGCCAGAAATTGTTCCCCGTCAGGGTAAACGTCGACATCCCAGCCCGCGTCTTGCAGCGTGTCGCGCAACGCCTGGCACACGATCGGGTCATTCTCGACCACCGCAATCACGCGCTTTGGTTCGACCGGTGGCGTGGTCGCGGTTCTGGGCATTGGCAAATCGCTTCTGTCCCCGACCATCGAGCCAGTGACTGCTATCGTTCAGCAGGGTGATTGCACCGCGTGCAAGCGCATGTTCCGGACAGCATACGTTCTGGATCAGGACGTAAGCGCCCCCATTCCATTCGTTAGGCCAGCCCCTTCCCTGACGATAGGGGCATGGCCCGAACCGGCTTGCCAGTCAACCGCGCTATCGCATTGGCCACCGCCGGCGGCACCGCGGGCAATCCGGGTTCGCCGATCCCGCCCATTTTCTCACCGCTTTCGACGATGCGCGTGTGAACCTGTGCCATCGCATCGGGGCGGAGGATGGCGTAACCATCCAGATTGCGGGCGATCGGCATGCCATCACGATAGACCGCCTGTTCACACAGCACTTGCGACAGGCCCAGCGCCGATGCCGACATCACCTGTGCCGCGACGATCGCCGGGTTAACGATGCTGCCAGGATCGATCGCCTGCCAGATGGTGTGGACGCGCACCTGCCCCTGGTCGATCGACACTTCGGCAATGGCGGCGGTTTCCGATCCGAACGGCGACGACATGGCGATCCCGCGCGCGCGGCGGCTGCCATCGGGCGCCGTGTACGGCCCCGGCTGCCACCCGCCAGACAGATCGGCCACAGCCCGCAACAGCGTGGTCAGGCGGCGATTGTCCGCCAACAGGTGCAGCCGCAATTCATAGGGGTCCTTGCCGCCCTTCACGGCAATTTCATCCAGGAAGCATTCGTAAAAGAAATCGTTCATCGAATGGCCGACCGACCGCCAATAGCCCAGCGTGATCGGGGTTTTGACATAGCGTTGCGCGATATGCCGATGGGGGATGGCGTATTGTTTGCCGGTCACCCCTTCCAGCGCGCTCGCATCCAGTTTTTCCCCGCGTTTGTTGGCGATGCCTTCACCAGGCCCTTCGCAGGCGCTGATCGCCTCGATCGCCACTGGCATGCCCGCCGCATCCAGCCCGGCGCGGAACTGCACCAGGGCCATCGGCCGCAGCGTGTCGCGCAAAAATTCCTCTTCACGCGTCCAGATCACCTTTACCGGGCGGCCCACCGCCTTGGCCAGGGCAATCGCCTGGGGATAGGGATTGGCGGTGTTGTATTTGAAATGGCGGCCGAAAAACCCGCCCAGCATGGTCGAATGCAGCGTGACCCGGTCTGGCGCCACGCCGGCGCGTGCCGCAATATCGGCCAGGAACGCGTCGGGCGACTGGTTGGGCGCCCACACCTCCAGCGATCCATCGGGGTTGAACCGCGCCAGCGTCGATGGCGGTTCCAACTGCGCATGGTTCAGGAACTGGCTTTGATAGCTGGCCGTGATCACGCTGGCCGCGCCAGCAAAAGCGGTCGCGGCATCGCCGGCGGTTTCGGCCATCTCACCCGGGCCACTCGCGCTGGCCAGCAGCTTTGCATGCGCCTCGGTCGAAAAATCGGCGGGCATATAGCGCATGGCGGTCTTGTCCGCCGGTTCGATCCAGTCGACTTGCGCCGCCTCCACCGCTCGGCGCGCGTGCCAGAACCGTTCCGCCACCACCGCCACCGCGCCGGGCAGGGTGTGCACCGAATGCACGCCGTGCATCGCGCGGATCGCATCGGCGTTGCGGATCGTGCCGGGTTCCAGCCCCAGCCGGGGCGCATGCTGAATGGCCGCGTGCAGCATGCCAGCGACATGTGCGTCGATCGCATACATCGCGCGGCCGGTCGATTTGGCGCGCACATCAACCCGCGCCAGCGGCTTGCCGATCCAGCGGAACCGGCTTTTGTCCTTCAACGTGACACTGTCGGGCGCGGGCGCCGGCAGATCCAGCGCCTGCGCCGCCAGCGCGCCATAGGCCAGCCTGCGCGACGTGCGCGCGTGGACGACATGGCCCGGTTCGGTCGTCAGTTCGCCCACCGGCACGCCCATGCTCTGCGCCCCTGCGGTCAGCAGCATGGCGCGCGCGATCGCGCCCAGCCGCCGCATGGTCAGGTGGCTGGTGCGCACCGAACTGCTGCCGCCGGTGCCGCGCCGGCCATTGACCATGACCTTGTAATCCGGGCCGACGGGGGCGTTTTCGACCACGAACGTGGCGGGATCGGCGTCAAGCTCTTCACCCACCAATTGCGCCATCGCGGTAAAAATGCCCTGCCCGCCTTCGACAAACGGGCATTGCAGGCGCACCGTGTTGTCGGCGCGGATTTCCAGGAACGCCGGCACGCGGGTGCCGGGCACCACCGCCGTCGCTGTTCCATCAGCGCGTGCCGCATTGATTGGCAGGCCAAATCCCAGCACAAACGCGCCGGCCGACGCCCCGGCCGAGGCCATCAGAAAGCGGCGGCGCGACACATTGACCGGCGCCCCGGTCGGCAGCGCCTCGGCGGCAGACCCGTCGTCTGGCAGTGGCGCGGTCATGCGGCAGCTCCCTTGGCACCGGCCAGGTCATGCACCGCGGCGCGGATCGTGGTATAAGTGCCGCAGCGGCACAGATTGGTCATGGCGGCATCGATATCGGCGTCGGTGGGGTGCGCTTTGCCCTTGATCAGCGACGTTGCGGCCATCACCTGCCCCGATTGGCAATAGCCGCATTGCGGCACCTGGTGGCGCACCCAGGCCTCCACCACCCGCGCGCCGACCGGATCATGCTCCACCGCCTCAATCGTGGTGATCGCCTTGCCCGCGACCGATTCCACCGGGGTCACGCACGACCGCGTGACCACCCCGTCGATCATCACCGAACAGGCACCGCATTGCGCGATGCCACACCCATATTTGGTGCCGGTCAGACCCAGATCATCGCGAATCACCCACAGCAGCGGGGTTTCGCCCAGCGCATCGATAGTGTGCACCGTGCCGTTGACATGCAGCCTGATCATTTGCGCGCATCCTTCGCCGTTTGCGTCGAACATGCGCAGCCACCGGGGCAAGGTCAACGCCTTTGCATTGCGGCGTGATCTGTTACGACGTCGCAAAATCAGCGGATGAGGCACGATGACGGTTGTTGCAGCCTATCTTTACCAAAACGGCCAGCGGATGCGCGCGGTGTCGATCGATGAACGGGTGGATTGCGCGCGCGAACGGTCGGAATTCGTGTGGATCGGCCTGGCCAACCCGACCGCGGACGAATTGCGCCGCCTGCAAACGGCCTATGATCTGCACCCGCTGGCGGTCGAAGACGCGCTAAAGGCCGACCAGTTGCCCAAGATCGACATTTATGGTGATCAGCTGTTCGTGGTCGCGCGCACCGCGCATATTGGCGAGGGCGAGATTGCCTATGGCGAAACCGCGATGTTTGTCGGCCACAGCCACATCATCAGCGTGCGCCACGGATCGGCGCGCGCGCATTCCACGCTGCGTGCAGAGCTGGAAGCTGTGCCGGCCCGGCTGGTGCATGGTGTCGATTACGTGCTGCACGCCATTCTGGATTTCATCGTCGATGGCTATCTGCCGCTGGTCGAAACGGTCGAGGACGAAGTACTGGCGATGGAACGCCACACCATCGACAGCTTTCTGGGCCGCGACGAAATCACCCGCATTTTCAACCTGCGGCGCGAACTGACCCGGTTTCAGCGCGTGCTGGTGCCGATGAACGAAGTGGCGACCAAGCTCGTCAATGTCGATTTGCCGTGCATCGACCCGGAAACGCGGCCCTATTTCAACGATGTGCGCGACCATGTGCGCCGCGTGCAGACGATGGTCGATGATTTGCGCGAAGTGCTGGTGTCGGTGTTCGAATTCAGCAACCTGCTGGAACAGCAACGCACCGGGGTGATCACCCGCCAGCTGGCAGCCTGGGCGGCGATCCTGGCGGTGCCCACCGCGATCGCCGGGATTTACGGCATGAATTTCGAAAACATGCCCGAACTGAAATTCCGCTATGGCTATTTCATCATCCTGGGCGTGATCAGCGTGATCTGCGGCATTTTGTATGTGCGATTCAAACGCACAAAGTGGTTGTAGCGGGCAGATCGATGGACTGACGGCGCGATCAGCCGGGCAGGGCCGCGCGCAGGGCCTCGTTCATCCGCGACTGCCACCCCGCACCGGTGGCGCGCCACGCGGCGATCACATCGGGATCGAGCCGCAAGGTAATCGATTTCTTGGCATCAGGCTTGGTCGTCCCGACCGGCCGCCCGCGCTTGCCTTTGCCAAACGCGGCGCGAATGTTTGCCGGGATTTGATCACCACGCAATGCACGCGCAAAATCCGCTTCAGTCCATTCCGGGTTGTCATCGTCAAACACGACCGGGGGCAGATTATCGGACATTGCGCTTCATCTCCTTCGCATGGGCGCGGCGCAAGCTAATCGCCCGGACCACGCCGCCTCGATCAGTGCCCGCCAGACAATAGGCCACGCCGTCGATCACGCCATAAAGCCGGAAGCGGGGTTCATTGAACCGGCTGTCATCGACATAGGCAAGCACATCAAGATCCGCCGCCCGCGCCAGCGAAATGCCATGCTTGGCAAGATTCGCGGCATCTTTGGTCGTGTCGAACTCGACGTCCATAGATTATATGTAACTGCATTTTAATTACAGCGCAAGATCATTCCAAGGCCGCAACCAAACAGGTGGTGCGCGCGCTTTTGCTACGCGCGCTCCCCCGTCACCCCCGCATGGTCTTGATGATCGCGGAAAAATCCAGTCCGGCGTTGCCCGCGCTGGCAAACGCTTCGTACAGTTCGGCGGCGCGGCGGCCCATGGGCACGTCGGCGCCGGCGTCGGTGGCGGCGGCCATGGCCAGGCGCAGGTCCTTCAGCATCAGTGCGGTGGCAAAGCCGCCCTGGTAATCGTTGTCGGCGGGGGTTTTGGGGCCCACGCCGGCCACCGGGCAATAGCTGGTCATCGACCAGCTTTGCCCCGATGCCTTTGACGATATGTTGTAAAAGGTCTGCAGGTCCAACCCCAGCTTTTCGGCCATGGCAAACGCTTCGCTGGTGGCCACCATCGTCGCGCCCAGCAACATGTTGTTGCAGATCTTGGCCGCCTGCCCGGCGCCTTCGCCGCCGGCATGGATCACCGCGCTGCCCATCGCCGCCAGGATCGGCTGCGCCGCGGCAAAGGCGGCATCGGTACCGCCGACCATAAAGGTCAGCGTGCCGGCATTGGCGGCGGCGATCCCGCCCGACACCGGGGCATCGACCATCTGGTGGCCCTTGGCAGTGGCCTGCGTGATCACATCGCGGGCGGTGGCAACATCGATGGTCGAACAATCGATCAGCAGCGCACCGGCAGGCGCCCATTTGAACACGTCATTGTCGAACACGTTGTGCACGATCGTGCCATTGGGCAGCATGGTCACCACCGCATCAACCCCCTGCAGCGCGGCATTGATGCTGGTATGCGCGGTGCACCCGGCCAGCTTGGCCCGCTCCAGCGCGGCGGCATCCAGGTCGAAGGCCTCCACCTTGAAGCCTTTGGCGACCAGATTGGCGGCCATGCCGCCACCCATATTGCCCAGCCCGATGAACGCGATGCGCTTGGCCATGTCTCGATCCTCTTTTTGTGATTCCTGGCCCGCCCCGGACACGGGGCGGGTGGCTTATGATCCGGTGAACACGCCTGCGCGTTTTTCGATGAAGGCGGCCATGCCCTCAGCCTTGTCGGCGGTCGCGGTCAGGACCTGGAACACGCGGCGTTCGAACAGAATCCCCTGATCGAGCGTGGTTTCGAACGCGGCGTTGACCATTTCCTTGTTGGCGATCGCGGCCAGCGGCGGCATCGCGGCGATCGCGGCGGCGGTTTTCAGCGCGTCGGCGATCAGGTCGGCCAGCGGCACCACCCGCGCCACCAGCCCCGACCGTTCCGCCTCATGCGCGTCCATCATCCGCCCGGTCAGGCACATTTCCATCGCCTTGGCCTTGCCCACCGCGCGGGTCAGGCGTTGTGATCCGCCCATGCCGGGGGCCACGCCGAGTTTCACTTCGGGCTGGCCAAAACGGGCATTGTCCGACGCGATGATGAAATCGGCCATCATCGCCAGTTCGCACCCGCCGCCCAGCGCAAAGCCGTTGACCGCCGCAATCCACGGTTTGCGCGTAGTTTTCACCAGGTGGCTGGTCCACCGTGCAAAGAAATCGCCGGCAAAGAAGGCGGACGTCTGCTTGTCGGCCATTTCCTTGATATCGGCGCCGGCGGCAAACGCCTTTTCGCCCGCCCCGGTCAGCACCGCGCAGCGCTGCGCCGGATCGGCCTCAAACGCGGCAAACGCGGCGATCAGATCCTCCAGCACGTGGCTGTTCAACGCGTTGAGCGATTGCGGCCGGTTGAGCGTGATCAGCGTCACCGCGTCATGGTGTTCGACCAGGATGGTTTCATAGCTCACAGCGGTTTCCATTCTTCGTCAGCGGGCAGCGGCGCAAAGATCGCATTCAGCAGATCATCGGTCACCAGTTCGGGGGTGGGCGGGTTCCAGCGCGGCGCATGATCCTTGTCGATGATCACCGCGCGCACGCCTTCGGCAAAATCGGGGCGCAGAATCACGCGGGCACCGATGCGGTATTCCATCGCCATGTTGGCAGCGAAGTCGTCGCAATGCAGGCTGTCACGCAACTGGCGCAGCGCAACCTTGCAGGTCTGCGGGCTTTTGGTGCGCAGCGTGGCCAGCGTGGCCGTGGCCCATTCGCCGCCATCCGCCGCCAGCGCGGCCAGAATATCTTCATACCGGTCGGATGCGAACAGGCGGTCGATATCGCCGCTTTGGCTGGCAACTTTGGCCACCGGTGGCACCACCGCCAGCCGGTGCAGGATCGCCGTCGCCGCGTCGGGATCGGCAATCAGCGCCGCCTTTGCCTCCGCCAGCGCGGCCTGCGGCAGGTAATGCGTGGCCAGGCCCGCCCACAGGCAATCGGCGCCGTCCAATCGCGCCCCGGTCAGCGCCATGTATGACCCCAGCCGCCCGGCCAGCCGTGACAGGTACCAGCCGCCGCCCACATCGGGAAACAGTCCGATCCCGGTTTCGGGCATGGCCAGCCGGGTTGCTTCAGTGGCCACGCGGAACTGTGCCGGCCCGGCAATGCCGACCCCGCCGCCCATGGTGATGCCGTCCATGAACGCGATCACCGGTTTGGCATACGTCAGGATCAGGTGGTTGAGCTGGTATTCCTCATAGAAAAACTGCCGCGCCGCCACGCCCTGGTCACCCAGCGCCGAATCGCGCAAAAACGCGATATCGCCACCCGCGCAGAAGCCGCGCCCTTCGGCATGGTCGATGATCACCGCCCGCACCGCAGGATCATCGCGCCACGCCAGCAACGCCGCGGTCATCGCACGCACCATGTCCAGCGTCAGCGCATGGAGCGCGCGCGGGCGGTTGAGCGACAGGTGCCCCACCGCTCCGGCGACACGCGCCAGCACGGTCGCCTCGGTTGCAGCCGGTTCGGTCATTTCAACAGGTCCCGTCCCACGATCATGCGCATCACTTCGTTGGTGCCTTCCAGAATGCGGTGCACGCGCAGGTCGCGCCAGAACCGCTCGATCGGATAATCCTTCAGATAGCCATAGCCGCCAAACATCTGCAGCGCACGATCGACGATCGATGATCCGTTGTCCGTCGCCAGTTTTTTGGCCATCGCCGAAAAGCGCGTCTTGTCGGGCGCATCGGCACCGACTTTGGCCGCGGCGAGATAGAGCAGCGCGCGCGCCGCTTCCAGATCGGTGGCCATGTCGGCCAGCTGAAATTGCGTGTTCTGAAATTCGGCGATGGTGCGGCCGAACTGCGCGCGGGTTTTGACATAGGCGATCGCTTCATCCAGGCAGCGTTGCGCGCCGCCCAGCGAACAGGCGCCGATGTTCAGCCGCCCGCCATCGAGCCCGGCCATGGCAAAGCGGAACCCGTCGCCTTCATCACCCACGCGATTGGCCACCGGCACGCGCGCGTTGTCGAAAATCACTTGCGCGGTCGGGCTGGCGTTCCACCCCAGTTTGCGTTCGGGCAGGCCGAACGACACGCCCGGCGTGTCACGGTCGATCACCAGGCACGAAATGCCCTTTGGCCCCGGCTCCCCCGTGCGGACCATGGTCACATAGACATCGTTGACCCCGGCGCCCGAAATGAACTGCTTGGTGCCCGACACCACATAATCATCGCCATCGCGCCGCGCGGTGGTGCGCAGGGCCGCCGCGTCCGATCCGCTGCCCGGCTCGGTCAGGCAATAGCTGGCCATCAGGTCCATGCTGACGAGGGCCGGCAGATAGCGCGATTTCAGCGCATCGTCGCCAAACCGGTCGATCATCCAGGCGGCCATGTTGTGGATCGAAATGAACGCTGCCGTGGTCGGGCAGCCATAGGACAACGCCTCGAATATCAGCGCCGCATCCAGCCGTCCCAGCCCGATCCCGCCCGCCTCTTCGCTGACATAGATCGCCGCAAAGCCGAGTTCGGCCGCCGCGCGGATCGCATCACGCGGAAATTCATGCGCCTCGTCCCACTGCGCGGCAAAGGGCGTGATCGTATCGGCCGTAAACCGCCGCGCCATATCCTGGATCGCCAGCTGGTCATCGGTAAGGCTGAAAAGGTGGGTCATGGTCGGCCTATGGTGCAACGGGAAAGGCAAGAAACGCAATCATCGACATGGCGGCCTGCAGCATGGACGTCGCCTGCCGGTTTGGCCATAGTCGGGGTATGGAACATACGCCAATCGACACTGTTCTGCGCCTGGTTGCCGTGGGCGAAATGCTGGTGGTGGCGCTGGTCGTCGCGTGCAGCGGCGCCTTTCCGGCGATCCGCCGGGGCACGGCGGTGCTGCTGACCGGGGTGATCGGATACCTCGTCCATTCGGCGCTGGGTTTCGACAGTGCCGGGACCCCGGTCGGATTTGTGGTGCTGACCGTGGCCACGGCAACCCCGCTGGCGCTGTGGCTGTTTGCCCATGCGCTGTTCGAACGACGGCCCGACCGGCGCGTGGCGGTGGCCGCCGCCGTACTGCTGCTGGCCAGTATCATTGCTCCGGCCGCCGGCGGATGGTGCACCCTGTTCGAACCCTGGCTGGACCGTGCCGGCCACACAATCATGGCATTGCTGGTGCTGGATTCGCTGCGGGTGGCGCTGCGCAGCCGCGCCGATGACCTGAGCGAAAAGCGGCGCCGGTTTGCGCTGACGTTTGTCGGGCTGGTGGGGGTTGAGGCACTGGTGGTGGTGCTGGGCGAAGCGTGGTTCGGTTTTGACCATATCCCGGTTGCGCTGCGCCTGACCGAAGCGGTGCTGATCCTGGTCGCCGGGCTGATCGTGGGCGGAACTTTGCTCGACGCCGATCTCGCGCTGATCGGCGCACCGGTGCCGCCGGTCGATGGTCCAGCGCAGCCGGAGGCTGACGGGCTCAGCCCGGCCGAACGTGTGCTGAGCGACCGGTTGGACGAAGCCATGGCCGCCGGAGTGTGGCAAAATCCAGGGCTCGGCATCGGCGATCTGGCGCTGCACCTGGGCGTGCCCGAACACCGGCTGCGCGCGCTGATCAACCAGAAACTGGGCTATCGCAACTTTTCCGCGTTTCTCAACACCCGCCGCATTGCCGAGGCGAAGGCGCTGCTGGCCAGTTCCGACCATGTCGCGCTGCCGGTGCTGACCATCGCGATGGACCTGGGGTATGGTTCGCTGGCGCCGTTCAACCGCGCCTTTCGCGAAGCGACCGGGCAGACCCCCACCGATTTTCGCCGGGCGGCGTTCGCCGGGAACAAAAAAATCTGATCGATTGCGAAATCGATCGGCATTTTCCGGCAGCGCAGAGCCGGCACAGCGCGGATCTGACAGGGCAGCGTCCATTGCTTTGCCACGGAGATCCCGATGCCGCTGCCCCCCGACGCCCTGCTTTTGCTTTCCCGTTTCGCGCACCACATGGCGGGTGGCGTGCAAATCGAACTCACCCGTTACCTGGTTGCCGCCGGCGGGGTCGCGGCCCTGGTGTGGCTGTGGCGCCGCCGCATCGCCCACCGCAAGATTCAGCCACGCGCCGCCGGGCGCAGCGACGTTATCCGCGAACTGCGCCAGTCGCTGTGGACCATCGTGGTGTTTGCGGTGGTCGATCTGCTGACGTTGGCGCTGATTGCCGGTGGGGTGATTGCCATGGCGCATGGCCCGGCCGTCCCGATGACGATCGGCTGGCAGGTGATCGTGCTGATCGTGCTGCACGATGCGTGGTTCTACTGGATGCACCGCGCCTTGCACAGCCGCGCGCTGTTCCGGCCGCTGCATCTGGCGCATCATCGCAGCCGCACCCCGACCAGCTGGGCCGCCTACAGCTTTGCCACCGGCGAAGCCGTGACCGAGGCGCTGGCGATCCCCGCCATGTTCCTGATCATCGCCGCAATCGCGCCCGTGGAACCGGTCGCGGTGTTCGTGTTCCTGGGCCACCAGATTGCGCGCAATGCCATCGGCCATTCGGGCCACGAACTGGCGTGGAGCGGCTTTACCCGATCGCCATGGACCGGATGGCTGACCACCACCACGCACCACGACCTGCACCACAGCGAAGCCCGCCACAATTACGGGCTGTACTTCACGTGGTGGGATCGCTGGATGGGCACCGAACATCCTGGTTACCATGACCGTTTTGAGGCGGTAGCGACCTCACCGCGCGTGGCGGCCGCCGCCACTTCGGTCAGCCCACACAGTTCGGTCAGCCCACACACTTCGGTCAACCCATAGTCGGGATGACAAAGGCATTGGCGCCATCAACCGCGCCATCGGGCCAGCGCTGGGTCACGGTCTTGATCCGGGTCCAGAACTTCACCCCTTCGATGCCGTGCTGGTTGGTGTCGCCAAACGCAGATCGTTTCCACCCGCCGAACGAATGATAGGCGACCGGCACCGGCAGCGGCACGTTGATCCCGACCATGCCGACATTGACCCGCCGCGCAAATTCGCGCGCGGCGTGGCCATTGCGGGTAAAGATCGCCACGCCATTGCCATATTGGTGCTTGCTGGGCAGTTCCAGCGCCTCTTCAAACGAAGCGGCACGCACCATTTGCAGCACCGGGCCAAAGATTTCGTTGTGATAGCTGTCCATCGTATCGGTCACATGGTCGATCAGCGTCGGCCCGACAAAGAACCCCTGTTCATGACCCTGCAGCGTAAATCCGCGGCCGTCGATCACCAGTTCGCTGCCTTCCGCTTCGGCGCGGGCAATCCAGTCTTCGATCTTCGCCTTGTGCGCGGCGGTTACCACCGGGCCATAATGCGCATCGGGATCGGTCGACACGCCGATTTTCAGCGCGCGGATCGCCGGGATCAGCTTCGCCTTCAGCCGTTCGGCGGTGTCTTCGCCTACCGGCACCACCACCGGCAGCGCCATGCAGCGTTCGCCCGCCGAACCGAAGGCCGCACCCGCCAGATCGTTGACCACCTGGTCCAGATCGGCGTCGGGCATGACGATACCGTGGTTCTTGGCACCGCCCATCGCCTGCACGCGCTTCCCGTTGGCGGCACCGCGCTGATAGACATAGTTGGCGATATCGGACGACCCGACAAAGCTGACCGCGCCGATCGCCGGATGATCGAGGATGGCGTCGACCATTTCCTTGTCACCATGCACGACCTGGAAAATGCCCGCGGGCAGCCCGGCCTCAAGAAACAGTTCGGCCAGCCGCACCGGCAGCGACGGATCACGCTCCGACGGTTTGCACAGGAACGCATTGCCAGTGGCCACCGCCACCGCGCCCATCCACAGCGGGATCATCGCCGGGAAATTGAACGGGGTGATGCCGGCGCCGATGCCGATCGGCTGGCGCATCGAATAGACATCGATGCCCGGCCCGGCGCCCTCGGTATATTCGCCCTTTTGCCCGTGCGGAATGCCGCAGGCGAATTCGACGACTTCGAGCCCGCGCTGGATATCGCCGCGCGAATCCGCGATCACTTTGCCATGTTCGCTCGACAGCAGATGCGCCAGTTCGGTCATGTGCGCTTCGACCAGATCCTTGAACCGGAACAGCACGCGCGCGCGGCGTTGCGGGTTGGTGGCGGCCCAGGCGGGCTGCGCTGCCGACGCCGCGGCCACCGCGCGATCGAGCGTGGCGGCATTGCCCAGCACCACTTCGGCCTGCACCGCGCCGGTGTTGGGGTCGAACACATTCGCGCGCCGGCTGTTGTCGAGCCCGGCGGTGCCGCCGGCGATGAAATGGTCGATCAGGCGCATGACGGCGGTTCCTTTGCGGTCGGTTCGTGTGTTGGATTTTCGCCTGCACGGTCGAACCGTTGCATGCAACAGGATAAAATGCGATGCACGCCTGCAATTATGCAGGCACCAGACTGGAATGACTATCAGGCCTTTCTGGCCGTGGCGCGGGGCGGGCAACTGGCGCGCGCGGGCGCGACCATGGGCGTGGATGCCACCACCGTGGGGCGTCGTTTGCGCCGGCTGGAAACCCGGCTGGGCGCAACACTGTTCGAACAGACCCGCGAAGGCCAGGTGCTGACCGAAGCAGGCGAGGCGCTGCTGGCCGAGGTGGAGGCGATGAGCCAGGCCGCCAGCCGCATCGCCGAACAGGCGGGCGGCGCCGGCACCACCGGATTGCTGCGCATCAGCCTGACCGAGGGGCTGGCAGGGGCAGTGGTCGCGCCCGCGCTGAAAAGCTTTGTCGAGGCGCATCCGCGGCTGACGGTCGACCTGGTCGCCTCATCTGGTTTGCTCAGCCCGTCAAAACGTGAGGCGGATCTGGCGGTAACGCTGTCGCGCCCGCGCGCCGGTCCGGTGATCGCGGGCAAGCTGTCGGATTATTCCATGCGGTTGTATGCCACGCGCGGCTATCTGGCGCAGCACGGCACGCCGTTGCACAGCGCCGATCTGGCGCATGGCCACCGCCTGATCGGCTATATCCCCGATCTGCTGTTTGCGCCCGAACTGCGCTACCTGGCGGATTTCGAACCGGGGTTGAGCGCCAGCCTGCGGTCATCGTCGATCGTGGCGCAGGCGCGGATGATCGGCGCCGGCGCCGGGATCGGCGTGCTGCCCTGTTTCATGGGCGATTCCGACAAATGGCTGGTGCCGGTGCTGCCCGACCAGCGCATCATTCGCAGCCTGTGGCTGGTGACGCACAAGGACACCCATGCGCTGGCGCGGGTGCGCGCGTTCAAGGACTGGCTGACCGCCCTGATCGCGCGCGAACGGCCCCGCCTGCTGCCACGTTAGAAACTGACCGGATTAAGGTTTGGCGGCGTTAGAGTTTGGCAACCGGGGCATCTTCGCCCAGATCTTCAAACCACGCCTCCACCGCGCCCTGCAGCTTGATGGTCAGCGGATTGCCCTTGCGATCCAGCGTGCGGCCGGCCTGCACCCGCACCCAGCCTTCGGAAATGCAATATTCCTCGACATTGTTGCGCACTGTGCCCTTGAACCGGATACCAATGCCGCGCGCCAGCAGATCGCCATCAAACCACGGGCTGCGCGGTTGGATCGCCAGCCGGTCGGGCGGCACATCGGCGGCCGCATGGGTGGCTTCGGCGGTTGCCTGGGTCTGGGGTTCGACGCTGGCGTCGGGTTCGGCGGGCGGCACTGGTGTGATATCAGTCATGGCATCAGGCAAATATCTTGCTTCCCCCACTTGTCAATCACCGGCCAAGGCGATAGTGGCCCGCCTTCGTTCCGGCGCGCCTGCGACTATCATGTCCGGCGCCGCCCGACGGGCGCGTAGCTCAGTGGTAGAGCACACCCTTCACACGGGTGGGGTCGCAGG
>NZ_JBBATI010000027.1:0-61343 GCF_040398825.1 Novosphingobium sp.
GTCGGGTGGGGAGGCGGGGCGGGCGGTATGAGTTCACGTCAGTGAACTTTGGTATGATGCGTCGGTCGCCATCCGTGCAAGGATCTGAACCATGCCGCAAAGGTTGATCCTGACCGCGCTGGTTGTGCGCGACTATGATGAAGCGATTGCCTATTTTACCGACATACTGGGCTTTGCCTTGCGCCACGATACCGCGCTGGGTTCCGGGAAGAGGTGGGTGGTGGTGGCCCCCCCGGGCTCAGCGGCAGGACTGCTGCTGGCGCGCGCCGCCGATGACCGGCAACGCGGTGCGATTGGCGACCAAAGCGGCGGCCGGGTCTTCCTGTTTCTGGAAACCGACGATTTCTGGCGCGATCATGCCGCCTATACCGATCGTGGCGTGCGCTTTGTCGAAGCGCCACGGCGTGAATCCTATGGCACGGTCGCGGTGTTCGAAGATCTTTACGGCAACCGCTGGGACCTGATCGGGCCATAAATACCGGTCAGAACTGGATGCGCGCCATCAATTCCTGCAACGTGCGGGCCATCCAGTCGGCGTCAACATGCTGAAAATCGGCCGATATCGCCGCGCCGGGGGTCAGCGCATATTTGCTGCGGCCAACCTCTTCGGCATTGATCATCGCGTGGCCCCGTTCCAGCCACATGACCACGCCGACCACGCGAAAACTGTGCACTTTCAGCACGAAGCGCTTGATGTCGGTGCTGGCGCCTTCTTCGGTCAGTTCAAAATCGTCACGGTCGGCGATGGCGGCATGGGCCAGTTCGACCAGTTTCGCCAGCATTGGCCCTTCGGTCTTGGCCCAGCGCTGGCGTTCGTACTGCACGCCATCGACGCCTTGCGAAATCCGGTCGCATTCGTTGTGAAAACTGTCCTGGGGCATCGTGGCGCCTTGGCATGTGGACGTGTGGCCATCAGCTGGCAGCGCGCGGGTCCAACGCGAACACCAGGCCGGCGATAGCACCAAGACCTGAAGGACAGGTTGCGCCTGGTGTCTAAATTTCCTGGTTGATCTCGATCGCCTGCAGGCACGCGGTCATGGCGTTGAGCCAGTTTTGCGCAGTTGGCGCATCGGCGTTGCCGCCGGCCAGTTCCAGCCCGGCGCCGATTTCGGTCAGGCGGTCAAACCCGAACATCCCGCCGGCGCCGCACAACTGGTGGCCCAGCGTCGTGACCGCATCAAAATTACGGGTGTCGAGGCCACCTTGCATGGTGGCGACATTGGCCCGGCAGCGGGTCAGGAACCGGGCGATCATCGGCGGCTTCACCGGGTTTTGCACAGCAGGGGTCGCGATGGCCATGTGGTCGTTGGCGGCCGATCCGTGCCGCACCGGTTTGCGGCTGTCGCGGATTGCACGCAACAGCACCGCCTGCTTGATCGGCTTGGTCAGGAACACGGTGCAGCCCGCCGAAAGGCACATTTCGCGATCGCCTTTCAGGGCCGCAGCGGTCAGGGCGATGATCGGGGTCGCCACGCGGCCATTTTCGGCCTCCCACGCGCGGATCGTTTTGGTCGCGGTCAGGCCGTCCATGACCGGCATCTGCCGGTCCATCAGCACCAGATCAAAATGTCCGCTTTTGAACAAGTCGCAGGCGATGGCGCCGGTTTCAGCAATTTCGATAACGAACGGCGTGTGTTCCAGATAGGCCAGGATGATCGTGCAATTGTCGGGCGAATCATCGGCCAGCAGGACGCGCAAGGGTGGCCAGACGTGGTCGCGGATCATATCGACCGGCTCTGCGGCAAAGGGATCGGTCGGCACCCACAATTCGAACGGCAGAAAGAATGAAAAGACACTGCCGGTGCCGGTATCGCTCTGCACCCGGATTTGCCCGCCCATCAATTCGACCAGCTGGCGGCAGATGGTCAGCCCCAACCCGGACCCGCCGAACCGCCTGGTCATCGATGTATCCGCCTGGCTGAAGCGTTCGAACACGCCGTCCAGCTTGTCGGCGGGGATGCCGATACCGGTATCGGTGACCGTGAACTGCAACGTTGGTGATCCAACCGCGCCGGGCGTCCCATCCGGCACCAGCGCCACGTCCAGCGTGACACTTCCCGCCATGGTGAACTTGATCGCGTTCCCCAGCAGGTTCAACATCACCTGGCACAACCGGGCCGGGTCGCCGACCAGCTTCGCCGGCACGTCGGGCGCAATGGTGATCGCCAGCGCCAGCCCTTTTTCCAGCGCGCGCGGCCCCACCATTTCGGCCATCTTGTCCAGCTGATCGGGCAGCGAAAACCCGGTGCGTTCCAGTTCCAGCTGTAACGCTTCAACCTTTGACAGGTCGAGAATGTCGTTGATCAGATTCAGCAGGTTTTCGCCGGACCGTTGAAAGATCGTGACATATTTTTGCTGATCGGGTGACAGCGGGGTCTGTGCCAGCAGGTCGGCAATGCCCATGATCGAATGCATCGGGGTGCGGATTTCGTGGCTCATGCTGGCCAGGAAATCCGATTTGGTGCGGCTGGCGCTTTCGGCGGCGGCCTTGGCCTGTTTCAGTTCGGCTTCGACCCGGTTGCGTTCGGTCACATCGCGCGCGGCGGCAAACACGCCCTGCAGGTTGCGCCCGCGATCGTAAAATGTGGTGGCGTTGTACGACACCACGGTTTGCCGCCCGTCGCGGTCGCGCGCGGTCAGTTCGTAATCGGTGACCTTTTTGTCGCGCAACACCAGCGTGATACCCGCAGCGGCGCGGGCCGGATCGGTGAACAGATCCTTGAACGGCGCGCCGATCAATTCGTCACGGGTGCAGCCGGTCAGCGCCTCCATCTGCTTGTTCACATCGGTGATCACGCCCGCCGGATCGGTGGTCATCAGCGCATCGATGTTGGATTCGATCAGCGACCGGGTGTAAAATTGCTGGTCGCGCAACCGCTGGTCCAGCTTTTTCTGTTCCGCCTCAACCAGTTTGCGCGCGGTGTTGTCGGTGCCGATCAGCAGATAGCCGATGATGGCGTGCTGTTCATCGCGCAATGCGGTGACCGACACCACCGCCGGCAAACGGCTGCCATCCTTGCGAAGATACGTCAGTTCATAAATATCCTCGATCCCGCGCGACGCCTTGAATACCAGCGCTTCAAACCCGGGGGAGATCGGCGTGGCCAGTTCCAGGCTTAACGATCGGGCGCGTTCGATCAGCTCTTCGGGGTCGGAAATGTCGGCCGGGGTGATGCGGTTGAGCACTTCGGTCGCGGTATAGCCCAGCATGCGTTCCGCGCCGACGTTGAAGATCTGGATCACCCCGCGGGCGTCGGTGGCGATGCTGGAAAAATTGGCGCTGTTGAAAATGGCGTCCTGCAACGCCCCGGCTTTCAGCAATATGTCTTCGGCGGATTGGGCAACGGGCAACAGGGGGTCAAGCATGCTCGATCGTGCGCTCGATTGCCGCGCTCAGCGCGGCCCGGGTATAGGGCTTTTCCAGCAGGATCGCTTCGGGGCGCAATGCACGCAACTGCGCCATGCTGCCGCTGACCAGGATATGCGGGATGAACCGGGTCTGCATGATCAGATCGACCGCATCGACCCCGCTGCCCGGGCTCAACCGGAAATCGACGATCAACAGTTCGGGTTGAAACTGGCGAGCGGCCGCAACCGTCGCCGCCTGCGAAACGGTCACCGCGCAAACCGTGTGGCCCATCCCGACCAGAATGTCGCACAGCAGCTCGGCGATCAGCTCATCGTCTTCGGCCACCAGGATATTCAGGTATTTTTGGTCTGGCATTGTCATTCGCACCACGGATCAGGAAGAGAAACGTGGTAGGCCAGCCGCGGGCAATTGCACCCTGCGGAATATACTCATGCCCGCACAGCCCCGTGCGCGCAGGGGGCTGTGCGGCGCCGGTTTCAGTACCGCAGGGTAATGCTGGCCCCCCAGGTGCGCGGTTTGGCATAAGTCTGGTTGCTGGCGCCCAGCAGGCCGGACAGGTCCAGGTTGTACACCCGGTACCATTTGTCGGTAACATTGGTGACGAACCCGGCCATTTCGACTTTGCCGTCCATCACCGCATAGGTCACCCGCACATTGCCGATGGTGCGCGCGGGTTCATAGTCGACGGGGGCGTTGTTGGTTTCAAAATAGCTGCCGGATTCGTGTTTCCAGTCGGTGCCCAGGCCCAGCACGCCGGGGCCGACGGGGAACTGGTAATGCGCCTGGGCTCCTATTGCGAATTCGGGCGCCTGGGGCAGCACGCGGTCGGTGACAAAGCCGTCGGGCAGCGTGATGCCCTTTACCTTTGACGACAGCACGGTGACGAATGTGCCCAGATACAGCCCTTTGACCGGTCGCGTGTCGAGCGCGAGTTCTGCACCGTGGTTATAGGCCTGATGGTTGGAAATGTACTGGTTGACGCCGATATTCTGAAACGCCTGATAATTGGCGTAATTGTAAAAGAATGCCGATCCGTTCAGATGCGTGGTGCGGTTGAACAACGTCAGTTTGAACCCGGCTTCCCAGTTGGTCAGCACTTCCTGTTTGAACGGGATCGCCTGCACCAGCGCCTGCCCGGTGGCGACCGAGGTCGCCGGGTCATCGGTATAGGGCGCCGGGCTGGACACCGTGCCGAACCCGCCCGCCTTGGTGCCGCGGTTGACCGAGGCATAGATCAGCGTGTTGGCATCGGGCTTGTAATCCACCTCTGCCTTGCCCGACCAGTTGTTGAATGTGGCAAAGCGCAACGGCGCCACCGCCGGGATGGTGGTGGCCCAATCGAACAGCAATGTGCCATTCGAATAATCCTGAAATTCGATGTGTTTGCGATCATGCGAATAGCGCAGGCCGCCGATCACCGACACCGTGGGCGTGACGGCATATTCCATCTGCGCAAACGCGGCGAGCGAGGTGGTGTTCTGCGTGCCGCCATAGTTCAGCGTGCCGATGCCGGGATAGGTATTGGCCGGGCTGACCACCTGGTACTGGTTGGCGGTGTGGATGTTCATTGCATAGAGCCCGGCCACCCAGTTCAGCTGCGCAGTCTTGCCCGACAGGCGCAATTCCTGCGACAACTGGGTCATGCGCTGGTGCGTGTCATAGTGGAAAATGGCGTTGGGCGACATGTCGGAATCTTCGCCGTAATCCTTGGCCAGATGCTGGTAATCGGAAATTGATGCCAGCTCTGCCCCACCGAAATCGTGGGTATAACGCGCGCTGACATCCCAGAACGTGCGGTCGAACGCGCCCACGCGGTCTTCGCTTTGCACAAACGGGCTGCCCGAATGGTTGGTATAGCCATTGGCATCGGCGCCCTGGCCGGCATCGGTATAGGGCGCACCCGGATTGCCGCCCGGCACATGCGCGGCATAATCACCCAGGAAATGGTTGGCCGGGTCGGGATAGGTCGCGGCCCAGGAATAGGCACCGCTGCGTTCGTGATCGTTGCGCAGCGCCTGCACCTTTACCACCAGCTTGTCCGCCGGGCTCAGGTCAGCGGCGATCTGCCCGCGCAGGCCATAGAATTTGGTGTTGCCCAGGCTTGGCCCCATGGTGTTGCGGACATAGCCACCCATATTGTTGGTGGTGAACGAAAACCGCGCGCGCACATTGTCGGACAGCGCGCCGCTGACCGCGCCTTCGGTCGCGACCTGGCCATAGGAACCGGTGGTCAGCGTCACGAACGCTTCGGTGCGGGCAGTGGGCTTGGCCGAAACGAACTGCACCAGCCCGCCGGTGGCATTGCGGCCAAACAGCGTGCCCTGCGGCCCGCGCAGCACTTCGACGCGTTCCAGATCGAAATTCATGCCGGTGATCGCGCCCAGCGAACCGATATAAACCTCGTCGTCATAGAACGCGATCGGCGCTTCCTGCGCGTCGGTAAAATCGTTTTGCGACACGCCGCGAATGTTGAACACGGTGATCGTCGGCGAATACTGGTTAACCTCCAGATTGGGGACCTGGCCCGCCAGCGCGGTCACGTCCTGGCGCCCCAGCGCGGCCAGCGCGTCCTTGCCCAGCGCGGTCACGGCAATGCCGATTTTCTGCGCGCTTTGTTCGCGTTTCTGCGCGGTGACGACGATTTCACCCGGTTCCGGGGTGACCGCGGCGGGCGGCGCGGCATCCGCCGCCCGTGCTGCGTGCGGCATTACGCCAATTGCCAGCGCGAAAATCGCCGATTGCGCGCAAAGAGTGCCTTTGAATGCCATGATGCCGATAACTCCCCGTTTGATCGGTGGCCGGTGCCGGCACGACCGATCGGACGCTTGTTGCGCCCCGAGATGCCTTCATGAAGCGCGTTTGCAGTGCGATCTTGCCAGATGCGGCCAAATTCGCGGCGGGCGGTATCAGGCCGCCGCGTGCAGGCGGCGATGCGCCGCGCTGGGGATGCGCAGCAGGGCAAAACTGATCAGGAACAGCGCGATGCACACCAGTTCGACCATGCGATAGCTTTTGCCATCGATCAGCGGCGCGGCAATCAGCGGCCCACCGCCCAGACCGACCATCTGCATCGCGATCGCGAACGACATCATCCGGCCCGACTGGTCAAAATCACCGACCCGGCCCAGGATGAACGGCAGGACAAAGTTCCACAGCATGTTGAACCCGCACACCCCGGCGGTAAACAGCGCCAGCCCCGGATGCCCCAGCAGCAGCGCAATGCTGGCCGCGCCGCCCAGAATGCCGAAGGTGATGGCTGCTTCGCGCGGCAGTCGTTCGGCCAGAAACACCGACGCCAGCGCGCCAGCGACGGCGGCGATCTGCGATGCGAACAGCGCATTGGCGACCGGCTGTTCGGCCAGCCCGGCGCTGGTGCCGACCAGAAACAGCACTGCCCAGGCAATCCCCTGCGCAATGTTATAGGCCAGCACCGCCAGCAGCGCGATGGCCAGCAGCGGGACGGGCAACTGGCGCACCCCGGGCCGTGCCACATCGCCGGCGCCATAGCCGTGCGGCACCAGCGGCACGGTGACCAGCGCCAGCGCCGACAGCACGGCGAACACGGCGAACATGCCGGCAATGCCGATCGCATCCAGGATCACCGGCAGATACCACAGCCCGAACGCGCCATAGGTCAGCAGCAGCACCAGATAGAGCGCAACATTGCGTTCGGCGCGCGCGGTCACCCCGACAAAGGTAAAGCTGATCGAAATGATCACCCCTTCGCCAAACCCGGCGAACAGCCGCAACCAGCCGAACAGCGGGCCATGGGTGGCCAAGGCCGATGCCGCGTCACCCACAGCCGCAATCAGCAACCCGCCCGCGACCACCACGCGCCAATCGATGCGGGTGCCGACCAGCGCCATGACGATGGTGGCCAGTCCGACACCCAGCATTTCCAGCCCGACCAGATTGACCGCCGTCGCGTCCGACATCCCCAGGTGGGTGACATAGCCCTGCACGATGCCTGGCTGAATGATGAACGACAGCACGCCGATCGTGCCCAGCACAATCGCGCTGGCGATGGCCGGCAGGCCGTTGACGTTGATCTCCCGCGGTCGGTGCGTGGTCATGCGCGCGCCTTTTTCAAATGTCGGCGGAAAGACCGCCAGCCTTGCCCCTGCCAGCACGCACCATGACGGGCTTGGCCGAAATGGCCAAGTCCACGCGGCATGCTTTGTTGGGTCGTGATTAAAAATATCAAAAAACGATCATTATGATCAATTCGGATGCGTCGCTCTGCGATACCATCGCATCAACAAGCGATTTATTATCAGGTCGCGCGATGCGCGACTCATACCTCCCGCCCCGCCTCCCGCGACGAAGAGCACGAAAACGTCCGGGGGACGTTTTCGCTGAGGAGCCGACCACCAATGATACCATCATGCTGTGGTGGTCGGGTGGGGAGGCGGGGCGGGAGGTATGACTGCACGTCAGTGCAGCTTCGTATAACGCGCACGATGACGGAGAGATTACCCATGCTGCAGGCCACGACAGTGCCGCAACGTACCCATTTCCACCGGGCCACCACCAGCCAGGTCCACGCCAGCGCGCTCAACGGCTGGGACGGGCTGGTCGATGCCGCCGATGTGCCGGAATTGCACGCGCTGCGCGATACCCGGCCGGGCGATATCAGCCGGCCGTCGATCCCGCTGGCCGAATTCGTGCGCTTTTCGGAAAAGATGGTGGCGCGCCGCCGCGATGTGTCGCTGCCGTGGGCGGCGGGCATGCGTTTTGATCTGGCCACCCTTGGCGGCGCGCTGGGTGAACCGGTGCTGGGCGCCACCCGCGTCGGATCGGCCTTGCGCCGGCTGGTCGATCTGTTTGTGGTGCTGCAGGATTGCACCGAAATGACGCTTCATCGCGACGGCGACATGGCTGCGGTCAGCTATCGCATTCTCGATCCCGACATCTGGCCGCGCCACCACGACGCGGTGTTTACGCTGGGCATTGTCGCGCAGATCATTTTGCGCGGGCAGGGTGCGGGTGCGACGGCCGGCGCGTGGGACAAAGTTGAATTCGTGTTCGAGGCGGAGGCCCATGACCTGCCCGGGCCGATGGGCAAAGTGCTGAATGCGCCGTGCAGTTTTGGCGGCGATACCAACCAGATGCGCTTTCCCGCCGCACTGCTCGATCTGGCCTTGCCGGTGGAGCGGCCCAACAATGATCTGAGCCTGGTCAACCGCGCGATTGTTGAACACCGGCGCCGCACGCCGCTGGTGGAACGGCTGGCGCAGGCGGTATGGCGCGATCTGAACTGCCGCCCGATCGAACAGGACCGGCTGGCGCGCGAAATCGGCATGTCAGCGCGCACCATGCGGCGCAAACTGGCCGAAGAAGCCAGCTCGTTTCAGGAAGTGCTGGATGAATGCCGCATGCGCCAGGCGCTGTTTGAATTCCGCACCCGGCCCGATCTGTCGATTGCCGAAATCGCGCTGCGGCTGGGCTATGCCGAACACAGCAATTTCACCCGCGCGTTTCACCGCTGGAGCGGGGTTTCACCGCATTGTTACCGCCTGCAGATGGCGCACTGATGACACGTCTGCTGCTGCTGGAGGGCAATCCGGCCGATCGCCGTGCCATCGCTCGCGAACGCGGCGTGCGCTGGTCAAGCGACATCTATGCCCAGGCGATATCGGCGCATTTTCCCGATCTTGAGCTGGAGGTGGCCTATGCCGCCGACCCCGGCGAAGGCCTGCCGGCGGGGCGCGGCTGGGCCGACTATGCCGGGCTGGTTATCACCGGTTCGGCGCTGCACGCCTATGACCGCGATCCGGCGGTGACCGGCCAGATCGATCTGATGGAGGCGGCGGCACGCCAGGGTTTGCCCATTTTCGGATCATGCTGGGGCTTGCAGATCGCTGCGATCGCCGCTGGCGGCCGCGTGGGACGATCGCCGCGCGGGCGCGAGGTGGGTATTGCGCGCAAGATTGCGCTGACAGACGCCGGCCGCGCGCACGCGATGTTCGCTGCAAAGCCGCCGGTGTTCGATTCGCCCTGCATCCATTATGACGAAGTGTCGGCACTGCCACCCCATGCGACGCTGCTGGCCGGCAATGCGCACAGCCCGGTGCAGGCCGCGCTGATCCCGCTGCACAACAGCGTGGTGTGGGGGGTGCAATACCACCCCGAATTCGATCTGGCGCAGATCGCGCAGCTCAACCGGCTGGATCAGGACGACATGATCACACAGGGCTTCTTCGCCGACCACGCCGCGATCGCCGCGCACAACCTGATGCTGGAAACGCTCCACGCCGACCGCAGTCGCGCCGATCTGGCGTGGCAACTGGGCGTGGATGGCGACCTGCTGGACGACCGGACGCGCAGGGCAGAGATTATCGCGTGGGTGGAGGCCGAGGTGCTGAAATCATAGACCAACATCCTCCCCGGTTTCGGGGAGGACGTTCAGATCATGTCGAACCACACGTGGACCTGGCTGGTGCCGGTGGCGTTTTCGTAGTCTGAAAACTGGCGGCCTTTGGCCTTCCAGTCGCGGCCACCGCAGGCCGCCGCCATCATCAGGTAATGGCCAAATCGCGCTTCGGGCACATGCGCCAGGTATTCGGGCATGGTGTCGATTACCGCGGCGTGGTTGCCTTCGGCAAACCAGCGCAGGCGTTCGTAATCGGCCTCACGCGCTTCGGGGCGAGAGATGTGGATGGGGTCCGATGCCTCGTGCAGCGGAATATCGCGGAATGACCAGAACCGGTGGCTCATCGATCCGCTGGCGATCAGCACCACGCGTTGGTCGCTGGCGGCGATCGCTGCGCCGATGCCCCTGCCCACGGCCAGAAAATCCTCCGGGTCGGCAGAATAGGCGTGGCTGACCGACAACCATTGTTCGCTGCCCTGCAGAAATGTCGACAGGTTGACCGTGGGATAGTGGATCGGCAGCCACGGATCATCGATCGCGTTGGTGCGCACGCCGGCGGCAGTGGCGTGGTCTGCCATCGATTGCGCCAGCACAGGGTTGCCCGGCAGATCATAGCGGATCTGGCGCATCCCGCGCGGCAGTTCGTCCGATGTGAACAGCCCCGACCGCCGCGTGTGCGCGGTCACACAGAATTCCACGATGGTGAACCAGTGTGTATCGAACAGCACGATCACATCGGGTTTCAGCACGTCCAGCACTTCGCTTTTCAGCCGGTGCAGCCCGGGCACCAGGCTGATTTCCTTGCCTTCGTTCAGCGCAAAGCGGTCTTCGCGCGACATCATGATGGTGGGCGCATGCGCGACCAGCCCGGCTCCGATGATTTCGCCCATATGTTCGGTTCCCTGCTGCCCAGACGGCAATTGTGTGATGGCGGTTGTAGCCGCGCCGCGCACAGATCGGAACAGGTGGGGCGATATCTGTCCGCTTATGCCAAGTACGGGCGGCCCCGCCCGGTCTAGCTGGCAATCATTCAGGGAGATGCCGTGATGCCTTATGCCTTTTCCCGTTCGACCGACCCGCACGTCGATCTGTCGTCGCAGGATGCGTTCAACCACGGCGCCCCGTTTGCGACATTTGACCGCATGCGCCGCGAAACGCCGATGGCCTGGTCGGACATGGCCAATGGTGATCGCGGGTTCTGGTCGGTGACGCGCCATGCCGACTTGCTCGATCTCAACCGCCAGGCCGATCTGCTGTCGTCGGCCAAGGGCATCCGCATGGAGGACCAGTCGGAAGAGGAATATGAGGCGCGCAAGACCTTTCAGGAAACCGATGCGCCGATGCACCGCGCGTTTCGCGCGCTGGCGTCAAAGGCGTTTTCCAAATCGACCGTCGCCGGGTTCGACGGGCAGATCCGCACGATCGTGACCGATCTGCTCGATGTCGCGCTGGCAGAGGGTGAATTCGATGCGGTCGATCGCATTGCCCGGCGCCTGCCGATGCAGATGCTGGCGCAGATCATGGGCGTGCCGGTGGCTGACGGGCCCATGTTGGTCGAACTGGGCGATGCGCTGATTTCCAACTCAGACCCCGATTATACCGATTTCGTGATCGATCAGGTGGATACGGAGGCCTATCGCCTGCTGCCGTTCCGTTCACCCGCGGCGGTAAAGCTGTTCGATTATGCCAACGACCTGCTCGACCGCATGGATGCCGGCGAACAGATCGGCGTGCTCAACCTGGTGCGCCAGACCACCAGCCACGGCACGCAGATGTCGCGCGATGAATTTCGCAATTTCTTTTGCCTGCTGGTCGCGGCCGGCAACGACACCACGCGCTACAGCATTTCGGCCACCATCCATGCGCTGGCCAACCACCCGCACCTGTTGCGGCAGCTGCAGGCGGGTGACTTTACCGATTGGGAAAGCGCGGCGGATGAAATGATCCGCTGGGCATCGCCCACATCGCATTTCCGCCGCACCGCGACGCGCGATTTCACCTTTCATGATCAACAGGTGCGCGCCGGCGACAAAGTCGTGCTGTGGTTCCTGTCGGGCAACCGCGATGAAACCGCGATTTCCGATCCTTACACGCTGCATCTGGATCGCCCGCGCAATCCGTTCCTGTCGTTCGGGCAGGGCGGGCCGCATATCTGCCTGGGCATGTGGCTGGCCAAGCTGGAAGTGGCGATCGTGTTGCAGGAACTGGCCAGGCGCATCGATACGATCGAACAAGTTGCCGACCACAGCTATTTGCGATCCAATTTCATTCACGGCATCAAACACCTGCCAGTGCGCGTCAAACCACGCTGAAAACAAAGTGCATCGGGGAGAACCATGAACAGCCTGTCACCCATTGCCGCCGATGCAACGCGCAGCGTCGCGTTCGAACGCGCGCGATTGCTGTTTGCCGATCAGCTTAATCTGGCGCGCGGCAAATATGTGCCGATGATCGAGGCGGCCAAGGGCCACGCGCGGTTTTGCGTGGGCACTTATGCCGTGACCTATGACCGCACGCTGGTGGCGGCGCCCGGCGGCGGGCTGCTCGACGGGCTGCCCGATATGGAAATGCACTTTGATCCCGATACCTTGCGCCCTTCGTGGGAAGCAGGCACGCGGATCGCGCTGGGGCAAATGCAGTTCAAGGGCGCGCCGTTTCCGCTGTGCGGGCGGGGCGCGCTGATCCGCGCGATCGCGGCGTGGCGCGCACACGGGCTGGAACCGATGGTGGGCATCGAGATGGAGGCCTATGTGTTTCAGCGCGGCCCCGATGGCGGCTGGGTGCCCTATGATACGCCGGGCTCGTTCGTCTATGGCACCGGCCCGTTCACCGATCCCGCCGGGCTGGTCGATACGATCTGGGAGGCGGCACACGCCTGCAACATCCCGATCGAATCGATGAATGCCGAATACGATGCGCCGCAGTTCGAACTGACCTTGCGCTTTGCCGACGCGCTGAAGGCCGCCGATGACGCGTTCCTGTTCCGCCAGATGGCGCGCGAATTGCTGTTGCGCAAAGGCTATCTGCTGTCGTTCCTGCCCAAACCGTTTGCCGACAAAAGCGGCAGCGGGCTGCATTTCAACATCAGCTTTCGCGACAAAGATGGCCGCAACGTGTTTGCCGATGATGTCGCCAGCGGCACGCTGTCGCCCGTCATGCGCGGCGCAATCGCCGGCATGCTGCACCATCATGAGGCGCTGGCCGCGATCCTGGCGCCCACCATCAACAGTTATGCCCGGCTGCAACCCGCCAGCCTGTCGGGATACTGGGCCAACTGGGGCATCGATCACCGCAGCGTGACCGTGCGCGTATCGGCCGAAACCGGCGCCGCGGCGCGGATCGAACACCGCATGGCCGATTGCGCAGCCAGCCCTTATGTGGCGATTGCCGCGCTGTTGCAGGCGGCATTGCTGGGCGTGGAGGCGGGCATGGACCCCGGGGCGCCTGAAACCGATGACGGGCTGGAAACGATCAACACCGACCGCCACACGCCGCACGATCTGGGGGCCGCGCTCGATGCGCTGGCGGCGGATTCTGTGCTGACCGAGGCGGTCGGCGCGGACCTGATCGCCAATTTCATCGCGATCAAGCGCCAGGAACTGGAGACGGTCAGCGCGCTCGATGATGCTGGCCAGATTGCCTATTACCTGCCCTATATCTGAAGGCATTTATGGACACGCGCATCGATATCGCCGGCCATTCGGTCTCACCCGATCATTATATCGGCGGGCGCCGGGTATCGTCGCCCGCTACGTTTGAAACCCGCTGTCCGTTCGACTGGTCGTGGAAACTGGCCGACATTGCGCGCGGCGATGCCGACACCGCCGCACAGGCGGCACAGGCGGCGACCGATGCGTTTCCGGCTTGGGCGGCCTTGTCCCCGGCCGAGCGCGGCACGTATCTGCACCGGCTGGCCGACCTGATCGAGGCCAATGTCGAAACGCTGGCGATGATCGAATGCCTGGATATGGGCATGCTGCTGGAAAGCCTGCGGTTGCGCGTGATCCTGCGCGGGGCGGCCAATTTCCGCAATTATGCCGATCTGGCGACCGACCATCAGGAACGCGTGTGGTCTTCGCGCGGCACCGCCAACCGCGTGATCCGGATGCCCGCCGGGCCATCGCTGATCATCACGCCGTGGAACGCGCCGTTCATGCTGTCCACCTGGAAATGCGCGCCGGCGCTGGCGGCGGGCAATACGGTGATCCTGAAACCGGCTGACTGGTCGCCGCTGTCGGCGTCGCTGCTGGCGGACCTGGTCGATCAGGCCGGATTTCCGCCGGGCGTGTTCAACGTGGTGCAGGGGCTGGGCGCGGAATTGGGCAATGCGCTGACCGGTGATGCGCGCATCAAACGCATCAGCTTTACCGGCAGCGTGCCGACCGCGCGGATCATCGGCCGGGCGGCGGCGGCCAACATCGTGCCGTTCACGGCCGAACTGGGCGGAAAATCACCGCTGCTGGTGTTTGCCGATGCCGATATCGATGCGGCCGCGAAAAAGGCCGCCGGGCAATACGATGACAGCGGGCAAGTGTGCATGGCCGGCACGCGGATCATTGTGCAGCATGCCGTGAAAGACGCGTTTCTGGCCAAATTCCATGCCTATGCCGACGCCCACGTCATGGGCGACAGCCGCGATCCGGCGACGACGATGTCGGCGCTGATCCACCCGCGCCACGTCGAACGGGTGATGGGCTTCATCGACCGCGCGCGCGCCGCGGGCGACACCATTGTGCGCGGCGGGCATTTGCGCACACCCGGCGCCAACTGGATCGAACCGACGCTGATCGTGCCGCGCGACAACAGTTCCGAGGTGGTGCAGCAGGAAGTGTTCGGCCCGGTGCTGACCTTTCAGACCTTTGGCGATGAGGCAGAGGGCGTGGCGCTGGCCAATTCGACCGCGTTCGGCCTGTCGGGCATGGTCTATACCGGCAGCGCGGAACGGGCCGAACGCGTTGGCCGCGCGGTGCGCGGCGGCACGGTGTGGGTCAACACCTTCCTGGTGCGCGACCTGACCGCGCCATTCGGCGGGATCGGCATTTCGGGCATTGGCCGCGAAGGCGGCGATTACGCGCTCGATTTCCATTCCGACCTGAAAACGCTACAAATCCTGGAAGGCAGCGTCACCTGAATAACCCTCCCCCCGCAGGGGGAGGGCTTTCAGCAGGAGGATGTCAGCCCAGCGCTTTGGCCAGGACGCGGGTCAGGCGTTCGGCGAAGGCGCGGGTGTCTTCGGGCAGTTCGCCGTCGGCGATGCGCGCTTCGTCCATCAGCAGATGCGCGCCATCGGCCTTCAGGTCGGCGTCGTCGGGCAAGGCCGACAACTGCGTGACGGTCGCGTGGCGCAAGTTCAGCTCCAGCACCGGTGCGGTTCCCTTGGGCGCCTGGCCATTGGCGCTCAGCAGGCGTTCCAGCTGCCGGTCGATGCCGTTTTCGCTGGCGACCAGGCACGCGGCGCTGGTGGTCAGGCGGTCCGATGCGCGCACGTCCGACACCGCATCGCCCAGTTTTTCGCGCACGAATGCCAGAAAGGCATCGGCCTCTGGCGCTGGCTCGGCCGGCGGGGTTTCGCCATCCAGCGGTGCGATCAGGCCCAGATCGGCCATGCCCTGCGTTACCGATTTGAACGGCTTGCCATCAAAATCGACGCCCGCCGCTGCCCAGAAACTGTCCACCGGGTCGGTCAGCAGCAGAACTTCGATCCCGCGTGCGCGGAACCCTTCGATCTGCGGGCTGGTTGCCAGCCGGTCGCGGTCGGTGCCGGTGGCGTAATAGATCGCGGTCTGGTTTTCGCGCGCGTCGGCCACGTATTGCTTCAGCGAACGCCAGGCGTCGCCGCCGCTGGTGCTGCGGAACCGCGCCAGGCCCAGCAGCGTTTCGCGCCGGGCGTAATCTTCGTACAGCCCTTCCTTCAGCACCGCGCCGAACGCTTCCCAGAATGCGGCATATTTGTCGGCATCGGTGTTGGACAGCTTGTCCAGCTCGGTCAAAATGCGGTTGGTCACGCCTTTGTTGATCGCCGCCAGCAGCGGGCTTTGCTGAATCATTTCGCGCGACATGTTGAGCGGCAGATCGGCCGAATCGATCAACCCGCGCACAAACCGCAGATAGCGGGGCACAATTTCCGCCTCGTCGGTGATGAACACGCGGCGCACGTACAGCTTCATGCGGCCGGTGCGGTCGGGATCGAACAGATCGAACGGCCGCGTTTCGGGCACGAACGCCAGCACGTTGTATTCGTGCTTGCCCTCCGCGCGGTAATGCAGCGTCAGCGCCGGGCTGTCGAACTGCCCCGCCACGCTGCGATAGAAATCGGTGTATTCCTCTGGCGTGATATCGGCCTTGGGCCGGGTCCACAGCGCGCTGCCATCGGTCACTGCGCTGGCTTCGCCGCCGGGCGCATCGATCAGGTCGATCGGCACCGGCACATGGCCCGATTGCGCACGCACGATGCGTTCCACGCTGTGGCGTTCGGTGTACTGGGCGGCATCCTCTTTCAGATGCAGCACCACCCGCGTGCCCTGCGCGGGCGCATCGCCGGCATCGACCGCGGCAATGCTGTACGTGCCCAGACCGTCGGATGACCAGCGGTGCGCCAGGTCAGTGCCGGCGCGGCGTGAGGTGACCTCCACCTGATCGGCGACCATGAATGCGGAATAGAAACCGACCCCGAACTGGCCGATCAATTGCGGGTTTTCGCCGTCCTTGGCCGCAGTCAGCTTGTCCATGAACGCGCGCGTGCCCGACCGGGCGATCGTGCCCAGCGCGTCGATCATGTCGGCCTCGGTCATGCCGATGCCGTTGTCGGCCACCGTCAGCGTCTTTGCCCCGGCGTCCAGCGCGATGGTGATGCGCCCGGCTTCGCCGCTGGCGATGGCGGGATTGGCCAGGCTTTCATAGCGCAGCTTTTCGCAGGCATCGGCGGCATTGGCGATCAGTTCGCGCAAAAACACGTCGCGGTCGGAATAGACCGCATGCACCATCAGGTGCAGCAGCCGCGCCACATCGGCTTCGAAAACCCTGGTTTCAGGGGCGGTTTCGGGTGCGGCGGTTTCTGCGGCAACGGTGTCGGTAGTGGTCATGGCAATCCTGCTGAGGCTCCCGTGCGGATGGTAGGCTTTCAGATGGTCCGCGCGCCTCTTGCTTTCAAGCCACGGGACCATCGATTTGTGCCAGCAGCCGGGCAATATCGGCCGGGCGCGCCAGATCGGTGCCGGGGTGCAGCACCGCCGCCGTGCCCGCCGCCACCCCTAGCCGGAAAGATGCCGCATCGTCCTGCCCGGTGCACAGGCCATAGACCATCCCGGCGACAAAGCTGTCGCCCGCGCCCACCGTGCTTTTGGCCTCGACCGCCAGCGCGGGGACATCGATCACGCCTTCGCGCCGCGCCAGCAACGCGCCTTCGTGACCCAGCGTTACCGCCACCAGTCGCGCCTGGCCGGCCTCGACAATCGCCATCGCCGCATCGGCCACGCCGGCGCGGGTCGGCAGCGTGGTGCCGACCAGCGCCTCCAGCTCACCCCGGCTGGGTTTGACCAGATCGACGCCACCGCCGGCCAGCCCCGCCCGCAATGCTGCGCCAGAGGTGTCGAGCACCACGCGCACGCCGCGCGCGCCGATCGTGCGCACCACTTGCGCATAAAAATCATCGGGCACGCCATGCGGCAGCGATCCGCTGATGACCAGGGCGGCGCAGCGGATGTCGGCGATCTGCGCCAGCACGGCGCGCCATTCGGCCTCGGTCACGGGCGGTCCTTCGGGGGTGATGCGGTATTCCTGGCCGGTGGCCAGTTCCAGCATGGTGACCGCGATCCGCGTCGGCCCGGCGATCGGCACGCGTGCGCGCACCAGCTGGTGCAGATCGAGCAGGCCATCGAGCGCCACCCCGGTCGGCCCGCCTGACAGATAGACGCACCGTGCATTGCCGCCCAGCCGCACGAACACACGCGCGACATTGATCCCGCCGCCGCCCGGATTGGTGTATTCGTGGTTGGTGCGCATTTTGTGTGTGGGCACCAGCCGTTCCACTTCATAGGCGACGTCGATCGTCGGGTTCATCGTCAGCGTGGCGATCATGGTGTCCGGGGTGGTGTCGGCATCGGGCATGGGATCAGGGCCTTGCATGTGGGGGATGCATCGCGCGTCGGATGGCATTGCGCCAATGCCGCGCCATGGGTGGCAGGCGCATTGATTGCCGTCAAAGCCTGCGTGACGGGCGGGGATTGTTTGCACCGGGTGCCGCCGGTATGCGGGGTGCCATGCGCACCCCCGCCATCCGCCCCGGCACGACCTGTATGTTGCTGGCGGCGGCGATCATGGCGCTGGCGGTGGGGCTGCGCCTGCGCCATGCGGCGGCGTCGATGGTGTTCGATGAAATGGCGTCGCTGTATTTTGCCAGCCAGCCGTGGCGCCACCTGTGGGGCTGGTGGATGGTGCGCGAAACCAATCCGCCGCTGTTTTATTCGCTGCTGAAGGTGTGGACCACAGTTCTTCCGATCGGGCACTGGTGGCTGCGCGCGCTGCCGCTGGCGATCGGCTGCGCGCAACTGGTGCTGTTTGGCGTGTTTGTGCGGCGGCGGCTGGGCTGGCTGCCTGCGCTGCTGGGGTTGCTGCTGTTCGCATTGTCATGGTCGGACATTTATCAGGCGACCTATCTGCGCGGCTATGGCTGCGCGCGGCTGGCGGTCATGGTGTCGTTCATCGGGCTGGTCGAAGCGCTGGAGGCGGGCGCGCGGCGTGCGGCGGTGCGCGGCTGGGCCATGTATAGCGGCGGGGCGGTCATCGCCATTTTTTGCCACACCACGATGGTGCTGTGGCCGGTGATCGCGACAGTGGTGGTGCTGGCAGAGGCGGTGGTGTGGCGCGGCATTGCCTGGCGGCGGATCGCGGCGCTGTTTGCCGCCAATGCCGTGGCCATGGTGCTGTCGGGCTGGGTGCTGATCATGGCCGTGGCGCAATTGCGCAGCGGCCGGGCGGCCAATATTGCCTGGCTGGAATCGCTGGGGTGGAGCGATTTTTGGGCCACCTGCAACCTGCAATTGTTGACCGGTGGCGTGGCCAGCGCCGTGCTGATGGCGGTGCTGGTGGTCATCGGTGCGTGGCGCGGGCGGCAGGTGCGGCTGGTGCGGCTGGCCGCCGGCGTGGCGCTGGTCACGCTGCCGGTGTTCAAGGCGACCGACGCGATCCACCCGATCATTTCCGATTTCACGCTGCACTGGGCGTTTAGCTTTACCGCGCTGGTGGCATCGGCGGCGCTGCTGCCCGCGCTTTCAGCCGATCATGCGGCGCAGGGCTGGTGGCGCCGCGCGACCGGCGCTGTGGTGCGTGGGGCAGGCCCGGCGGTGCTGGCGGCGGTGCTGATCCTGGGCCTGATCGATCTGCTGACGGTGGTGTACATCAGCGTGCCGCAGGACTGGCGCCAGACCGTGCGCACCGTGGCGGCGCACCCCGGCGCCGCGCTGCTGGCCAGTCACGAGGCCGAAGGAGTGGTCATCGAACAAGCCTGCCGCGTCGAATTCGGGGCACCACGCTGCCCGTTTCCGCTGGTGGTGCTGACCGACCCGCGCACCACCGACAACTGGGCGTTTGGCGGCTATCGCGGACAGCTGGTGGCGCCGGCTGGGGTGCGCGCTGCGTTGGGCCAGGCGCGCGTGGCCTATGCCTTCAGCCGCTATTATTACACCCCGCTGCAGCATGTGGGGCTGGACCCGGGCGATTGGCCAGAGGTGTTCTGGGACGACGGTGAGCTGATCGGCCCGATCCCGGTCGCAGCGTTTGATCCGCCCGCGCCGGGCGAACCGCCGCGTGTGCCCGACCCCGACGCGGAATATACCGGTGCACCCGACGATAGTGGTGATTATACGAAGCTGCACTGACGTGCAGTCATACCTCCCGCCCCGCCTCCCCACCCGACCACCAATGATACCATCATGCTGTGGTGGTCGGGTGGGGAGGCGGGGCGGGAGGTATGAGTCGCGCGTTGCGCGACTTCGTATTAGCGGGCGTTCAGCTTCATGCTGTCGGCCATGCGGGCCAGTTGTTCGGGCGTGGCGTCGGTCTGGAACCGGGCCTTCCATTCCGCCGCCGGCAGTCCGTGGATTGCTTCGCGCGCTGCCACCTTGTCCAGCGGCGCGCCGGCATCGATGATCCAGTCGGCCAGGCAATTGCGGCAAAACCCGGCCAGGCCCATCAGATCGATATTCTGCGCATCGTGGCGGTGGCGCAAATGGCGCACCAGCCGACGAAACGCCGCTGCCGCAACGTCATCGGGCAAACTGTCAAGCGGATCGCGCGCGTGATCCTGGGGGGAATTCGTATCCATGCGAAAGGTCCTGAGGGAATAGGGTCTTGGGTTTTAAGGTGTCATGCGCCATAGCCCCGTCGCAGTCCCGTGGCCACAGTCTCATGCGGGCAGGTGGCACAGGTCGCGCGTATTTGAACGACAAAGCGAGGCTGGCCCCATGGCAAACACCGATCCCGATACCATTTCCGCCGCCTGGCATCCCTTGCGCGGCCGGATGGTCAAGATCCTGGCCACGGTCGGCCCGGCCAGCCGCGCGCCCGATATGCTGGAAAAACTGCACCACGCCGGGGTTGATGCGTTTCGCGTCAATATGAGCCATGGCGATCACGCCACCCATGCCGAAACCATCGCATCGATCCGCGCGCTGGAAGTGGTGATTAACCGGCCGATCACCGTGCTGTGCGATCTGCAGGGGCCCAAACTGCGTGTCGGCATGTTCAGGGACGGGCGCGCGGTGATCCGCCATTCGGGGCACTTCACGCTCGATCGCAATCCCGAACCCGGCGATGAAACGCGCGTCTGCCTGCCGCATCCCGAACTGTTTGGCGTGCTGAAAAAAGGTCAGCGGCTGCTGATCGACGATGGCAAGTTGCGGCTGCGCGTGATCCGCGCCGATGCCGACGAAATCCTGTGTTCGGCCGAGGTTGGCGGGGTGATTTCCAACCACAAGGGCGTCAACGTGCCCGATGCGGTGATCCCGGTGCCCGCGCTGACCGACAAGGACCGCCGCGACCTGGCGTTCGCGATCGAACAGGGTGCCGACTGGATCGCGCTGTCGTTTGTGCAACGGCCCGAAGACCTGGCCGAGGCGCGCAAGCTGATCAACGGCCGCGCCGCGCTGATGGCCAAGATCGAAAAGCCCGCCGCGATCGGCCGGCTGGATGAAATCATCGAACTGTCCGATGGCATCATGGTCGCGCGCGGCGATCTGGGGGTGGAATTGAACCCCGAAGAAGTGCCACCGCTGCAAAAGCGCATCGTCGCCATGGCGCGGCGCCAGGGCAAACCGGTGGTGGTCGCCACGCAGATGCTGGAATCGATGATCGAGGCGCCGACGCCCACGCGTGCCGAAGTTTCCGACGTGGCCAATGCGGTCTATGACGGCGCCGATGCGGTGATGCTGTCGGCCGAAACCGCCGCCGGCGCCTGGCCGGAAGAGGCGGTGACGATCATGAACCGCATCGCGGTGCAGGTTGAACGCGACAGCGGTTACCAGGCGCGGGTCAATTTCATTGAAACCCCGCCCGATCCGACCACTGCCGACGCGCTGGCCGGCGCCTGCGCGTCGATCGCGCGCACCCTGCCGATTTCGGGCATCATCGTGTTTACCGGATCGGGTTCGACCGCGCGCCGTGTGGCGCGCGAACGCCCGGGCGTGCCGATGCTGGTGCTGACCCCGGCGGTGCGCACCGCGCGGCGGCTGGGGCTGTTGTGGGGCGCGCATGCGGTCAGCACCCGCGACATCGGCAGTTTTGAAGAAATGATCGCCAAGGGCAAACGCATGGCGTTGCGCCACGGGTTTGGCGGCGCAGGGTCAAAATTGATCGCGCTGGCGGGGGTGCCGTTCGGCACGCCGGGATCGACCAACCTGCTGCACGTGGTCACGCTGGCCGGTGACGAACTGATCCGTTATGCCGAAGCGGGCGGGACCGAGACGTAGAGCCAGGTGAAATTCACGATAGTCAGCGCAAGGCACTGAATAAAAAGCCCTTCCCCTCAGGGGAAGGGTTGGGTAGGGGTGTCCAACGCTGCGGTGGTGCGCGATAATTCGGGCCTCGGACACCCTTCCCCAACCCCTCCCCTGAGGGGAGGGGCTAACAGCGAGTCAATCAAAACTCATCCCGCTCTAAGCCCGCGCCCCAAACAGCGCGCTGCCGATGCGGACATGGGTGGCGCCCAGCATGACCGCGGTTTCAAAATCGTCGCTCATGCCCATCGACAGCCCGGGCAGCCCGTGGTCGGTGGCAATTTTGCGCAGCAGCGCGAAAAACGGCGCAGGCTCGATGGCTGCAGGTGGCACGCACATCAGGCCGGCGATTGGCAGATCATGGTCACGGGCGCCCGCCAGCAGCGCGGGCACATCGGCAATCGCACAGCCGCCCTTTTGCGCTTCTTCGCCGATATTGACCTGCACGAACAACGGCACGCGCCGCCCGGTGCGGTCCATCGCGCGGGCCAGCGCGGTCAGCAGCGATTGGCGGTCAAGCGAATGGATCGCATCGAACAGCCGCACCGCGTCCTCGGCCTTGTTCGATTGCAATTGCCCGACCAGATGCAGCCGGATTTCGGGCTGCGCGGCGACCAGCGCGGGCCATTTGCCTTGCGCCTCCTGCACCCGGTTTTCGCCGAATATGCGCTGGCCCTGATCGATCAGTGGCTGAATTTCTTCAGCGTTGCGGGTCTTCGACACCGCGACCAGCGCAATGTCATCGACGTTGCGGCCGGCCAGCGCGGCTGCCTGCGCCATGCGTGCGCGGATCGTGGCGAGCGGGGATGGGGCGATTGCGGTGGCTTCGTCAGTCATGCGCAAGCGCTATACCGATTTCCTCCAGACCGCAAAATCCTCCCCGGTCCGGGGCGGACATGCATCGCCCGCCCTCGGGCTCACCCGGGCCGCGGCCGAAACCGGCGTAAAACCGGCGACTCGCGAAAAATCCTTGGATTCTTGACGATTCCCACTGTTTTGGCGCATGGTACGGCCACAGCTTCAAAGGTTCATGCACGATGGCATCGCGGGCAATCACACCACGGCAGCCCAAAACAGGGGCGGGAAAGTCGGCATCCGGCGCCGCATCGCGCGCCGGCCGGTCGGACTGGCGCGCCATCCTGCGGCGCAGTGTGCGGCGCAGTGCCGAACTGATCGGTGGCGCCGGCCTGTTTGCGCTGCTGGTGTTTCTGGTGTGCGCGCTGGTCAGCTATACCCAGACCGATCCTTCGGGTTCGACCGCGTCGGGCAGCCCGGTGGAAAACTGGATGGGGCTGGCGGGCGCCTGGGCGGCAGAACGGCTGTTGGTGCTGTTTGGCCTGCCGGTCATGCTGGCTTTGCCGCTGCTGCTGGTGATGGCGCGACGGCTGTGGGATGGCACTGGCGATCTGATCGCGGTGGTCGATGACGATGCCGATCTGCCTGTGCCGACGGCGTGGTGGGCGCTGGTCGGGCTGATGCTGGCGGCGGTGCTGCTGATCGATGTGGCGGCGGCGCTGACCTGGACCCGGCCGGGCGGGGCGTTGCCCGCCGGCGCAGGCGGAATCGCCGGGTTGATCGGCGGCGGCGTGGTCCGCTGGGGCGCGCATTTTGCCGGCCCGGTGGCTGGCTCTGCGGCCGGCTGGGTGACCGTGGCGGTGGCGGTGGTCGCGGGCGGGCTGGGGTTGTTTCTGGGCTGCCGGGTCTATGCGCTGGAAGGTTGGCGGTTGAATCCGTTGGCGCTGTTCCGGCGCCAGGCCGAGGCCGCCGATCATGATGGCGATGCGCCCGATGCGGATGCGGCGCCACCGCGCCCGCGCGCCAGCGCCGCGCCTACGGTCACGCTGGGCGACGATGCGCCCCCGGCCGAGGGCGCCGCGCCGCGCCGGCCGACCGAAATTACCGATCCACCGCGCAACACCACCCCCGCCCCGCTGCAACGGCCACGCCAGGGCGACCTGTTTGACAAGTTTGAACTGCCGCCGATCGATCTGCTCGATGAAATCCCGGTCAGCACCGCGCCGAAAATCGACAAGCTGGCGCTGGAACGCAATGCGCGCCTGTTGGAAAACGTGCTCGATGATTTCAACGTCAAGGGTGAGATCATGGCGGTGCGCACCGGGCCGGTGGTGACCATGTACGAGCTTGAACCCGCGCCGGGGATCAAGGCGAGCCGGGTGATCGGGCTGGCCGACGATATCGCCCGCAACATGAGCGCGGTTTCGGCGCGCGTCTCCGCCATTCCGGGCCGCACGGTGATGGGCATCGAATTGCCCAACGTGACGCGCGAAATGGTGTCGTTCCGCGAATTGGTTGCCTGTGACAAGTTCGTCAATGCCAAGGGCCTGCTGCCGATCATCCTGGGCAAGGATATTACCGGCGAACCGATCATCGCCGACCTTGCCACCATGCCGCATCTGCTGGTGGCGGGCACCACCGGATCGGGCAAATCGGTCGGGCTGAATGCCATTCTGCTGTCGCTGCTGTACCGGCTGACCCCGCAACAGTGCCGGCTGATCCTGGTCGACCCCAAAGTGCTTGAGCTGAAAAGCTATGACGACATCCCCCACTTGCTGTCGCAAGTGGTGACCGAACCGGCCAAGGCAGTGCGCGCGCTGAAATGGGCGGTGGAGGAAATGGAGCGCCGCTATCGCCAGATGAGCTCAATCAGCGTGCGCAACCTGTCGGGTTTCAACGACAAGGTGCGCGCCGCGGCGGCCAAGGGCAAACCGCTGGGGCGGCGCATCCAGGTCGGGTTTGATCCCGACAGCGGCGAAGAAATCTATGAAGAACAGCAGCTGGATTACCAGACCCTGCCGCAGATCGTGATTATCGTCGACGAACTGGCCGACCTGATGATCACCGTGGGCAAGGAAATCGAAGTGTTGATCCAGCGGCTGTCGCAAAAGAGCCGCGCCGCCGGCATCCACCTGATCATGGCCACCCAGCGCCCGTCGGTGGATGTGATCACCGGGGTGATCAAGGCCAACCTGCCGACGCGCATCAGCTTTGCCGTGGCCAGCCGCATCGATTCGCGCACCATCCTGGGCGAACAGGGCGCCGAACAGCTGCTGGGCCGGGGCGACATGCTGTACAAACCCAACACCGACCCGATCAAGCGTGTGCACGGCCCGTTTGTGTCGGATGAAGAGGTGGAGCGCATCGCTGACCACTGGCGTAAACAGGGCGCGCCCGAATATGTCGATTCGGTCACCGAGGAGCCCGACGATGGCGGGTTCGGCTTTGACGATCTGGATGCCACCGCGTCGGACAATCCCGAAGAACGCAAATACCGCCAGGTGTGCCAGCTGGTGTTCGAAAGCCAGAAGGCATCGGCCAGCTGGATCCAGCGGCAGATGGGCGTGGGGTACAACACCGCATCGAAATGGATTGAACGGATGGAGGCCGATGGTTTTGTCGGCCCGCCCAACCATGTCGGCCGCCGCGACATCTATCGCGACAAGGATGGCAATCCGCTGTGACCACAGCATTGTTTTTGTGCAAGTTTTTTATGAACGGCCCTGCCGTAATGCCCAGTCAATTGGGCCAATTCACGGCGTGGAAATCGCTATAAAGTAAAGAATCAGGCGCTTGTTTTGGACTCGATCAAAATAAGCGCCTCCATCTTTCCCGCGTCATGGCGATTGCGGGGCAGTTATGATCTGGTTGCAATGTCTGGCGCTGGCGCAGCATGCTCTAAAGGCAGCGGATGGCCAGAATCACGATTGCCCAGGACAGCACGGACCCCAAAGCCATCAGCATCACGCACACGAGGGGTGGCCATTGGGGTATGACCGGCTCTTCAAACGCGGGGCCGGAGCACTGCATCGGCGCTATGCGGTTCAATGGCGAAAAGCGCAGCGTGCCCGGTTTTCCGTCGCCCGATTTTTCGTATGTGCCGGTCAAATTTCGTCAGCCGACAAACGCGCCCAGGAGTTCTTTCGCGTTTTTGCGATCCGCTCATCGCAGACGCTGCATCGGCCGCTATACATTTTTCCATTCCATCTTACCCGTTTTCGGATGGGTCGATGCCGATGGGGCACATATCTCAGCAAAAATTTCAACATGTTCATTTTGATTTGCCCGTCATGCGATGCTCAGCCCGAGTATAAATGGCGGCGATGCACGCATCACGCAGTAACGGTGCGGAGATGGTTGCGAACTTGCAGGCAAAGCCCGTTTTCAGGCCGTTTTGGTATCATTCTGGCCGTAACGGGCGCTGATCGCCCGGTTTGCGGCAGCGTTCGTCCGGTCAGATCTGGCGCCTGGAACAACAGATCAAGGCTGACGCGAGGGCCACTTAAAGTGACCTGTTTACCGCCGTCCTTGCTGGATGATTGCCGGATTGTGCCACCTCCATCCCGAATGGATGGGCTGTCGGTTACCGGACTTGGAAGGGCACCCCTGCGCATGGAAGCGCTGACACAGTGCTGGTTTACCCGGGTGCACCTGCCGGTGCGCGAGCGCCATCGTGACAGCGATGGGTCGGTCACCAGCACGTGCCGCTATTGCCAGCGCCCGCTGGTCAGCTGGGATCGGCAGAACTGGAACCTGTCCAACGGGTTTGACGTGTCGCGGCTGGTCGAATTGACCTCTGGCCGCACGCTGACGTTGATCGACACGGTGGGTGATCTGATCGTGCGGCGCATTTCCATCCGCCATCTGGAAACCGAGGTGGAGGTCGACGCGTTCAAGCAGGACTTGCGCGCGCAATATGGCCTGGACGACGCGCATACCACGTTGGAATTGCTCGACAGCGCACCCGCACGGTCACGCCGAGCGCGGGCCAAGCCGGTGCCGCCGGATGCGGGCGACGCGCTGCCCGATCCCGCCTGATCAGGGCAGGAACGGCGCGGCGATATCCGTTGTCACCCGCGCCAGCCGCCCGCTGGCGCGATCGATTAGCGCCCAGGTGGTGCGTGCCGCCACAAGGACCGCGCCGGATGCGCCGGTAAACGTGGTGCACCGGTCAAACCGTGCGCCGGTCGGGGCGGCGGGAATGTGCGTTTCGGCCAGAACGCTTTCGCCCACCCCGATATTGCCGCGATAATCAATTTCGTGCCGGGTCACCACCCAGATGTAGCGGTCGCGGTGGCCTGGCGCGGCATCGGCCTGCCAGTGCGCGACCGCGATCTGTTCCATCCAGCGCAGCCACACCGCGTTGTTGACATGGCCCAGTTCGTCGATGTCGGCGGCATTGGCGGTGAACCCCATGGTGAAACGGTTGGCCATGAAATCAGACGTTGGTCAGTTTCAGCTGCCACAGGATGAACGCGAATTCCTCGGCGGTTTCGCGCAAGGCTTCGAACCGGCCGGATTTGCCGCCGTGGCCGGCGCCCATGTTGGTTTTCAGCACCAGTTCGTTGGTATCGGTTTTCAATTCGCGCAGCCGCGCCACCCATTTCGCCGGTTCCCAATACGTCACGCGCGGGTCGTTCAGCCCGGCGGTAACCATCAGCGGCGGATAGGCCTGGGCGCGCACCTGGTCATAGGGTGAATAGGACCGGATCAGCGCAAAGGCCTCGGCATCTTCGACCGGGTTGCCCCATTCGGGCCATTCGCCGGGCGTCAGCGGCAGGGTTTCATCCAGCATGGTGTTCAGCACGTCGACAAACGGCACATGCGCGACCACCGCGCCCCACAGATCGGGATCGGAATTGATTACCGCGCCCATCAGTTCGCCGCCGGCCGATCCGCCGCTGATGGCGATCCGGCCGGCCTCTGTCATGCCCCGCGCAATCAGCCCGCGCGCGACATCGACGAAATCGTTGAAGGTGTTGGTGCGCTTGTCCAGCTTGCCATCCTTGTACCAGCGCCGGCCCAGATCATCGCCGCCGCGGATATGCGCGATGGCATAGACCATGCCGCGATCAACCAGGCTGAGCCGCGCGGTGGAAAATCCCGGGCCGATCGCAATTCCATAGGCGCCATAGCCATAGAGATAGAGCGCCGCCGGCCCCACCAGATCATTGCGCAGCATGATTGATACCGGCACCTGGGTGCCATCGCGCGCGGTGATTTCGATGCGCTCAGTACGGTATAGCGACGCATCATAACCCGATGGAATCTCCTGCACTTTCAGCAGTTCCAGCGTGCGGGTGGCGACGTGATAGTCATAGACCGTGGCCGGGCTGACCATCGATTCATAGGTCAGCCGCAAGCGATCGGTGGCCCATTCCGGATTGTCGGCCAGCCCGGCTTCAAAACTGGCTTCGGGAAAGGCGATCGGTTCGATCCGCGCCGGATCATCGTAATAGCGCAGTTCGATCCGGTCGAGACCGCGCACCCGGCCTTCGACGACATAGAAATCGCGAAACAGGTCAAACCCGGTCAGATAGAATTCGTCGCTGCCTTCGATCAGCGTGGTCCAGGTGCCGGGTGCGGACAGCGGCGCGGTGGCCAGCCGGAAATTTTCGTGGGTGTCGTTGGTGTGGATAAACAGCAGCGGTTCGGTCCCGTTGCCGTGGTCGCGCACATCGACATCGTATTCGACCCCGGTCTGCCGTGCGCGCACCAGCAATGCCGGCGCGGCCGGATCGGTGATCGGCACCAGCCGGGTTTCGCCGGTTTCATGGTCGCCGGTTGAAATCACCAGCCAGCGGTCGCTGGCCGACAACCCGACGCCGACGCGGAACCCTTCATCGGGTTCATGGTAAAGCACGACGTCCTCGCTCGCTGGCGTCCCCAGTTTGTGCAGCAACACGGTATCGGTGCGCCACTGGTCGTTGACGCGGGCATAGACCAGCGCGGTATCGTCATGGTTCCAGATCAGGCCGGACAATGTGTCGGGAATTTCGTGCGCCAGCAGTTCGCCGGTGGCGATGACCTTGACCCGCGCCACGAACCGTTCCGACCCGTCGTTGTCGATGGCATAGGCCAGCATACGGCCATTGTTGGATACCGAAATCGCGCCCAGCCGGAAATATTCGGCGTCGGCGGCGGCGGCGGTTTCATCGAAAATCAGTTCGTCGGGCACGGCGGTGTCGGCCACCGGGCGGCGCCACCAGGTCTTGTATTCGGCGCCTTCGGCATATTCGACCCAGTACAGGTAATCGCCGTCCTTTTGCGCAACGGACCGGTCCGCCTCTTTGATGCGGCCGCGCATTTCGGTGAACAGGTGATCCATCAGCGGCGCTTGCCCGGCCATGCGCGCGGCAAACCAGGCATTTTCGTCCTCAAGATGCGCCAGTACCGCGGGGTCGGTCACCTCGGGATAGGCCGGATCGCGCAGCCAGGCGTAATCGTCGGTCACGGTCACGCCATGATGGGTCATGCTGGTGGGGCGCTTTGCGGCGACGGGCGGCGCCAAAGTGGGCGAAGGCGCGGACGAAAGGGCGGAGTCGAGCGGTGGGGTGGTTTCTGCCATGGTTCGCATCTATGGTGCGTTGACGCCCCCGGCAAGCCGGGCATGCACACGACACTGGAACGCGGCCATGCTGATGAACACCCACGAAGCGCGGCTGGTGGCATTGCGCCAGCAGCTGAAACACCAGAACCTTGACGGGTTCGTCGTGCCGATCTGCGATGAACATATGAGCGAATATGTCGGCGCCTATGCCCAGCGGCTGGCCTGGCTGACCGGGTTTGGCGGGTCGGCAGGGACCGCGGTGGTGCTGGCGGACAGCGCGGCGATGTTCGTCGACGGGCGCTATACCTTGCAAGTGCGTGACCAGGTCGATGCGCGGTTTTACAGCTATGAACAGGTACCCGCGGTCAGCATTGCCGGCTGGCTGGCGATGCATGCCCCGGCCGACGCGCGCATCGGTTATGATCCCTGGCTGCACACGCGCGGCTGGGCCGATGCGGTGGGCCGCGCGCTGGCGCATCGCGGGGGCGTGCTGGTGGCGGTGGACAGCAATCCGGTCGATACGATCTGGCAGGGCCGGCCCGCGCCTTCGGCAGCGCCCGCGGTGCCCCACGCGCTGGAACATGCCGGCATCGGCGCCGATGCGAAACGCGCCGGTGTGGCGCGCTGGCTGGCCGACAATGGCTGCGATGCGGTGGTGATCGCCGCGCTCGATTCGGTCGCCTGGCTGTTCAACATGCGCGGCAGCGATATCGATTGTACCCCGGTCGCGCTGGCCTATGCGCTGGTGCATGCCGATGGCACCGCCGATCTGTTCATCGCACCCGAAAAGGTCACGCCCGAACTGGTCGCGCATCTGGGCGCCGGGGTGCGGATTGCCCCGCGTGAGGGATTTGTCGCCAGCCTGGAGGGGCTGACGGACAAACGCGTGGGCGTTGATCCCGAACGCAGCGTTGCCGCGGTCTTTCAGGCGCTGGAACGCGGCGGCGCGACCATCGCCGCGCTGACCGATCCGGTGCTGGTGCCAAAGGCGGTCAAGAACCCGGTGGAAATCGCCGGGCAGCGCGCCGCACAGGCGCGCGACGGCGCGGCGCTGGCGCGGTTTCTGCACTGGCTGGACCGTGTGGGGCCGCAGGGCGAACAGACCGAGCTGACCGCGTCGGCCCGGCTGGAGGGCGAGCGGCGCGCGACCAATGCGCTGATCGACCTGTCGTTCGGGACCATTTCTGGCGCCGGGCCCAACGGCGCGATCGTGCATTACAGCGCCAGCGAGGCAACCTGCCGCAGACTCGAGCCCAACAGCATGTATCTGGTCGATTCGGGTGGGCAGTACCGCGATGGCACCACCGATGTGACCCGCACGGTGTGGATCGGGCCGGATGCGCCCCCGGCCGATGTGCGCGACCGGTTCACCCGCGTGCTGAAAGGGCACATTGCGCTGGCCCGCGCGGTGTTTCCCGCCGGTACCAACGGCGCGCAGCTGGATGTGCTGGCGCGCCAGTTCCTGTGGGCGGCAGGGCTGGACTATGCGCATGGCACCGGGCACGGCGTGGGCAGTTTCCTGTCGGTGCACGAAGGGCCGCAGCGCATTGCCAAGGCGCAGGGCGGGCAGGCGGGCACCGCGCATGCGCTGTTGCCCGGCATGATCGTTTCCAACGAACCCGGCTATTACCGCGCGGGGGCCTATGGCATCCGCATCGAAAATCTGGTGCTGGTCGAACCGCGCGACATTGCCGGGGCAGAGGGCGAATTTTTGGGATTTGCCACGTTGACCCATGCGCCGATCGACCGCCGGCTGATCGATACGGCGCTGCTGGATGCGGCGGAACGCGGCTGGATCGATCGCTATCACGCCGATGTGCGCAGCCTGCTGGCACCGCAACTGGACGTGGCGGATCGCACCTGGCTGAACGCCGCGACCGCGCCACTGTGATGCGCTGATCCGATCTGGCGGGGCATCTTTGTTCCTGATATGTTCCGTCCAGGCCGATTCGGTCGGATGTGCAGACGGGAAGGGAGAACGACCATGATCGGCTATGTGACGTTGGGGACCAGTGACCTGGTGCGCGCGGCGGCGTTCTATGACGCGATCGCGGCAGAGCTTGATACGCCGCGCATGTTTGAAACCGATCGCTCGGTGGCGTGGGGCGCACCCGGCGGCGCACCCGGTATCGGGCTGACGCTGCCATTCGATGGTCAGCCGGCCAGCGTGGGCAATGGGGTGATGGTCGCATTTGCGGCGCGCGATGCGGCACAAGTCGATCGGCTGTACGCGCTGGCGCTCAGCCATGGCGGCACCGACGAAGGCGCGCCGGGTCCGCGCGGCGAAGGCGGCTTTTACGCCGCCTATTTCCGCGATCCCGACGGCAACAAGCTGAACGCCTTTGTCATGTCCGCAGGCTGACGCACGACGCACAGACGCGCGCAACCCGCGACACAATGCGACAAAATTGCGTGGGTTCGGGCATAGCCCTGCGACAGGTCGGGGCTATTCCCTTGGTCAGAAAGTCGCGGGGTGGCCCTTTTCAGCCCCCAGCAACCCCCGGGCAGGCCACCCCCCATTCAGCCTGACCCGCGGGGCCGCCCTGCGGCTTTCGCCTGCCACCGGCGCATTGGCGCCGGATTGGCTTTGCCCAGGGACCATGCCGATGAAAACGATCCATTGCGCCGCGATTACGCTTGTTCTGCTGTCCACCGCCGCGCTGGTCAGCGCCGCGCCAGTGGCCATGGCAGGGCCCGGGCCCGCCGCCACTTATGCCGAGGTAACCGCCATGGCCGACAAGATGTGGACGCGCATGGACGCCAACCACGACGGCCGGATCGACGCGGCCGACCGCGATGCGCGGATGCTGGAACATTTTGTAAAAGCCGACACCAACCACGACGGCATGGTCAGCAAGGACGAATTTCTGGCGCAGGTCCACGCCCGCGCCGCACAATGGCACGCCCATCATCCCGACGATGCCGATGGCCCGCCGCCGCCCGGCCATGACGGGCTGGACCATGACGGGCCCGATCAAGACGGGGCGGATCATGGCCCCATGCACCCCGGCATGGGGCGGCATCCGGGCGGCATGATCGGCATGGCGGTCATTCATCCCGCAATGCGCGCGGCGCGCCACGATGATGCGATCACCCGGCCGGCGTTCGACGCCGCGATCAAGGCGCGGTTCGCTGCGCTCGATACCGATCACAACGGCACGCTGACTCGCGATGAATTGCGCGCTGCGATGCGCGACGCCTGGGGTCACGCCGGCCATGGCCCGCACCACGGCTCACACGATGGCGCTCATCACGGCGAAGGCATGCCGCCCCCGCCGCCGGCCGACGCGATGTGACCGGGCCGATGACGCACCCGATGCCGATCCCGACAACCGTGCTGGACCGCACTGCCCGATCGGATAGACTGGTCGACATGACCGAACCATCGCTGACCGAAATCCTGCTGGTGGATGATGAACCAGGCTTGCGCGAACCGCTGGCCGACTACCTGGTCCGCCAGGGGTTTGCGGTGACCCAGGCCGCCAGCGCGGCAGAGGCCCGCGCGCAGATCGCCGGGCGGGTGTTCGATCTGGTGCTGCTGGATATCATGATGCCGGGCGAAGACGGGCTGTCGCTCTGCCGCCACCTGGCGGAAACGCGGCGTCTGCCGGTCATTTTCATCACCGCGCGGGGTGAATCGACCGATCGCATCGTCGGGCTGGAAATTGGCGGTGATGATTATGTGGTCAAACCGTTTGACCCGCGCGAGCTGGTGGCGCGCATCCGCAGCGTGTTGCGCCGTGCCACCCGGCCGCTGTCGGCGGCGGATGATGCGGTGGTCTATCTGTTCGAAGGCTGGCGGCTCGATCCGCTGAAACGGCGGCTGATCGATCCCGAAGGCGTGCTGGTGTCGATATCATCGGCAGAATTTCGGCTGCTGGTGGCGTTTCTTGATCACCCGCGCCAGGTGCTCGACCGCGACCGCCTGCTCGATATGGTGCAAGGGCGCGAAGCGCATCTGTTTGACCGCGCGGTCGATAACCAGATCAGCCGGCTGCGGCGCAAGATCGAACCCGACAGCCGCAATCCGCAACTGATCCAGACAGTATGGGGCGGCGGCTATATGCTGGCGGCCGAGGTGCGCAAGATCGCCGGGGAGGGCTGACGTGACCTGGCTGCGCAGCCTGCAGGGCCAGATGATGCTGGCGATCGCGGCCGCGCTGCTGGTGGCACAAGGGCTGTCGGCCTGGCTGGTATGGCACGAATTGCACCAGCGGCACATCGCCGCGCTGGTCAATGGCGCGGCGATGCGGCTGATCGACAACCGCGCATCCGGGCCGGGGCAACCCGATCCGTGCCCCCCCGGCGCCCGCCCGCCGTATGGCCCGCTGGCGGTGCCCCTGCCGGGTGCTGGCGCGCCGGGTGCTGGCGCCCGCCTGGCACCGCCATTTCCGCCTGGTGGGCCGGGCGACGACATGTTGCGCCTGCCGCGTGCACTGCACGTGCATCGCGATGCCGGATCACCCGCGCAGGCCGGTGACCACCGGCTGACCGAGGTGGAAACCGCGTTGCGCGATATGCTGGTGGCGCAGGGCGAAACGCCCGGGACGCTGCTGGTGGTGGCGCGCGATGCCGAACATGATCCGCTGCTGCGGCCGGCGCTGGCGGCGTTGCGGGTGCGGTTTCGCCTGTCGGGCGACAGCATATTGCCCCCGCTGGTGGTCGCCGCCGAACGCCAGCCCGATGGCAGCTGGCTGACCGTGCGCAGTTTCATGCCGATGAATGAATCGCTGCTGCTGTTCCGGCTGCTGCGCCAGACGATCCTGACGTATATCCTGCTGACCGGGGTGGTGTGGGTCATCCTGCGGCGGATCACCCGGCCACTGCGCGCGCTGACCGGGCGGCTGGCCAGTTTTGCCGCCGATCCGGGTATTGCCGATCAACTGGTGCCGCAGGGCCCGCGTGACATGCAACAGCTGATCATCGCACAAAACGCGATGGAAGCGCGGATCAGCGCGCTGCTGGATGAAAAAAATGTGATGCTTGGCGCGATCGGCCACGATCTGAAAACGCCGCTGGCGGCGCTGCGCGTGCGGATCGAGGCAGTGGAGGACGCCGGCGAACGCGCGCGGATGGCCGCCACGATCGAAGAAATCAACCGTTCGCTCGACGATATCCTGTCGCTGGCGCGTGTTGGACGCCCGACCGACCCGGTCGAATCCACCGACATTTCGGCGCTGGTCGCCGATGTGATCGATGAATATGCCGACATGGGCGATGATGTCGTGCTGGATACCGATGCTGCGGACACCAATGCCACTGCCGGGGTGTCGCAACGGCTGGTGGCGCCGGTGCGCGGCATCTGGTTACGACGCGCCTTGCGCAATCTGGTATCGAACGCTCTGCGCTATGGTGTGCGGGCACGGGTGCGCGTCTATCGCGACGGGCGGATGGTGGTGTTGCAGATCGATGATGATGGCCCCGGCATTCCCGCCGGATCGATCGCGCGGATGATGGAACCGTTCACGCGGGCAGAAGAATCGCGCAACAGCGCGACCGGCGGGGCCGGGCTCGGGCTGACGCTGGCACGCGCGATTGCCGATCAGCATGGCGGTTCGCTGACGCTGGTCAACCGTATGGAGCGGGACCGGATTGCCGGACTGACAGCGCTGTTGCGGGTGCCGCTGCTCTAGCGTTCCCGGGGTGGCGCCATGCTGCTGGTCGATGGGGCATTGACCCCGGTCGAATGGACCTGCGATAGCGATTGCCATGGCAACCATCGCCCGGCAAGGCGCGCGTCCTGTTCGTGCGCGCCCGTCATGGGCATACTCCACTCCACCATATCCCGTTGATAAAGGCTAATTCCATTGCGCTCTGCCCATCGCCTGTTTCCTGCGCTGGCCCTGACCGGTTCGGTGCTTTCGCTGATCGTTGCCGCGCCTGCGCTGGCTGACACGAACGCACCTGCGCCCGCGGCCGCTTTCCCTGCCGAAGGAACGCTGGCGCACACCGCGATACCCGGCCATTACACCATCGCCATCCGCCCCGATGCCACGGCGCGGACCTTTGCCGGGACGGTCGGGATCGACATTGCGGTGCCGGTGGCGACCCGCACCATCGTGCTCAACGCGTCGGCGTTGAAGCTGGGCGCCGCCCGCCTGATCCGCGCCAAGGGCCGCGCCACACCACTGGTGATCAGCTATGACGAGCCGGAGCAGACCGTCACGCTGACCGCGCCGGCGCCGATTGTGCCCGGCAGCTATCGCCTGGATATACGCTATACCGGCCCGATCGGCACGCAGGCCGATGGCCTGTTTGCGCTGGATTACAATGGCACCGATGGCAAGCCGACACGCGCGCTGTTCACCCAGTTCGAGCCGAGCTCTGCGCGGCAATTCGCGCCGATGTTCGATGAACCGTCATACAAGGCGACGTTCGATCTGTCGGTGGTGGTGCCCGCCGACCGCATGGCGGTCAGCAACATGCCGGTCGCCAGCGAAGCGCCAGCCGGTCCGGGCCTGAAAACGGTCACGTTCCGCACCACGCCGAAAATGTCGTCGTACCTGCTGTTTTTCGGCACCGGCGATTTTGAACGCCTGGCCAAGATGACCTCCGTCGGGGTGGAAGCAGGCATTGTCGCACCGCGCGGCAGTGGTGAACAGGCGCGCTTTGCGCTGAACGAACTGGCCGGGCTGATCCCGTATTACAACGACTATTTCGGGCAGAATTACCCCTTGCCCAAAATCGACAACATAGCCGGACCGGGCCAGTCGGAATTCTTTTCGGCGATGGAAAACTGGGGCGCGGTGTTCACGTTTCAGCGCGATCTGCTTGATGATCCCAAGGTAACCTCTCCCCGCGCGCGCCAGTTCATCTCTGAGGCGCAGGCGCACGAAGTCGCGCACCAGTGGTTTGGCGATCTGGTGACGATGGCATGGTGGGACGACCTGTGGTTGAACGAAGGGTTCGCCAGCTGGATGGAAACCAAGGCCACCGACCATTTTCACCCCGACTGGTCGATGCTGGTCACCCGCGTCGCCGGTCGCGAAGCGGCGATGGGCCTGGATGCGTTCCGCACCACCCACCCGATCGTGCAGCACATCCGCACCGTCAACGAAGCCAACCAGGCGTTTGACGCGATCACCTATCAAAAGGGTGAAGCGGTGCTGGCCATGCTCGAAGCCTATGCCGGCGAAGACACCTGGCGCAACGGCATCCGCGCCTATATGGCCGCGCACAAGTTCGGCAACAGCCACACCATCGATCTGTGGAACGCGGTGGAGGCGGCCGGCGCCAGCGGGCTGACCACGATCGCCACCGATTTTACCACCCAGCCGGGCATCCCGCTGGTGCGCGTGGCCAGCCAGACCTGCACCAATGGCATGACCACGCTGACGCTGACGCAGGACGAATTCACCCGCGACCGCGTGGGTGAGGCATCCACCCGGCGCTGGCACGTGCCGCTGCTGGTGGCCGCCGGCGGTGCCGCACCGGTGCGGTCGATCATGGCCGATGGCCGGGCGACGCTGACCATCGATGGCTGTGGCCCGGTGGTGATCAATGCCGGGCAACTGGGCTATTACCGTTCGCTGTATACCCCGGCCGGCCTTGCCGCGCTGACTGCCGCGCTGCCTGGGCTGGCGCCGATCGACCAGCGCGGGCTGGTTTCCGACCAGCTGGAACTGGGGCTGGCCGGCTATCAGCCGCTGGCGCCCGTGCTTGATCTGTTGGCGGCGGTGCCGCGCGATGCCAGCGCGCGGGTGGCGGTGGAGGCGGTGCAGCGGTTTGCCGGGGATTCGACACAGAAGACAGACGGGCTGTATGACCGGCTGTCGGGCGATGCCGATGCGCAGGCCCGCCTGGCGGCGCGTGCAATTGCGCTTTGGCAACCGCGCCTGGCCACGCTGGGTTATGACCCGCGCGATGGTGAGGCATTGCCCGACGCCGATCTGCGTTCCACGCTGGTCAAAGCGCTGGGGCACATAGGTGAACCCGGTGTGCTGGCAGCGGCGCGGGCGCGGTTTGCCGCGCTGGACCATGATCCGCACGCGCTGGATGGCGCGTTGAAACAGGACTGGATCGGCATCATCGCGCGCAATGCGAGCCCGGCCGACTGGGACAAGCTGGCGCGCCTGGCACAGGCCAGCACATCGACGGTCGACCGGTCGAACCTGTTCACCGCACTGGGTTCTGCGCGCGATGTGGCACTGGCCCGACGCGCGCTGGATCTGGCGCTGACCGACCAGCCCGGTGCAACCACCTCTGCGGCGATCATTTCGGAAGTGGCGAACGAACACAGCGAACTGGCGTTCGATTTCTTTATCGCGCATCGCGATGCCATTCTGGCGCTGGTCGATGCCTCTGCGCGCACGACCTATATCGAACGGCTGGCGGCACATGCCGACAGCGCGGTGATGGTGGACAAGCTGACCGCCTATGCCGCGACGCTGCCCGCCGATGCCAAAAAGCCGGTCGCACGGGCGATCAGCCGGCTGAACGACCGGCTGTCGGTCAAGGCACGGGTGGCGCGCGAAACCACGGCCTGGCTTGCCAAGCAGTCCTGAAGGGAACTGACCGCTCGCGCCTTTTGCATCGCGGGCAGTGAACGGCTAAGGCCCGGGCGTCATGACCCGGGCCCCCTTTCTTTTGCTGGATGACGCGCGTGCCGATGGCGCGGCGCCCGCGCGGCTGTACCGCGATCCGGTCGAGATCGTGGTGGCGCGCCATGCCGCAGAGGTTGTGCCCGCGCTGGCGCGGATCGGCGCGACGCCGGGCCGCTGGGCTGGCATGATCGCGTATGAGGCGGGGCTGGCGCTGGAACCCAGGCTGGCGCCGCGCGCGACCCGGCGCACCGGTGCGGCCGGGCCGCTGGTATGGTTTGCGCGCTTTGCCGATGTGACCGAACTGGCGGGCGCGGATGTCGATGCCTGGCTGGATGACCACAGCGCCGGGCCGGGCGTGCTGGGGCCGCTGGTGCCGCTGCTGTCGACCGGTGGCTATGCCCGGGCGTTTGCGCAGGTGCAGGATGCGATCGGTGCGGGCGACACCTATCAGGTCAATCTGACGTTTCCGCTGGGGGGAACCTGGCGCGGCGATCCGCTGGCAATCTATCGCGCGCTGCGCAATGATGCGCGTGGCGGCTATGGCGCGGTGCTGTGGGATGGGTCGCACTGGACGCTGTCGGCATCGCCCGAACTGTTTTTCAACGTCGATCACGGCGTGGCCACGGTGCGCCCGATGAAGGGTACCGCGCCGCGCGGACGCACCGCGGCAGAGGATGCGGAGAGCCGCGACCGCCTGATCGCCAGCGTCAAGGACCGCGCCGAAAACCTGATGATCGTCGATCTGATGCGCAATGATCTGTCGCGGCTGGCGGTGCCGGGCAGCGTGCAGGTGACCGCGCCGTTCGCGATCGAAAGCTATCCCACCGTGCACCAGATGGTCACGACCGTGCGCGCCACGCTGGCGCCGGGCCATAGCGCGGTCGATCTGGTGCGCGCGATCTTTCCGTGCGGATCGGTCACCGGCGCGCCGAAAATCCGGGCGATGGAACTGATCGATGATCATGAACGCGATGCGCGCGGGGTCTATTGCGGGGCGATCGGCCATATCGATATTCCTGATGGCGGTCAGGCTGGGGTTGAGGCTGGCCGTGCGCAGTTCAATGTGGCAATCCGCAGTGTACGGCTGGCGCCCGATTATCCGGGCGCGGCCGGGGGCCGGGCGACGATGGGCGTGGGTTCGGCAGTGGTGGCGGATTCGGCCATGCTGGGCGAATGGCGCGAATGCGTGATCAAGGGGAATTTCTTGCGATTGTCCGCAGGCCAGGCCGATCTGATCGAAACGATGGCGTTTGACCCCACCCGGGGCATTGCGCTGATCGAACTGCATCTGCAGCGGTTGCGCGACAGCGCCGCCGCGCTGGGCTTTGCATTTGACCGCCACGCCGCGCGCAACGCCATCCAGGCGCTGTGTTTTGATCTGGATGCGCCCGCCAAGGTACGGCTGGTGTGCGCGCGATCCGGCGCGATTGCGCTGGAAACGATCGCGCTGCCGCCGGCGTCCGATCGCCCGCTGGCCTGCGCGGTGCTGCCACTGCCGGTGGCAGCGGATGACTGGCGGTTGCGGCACAAGACCACCGATCGCGGGTTTTACGAAGCGGCGCTGGCCGCCGCGCGCGGGGCGGGGGCGGATGAGGCGCTGCTGCTGCGCGATGACGGGCTGATCACCGAAGGCAGCTTTACCAACGTGTTCGTGCGCCGCCGTGATGGCCGGCTGGTGACCCCGCGCGCAGAACACGGGCTGTTGCCGGGGGTATTGCGCCGCAGCCTGATCGATGCGGACAAGGCAGTCGAAGGCGATGTCGTGCTGGATGATCTGCGCGAAGGATTTTTGCTGGGCAATGCGGTGCGCGGGCTGGTTCCGGCGCAGTTGCTGGACAATTAGGCCATGACCGCCAGCCTGGAAAGACTTAGCGAATCGCTGGCGCGGATTGCGCCATCGCGCACCACCGCGATGACCGACCGCGCAATTGCACTGCGCGCCGCCGGGCACGACATCATCAGCCTGTCGGTGGGCGAACCCGATTTTCCCACCCCCGACCATGTCAAGGCGGCGGCCAAGGCTGCGCTCGATGCCGATGACACGCGCTATACCGCGGTCGCCGGGACCGAAGCGCTGCGCAATGCCGCGGCGCTGCATTTTCAGCGCGATCTGGGCCTGACCGTGCCGCCGGCGCAGGTGATCGTTTCGGCCGGGGGCAAACAGGCGATCTTTCACGCGCTGGTCGCCACGCTCGATCCGGGTGACGAGGTTCTGATCCCTGCGCCGTGGTGGGTCAGCTATCCCGAAATCGTGCGCTTTGCCGGGGGCACAGTGGTGCCGCTGGCGACAGTGGCGGCCGGCGGTTACCGCATTGCCCCCGAACAATTGGCACAGGCGATCACGCCCAAAACGCGCTGGCTGCTGCTCAACAGCCCGGGCAATCCCACTGGCGCGGTCTATTCCGCCGATGATCTGGCGGCACTGGGCGCGGTGCTGCGGTGCCATCCCCAGGTCCTGGTACTGAGCGACGATATCTATGCCCCGCTGCGCTATGTGCCGGGGTGCCACGCGACGCTGGCGGTGGTCTGCCCCGATCTGGGCCCACGCGTGCTGACCATTTCGGGCGTATCGAAAAGCCATGCGATGACGGGTTTCCGCATCGGCGTGGCGGCCGGGCCGGCCTGGCTGATTGCGGCGATGGCGCGGCTGCAATCGCACAGTTCGGGCAATGCCTGTTCGATCAGCCAGGCCGCGGCGGTGGCGGCATTCACCGGGCCGCAGGACTTTCTGACCGACTGGTGCCAGCGCTTTCGCGTGCGGCGCGACCGCGTGGTCGCTGGCATCAACACCATTCCCGGGCTATCGACCCCGGTGCCCGATGGCGCGTTCTATTGCATGATCGACGCCACCCCGCACATCGCCCGGTTTGGCGATGATGAAGGCCTGGCGCTGCATCTGCTGGATCACGGCGTCGCGGTGGTGGCGGCGTCGGCATTTGGCGGGCGTGACGGGTTTCGCATCAGTTTTGCCACCGACACCGATCGGATGGACCGCGCAATTTCGCGCATCGCAAAGGCCTTGTCATGACCATCGTCAACCACGCGCTGACGATCCTGTTCGAAGACGCGGAGGCGCTGGTGATCGACAAGCCGGGCGGCCTGCCGCTCGATCGCCCGCGCGCCGGTGGCCCGTCGCTGGAGGACCGGGTGGATGAACTGCGGCTGGGGTTTCAGCGATCGCCGTGGCCGGTGCACCGGCTGGATCAGGATACGTCTGGCTGTTTGCTGATGGCGCGCAACCCGCGCGCGCTGAAACGCTATTCCGCGGCGTTTGAGGCGCGGCAGGTGGCCAAGGTCTATTATGGCGTGGTCGCCGGGCTGATCGCGGAATCGTCCGGCACGATCAGCCTGAACCTGTCCAAGATCAGCAGCGAAAAGGATGGCTGGCGCATGATCCCCGCGCGCGCGGGCAAGGCGGCGGTCACACATTGGCGGGTGATCGACCGCCGCGACGGGCTGACCTTGGTGGAATTCCGCCCCGAAACCGGGCGCACGCACCAGATTCGCGTGCACGCCGCGTCGGGCCTGGGCCATGCGCTGCTGGGCGACCCGGTCTATGGCCGCAAATTGCCGGGCGCACGCACCATGCTCCACGCCGCGCGGCTGGACGTGCCGCGTGAGGGCAAGGACGCAATTCACGCGGTCGCGCCGTTGCCCGCCGATTTCGTCGCGCTGGGCTTTGCCGTCGATTCGGTGCCATGATCCGGGATGCGGTGATCGAGCGCGCGCTGGCGCTCGTCAGCGAAAGTTTTATCACCGCGACCGGCCCGGGCGGGCAGAATGTCAACAAGGTCGCCACTGCGGTGCAGTTGCGCATCAACATTTATGGCTTGCGGTTGTCGCCCGAAGTGTTTGCCCGGCTGAAGCTGCTGGCCGGCAGCAAGCTGACGGTTGGTGGCGAAATCGTGCTGACCGCGCGGCGGTTCCGCACGCAGGAATCCAACCGCGCCGACGCGCGCGAACGGCTGATCGCGCTGCTGGATGACGCCATGAACCTGCCCGAAAAACGCGCCAAAAGCCGGCTGAACCGCGTTGGCAAAGTGCAGCGGCTGGCCGGCAAGAAGATCCGCGGCACGGTCAAGGCCGGGCGCGGCAAAGTACGGGTGGATTGACCGACAAAGCCCTCCCCCTCTTGATCACAAGCTTTCCATATCGCCGGATGGCGCTGCAACACTTTGTTTTTCTTGCACCCGCTCATGCTGAGCTTATCGAAGCACACGCGCAGACATTCGCCTCGCACGATTGTCACTGCGCCCTTGGGCAGGTGTTTCGCGGGTGCTTCGACGGGCTCAGCATGAGCGGATCTTTTTGATATTTATCGGGAAAGTGTTTGCAGTAGAGGTTATCTGATTCCTGCGGCCATTGAGTGGAGCGGCTTGCTTGGGCCGCCCGTTCAATGTTTGGGCTTGGGCAGCTTTGCTTCGCCTTCACCGATGTCGGCGGGGACGGTGGCGTCGACCAGCGGGGCAGCCGGGCGTTTGTCCAGCATCGCGGCGGCGGCGTCCAATTGGCGCGCCTCGCCCCGGGTCACGCCGCCGGGACCGGGGTCGCTGTCGCTGGAACACGCGGCCAGCATCAGCAATGCCGCGCAGGCCGCCAGGGCACGCGCGGTCATGTCATTGCGCCGGGGGCTGGTGTGCGGGGGCGGTGTCGCCACCCTGCTGCTGTTCGGCCTCCGCAGCGGCGGCACGCGCCTGTTCGGCGACCGATGCGGCGTTTTCGGCATCGCTGGTGGCAGCGCTGCGTGCGGCCTGCGCGGCGGTAGAGGCATCGGCATCGGGATCGCGCGCGGGCGGCGGCGCGGCCAGCGAGGGCGGCCCGGCGGGCAGATCCGCGGCGGGCATTTCGACGCTGCTGGTGGTGGCGTCATCGCTTTCGGGACCGTGATGCCCGCATCCGGTCAGCAGGAGAGTCGCTGCGGCAAGCACGGCAATCGGGGCAAATTTGGTCATCAAAATCCTCGCAGGGCAAATACTCTCGTCCATACTATCGGCCGCGCGACGTCCTGTCCAATCGGCAAAGCCGTGAGTAATGCATACAGATATAACAATCTCTTTATATGACTTGAATGATATAAGGATATCTTTATATGGGGGTAATGACCACCGCGATCCCGCTTATCGATACCCTGCGCGCCCTGGCCGATCCCACGCGCCTGCGCATCATGCGGCTGCTGGCCAGCATGGAACTGGCGGTGGGCGAACTGGCGCAAGTGCTGGGGCAAAGCCAGCCACGCGTGTCGCGCCATGTCAAGATTTTGTGCGATGCGGCATTGGCCGAACGCCGCCGTGAAGGCGCCTGGGTGTTTTTGCGCGCGGCCAGCATGCGCAAGTCCGGTGCCGCCGGACGCGCGCCAAACACCCCCGGCGCCGCGCCGCTGGTGGTCGCCGTGGCGCAGTTGCTGGCCCAGGCCGAAGACGCCGATCCCGCCTTTGCCAGCCAATGCGCAGAGGACCGCGCGCATCTTGATGCCATCCGGCTGGGGCGGCAAAGTCATGCGCAGGACTATTTTGCCCGCCACGCCGCCGAATGGGACCGGTTGCGCAGCCTGCATATCGCCGATGGCCCGGTCGAGGCGGCGCTGACCGCGATGCTGGCGGGCGATTCGGGCGATGCGTCGCTGGGCCGCCTGCTCGACGTCGGCACCGGCACCGGGCGCATGGCAGAGGTGTTTGCCGACCATGCCGCGCATGTCACCGCGCTGGACCACAGCCCCGACATGCTGCGGCTGGCGCGCACGCGGTTGCAGCATCTGCCGGCCGGCAAAGTCGAACTGATCCAGGGCGATTTTGCCCAATTGCCGTTTGCCGCCGCCAGTTTTGATACCGTCTTGTTCCACCAGGTGCTGCATTATGCCCAGGCGCCAGAGGCGGTGCTGGCCGAGGCGGCGCGGGTGACCGCGCCGGGCGGGCGGATCGCGATTGTCGATTTCGCCGCGCACGAACGCGAAGATTTGCGCAGCCAGCACGCCCACGCGCGCCTCGGTTTTGCCGACGCGCAGATTGCCGCGATGTTTGCCGATGCCGGGTTTACCCCGCTGGCCGAACGGGCACTGGCGGGCAAGGAACTGATCGTCAAACTGTGGACCGCGCAGCGTCGCGCCCCCGCACAAACCGGCGCAACCCCATGACCGAGGCACCGATGGCCGATTCCCCGCACCTTGCCAATGTTTCCGCGGCCGACGTTCCCCCGTTTGCCGCAATGACCGGGGACGTGCGCGTCAGTTTTGAATTTTTCCCGCCCAAGACCGACGCGATGGAAGCGCAGTTGTGGGACGCGATCGGCGCGCTGGCCCCGCTCGACCCGGCCTTTGTGTCGGTTACCTATGGCGCCGGCGGGTCCACCCGTGAACGCACGCATGCCACGGTCGCCCGGCTGGTGCGCGAAACCGCGCTGATCCCGGCGGCGCATCTGACTTGCGTCGGCGCCAGCCGCGGCGAAATCGATGAAATTGCTGACCGCTACTGGGAGGCCGGCGTGCGGCATATCGTGGCGCTGCGTGGTGATCCGCCGCCAGCATCGGCCGGGCAGTTCGTGCCCCATCCCGATGGCTATGTCAGCGCGGCCGATCTGGTCGCCGGCCTGGCCGCGCGCCACCCGTTCGATCTGTCGGTTTCCGCCTATCCAGAGGTTCATCCCGAAGCGCTGAGCGCAGAGGCCGATCTCGACAATCTGAAGCGCAAGATCGACGCCGGGGCCACCCGCGCGATCACGCAATTCTTCTTTTCGCCCGATATCTATTTCCGCTTTATCGATCGCGTGCTGGCGGCCGGGATCACCGTGCCGGTGCTGCCGGGGATCATGCCGGTGACCAGTTTTGCCGGCATCCGCCGCATGAGCGGCAACACCACCATTCCCGACTGGCTGGCGGCCACGTTTGCCGGGCTGGACGATCGCCCCGGCCCGCGCGCGCTGGTGGCGGCGGTGGTGGCCGCCGATCTGTGCCAGCGGCTGTACCAGGGCGGCGCTCGCGATTTCCATTTCTACACGCTCAACCGCGCCGACCAGGCCTATGCGATCTGCCAGCTGCTTGGTCTGCGCCCACAGGATACCCGGTCATGACCTTTGCCCCCGCGCCCGCGCGCACCGCCTTTCTGGAACAGGCGGCACAGCGCATCCTGATCACCGATGGCGCGTTTGGCACCGAAATCCAACGCAGCGGCCTGACCGAGGCGGATTATGCCGGCGCGCTGGGGCTGGGCCATGATCAAAAGGGCAATAACGATATCCTGGTGCTGACCGCGCCGCACGTGATCGAGGGCATCCATCGCGCATACTTTGCCGCTGGCGCCGATCTGGCAGAAACCAACACCTTTTCCGCCAACCGCATCAGCCAGGCCGATTATGGCGCCGAACACCTGGTGCGCGACATCAACCTGGCCAGCGCCCGGCTGGCGCGCCGCGTTGCCGATGAATTCACCGCCGTCGATGGCCGGCCGCGGTTTGTGGCCGGCGCGATCGGCCCTACCAACAAGACGCTGTCGCTCAGCCCCGATGTCAACGACCCCGGCTATCGCGAGGTCGATTGGGACGGCATGGTCGCGGTCTATGCCGAACAGGCACACGCGCTGGTTGAGGGCGGGGCCGATTTCATCCTGGTGGAAACCGTGTTCGACACGCTCAATGCGAAAGCGGCGATCATGGCGGTGCGGCAGGTGGAACAGGCATTGGGGCGCGATGTGCCGCTGATGCTGTCGATGACGCTGACCGATCTGTCGGGGCGCAACCTGTCGGGCCATACGGTAGAGGCGTTCTGGTACGCCGTGCGCCATGCCCGCCCGCTGACGGTGGGGCTGAACTGTTCGTTTGGCGCACACCAGCTGCGCCCGCATGTCCGCGCGCTGTCGCAGATCGCGCAGACGCTGATCATGGTCTATCCCAACGCCGGGCTGCCCAACGAACTGGGCGAATATGACGAAGAGCCGCCGACGACCGCCGGGCTGGTGCGCGAATGGGCGGAACACGGCCAGGTCAACGTGTTGGGCGGGTGTTGCGGATCGACCCCCGATCACATTGCCGCGATGGCCGCTGCCGTCACCGGCCTTGCGCCGCGCGGCCTGCCCGATGTTCCGGTGGCCACGCGGCTGGCCGGTCTTGAACCCTTTGTAATGGCCTGATTATGACCGAAAACACTGCCCCCGCTTCCGCCGGATCGCGCTTCGTCAATGTGGGCGAACGCACCAATGTGACCGGTTCGGCCGCGTTCAAGAAACTGATCATGGCGGGTGATTATACCAAAGCGGTGGAAGTCGCGCGCCAGCAGGTCGAAAACGGCGCGCAAGTGATCGACGTCAACATGGACGAAGGCCTGCTCGACGCCGAAATGGCGATGACCACGTTCCTGAAACTGATCGCCGCCGAACCCGATATTGCGCGCGTGCCGGTGATGATCGACAGTTCGAAATGGACGGTGATCGAGGCCGGGCTGAAATGCGTGTCGGGCAAACCGATCGTCAATTCGATCTCGATGAAGGAAGGCGAAGACGCGTTCCTGGCGCAGGCGCGCAAATGCATGGATTATGGCGCCGCGGTGGTGGTCATGGCGTTTGACGAACAGGGCCAGGCCGACACCCGCGCGCGCAAGGTGGCGATCTGCCAGCGCGCCTATGCGCTGCTGACCGGGATCGGTTTCCCACCCGAAGACATCGTGTTTGATCCCAACGTGTTCGCGGTTGCCACCGGGATCGAAGAACACGACCGTTACGCGCTCGATTTTATCGAGGCCGCACGCGAGATCCGCGCCACCTGTCCGCATGTCCACATCTCCGGCGGGCTGTCGAACCTGTCGTTCAGCTTTCGCGGCAACGAAACCGTGCGCCGCGCGATGCATTCGGTGTTTTTGTACCATGCCATTCCGGCGGGGATGGACATGGCGATCGTCAACGCCGGGCAGCTCGACATCTATGATGCGATCGACCCGACCCTCCGCGACCATTGCGAAGACGTGCTGCTGATGCGCCGCGCCGATGCCACCGAACGGCTGATCACGCTGGCCGAAAGTTTCAAGGGCAAGGATGCCGTTGCCGAAAAGGCGGCCGAGGAATGGCGCGGCTGGGATGTCGCGCGCCGGCTGGAACACGCGCTGGTCAAGGGCATCGATGCGTTCGTGGTCGAAGATACCGAAGAGGCGCGGCTGACCCACGCCCGCCCGATCGAGGTGATCGAAGGGCCATTGATGGACGGCATGAACACCGTCGGCGACCTGTTCGGCAGTGGCAAGATGTTTCTGCCGCAAGTGGTCAAATCGGCGCGGGTGATGAAAAAGGCGGTCGCGCACCTGATCCCGTTTATCGAGGCATTGAAAGAGCCCGGTGCCCGGCCAAAGGGCCGCATCATCATGGCCACGGTCAAGGGCGATGTGCACGATATCGGCAAGAACATCGTCGGCGTCGTGCTGCAATGCAACGGGTACGAGGTGATCGACCTGGGCGTAATGGTGCCGTGGACCCGCATCATCGACACCGCGCGCGAGCACGATGTCGATATCATCGGCCTGTCCGGGCTGATTACGCCGTCGCTGGATGAAATGGTGACCGCGGCCGAGGAAATGCAGCGCGCCGGGCTGACCATTCCGCTGCTGATCGGCGGGGCGACCACCAGCAAGGTCCACACCGCGCTGCGCATCGATCCCGCGTACAAGGGCCCGGTGATCCACGTGCTGGATGCCAGCCGCGCGGTGGGCGTGGCCAGCCAGCTGCTGTCCGATACCCAGGCCGATGCCTTTATCGCGCAGACCGCCAGCGATTATGACGAAGTGCGCGTGGCGCGCGCGGGCAAAGGCCCGTCCAAACTGCTGACGCTGGACGCGGCGCGCGTGAACGCGTTTGCGCCCGACCTGTCGGAAAAGGCGCCTCCGCCCGAACAACCCGGCCGCCATGTGTTTGACGATTGGGATCTGGCCGATCTGGCGAAATACATCGACTGGACCCCGTTTTTCCGCGCGTGGGAATTGGCCGGAAACTTCCCCGCCATCCTGGATGACGATGTTGTCGGCGAAAGCGCGCGTGCGCTGTGGGTGGATGCGCAGGCCATGCTGGCGCAGATCATCGATGAAAAATGGCTGACCGCGCGCGGCGTGGCGGAATTCTGGCCCTGCGCGCGCCATGGCGATGACGTGGTGCTGCATCTGGATGGCGGCGACACCCATGTGCGCCTGCCATTCCTGCGCCAGCAATTCGGCAAAAGCCGGGGCAAAGATGGAAAAGGGCGGGCCAATTTCTGCCTGGCCGACTTCATCGATCCGGCGGGCGACTGGCTGGGCGGCTTTGCCGTCGGCATCCACGGCATCGAACCGCATCTGGAACGGTTCCAGGCCCAGCACGACGATTATTCGGATATCCTGCTCAAAGCATTGGCCGACCGCTTTGCCGAAGCCTTTGCCGAGGCGCTGCACGCCCATGTGCGCCGCACACTGTGGGCCTATGCCCCGGGCGAGGACCTGAGCGTCGAAGCGCTGATCCATGAAGATTTTGAGGGTATCCGCCCCGCGCCAGGCTATCCGGCATGCCCCGATCACAGCCTGAAACCGATCCTGTTCGACCTGCTGGACGCAACCAATACCGCCGGGCTGATCCTGACCGAAAGCCAGGCGATGCTGCCCACCGCCGCGGTCAGCGGTTTCTATTTCGCCCACCCCGAAAGCCAGTATTTCGGCGTTGCGACCATCGGCCGCGACCAATTGGCGGACTATGCGGTGCGGCGCGGGATCGATCTGCCGACGGCAGAGCGCTGGTTGCGGCCCAATCTGGATTAGGCAGCGAATTGCGGCCCCTGCCGCGCTTGGGTAATTGCCGAACCTTCCGGCCCGTGGCGGTGACGCTATCGTCGCATCTTTCAGGAGAGCGGCCATGGCCATTGCGATTACGGATGTACGGATCGAGGATGTCGGCCCGATGCCGCAGGCGTTCGACATTGAACGCGCGACCAACCGCAATGGCGATTACCGGTCGGTGGCGTGGAGCGGCCGCTATTTGCAGGTCACGCTGATGTCGATCCCGGTCGATGGCGATATCGGGCTGGAGGCTCATCCCGAAACCGACCAGTTCCTGCGGATCGAATCCGGCAAAGGCCGCGTGCAGATGGGCGCCGACAAAGACTGGCTGACCTTTGACGAACAGGTCGATGCCGGCTGGTGTGTGCTGGTCCCGGCCGGAACCTGGCACAACATCACCAATATTGGCGACACGCCCATGCAGGTTTACACCATCTATGCGCCGGTGCACCACGCGCCCGGCAAGGTGCAGGCGACCGCCGCCGATGCAATGGCCGACACGCACGATGAACCGCCGGCATGGTCGGTGCAGCCCGCGCACGCGCCAGACAAACATGGCTGACGTTCACGGTCACTTGCGCCCGTCATAAAATCCTGACAGCCAGTGAGACTTGGCAAGGGGTTGAAGCGAACGTGCGAGCCGACCGAATACCTGCGACCGCGCGCCACAGGTGTGCCCACAGTGGCGCGGATATGCTGCGGGTCGCGCGCGGAATTGTTGGCGCGCCAGTCCAAAGTCCGTTGATCCCGGACCCTGGGCAATGATCGCGCGAAGAGCGGCGCTGGCCCAGTTGGGCATCGCTGCAACAGCCGTACTGACGGGATGCGGCATTGTGGGTCCGTGGTTCCCAAAGTACCGTTTTCGCCTGACGGTCATGATGGAAACACCCGGAGGCCTGCGAACCGGTTCAAGTGTTTACGAGGTCAAAACGTCTCGAACAGGCGAATGGTTACCGGCATCGCCCAATCAGATGGGTTTCGCGGTGCGGGGCCAATCCGTCGTTGTCGACTTGCCTGGTGCAGCGCTGTTCACGACGCTCGATCCCGGCTGGCTCGGCAGCGTGATGATCAATGCGAGCGAATACCACCATCGCCAAACGCGCTCGCCCAGCGGCCTGATCGAGCCGGCGGAGATCCGCGCGATCGCCGGTGACCCGGTCCAACTGGTCCTGCCCCGCAGGTTTTCAGACGATGACTGGAATACCGGCTACCCGAAAATGGTCCGTTTTCGCAACGAGCGCGATCCTGCCAGCGTGGAATGGGTCAATCCCGATAATCTGTCGGCCTCGTTTGGCGCAGGGATCCGGTTGAACGGATTGACCGTGCAGATCACGCAAGATCCGGTCGGGCTTGGCCTGTCGCAGCGGCTGGCGTGGCTAAGTGATTATGCCCGCTCTGGAAAGCGGCTCAATGGCAGCACCAACATCGCGATTGCGGACAATCTGGCGAACAACAATCTTGGTGCCGGCGCATTTTTATCAGACGATTGATCCGGAATGGAATGACCATGAGCCTACAGCCGCCCTGGCATGATTTCATGCAATCGGCGCCGTATTGCCCACAACGCGATCGTCCACGCAGGCAACACCAGTCTGATCACCGTCAGCAGAGCGCTGGCCGTGATCAGAAATGCACGGTCAGGTTGACGGGAATGGCATTGTTGACCAGCGTCGGCCCGGCCCGGTACAGGCGCTGGTTAAGATAGCCGATTTCGATATCGGCGTGCGGCGACACCGGCACGGATATCCCGACAAACGTGCGCAGCTGATCCCGTGTGCGGCGCTGGCCTGTGGTTTCGTTGAGGGCAATGAACGGCTCGGCCGAGACTGCGATACTTGGCGCAGTCTTGCCGCCCAGCGGAACCGACACCCGCAGCTGTTGCCGCCAGCGCCAGCTGGTGGCGTCGACGCCGCCGATAAAGCGCTGTTCAAGCCGGGTGCGCGTCGAAATGTGCAACGGACCCAAGGTCCCGATGACCCAGTTCACTTGCCCGAGCACCTGACTTTCGTGGGTGTTCCGGGCATTGGGAACGTAAGTCTCGTAATGCACATAGCCGATCCAGCCGGTGACATGTCTGGTGAAGGCATGGCCGACCAGAAACCGCGTTTCGATTTGCGAGTTCCGACTGTTGTCGGCGATCCGGCCGGTCGCCTCACCCGACAGCAGCACGCCATCGGCAACCGGGCCACTTACCAGCACGGTCGGCCAGGGCTGAACCGCCTGGGCCTGCGCGCGCAATGGCGCGGTGCAACCGGCCATGGCCGTCAGCATCGCGCCGGCAATGCGCAGGGCCGGATGAAGCGAATGAATTTCCGGCACGATCCGCTCCAAGACAAGGGCAGCGATGCTTTGGCAGTGGCCTGACTGTGGATCGCGGGGCCTGTGGGGTAAGCAAGCCTGCGGTAACAATGTCAAGCATGCTTCGGTCGCGGCCGGGACCTGGTCGGCGGGCGAGGGCAACCGGACCTGGGGCATAGGTATTCCCGCGCGGGTGGCCTTTCATCCGGCTTGCGCTTTTTGCTGTGTGCTGCGCACATCACTGGAAACAAACCGGGTGGGATAAATGGGGACCAGCGAAATTTTCCTGATCGCGCTGACGGTCATTCTGGCGCTGCCATATGCGGTGTGGCGGCTGTTGCGCACCGATCGCTGGGCGCCGCTGGTGGTGGTGCAGATCATCGGCGGCATCCTGCTGGGGCCGGGCGTGCTGGGCGCGGCCTATCCCGGGGCCTATGCGTTTGTGTTCAATCCCCAGGTGATCGGCGCGCTGAACGGGATTGCGTGGTGGGCGGTCATGCTGTTCGTGTTTGCCGCCGGGCTGGAGCTTGATCTGGGCCATGCCTGGGCCAATCGGGGCGAAACGCTGGTGACCGCGGGGTCGGCGCTGCTGGTGCCGCTGGCGTTTGGCGCAGGCGCGGCGGCGGTGGTGCTGCAATACCCGGGGTGGATCGGGCCGCATGGCAATTATGTGCAGGGTGTCGCCGGCATCGGCATGGCGTGTGCGGTCACCGCGCTGCCAATCCTGGTGCTGCTGATGGAAAAGCTGGAGATATTCCGCAAACCGCTGGGCGACCGGCTGTTGCGCTATGCCAGTTTTGACGATGTTGCGATCTGGGGCGTGCTGGCGCTGATCCTGCTCGATTGGAGCAGGGTGGGCCGGCAGGGGCTGTTCCTGGCCGGGTTTGCGCTGGCCGCGTGGGGTATGCGACGGTGGATTGTGCGGATGCCCGAAAACGATCGCTGGGCGGTGGCGGTGGTGTGGCTGGCGGCCACCGGGTTTGCCGCTGACTGGTCGGGGCTGCATTTCATGGTCGGCGCGTTTCTGGCCGGTGCGGTGCTCGACGGCGGGGCCTTTTCGATCGCCCGCCGCGATGCGCTGCGTGATGTGCTGTTGCTGGCGCTGATGCCGGTGTTTTTCCTGTCCACCGGGTTGCGCACGCAGTGGGGGGCAGGCCTTGGTGGCGCGGGCGCGTTGGCAGTGTTTGGCGCGGCGGCGCTGTTCCTGGTGGCGTCGGTCACGGGCAAGCTGGCGGGCACGCACATCGCCGGGCGCATCCTGGGCTGGGCCCCGGGTGAGGCGAGCGTGATTGGCTGGATGTTGCAGACCAAGGCGCTGATCATGATCATCTTTGTCAATGTCCTGCTCGACCGGCAGATCATCACCGCCGAAACCTTTACCGCGCTGCTGCTGATGGCGGTGGCCAGCACCGCGCTGACCGTGCCGATGGTGCGGCCGCGGCTGGCGCGCATGCGCGCGGCGGCGGGTGGGGAGGCGGGGCGGGAGGTATGAGTCGCGCCTGGCGCGACTTGATACAGGACGGTTTTTTAACCGCCCGCATGGCATGGCCACTGCCATGGCATCGCTGTTTCTTTTGCTGGCCATCGTCGCCTGGGTGGCCATGGTCTATGCGCTGTGGCGCGTCGCGTGCATGCTGGCCGGGTGGCGGCCGACACCGGCGCAAGTGTGCAAAAGCGATTATACCGACACCCAGCAATGGGAAGACCGCTGGCTGAGCCCGATGATGACATCGCGCGGATACAGTTGGCGCGATGGCGATGACATGCGCATGATCACCGATGAAATTGTCTATACACCGGCAGATGGCCACCAGCGCCGCGCGCTGGTCGAACGGCAGGTGGTGCGCGGCTGGCAACCGTCGGGGGTCTATACGGTGTGGTACGACACCGCCGATCCGACGCAGGTGACGTTCTATGGTCCGTTCTACTGGCTGCTGATGGCGGCCAGCAGCGGGGTCATCGCGGGCGTGCTGTTCCAGATGCTGATACTGACCGGCGGGATGGCGGCGGTGGTTGCGGAATTGCCGGGGCTGCGCCAGCTGGGCTGATTTCGGCGCGATTTATACCAAAGTTCACTGACGTGAACTCATACCTCCCGCCCCGCCTCCCCACCCGACCACCATAACCTACTGGTATCGTTGGTGGTCGGCTCCTCAGCGAAAACGTCCCCCGGACGTTTTCGTGATCTTCGTCGCGGGAGGCGGGGCGGGCGGTATGAGTCGCGCTTTGCGCGACTTGGTATTGGTCCAACAAGCAGTTTGTGGCGGACCCGCGATCTGGCATAGCGATGCGCGTGAACCATGCTGACCTGACCGCGCCCACCCATCCCGATCTGACTGCCCTCGCTGCCGCGCGCGCGGAACTGGCGCGCGTGTTCGGCTTTCCGGCGTTTCGCGGCGTGCAGGACCGGGTGGTTGGCCGGGTGCTGGCAGGGCATTCGACGCTGGCGGTGATGCCGACCGGCGCGGGCAAATCGCTGACCTATCAATTGCCGGCGGTCATGCTGCCGGGCACCTGCGTGGTGGTATCGCCGCTGATCGCGCTGATGCATGACCAGTTGCGCGCGGCGCGCGCCAACGGCATCCGCGCCGCCACGTTGACCAGCGCCGACAATGACCGTGGCCAGACGATGGACCGGTTTCGCGCTGGCGAGCTTGATCTGTTGTACATCGCGCCCGAACGCGCCAGCCAGGGGCACTTTCGCGAACTGCTGGAATCCGCACCCATCGCGCTGTTCGCGATTGATGAGGCGCATTGCGTGTCGGAATGGGGGCACGATTTTCGACCTGATTACCGCCTTTTGCGGCCGTTGCTCGACCATTTCGGGGATGTGCCCAGGCTGGCGCTGACTGCCACGGCCGATGCGCATACCCGTGCCGATATTCTGGATCAGCTGGGCATTCCGCACGATGGCCTGATCATCGCCGGGTTTGACCGGCCCAACATCCGCTATGCCATCACGCCGCGCGATGCGCCGTTGCGGCAATTGACCCGGCTGTTGCAGGATCATCCCGGCCCCGGCATCATCTATGCGCCGACGCGCGCCGGCGTGGAAAAGCTGGCCGATCAGCTGGCTGCGACCGGCCGCCGTGTGCTGCCCTATCACGCCGGTCTTGCCCCCGATGTGCGCCTGGCCAACCAGGCCGCGTTCGTCGCATCCGAAGACATGGTGATGGTCGCCACGGTGGCGTTCGGCATGGGTATCGACAAACCCGATGTGCGGTTTGTGGCGCATGCCGGCCTGCCCAAATCGATCGAAAGCTATTACCAGGAAACCGGCCGCGCCGGCCGTGATGGTGATCCGGCAGTGGCGCTGATGCTGTGGGGGGCGGATGATTTTGCCCGCGCCCGCGCCCGGCTGGGCGAACTGGAAGAAGCGCGGCGGGGCGGTGAACGCACCCGGCTGGATACGCTGGCCAGCCTGGTCGAAACCGCGCAATGCCGCCGCGCGATCCTGCTGCGCCATTTCGGCGAAGATCCGCCGGCAGCGTGTGGCAATTGCGACAATTGCCTGGATCGCCCGGCGGTGGCCGACGTCACCGAACTGGCGCGCAAACTGTTGTCGGCGGTGTACCGCACGGGGCAATCGTTCGGGCTGGGCCATGTCGAAAAGGTGCTGACCGGCGCGAGTGATGAGCGGGTGGCGCAGCGCGGGCATGACCAGCTGTCGGTATTCGGCATCGCCACGGCGGACGAAGCACGGCTGATCCGCCCGGTCGCGCGCGCTTTGCAGGCGCGCGGCGCCCTGGTGCAGACCGAACACGGCGGGCTGATGCTGGGCGGCGATGCGCGCGACATTCTGAAGGGCGCGAGTACCGTCGACATGATTGTCCACGCCGCGGCGGAAAAGGCCGATCGCCCCACGCGGCGGCGCAAGGGCGGCGCTGCGCCGGCGGGCGATCCCGCCGATGATCCGCTGTTCGATGCACTGCGCGCACTGCGCCGCGATCTGGCACGCGAAACCGGGGTGCCGCCTTATGTGGTGTTCCACGATTCCACTTTGCGCGAAATGGCGGCGGCGCGCCCCGCCACGCTGGATGCGCTGGCGGAAGTGAGCGGGGTGGGCGCGCGCAAACGCGATGCCTATGGCGACCGCTTTATCGCCGTCATCCGCGAATTTGTCGCCGGCTGAGGCAGGCACAGGTGGCCGGGAATGAGACACCCGCGACCCCATCACCACATCGACAGCGCGCGCAGCATCGGGCACAATCAGCGGGTTAGATCACGAAAAGGCTGCTGATCATGCGTTTTGTCCTGCTTGCACTGGCTCTTTCGGCCACGCCCCTGGTGGCGTCGGCGCAGGATTCGCGCGCGCCCTATCTGCTGGTGGAAACCGGGCAGCGGTTTGCCGCTTTGCAGGCGGCGGTGTCGGCAATCGGCGACCGGCGCGGCACGATCATGATCGCGCCGGGGCTGTACCGCGATTGCGCAGTGCAGACGCAGGGCGATGTCGCGTTTCTGGCGACGGTGCCAGGCGCGGTCACCTTCGATGGCGCGATTTGTGAGGGCAAGGCGGCGCTGGTGGTGCGTGGCCGCTCTGCACGGGTCGAAGGCATCGTGTTTCAAAACCAGCGCGTCGATGATGGCAACGGGTCGGGCATCCGGCTGGAACACGGCAATCTGATCGTGCGGCAGGACTGGTTTCGCGACAGCGAAGAGGGCATCCTGTCGGCCGATGATCCGGCGGGCACGGTGCTGATCGAACGATCGACGTTTTCGCGGCTGGGGCGGTGCGACCGCGGGCTGTCATGCGCGCACGGGGTCTATTTCGCCAATTATGCCAGCGTGACCATCCGCAACAGCCGGTTCGAAGCGGGACGCGGCGGGCATTATGTCAAAAGCCGGGCGGCCCGGATCGAAGTGACCGATTGCAGTTTTGACGATTCGGCGGGCCGCGCCAGCAATTACATGATCGATCTGTCGATCGGCGCGACCGGGCTGATCCGCGGCAACTGGTTTGTCGGAGGGCCGGACAAGGAAAACCGCACCACCTTCATCTCCAACGCCCCCGAGGACCACGCACACAGTGCCGACGGCCTGACCATCGATGGCAATAACGCCCGGCTGGCACCCGGCGCAAAATACGACACCGCGTTCTTCGTCGATTGGTCGGGCGATGCAGTGCGGCTGGGCCAGAACACCATCGGCGCGGGCATCCGCCGGTTTGAAAAGCGATAGGGGATCTATGGCGTCCCTCCCCTCAGGGGAGGGGTTGGGGAGGGGTGTCCGACGCCCGAATTTGTCGCGCGCCATCGCGGCGCTGGACACCCCCTCCCAACCCTCCCCCTGAGGGGGAGGGCTTTTCAATCCAGCAAATGGCCTGACCGGTCGCGTTTGGTGGCCAGATAGCGGTGGTTGTGCGGGTTGGCGGGCAGTTCGTGCGGCACGCGTTCGACCACCTCCACGCCCACGCCGCGCAACGCGTCGACTTTGGCGGGGTTGTTGGTCATCAGCCGGATCGCCGGCACGCCCAGCAGATCAAGCATGCGCGCCGCCACCGGAAAATCGCGCGATTCGTTGGGCAGGCCCAGCCGTTCGTTGGCGTCGACCGTGTCGAACCCCTGGTCCTGCAACTGATAGGCGCGCAATTTGTTGATCAGGCCGATGCCGCGTCCTTCCTGCCGCAGATAAAGCAATACGCCCCATCCGCCATGTTCGGCTTCGTCTGCCATGGCACGCAGCGCAGCATCGAGCTGTGGCCCGCAATCGCATTTCAGGCTGCCCAGAATATCCCCGGTCAGGCATTCGCTGTGCAGCCGCACCAGCGGCACGCGGCTGCGGTCCTGCGTGCCAATGATCAGCGCGACATGTTCGCGCACATCGTCGCGTGACCGGAATGCAACGATTTCGGCATTGTCGGTGGCCGCCACCGGCAGATGTGCGCGGGTCTGGATCGACAGCCCGTCACCATCGCGAAACATCAACAGGTCGTCCGGGGTGACCGTCACCGCCACCGTGCTGCCGGTCGCAACCAGAAATGCTGGCAGCACGCCGGCCATCCGCGCCAGTTCCATCGCGGTGCGCGCGACATCGGCATCGGGCAGCGGATCAACGCGGAATGGCCCGCGCAAGGGGCTGGCCAGATCGCGCGCCGGATCGGCCAGATCGCGCGCGGTCGCCAGTGTAAACGGTTCCAGCCCGCGGATCAGCACCGGCGCGGCGGGGTTGAACGCGATGGTGTTGCCCAGTTTCAGCGTGGCCGCGCGCGCCGCGGAAATCAGCACCCGCGCGGCGTGAATCCCCGGCTGGGCATAGCCGGTTTCGGCCGGCAGCAGATCAAACCCTGCGGCGGCATCGGTGGCAGACGCGGGCTCCACACGGATCGCCCAGCCATGGCGCAGCGCATCCAGCGCCTGCGCCACCCGCCGGCCGCCCTCTGGCAGGATCATGCGGCAAACCCGGTGATCAGCGGAATATGGTCCGATGGCTGGTCCCAGCGGCGGGTTTCTTCGACCAACCGGTGTTCGCGCGATCGTTCGGCCAGCGCAGGTGACGCCCACATATGGTCCAGCCGGCGCCCCTGGTCCTTGTCGCGCCAGTACGACCGGTACGACCACCACGAATAATTGCGCGCCGGGGCGGGGATATGTTTGCGCCCCAGATCGACCCAGTCGTGCGCGGCGGCCAGCCGGGCCAGCGCCGCGACCTCAACCGGGGTGTGCGAAACCACTTTCACCAGCGCCTTGTGATCATAGACATCGCAATCCAGCGGGGCGACATTGAAATCACCGACCAGCAGCGTCGGCCGGTCCAGCCCGGCCGACCAATCCGTCATGCGTTCCAGAAAGTCGAGCTTCTGGCCGAATTTGGCATTGGTATCGCGATCGGGAATGTCGCCGCCGGCGGGGATATAGACATTGTCCAGGTGAAGGTCGTGCCCGGTCAGATCGACGCCGACATGGCGCGCTTCACCATTGGCCTGCCAGTCGTGGCGCCTGGTTTCGACAAACGGCAGGCGGCTGACCGTCGCCACGCCGTGATAGCCCTTTTGGCCAGAAATGGTGATGTGGCCGTACCCCAGCCGTTCGAACATTTCGCGCGGGAAAAGATCGGCGGTGCATTTGATTTCCTGCAGGCACAACACATCGGGCGCGTGCGTCACCAGCAGCCGTTCAACCTGGTCGATACGCAGGCGCACCGAATTGATATTCCATGTGGCGATCGTGATCATGGCGCAGGCTCTAATACCAAGTCGCGCAAAGCGCGACTCAAACCTCCCGCCCCGCCTCGCGAGCCCGACCGCCACAGTTTGATGGTATCATTGGTGGTCGGGTGGGGAGGCGGGGCGGGAGGTTTGACTGCACGTAAGTGCAGTTTCACTTAAAGCTGCCGCAAAAAAGTGGGAACCGGTTTTTTGCAAATGGCGATGCGAACACAAAAAACAGCACACCCGGACCGGCCGGTTGATGCTGTTGCGGATCGCTTGTGGTGAGGGGCAGCTGGAAAACCCTCGCCCCAGGGGGGGCGTTAGGGGCGAGGGTTCCAGCTGCGTTCGTCACGCTGTGACAAGACGAATCGGGGGGTAGGGTAGCGGGTAACAGGGGGGGGACCCGCTTGATCCGTCTTGCTGAAACCGTCTTAGCCGGGTTCCGCTTTCTGCCCGATGAACGGGGTGTGCAGGAAACCTGCAGGGTGTCGCGCGCGGCGCATAATATTTTGGTTAATGCTTTGCGCGTCGCGCGCGCAGAAAGCCGCCTGCGCAACCGCTGCGCGATCATCACCGATACCGGGTAACCGTGGTAAATCAGCCTGCGCGGTGGCTTTGCGGGCGCGGGTCGGTCCACCGGAAGGCCGAATCGTTGACCACCACGCCGTGTTGCGGGTTCAACAGCCGCACCATGGTGCGCCGCGATTGCGCATCGGTGGTGATCCACGAATCAAGCTCCAGCCCGCCCGGGGCAGAGGCCTTGCGCACCATCAGCAGGGTCAGCGTGCCATATTCGGGGTGGCCGGGGTCGCGCACCGCCATGCTGATCAGGTCCGACCGTCCGGTCGGGTTCAGCCTGGCAAACCGTGCGACATCCTTGTTGGGATCGAGCAGCGCGCCCAGCGGGCTGTTGCGGATGGGCCAGCGCTGCACCTGCCGCACCTCGTAATCGATCATGGTCAGCGCCGCGCCGTCGGACACGATCAGCAGCGGCACCCCGGGCTGATACTGGAACCGGATGCGCCCCGGCCGTTTCATCGTCAGCGTGCCGGTCATTCGCCCGCCATTGACATCGGTCTGCACAAAATCGGCGCGCAGCGTATCGATCGCGCGCAGTGCGGCGATAGTCTGGGTTATGTCGGCCGGGGTGGCATCGGCAGTGGCCACAGCGGATTTATCGGCCCTGCGCGTTTCGGCACGCGCCGGCGCCGACGAAAACACCCCCGTCGCGGCAACGACGAGGGTGGCTGAGGTGAGGGCGGTTGAGGCGATCACACCAAAAACAGCACCGCGCCCAAAGCGGGCGCGGGTGCGAATCAGATCAGGCTGGACAGGGTTCATGAACGGCACAATGGCTTGTGGTCGTTGAACCCGCCGTGAACCTTACTTGATCTTGGCTTCCTTGAACTCGACATGCTTGCGCACGACGGGATCATATTTGCGGAAGGTGAACTTTTCCGTGGTGTTGCGCGGGTTCTTTTTCGTGACGTAAAAGAAACCGGTGTCTGCGGTCGAGACCAGGCGGATCTTGACGGTTGCGGGCTTGGCCATGAACTCTATCCTGAAACGTGTGATGTGCGAAACTTGGCGGTATCGCCGCCGGGTGCGGCGCGCCCCTGCCGGGCCCCATCACGCATCAGCATGCGGTGCCCACCGGTCGCGCACCACCGTTGTGCGGTACGAAGTGCCGCCCGTTGCGGGAGAATCGGCCGAATGTCAAGGCAGGAGAGGCTAATCCCGGTCGTCATCGTCAGGCCCGGGCCAGGCCGGCAGCGGTGTGATCTGGCCATAGTGTTCGCGCTGCGGGCCATGCGCCAGGCGCGGCAGATCGAGCGGCGCCACGTCCACCTGGGTATCGGGCAGACGGTCGATCAGATGGCGGATCAGCGTCAGCCGGCCGCGCCGCTGGTCGTTGAAATCGACCAGCGTCCAGGGCGCATGCGGGGTATGCGTGGCGGCCAGCATCGTTTCACGCGCGGCGGTGTAATCGGCATAGCGGTCGCGCGCGGCCAGATCGATGGGTGACAGTTTCCAGCGTTTGAACGGATCGTCGCGGCGTTCGGCAAAGCGTTTTTCCTGTTCGGCCTGGTCGCAGCACAGCCAGTATTTGCACACAATGATGCCGTCATCGACCAGCAGCCGTTCAAACACCGGGGCTTGCGCCAGAAATGCGGTGACCTGGCGTTGATCGGCATAGCCCATCACCGCCTCGATCCCGGCGCGGTTGTACCAGCTGCGGTCGAACAGCATCACTTCGCCCGCCGCCGGCAGGTGTGCGACATAGCGCTGAAAATACCACTGGCCCGCCTCACGCGGCGATGGCGCATCCAGCGCGACCGTGCGCACCTGGCGCGGATTCAGCTTTTCGGCGATGGCGTTGATCACCCCGGTCTTGCCGGCGGTATCGCGCCCTTCAAACAGCACCAGCACCCGCGCGCCGGTCTTGGCCACCCAGCGCGCGACCCCGGCCAGTTCCTGCTGCAGCGGTTCCAGCAATTCGTGATAGCGCTTGTGCCCCAGCGGGTCGGGATCGTGGGACATCACAGGCGCCTTTTTACATGCGCAACAGCCAGATCAGCGCAAAGCTGCCGACAACAATGCGATAGACGGCAAACGGGATGAAGCCGTGGCGGCTGACATAGCCGATGAACAGGCGGATCACCACCAGCGCGACGACAAACGACACCACCGACCCGATCGCGATCTGCGTCAGCCCGACCGGCCCGGCGTGCGTGCCCAGCGCGTGGCGGTTGTCCCACAGCTGTTTCGCGGTCGCGCCGAACATCGTCGGCACCGCCAGGAAAAAGCTGAATTCCGCTGCGGTCTTGCGGTTTTCGCCCATTGCCAGCGCGCCCATGATGGTGGCGCCCGATCGTGATATCCCGGGGATCATCGCCACGCATTGCAACAGCCCGATCATGAACGACCGCTGTGCCGGCAGCGCGCTGACCGGTTCATAGCGGCGCTGGCGCGCGAAGCGTTCGATCACAATGATCGCCACACCGCCGACGATCAGCGCAATGGCCACCACCAGCGGCGATTCGAGCAGGAAATCGATCTTTTTCTTTAGCAACACGCCCAGGATCGCGGCGGGAATGAACGCGATCAGCACATTGCGGATGAAATGCAGCGATTCGCGATCACGCCGCACCGCGCCCACCGCGACATCGACAAACGTGCGCCAGTACACCACCACCACCGCCATGATCGCCGGCAGCTGGATGACGATGTTGAACACTTCCCAGTCTTTTAGGTTGTAACCGAACAGGTCGGTTGCCAGCACCAGATGGCCGGTGGATGAAACGGGCAGGAACTCGGTCAGTCCCTCGACGATACCAAGCGCGATGGCGGTCAGATTAAGGCTATCCATGGACATGGGGGATTGCCGCAGCGCAGCACGCTGTCAAGTTTTGGTTCGGCAATGTCACAGGTCTTTTGCGTCGCTCTTTGAGTGCCACGCACCACCCCGCACCCCCGGCCCATCCACCCATTAAGGTACCCTGTGG
>NZ_JBBATI010000028.1:0-58556 GCF_040398825.1 Novosphingobium sp.
CCTCCTCGGAGCCCAACGCAATGTGTGAATCTGCTAGCCCCTGAGGGGGGAGGGGGACCAGCGCAGCTGGTGTAGGGGCGGTGCCTCTGGGCGCGACGCCATCGCGTGGGGTTTGGGCCCCTCCACCGCCTTGCAGGCGGTCCCCCTCCCCGATTCGGGGAGGATTACAGGTGCAACCCCTTGCGCCCGTGTTCCGGCGTGTCGTGCGGTGGCATGGCGACCGGCGCGTCGGGGTCCATGGGCGGTTGCAGCATACCCTCCCAATGGGTGATGACCGCGGTCGCCACCGCGTTGCCGATCACATTTGTGGCGGTGCGGCCCATGTCGAGGAAGGTATCGACCCCCAGCAGCAGCGCGATGCCTTCAACCGGCAGGCCGAACTGCGTCAGCGTCGCGGCGATCACCACCAGGCTGGCGCGCGGCACCCCGGCGATGCCCTTTGACGTGATCATCAGCGTCAGCAACATGGCCAGCTGTTGCCCGGCCGACAGCGGAATGTTGTACGCCTGCGCGATGAACATCGTGGCAAAGCTGGTGTACATCATCGATCCGTCCAGGTTGAACGAATAGCCCAGCGGCAGCACGAATCCCGAAATGCGGCGCGGCACGCCAAACCGGTCCAGCGCTTCAAACAGCCGGGGCAGCGCGGATTCCGAACTGGCGGTGGAATAGGCCAGCAACAGCGGTTCGCGCACATAACGCGCCAGCAGCCAGGCGCGCCGCCCCAGAAACACGCTGGCGACCGAAAACAGCAGCAGCCAGAACAATGCCAGCCCGGCATAGAATTCGGCCACGAACGCGCCATAGGTCACGATGATGCCCAGGCCGCGCGTGGCGATCACCGATGCCAGCGCGCCAAACACCGCCAGCGGCGCGGCCTGCATGACATAGCCGGTCATCGTCAGCATCATCGCCACTAGCGCCTCGGCCCCGCGCACCAGCGGTGCGCCGGTTTCACCCAGGGCGGACAGCGCCACCCCGGCAACCAGCGCAAACACCAGGATTTGCAGCACGTTGTTCTGTGCCATCGCGTCGATCACGCTGGTCGGCACGATTTCCAGCACAAAGTGGCGAAACGTGAAATCGCCGGTGGCCAGCGCGGTCACCGGTGCGGCGGCCACGAAATGCAACCCGTGGCCCGGCTGGAACAGGTTGACCAGCACCAGCCCCAGCCCGATCGAGGTCAGGCTGGCGCAGACAAACCACCCCAGCGCGCGCCCGCCGATCCGCCCCAGCGCGCTGCTGTCGCCCATCGCCGCGATCCCGGTCACCAGCGTGCCCAGGATCAGTGGCGCGATGATCATCTTGATCAGCCGCAGAAACACTTCGGGCAGCAGTTTCAGCAGGTCGGCGACATTGGCCAGCGTCTTGCTGTCGGCAGGATACCCCGCGTGCAGCGCGGCGCCCAGCGCGATCCCGGCCACCATGCCGATCAGGATGAACAAGGTCAGGCGTTTGGCCACGAAGTCATCCTTTTGTCTGGGGTTTGGAAGTGCCACCCACCACCCCGCACCCCCGGCGCGTTACGAAACACACCTTACCCGCATTGTGCGCGGTGCAACAGTTTTTGATCGGCCAGCACCAGCGCCATCATCGCCTCAACCACCGGCACACCGCGAATGCCGACGCAGGGGTCGTGGCGGCCCTTGGTGAACAGGTCAGTCGCCTCACCCTCACGCGTCACGGTCGGCATGGCGGTCAGGATCGATGAGGTCGGCTTGAACGCCACGCGCACCACCACCGGTTGCCCGGTGGCAATCCCGCCGGCAATCCCGCCGGCATGGTTGGCGGTAAACAGCGGATGACCTTCATGGCCCGGCCGCATCGGATCGGCATTGCCTTCGCCGGTGTTGGCGGCGGCGGCAAAGCCATCGCCGATTTCCACGCCCTTGACCGCGTTGATGCCCATCATCGCATAGGCCAGTTCGGCATCCAGTTTGCCATAGAGCGGCGCGCCCCAGCCGGCCGGCACGCCGGTCGCCAGGCATTCAACCACCGCGCCCAGCGATGATCCGGCCAGCCGTGCCTGATCGACCAGCGTTTCCCACCGCGCCGCCGCGACAGGGTCGGGGCAGAAAAACGGATTGCGGGCGATTTCAGCGGGATCAAAATTGGCGGGATCGATCGCATCGCCACCAATCGCGGTGACATAGGCCAGAATCGCGACCTCCGGAATCACCAGCCGCGCCACACCGCCGGCGGCCACCCGCGCGGCGGTTTCGCGCGCCGATGATCGCCCGCCGCCGCGATAATCGCGAAAGCCGTATTTGGCATCATAGGCATAGTCGGCATGGCCCGGGCGATAGGCGCGCGCCACGTCGGAATAATCCTTTGACCGCTGGTCGACATTGTCGATCATCAGGCTGATCGGGGTGCCGGTGGTGCGCCCTTCGAACACGCCCGACAGGATGCGCACCTGATCAGGTTCCTGCCGCTGCGTGGTAAAGCGCGATTGGCCGGGGCGGCGCGCATCCAGCCACGGCTGAATCTGCGCCTCGGTCAGCGACAGCCCCGGCGGGCAGCCGTCGACCACCGCGCCCAATGCGGGCCCGTGGCTTTCCCCCCAGGTGGTAAAGCGAAAGAGATGTCCGAAAGTGTTGCGGCTCATGGATCAGGGCCTTTGCCCATATCGGCTGCAAATGTCCACCTTTTGCCCGACCATCGCGCTTTGCGCGCCTGCCCTGCACGGCTATGATGGCGGCCAGCGGTGCGCCCGATCCCGGGCGTCGGCGATGAAAGGCCACGACCATGCTCAGCGGACGTCTGGTGGCGATTGGCCCGATCCTGCCCGATGATCTGGCGCGGCTGTTCGCATGGGGGGATGATCCCGAAATCGCCCGGTTGAATGAGCCCTATCTGCCCAAAAATGTCGACCGGGAACGCGATTTCTGGCTGAACCCGATGGGCGATCCCCGCCGGATTTTTCTGGCGGTGCGGCGGATCGGGCGCACTGAGCTTGCCGGCTATGTGCAGATCACCGCGATCGACCCGATTCATCGCAGCGCCAATCTGGGGCTGCTGATCGGTAAACCGGGCGATCGCCGACGCGGCTATGGGCAAGAGGCGATGGAACTGACGCTGCATTTCTGCCGCAGCCATCTTAACCTGACCCGGCTGAGCCTGACCGTGCACGCCGACAATGACCCGGCCATCGCGCTGTATGAAAAGCTGGGTTTCGTGACCGAGGGTGTGCAGCGGCAGGCGCAATTCATTGCCGGGCGGTGGGTGGATTTGCAATTGATGGCGCTGATCGATCCGGCGCGCAGGCAAAACACGCCCGATTGAGTTTGATACCTGATGGCGGCATAAGCCGCCCAGACCCCCGCGTTGGAGCGAACCATGCCGCACGAACAGATCGTGATCCCGACCGCCGACGGCCATTGCCCGGCCCATCTGCTGACGCCCGCCGGCACGGGCCCGTGGCCGGCGGTGATCGTCTATATGGATGCGCTGGCGATCCGGCCCGCGCTGATCGCGCTGGCGCAGCGGATTGCCGATGCCGGCTATTGCGTGCTGCTGCCCGACTTTTTCTATCGCGCCGGCGCCTATCCGGTGATGGACCCGGTCGTGGTGTTCCAGGGCGATCTGATGGGCACGATCGGGCCACTGATGGCCACCACCGGCTATGGACCGGCAACGCGCGATACGCAGGCGCTGTTGGGATGGCTGGAAACCCGCAGCGATGTCGCGCGCTTTCCGATGGGTGTGGTCGGCTATTGCATGGGCGGTGGCATGGCGCTGACCGCGGCGGGCAGGTTTCCCGATCAGATTGCCGCCGCCGCCAGTTTCCACGGCGGGGCGCTGGCCACCGATGCGCCCGACAGCCCGCACCTGCTGGCGCCGCACATCCGTGCCGAGGTGCTGGTGGCGGGCGCCGACAAGGATGATTTCTATCCGCTGGCCATGCATCAACGCCTGGTCGCCGCGCTGGATGCGGCTGGCCTGCGCTATACCGCCGAAATCTATGCGGGTGCGTTGCACGGCTGGATGCAGACCGATTTTCCGGTCTATGACCACGATGCGGCGGAACGCGGCTGGGCCGAATTGCTGGCGCTGTTTGCGCGCAACCTGGGTTAGCAAGACAATGACAGGGGCAGGGGCCGTGATGCGGCGCGCGACACGATTGGGCCCGGTTTTGGGCATGGCCTGCGCGCTGGGTCTGGCCCCCGCTCCGGCGGCGGCCAGCGATGCCGTGACGGCGGGCGCGTCTGCGGGTGAAACCACCGCGCATGCCATCCTGCGCGAATTGCTGGCGATCGACACCACGCGCGAACACGGCACCGCGATTGCGGTGGAGGCGTTGCGCGCGCGGTTTCTGGCTGCCGGGTTTGCGCCTGGCGATGTGACCGTGGTGGCGCCCGCCGACGCGCCCGCACGGCCCAGCCTGATCGTGCGGCTGCGCGGGCGCGATGCCCATGCCAAGGCGCTGTTGTATCTGTGCCATCTGGATGTGGTGGCGGCAAAGCCATCCGACTGGACCGTCCCGCCGTTTGCGATGACTGAACGCGATGGCTGGATCTATGGCCGCGGCGCGATCGACATGAAGGGTGAGGACGCCAATGTCGTCGCCGCACTGATCCGGCTGAAAACCGAAAAATACACCCCGGCGCGTGATGTGATTGCCGCGTTCACTCCTGATGAAGAGGGCGGCGGGGCGGCCGGGATCGCCTTTCTGTTGGCGCAGCATCGCGATCTGATCGATGCCGGCCTCGTGCTCAACCCCGATGCTGGCCGCGCGGCGTTTCGCGGCGGACGCTATCAATCCTATGGCTTTGAAACCAGTGAAAAGCTGTTTGTCAGCTTTGCCGCGCAGACCAGCAACCGTGGTGGCCATTCCTCTGAACCCCGGCCTGACAACGCGATCTATCAATTGAGCGCCGCACTGGGCCGCGTGGCGGCGTTCCGTTTCCCCACCCGCCTAACCGACACCGTGCGCGCGCAATATGCCGCGCTGGGCAAATTGCAGACCGGGCCGCGCCGTCCCGACATGATCGCGGTGGGCAGTGGCGATCTGGCCGCGGCCGACCGGCTGTCCGACAACCCCACCGACAATGCCGCGGTGCGCACCACCTGCGTCGCCACGCAATTGAGCGGCGGCCACGCCGAAAACGCGCTGCCGCAAACCGCGCGCGCCACCCTCCAGTGCCGGATGCTGCCGGGCGATACCACCGATCAGGTGCAGGCCGCTCTGGTCGGCGCCATCAATGATCCTGGCGTCACGCTGTCGGTGATCACCCCGGCCAAGCCTGCCCCCGAATCCCCGCCCAGCCCGGCGGTGTGGTCCACCATCGCCGACACCGTGCACACGCTCTTGCCCGGGCTGCCGGTCATGCCCGACATGGATGCGGGCGCATCGGATTCGATTTACACCCGCGCCGCCGGCGTGCCCAGCTATGGCGTGGCGTCGCTGTTTGACGATATCGATGACTATCGCGCGCATGGCCGCGATGAACGCGTCAGCGCCGAACGTTTCGTGCTGGGCGGGGAACTGACCTATCGGCTGATCGTGGCGTTCAGCCGTCCCGGCGCGCCGGGGAGCTGACGTGAGCGTCGCATTCCGCCGCGAAGGCGATGACGAACACCTGGAACCCAAATTCGAACTGCCGATCCCGCCCGGCCCCAACCGCGTTACGGCGCGCGGATTGGCACTGATCGCGGCCAAAGTGACCGCGATCGAGGCGCTGATCGCCACCCTGACCGACGAAGCCGCCATCAAATCGGCGCGCCGCGACCACCGCTATTGGAGCACGCGGCAATCCACCGCCGAAGTGATGCCGCACCCCGATGGCCAGACAGTGGCGTTCGGCTGCACCGTCACGCTGCGGTACAATGGCAAGGACCGCACGGTCACGCTGGTGGGCGATGATGAGGCAGACCCGGGGGCAGGGCTGTTGTCGTTCACCGCACCGCTGGCGCGCGCGATGATCGGTGCGGAAGTCGGCGAGTACGTTGAATTTGCCGGGAAGGCCGATGCTATTGAGATTGTGGCTATCGCAGCGGGTTGGACAGCAAGGTGAACGGCATGGACATGACGGTTTTTGGCATCCCGAATTGCGACACCGTGAAAAAGGCGCGTGCGTGGCTGGATGCGCGGGGGGTAGCGTACACGTTCCACGACTATAAAAAGGCCGGGGCCGATGCGGCGCAACTGGCCCGGTGGATTGATACGGCCGGGCTGGATGTGGTGCTCAACCGCGCCGGCACCACGTTTCGCAAATTGCCCGATGCTGACAAGACCGGGATTGATGCGGCCAAGGCCATCGCGCTGATGGTGGCGCAGCCGTCGCTGATCAAACGGCCGATTGTCGAATATCCCGGCGGGTTGCTGGTGGGGTTTCGCGATGCCGAATGGGCATCCGCGCTGGCCTGATCACGCGCGCCCTTTTGGGCGGGAGTTGTGGCGGGGGGGCCGGGGGTGTGATACGCATCCGCGCATGACAACCACTGCCGCACCCCATCGCTTCGCGATTCACATTGATCCTGCCGACATCGACTTCATGGGTCATGTCAACAATGCGTCGTACCTCAAATGGGTACAGGATGCGGTGATCGACCATTGGCAGGCGTTCGCCCCGGCCGAGGATGTCGCGCGCCATCTGTGGGTCGCGCTGAAGCACGAGATTACCTATCGCCGCCCGACCTTCCTGAACGATGCGCCAATCGCGCATGTCGTGCTGGAAAAGGTGCAGGGCGCGCGCGCGATGTACCAGACGGTGATCAAGCGCGGCGAAGAGGTATTGGCCGAGGTGCATTCGAGCTGGTGCTGCATCGATGCCGAAACGCTGCGCCCGGCGCGGCTGGCGCGCGACCTGATCGAACGGTTTTTGCCCAAGGCCGATTGATTCGGCTTTCGCTCGGCCGCACCTACCTCAAACCACGTTCACCTATTTCACCAACCCCGCTCATGCTGAGCTTGTCGAAGCACACGTGCCAACGTCGGCCCCGCGCGGTTCTTCGCCCAGACCACGCACCGCGCGTGTGCTTCGACAAGCTCAGCACGAGCGGGTATTTATTGTTTTTCGGATACTTGCGCGCACAGCGAACGATGCCCGCACCTCACCCCGCGCGGGTGACCGTCACAATATAGTTCAGCGCGCAATTGTCCGACAGGTGCAACCCGCGCGCCGGGCCCCACGCGATGCCCTGCGGATTGCCCATCGTCAGGCCTGCGCCGGCCAGCAGGTCATGCAATTCGATCGGCGTGACAAAATCATGCCAGTGGTGCGTGCCGCGCGGCACCATGCCCAGCCGTTCCGCGCCTTCGACCAGCAGCACGCGCGATGCCGCCGTGCGGTTGGGGGTGGACAGGATCATCAGGCCATGTTCGCCCAGCGCGGCCGCCAGTGCGGCAACAAACGCGGCCTTGTCCGCGACATGTTCGATCACCTCCATCGATGTGACCAGATCGTACCCGGCCAGGCCCAGATCCGCCACGTCGCCGCAGTGATAGGTGATGGCCAGGCCGCTCGCTGCGGCATGCGCAATGGCAACGCGCACATTGTCTGCCGCTGCGTCGATCCCGGTTACCTCCGCGCCCATGCGCGCCAGCGGTTCGGCCAGCAGCCCGGCGCCGCAGCCGACATCCACCGCACGCCGGCCTGCCAGCGGCCGATGGCTGCGCGGATCGCCGCCGAAATGCGCGTCGATCGCGCTGCGGATAAACCCCAGCCGCACCGGGTTCAGCCGATGCAGCATCGCGGATGACCCGGCCGGGTCCCACCAGTCATCGGCCAGCCGGCCAAAATGGGCGGCCTCAGCGGGGCGGATCGTCGCCGGAATCGGTGTTGCATTGCTCATGCCCCACCCCTAAAGCGCGCGGCTGGCACGGTCCATGGGCTGTGTGGGTATTTGCGTTTTATGGGTGGGGAGCAGGCGCGTGGCCCGCATCGTGATGAAATTCGGCGGCACGTCGATGGCCGGCACCGAGCGCATCCGCCGCGTCGCGCGGATCGTGCAACGCCAGCAGTCCGCCGGGCACGAAGTGGCCGTGGTGGTATCGGCGATGGCCGGCGAAACCGACCGGCTGGTCAATTTCTGCCGTGAGGCCAGCGCGCTTTACGATCCGGCCGAATACGACGTGGTGGTGGCCAGCGGTGAACAGGTCACATCGGGGCTGCTGGCGCTGCATCTGCAGGCGCTGGGGTGCCGCGCGCGGTCATGGCTGGGCTGGCAATTGCCGGTGCACACCGACGATGCCGCATCAAAGGCGCGGATCGAAGGGATCGATGCGGGCCAGTTGCTGGCATCGATGGCCAGCGGCGAAATCGCGGTGATCCCGGGGTTTCAGGGCGTGTCCGACGCCGGCCGGATCACCACGCTGGGCCGTGGCGGGTCTGACACATCGGCGGTGGCAGTGGCGGCAGCGATCCGCGCCGACCGCTGCGACATCTACACCGATGTCGATGGCGTCTATACCACCGACCCGCGCATCGTCGCCAAGGCACGCAAGCTGAAAAACGTGACGTATGAAGAAATGCTGGAACTGGCATCGGTCGGGTCGAAAGTGCTGCAGACCCGTTCGGTCAGCCTGGCGATGAAGGAAAACGTGCGCGTGCAGGTGCTGTCATCGTTTATCGATGAAAGCGCACCCGCCGCCGACACCCTGCCCGGCACGATGATCGTGTCGGACGATGAACTTGAGGGCCTCGATATGGAACGCCAGCTGATCACCGGGATCGCCGCCGACAAGAACGATGCCAAGGTCATCCTGACCGCGGTGCCCGACCGGCCGGGCGCGGTTGCGCATATCTTTGGCCCCTTGGCCGAAGCCAACATCAACGTCGACATGATCATCCAGAACGTCGGCCGCGCCCAGACCGATACCGACGTGACGTTTACCGTGCCGCAGTCCGACCTGGAACGTACCAAGGCGGTGCTGGACGGCAACCGCGCCGCAATCGGCTATGAAAAGCTGAGCACCGACAGCAAGGTTTCGAAAATTTCGGTGGTTGGTGTCGGCATGCGCAGCCACGCCGGGGTCGCCGCGACCATGTTCAAGGCGCTGGCCGATCGCGCGATCAACATCCAGGCGATTTCCACGTCGGAAATCAAGGTGTCGGTGCTGATCGATTCGGATGAGACCGAACTGGCCGTGCGCGTGCTGCACACGGCTTACGGCCTGGACGCGGAATAAGGCCGGGCTGGTTTGCGCGCGTCCTTCGACAGGCTCAGGACGAGCGGATCTTCTTGATATAGGTATGGCAGACGCCTCCCCGCAGGAAGGCGTCTGCCATCGCATCACGCCAGATCGAAACGGTCGGCGTTCATCACTTTGGTCCAGGCCGCCACGAACTGCGCCACCAGCCGCGCTTCGCCATCGGCGCTGGCATAGACCTCTGCCAGCGCGCGCAATTGCGAATTGGATCCAAAGATCAGGTCGGCGCGGCTGGCCTGCCATTTGGTCGCGCCGGTGCGGCGGTCGTGCGCGGTAAACGTGCCATCGCCATTTTCGCGCCAGTCATCGGTGGTGGTCGATGCCAGCAGGGTGCGAAAGAAGTCGTTGCTCAGCACGCCGACGCGATTGGTGAATACGCCCAGCGTGCTGCCGCCGCTGTTTGCCCCCAGCACGCGCAGGCCACCGACCAGTGCGGTCATGTCCGGCGCGGACAGCCCCAGCAGATGCGCGCGATCGACCAGCCATTCTTCCTCTGATCGCGCCGTGCCGCCGCTGCGGTAATTGCGGAACCCGTCCACTTTCGGCTCCAGCACGGCGAACGATTCCACATCGGTCGACTCATCGCTGGCGTCGGTCCGCCCCGGGGTGAACGGCACGGTGATCGCGTGGCCGCCGGCCAATGCCCCTGCCTCGACCGCGGCAACCCCGCCCAGCACGATCAGATCGGCCAGACTGACGCGTTTGCCTGCCGTGGCGGTGGCGTTGAACGCGGTCTGGATTTCGCCAAGCACCGCCAGCGCCGCGGCCAGTTCAGCCGGGTCGTTGACCACCCAGTCTTTTTGCGGGGCCAGCCGGATGCGCGCGCCATTGGCGCCACCGCGCTTGTCGGTGTGGCGCCAGGTTGATGCCGCTGCCCATGCGGTGGCCACCAGCCGTGACACCGATAATCCGCTGGCCATGATCTGCGCCTTTAGCGCAGCGATATCGTCGGCATCGATCAGCGCGTGGGTAACCGGCGGCACCGGGTCCATCCAGATGCGCGGGGTGGCGGGTACTTCGTGGCCCAGATAGCGTGCGATCGGCCCCATGTCGCGGTGCGTCAGTTTCAGCCAGGCTTCGGCAAAGGCATGCGCCAGCTTGTCGGGATGGGCGTGGTAATCCTGCGCGATTGCGCGATAAGCGGGGTCGGCCAGCAGCGCGATATCGCTGGTGAACATGATCGGCTGATGGCGCAGCGATGGATCGTGCGCATCGGGCACGGTCCCTGCGCCGGCATCGCCCTTTGGTTTCCACTGGTGCGCACCGGCCGGGCTTTGCGTCAGTTCCCAGTCATGGCCGAACAAATTGTCGAAATAACCGTTGTCCCAGCGCACCGGGTCATTGGTCCACGCGCCTTCCAGCCCGCTGGTGATCGCATCGATCCCGCGCCCGCTGCGGTTGGCGCTGATCCAGCCCAGCCCTTGCGCAGTGATCGGCGCACCTTCGGGGGCGGGGCCCAGCAGTGCCGCATCACCATTGCCATGCGCCTTGCCAAAGGTGTGGCCGCCGGCGATCAGCGCGACGGTTTCGGTATCATCCATCGCCATGCGGGCAAAGGTGTCGCGGATGTCGCGCGCCGATGCCAGCGGATCGCAGTTCGCGTCCGGCCCTTCGGGATTGACGTAGATCAGCCCCATCTGCACCGCGCCCAGCGGATCGGCCAGATCGCGCGTCCCGCTGTAACGCTCTGCCGCCAGCCATTCGGCCTCCGGACCCCAGTCGATGTCGGTTTCCGGCGCCCAGATATCCTGGCGCCCGCCGCCAAACCCGGCGGTGGGCAGCCCCATCGATTCCAGCGCGCAATTGCCCGCCAGCACCATCAGGTCGGCCCAGCTCAGGCTTTGGCCATATTTCTGCTTGATCGGCCACAGCAACAGCCGCGCCTTGTCGAGATTGACATTGTCCGGCCACGAATTGAGCGGGGCAAAGCGCTGGTTGCCGCTGCCCGCGCCGCCGCGCCCGTCAAATATGCGATAGGTGCCCGCGCTGTGCCACGCCATGCGGATGAACAGCGGGCCGTAATGGCCATAATCGGCCGGCCACCAGTCCTGGCTGTCAGTCATCAGCGCAAAGATATCAGCCTTGACCGCCGCCAGATCGAGCGCGCTGAACGCGCTGCGATAATCGAAATCGGCGGGCAGCGGATCGGCCTGCGGCGCCTGTTGTGCCAGGATCGACAGGTCCAGCCGGTTTGGCCACCACAGCGCATTGGCGATCGCGGCTTTGCTGGTTCCGGCATGGAATGGGCATTGGGTCTGGGCGTTCATGGGCGTTCCCTTTCGCAAGATCGATGAAGCGGCGATAGCGCAAGACTTGTGATCGATTAAACGGGATAATATCGTCAATATAATCGCTTTTGATGATAACGCTTTGACGCGGGCCTTGCCCAGCCGGGCGACCCACCGTAAGGATCGCCAGCGTCCGATCCGGCGCAATTGGCCGGCTCGGAACATCAAGGACATTTGTTAGCATGACTGCCTATCCAAAGACAGCAGCCCTTATGGCGCGTGGCGCCGAATTCCTGGGCAGCGAACATGCCATTTTGTGCGGCGCGATGAGCTGGGTTTCGGAACGCCACCTGGTCTCTGCGATCAGCAATGCCGGCGGGTTTGGCGTGATTGCCTGCGGGGCGATGACGCCCGCATTGCTCGATGCCGAAATCACCGCCACCCGTGCGCTGACCGATCGGGCATTCGGGGTAAACCTGATCACCATGCACCCCATGCTGTTCGATCTGATCGCAGTCACGGCAAAGCACCGCGTCAGCCATGTCGTGCTGGCCGGCGGCATCCCGCCCAAGGGCAGTATCGAGGCGATCAAGGCATTTGGTGCCAAAGTGATCGTGTTCGCGCCAACCATTGCGCTGGCCAAAAAGCTGTTTCGCAGCGGCGCCGATGCGCTGGTGATCGAGGGCAGCGAGGCTGGCGGACATATCGGCCCGGTGTCCACCGGCGTGCTGGCGCAGGAATTCCTGCCTGCGCTGGCGCACGACCACATCGTGTTCGTCGCCGGCGGGATCGGCCGGGGTGAGGCGATGGCGGGGTACCTGGAAATGGGTGCGGCCGGGGTGCAACTGGGCACGCGCTTTGCCGCCGCCACCGAATCGATCGCGCATCCGGCGTTCAAAAAGGCGTTTTTCCGCGCCAATGCGCGCGATGCCACGGCATCGGTGCAGGTCGATCCGCGGCTGCCGGTGATCCCCGTGCGCGCGCTGAAAAACAAGGGAACTGAGGAGTTTACCGCCAAACAGATCGCGGTGGCGCAGTTGCTGGATGCCGGCACGTTGGACATGGGTGCGGCACAGCTGGAAATCGAACATTTCTGGGCCGGGGCACTGCGCCGTGCGGTGATCGATGGCGATGTCGAATATGGGTCGATCATGGCCGGGCAATCGGTCGGGCTGGTGACCGAAGAACTGCCCGTGGCCACGATCATGGCCAATCTGCTGGCCGAATGCGAAGCCGCACTGGCCAGCCGCGCCGCAGCGGCCTGATCCGCCGCTGACACGCGTCCGGTCAGGAACAGCTTGCCGGGAAGGAATGGCATGACGCATCGTGCATCGCTGGGATTTGTGTTTGCGATAGTGCTGATCGACATGCTGGGTTTTGGCATTGTCATCCCGGTGTTGCCGGGGCTGATCATGCATCTGGCGCATGTGCCGATCGCTGTGGCCGCCGGCTATGCCGGCTGGCTGAGCGCGGGCTATGCCGCCATGCAGTTCATCTTTGCCCCGGTGATTGGCAATCTGTCTGACCGGTTCGGGCGGCGGCCGGTGATGCTGGCGGCGATTCTGGCGCTGGGGCTGGATTACCTGTTGCAATGGGGTGCGCCGGTATTCGGCTGGCTGGTGGTCGGGCGGATGCTGGCCGGGGTCACCGGGGCCAGCTTTTCCGCTGCTTATGCCTATATCGCCGATGTCACCCCGCCCGAAAAACGCAGCGCCAGTTTTGGCCTGGTCGGGACTGCATTCGGCATCGGCTTTGTCGTCGGGCCGGCGCTGGGCGGCATTCTGGGGTCGATCGAACCGCGGCTGCCGTTTCTGGCCGCGGCGCTGCTGGCGCTCGCGAATTTCGGGTTCGGGCTGGTGTTTCTGAAAGAATCGCTGCCGTTGCGCGATCGCCGCGCGTTTGACTGGCGCCGCGCCAATGCCCTGTCATCGTTGCGTGGCCTGCGCGGGCAGGATGAAACGGTGTTGTGGTTCATCGCCGCGCTGGGGGTGTGGCAACTGGCGCATATCGTCTATCCGTCGGTGTGGTCGTATATGGCGATCGCCGCCTATGGCTTTACCACCTGGCAGGTCGGGCTGGCGCTGGCGATGGTCGGGCTGACTTCTGCGCTGATGCAGGGGCTGGGGTTGCGCCGGGCTTTGCCGCTGTTGGGCGAACGCCGCGCGGTGATCCTGGGCGTCGGCGGGCTGGTGGCGGCATCGCTGCTGTATGTTGTGGCGACCGGCACCGCCATGGTCTATCTGGCGATCACGGTCGGATCGGTGATGGGGTTTGTCCAGCCGTCGATTTCCGGCCTGAACAGCCAGGCGGTCGACGCGCGCAGCCAGGGCGAATTGCAGGGCACGGTGCAATCGGTATCGTCCGTTGCACAAATCATCGGCCCGCCGCTTTACGCGCAGACGCTGGCGCATTGCAGCGGACCGGGCGCGTGGATCATGCTGCCAACGATGCCAATGCTGGTGTCTGCCACCATCGCACTGGTGGCACTGGCGCTGTTTCTGGTCGGAGAACGGAAATTGAAAAAGACGTAGGACCGGGCGCTACCCCTCCAGCTCCACATCCCAGTACAGCCAGTCGCGCCAGCTGTCGTGGAGGTAGTTGGGCGGAAATGCGCGGCCCTTGTCCTGCAATTGCCAGGTGGTGGGCCGGATCGGCTCCTCGATCAGCCGCATATGGGCTTGTTCGGGGGTGCGGCCGCCCTTTTTCATGTTGCATGGTGCACAGGCGGCGGCGACATTTTCCCAGGTGGTGCGCCCGCCCAGCCGGCGCGGCACCACGTGATCAAACGTCAGATGGTCGTGCCCGCCGCAATACTGGCACATGAACCGGTCGCGCAGGAACAGGTTGAACCGCGTGAACGCGGGAAATTCCGATGGCCGCACATATTGCCGCAGCGCGATCACCGACGGGATCTTCATGTCGAACGACACGCTGTGCACTTCGCGTTCATAGGTGGCGATGATGTCCACCCGTTCCAGAAACACCGCCTTGATCGCGGTCTGCCACGGCCACAGGCTGAGCGGGTAATAGCTGAGCGGGGTGTAATCAGCGTTCAGCACCAGCGCCGGGCAATTTGACAAGTGGCGGCTGCTGCCATGGTTGGCAAAGCCGGCATCGGCCACGTAACGCGCAATATTGAACTGTGCGGCGCCATCGCCGCTGTGGGGCCTGGCCGAAGCCGCCCTATCCATCAACGCCTTATGAAGCATGCTCCGGACCGGCTATGCAATGCGACAGCCCCGTTGCTCCCGCTGGGGGAGCCATGGGATACCCGCATGACCACTTGATGACGCATGGCGATAAGCAACACGGGTGCCGCGCCCGCGTCAAGTGCTGATCGCCCGACATGGCCGATCGGGCAGGATTTTTGCACAGCTGAAAACTGCCTCCCCCTTCGCGCTTGCCCCCACGCGCGCTTGCCCCCGCCCGGTGCCTGCGCCAGATTGCCACAGGCCGCCGGGGTTTTTGCAGGGCGGCGCCTGCTGGAGTGTCGCCATGTTGCCAAAACACCTCGCCGCGCTGATCGCGCTGATCCTGTCCGCCCCGGTTGCGGGACCGGCGCAGGCTGCCAATGCCGATCCTGCGCCTGCCCCTGCTTCTGCCGCCAGCCCGGCCGCAGTCGTGCCGCAGGGTGAAGAACACCGGCTGGTGCTGCACGATTTTGCCACCGAATCCGGCACGGTGCTGCCCGCGGTCACGCTGGTCTATGGCACGTATGGCCGGTTGAATGCGGCAAAGGACAACGTGATCCTGGTGCCATCGCATTACATGGCCGACTGGCACGGCTATGAATGGCTGATCGGCAAGACGTTGGCGCTCGATCCCGATCGCTATTTTATCGTCGCGACCGAAATGTTCGGCAATGGCCGCACATCATCGCCCAGCAACACGCCCGAACCGTTCCACGGCCCGCGCTTTCCGGTCACCACCATCCGCGACAATGTCGAAGTGGTGAGGGCCATGCTGGCGCATGATTATGGCGTGACGCATGTGCGCGCGGTGATCGGCTTTTCAATGGGCGCGCAGCAGGCGTTGCAATGGGCGGTCAGCCATCCGCAATTTGCCGACCGCATCGTCGCCACCGCCGGCACTGCCAAGACCTATGGCCACGGCATCGTCCGGCTGGAAAGCCAGATCGCCGCGATCGCCGCCGATCCAACCTTTGCCGGTGGCGATTACCAGGCCCAGCCGGCCAAGGGGATCGAGGCGTTCAATCTGGTATGGACCGCCTGGCTCTATTCGCAGGAATGGTGGCGGCGCGAACTGTGGCGTGAAGGTGCCCCCGCCGACATCACGCTGGACAAAGTCATCGCCGGGTACCGCACCAGCTTTATCCCCGGTGCCGATGCCAACGACCTGATCCTGCAGATGCGCGCCTGGCAACGCCACGATGTCGGCATGACCCCCGGGTTCCATGGCGACGCGCCAAAGGCGCTGCGGTCGATCACCGCGCCGGTGCTGTATATGCCAAGCGCCACCGACCTCTATTTCCCGGTTGGCGATGCGCAGTTTGAGGCGGCGTTCATCCCCCGTGTCACCCTGAAACCCATCCCCAGCCTGTGGGGCCACCCCGCCGGCGCCGGGGCAACGCCGGCCGATGCCAAATTCCTTAACGATGCGATTGGCGATTTTCTGAAATGATCCGGCGCAGCTGAAACACTACGTCGAGCGCCAGCAGCGGCAGCGCCCAGCTGGCCCATGCGGTCATCGTGCCAATCTGGTCGGCCACCGGATCGGCGGGCACCGGGATCAGCCAGTGCAATGGCTGATCCACCACCCGCAACAGGGCAAACGCAAACGTGACGGTATAGCTGCGCAGCATCCAGTAGCGATGCGCCGCGACCATCCGCGCGCGGATCGTCACCACCGCCATCACGGTCGTTACCGCCCAGGCCATGGCCAGAAAAAACAGCCCGCTGGCATAGGCGAAATGCCCCGGAATGGTCAGCGCGAGGTAAACCGCGCCCCCGCACCCCGTACCCACCGCCACAACATAGACCCGGCCCAGCAGCCGGTGCGCAACCCCGGACCGCCCGGTCAACCCCAGCCAGACCTGCGCCAGCCCGACGCTCGACGCGACCATGCCCGGCACGATATGGACCAGCAGCCCGATCCGCCGCCCCCAGTAATAGGGGGTGAACGACGCCACCGACCAATCGGTCAGGTAATGCAGCGCGCCGCCGGCGAACCACGCCAGCACCGCACCAGGCACCACCAGCATCAGCCCCACCACCCAGCCATAGCGGATGGGCGGTGCCCCTTGCGAATGTGACGCCATCACCCTGCCCCCGTTGCGCAACCAGCCGCGAACGTCACCGACATCACCGGGCTTGTCAACGCGGCGGGTGGCACACGCTCAGCCCCTGCCAAGCGGGAAAGGGTCAGAACTGAAAGCCGACGCCGCCGGTATAGGTGCGAAAGCCGCGCGCCTGAATGGTGCTGAAAATCACGCGCACCACGTCACGAAATTGCCTGGGCGTGTCTTCACGCCCGCGCAGCCCGAACGATACCGTCGCTTCGTGAAAGTTGTTGTTGTAAAGTTTGGCGCCGGAATACGTCGTAAAGGCATAGCTGGCGCGCACAGAGGTGGCCCGCGCAGCGACCCGCATTTTCAAGGGCAGTTCATAGGCCAGGCCATTGCGGAACACCCAATTGTTGATGTGGGGGTTCAGGTCGATATCCCCCGGCGTCTTCAGCGTGGTCGAATATCCGACCATGTTGCCGATTGTCAGCGCACCGCGCCCCAACCCGCCGATCACATAGCGGCTGGTAACCGCCCCTTGCGCGATATGTCCGACCGAGCCCTGATCGCCCGAATAGGTCAGTCCATAGGAAATGCGCGGTTCGATCGACCAGTTGCGCTTGATCGGATATTCCAGCGCAAGCCCGATCTGGCCGGTATAGGCGCTGGCCCCCTTGATCCGGGTGTAGTTGAACGGCAGGTCAAGCCGCAACCGCGCGCGGCTTCCGGCGAAAACCCGCCAGCCCTTGGTAACCCGCCCGTCAATTCGCATCAGGTGGAAACGGTCTGCCGTGCCGCCCGAATACGATGCCCCGATCGCCCACGGATCCCCGGCCGAATTGGCGCCGGTATTGGCACCTGCGCGGGCGGTCATTTCCACCAGCGAATCCCCCTGGGTGAGATCGAGCGCAGACCGCACCAGCGTGCTTTGCAGCGAATAGGGGTTGCCGGCCAGTGGATCGACCGGTGAAGAACTGGCCCAGCCGCGGGCAAGGCACTGAAACATGCGGCGGGCGACGGGCGTGTTGCCGTCACTGGTATCGGTATCGAACTGGGCAAAGCTCTGCGTGCGGTTGGTGCCGTTGTAGGTAAAACTGCAAGCCTGGCCCGATGCATCGGTCAGCGTGGCAACTGCAATGTGCCGCCTGGGTCCAGCGCCGGCGCACTGCGCAGATCGATGAACCGCACCGTCAGAACCGGGCTCAACAGATTATAGCCGGCCAGCACAGGCACACCGCGCACATCGAACACGCCGTTGACCTGCCCCTGCTGCGCGTAAATCGTGCTGACGATCGGAGGAGCGCCTGGCAGGTTCACATAAGCAGCGATCTCGGCCGGATCGACATACCGCGTAATATCGCTGATAGTGGATTGTTGAAACGAAGCTGACAGCGTGGGCAGATTAAGCAACGCATCGGACAGCTGAATACCGATGCGGTAATTGGCATCGAGGCCCTGGTAATTTCCGTAATTCGGCAGCGCCGTCTGCGCGCTGGCGTATCCGGACATTCCATACACAACAAGCAACGCGCAAAGCGCGTTTTGTACGATTTTTTTCATGGTTGCCCCCCGGCGATTCGAATCAGTTATTGGGGCTATACGCACGTTGCAAGACTTCAAAAATGCCTTTATTCGTATTACATTTTAAAGACTCGCGGTTTTGGATCACCCAGAATACCGACCATGCGTGATGATGAACGCAATAACGGCTATATATCAGCCTGTTGGCATTATCGGCGCTTGGTGATTTCGCCATGACTGGTGCCACTGCGCTTTTGTTTGGATCGCGCGCGCGGTGCTGGCAACTTCGTGTTCGGTCCAGGCCGTGGTTGTGTGGTATACCCGGCAATCAGACCCGGAAGGATTGTCGAAAAATCGCCCAACCGACTGTTCGCGCGTGGTTTGAAAAGCATCGGGCGAAATGGGGGATGTCATGAATCCGAACAAGGCTCTGTGGGAAAAAGGCGATTTCACCAAAATTGCCGCAACCATGCGAAACAGCGGGCGCGCGCTGATCGACAGTCTGGGCGTTGGGCCCGGTATGGCGGTGCTCGATCTGGGCTGCGGTGACGGCACCACCGCTGTGCCCGCCGCCGAATTGGGCGCGGATGTGCTGGGCATCGACATCGCCAGCAATCTGGTCGCCGCCGGCAATGCCCGGGCTGCCGAGGCAGGGCTTGGCAATTTGCGCTTTCAGGAAGGCGATGCATCGGACCTTGCCGGCATCGATGATGATCGGTTTGATGTGGTTGTCAGCATGTTCGGGGCGATGTTCGCGCCGCGCCCGGCCGACGTTGCGCGCGAAATGGTGCGCGTAACCAAACCCGGTGGCCGGATCGTCATGGGAAACTGGATTCCCGGTGACCCCACGCTGGTCGCACAGATCCTGAAGATCAGCGCCGCCTATACGCCGCCGCCGCCCGAAGGTTTCATCAGCCCGGTTTCATGGGGCATCGCCGCCAATGTGGTCGAGCGGTTCGGCGCGGCAGGGATCGCACCCGGCGACATTGTCTGCGAACCGGCGACTTATGTGTTCCGCTATCCCGGTCCGCCGGCCGGCCTGCTCGGCGCGTTCCGGTGCTATTACGGCCCGACCATGAACGCGTTTGCCGCCGCCCAAGGCAACGGCAAGGCCGATGACCTGCACAACGAGCTTGCGGCGCTGTTTGCCGTCCAAAACACCGGCAGCGGCGATGACACCGTCATACCCGCAACCTTTCTGAAAGTAACCGTCCGCAAACCTGCCGCCGAAATCCCCTGACGCGCAAGCCAGCCATTACTTCGCATAGGCCAGCACCAGATCGTACAGAAACGCCCGGCCGCGCAGCAGGGACGCGACCTCCAGGTGTTCGTTCAGCCCGTGGATGCCGTTTAGATCGGGGTTGGCCCAGATGCCCGGCGCGCCATAAGTCGGGATGCCGACCGCCTCCAGATAGATGCCGTCGGTGGCGCCGGTGGACATGGTGGGCACCAGCGGCACCCCGGGAAAGTGTTTGGCCACCAGCGTTTCGATCGGGCCGATCACTTTCGGGTTCAGCGGCGGGGCCTTGGCCAGGACGTGGTCGGGGTCCATGGTGGTGACGGTCACGCCGGCATCGGCAAACACGCCTTCCAGTACCTTGCGCACTTCATCAAAGCTGTGGCCGGGAAAGATGCGGCAATTGACGATCGCGCCGGCGCGTTGCGGCAGCGCGTTGGTGGCATGGCCGCCGTCGAGCATCGTCGCCACGCACGTGGTGCGCAAGGTCGAATGAAAACTGCTGTCATGGTCGAGCGCGGCGACGGCGGCCTTGAACGCTGCGCTGTCGGGCGCGGCCGTGGCGACGGTCTGCATCGCCGCACCCACCGGGCCGCCAAACACCGCGCCGCCGCGCGCGAAAAAGGCGCGGGTGGTGTCGTTCAGTTCGGCGGGGAATTCATGGGCGCGCAGGCGGATCAGCGCGTCCGACAGTTGATAGATCGCGTTGTCCTTCACCGGGATCGAACTGTGCCCGCCGGGGTTGCGCGTTTCCACGCGGTAATCCTGGCTGGCCTTTTCGCCCACTTGCACGGTCTGCGCGACCAGGCGCCCGCCTTCGACCAGGCCTTTGCCATCGGTGCGCCCGCCGCCGCCTTCGTTGATGGCGAATTCGGCGTCGATCAGATCGCGTTTGTTGCGCGCCAGCCATTGCGCGCCGTTAAACGCGCCGGTGGTTTCCTCACCACAGGTCAGCGCCAGTTTGACCGTGCGCTTCAGCTTGATGTGGCCCGCCTTCAGCCGCGCCAGCGTGTCCACCCACACCGATGCCATCGCCTTGTCATCAAACGTGCCGCGCGCCCAAAAATAACCGCCCTGCTCGATCAGCGTAAACGGATCGCGGGTCCAGTCGGCGCGTTTGGCCTCCACCACGTCGATGTGCGCCAGCAGCAGGATCGGTTTCAGCGTAGCCGATGTACCGGGCAGCACCGCCACCAGCCCGCCATCTTTCGGGTGTTCCGGGGTAGCGTAATAGGTGATCTGATCGGCGGTAAAGCCCGCCGCCGCCAGATGCGCACCCATGCGCTGCGCCGCCAGCGTGCAACTGCCTGACGACGCGGTGGTGTTGGTTTCCACCAGCTCTTTGTAGGTGGTGCGGAATGCCGTTTCGGTCGGGTCATCGGCGGCCAGCGCCGGTGCGGCAGCGGCCGCCAGCATCGCCCCCGCCAGAATGCGTGCGATCATATCCATCACCCCTGTGTTACCGCGCCGCACGTCAAAACGCATAGGCGCGGATCAGATCATTGAGAAAGCGCCGCCCGGTCAACAGCGATTGCACTTCGATGCGTTCGTCCAGCCCGTGTGCGCCATTGCCGTCGGGATCGCCCCACAGCCCGGGCACGCCATACGTCGGGATGCCGGCGGCGGTCAGGAACGTCGCATCGGTATAGCCATTGGCCATGGCCGGCGCCAGCACCACGCCCGGCCAGTATTTCGCCACCAGCCGCCGCGCCGGATCGATCACCGAGGGGTCAAGCGGCGGTGGCGGCGGTGCCGGGCGCAGGGGCGGCAGCGCGGTCACCGCCACGTCGGGGTCGCCGATCACGCGTTCCAGCTCGTGGCCGATGTCTGCCACGCTGTGGCCGGGAAAAATCCGGCAATTGACGTTGGCGCGCGCGCGTTGCGGCAGCGCGTTGGGCGCATGGCCGGCATCGAGCATGGTCGCCACGCAGGTCGTGCGCAGATTGGCGTGCAGGAACGTGTCGGTATCGACCGTCCACAGCGCGGCCTTGTCATTTGGATCGGCCGCCAGTGCCAGCATCGCCGCGCCCATGGCATCGCCGCGCGCTGTGCCCACGGCCTGAAAATAGGCGCGGGTGGTGTCGTTGAATTCCACCGGAAAGCTGGTGGCCTCGATCCGGTCGAGCGCGTGCGCCAGCTGATAGATGGCGTTGTCGGGGCGCGGGGCGGCGCTGTGACCGCCCTTGTTGCGGGTTTCGATGCGGAAATTGGCAAAGGCCTTTTCACCGACCTGGATGGACTGGGCCACGACTTTGCCGCCGCTGGCCACCGGTTTGCCATTGGTGCGCCCGCCGCCGCCCTCGTTCAGCGCAAAGCCGGCATCGATCAGGTCGCGGGCATTGGCGGCCAGCCATTGCGCGCCGTTGAATGCACCGTTGGTTTCCTCACCACAGGTCAGCGCCAGTTTGACCGTGCGCGCAGGGCGCGCATGGTCGCGCGCCAGATGCGCCAGGGCATCGACAAAGATCGCCGCTTGCGCCTTGTCGTCCGCGGCGCCGCGTGCGCGGAAATAACCGCCTTCTTCGACCAGCGTGAACGGATCGCGCGGCCAGTCTTCGGCCTTTGCCTCCACCACGTCGATATGCGCGATCAGCAGCAGCGGTTTCAGCGCCGGGTTGCGCCCGGGCCACACCGCGACCAGCCCGCCCTCTTTGGGATGGTCGGGCGCGGCATAGGCCACCAGCTGGTCGGCGGCAAAACCGGCGCCGCGCAACACATCAGCCATGCGCGCGGCCGCCAGCGTGCAATCGCCATGCGCCAGCGTGGTATCGGTTTCCACCAGCGTGCGATACGTGGCGCGAAAAGCGGCCTCATCGGGGTCGGCGCGCGGCGCCGGCGTTGCGGCGAGCGCGGGCCACGCCATCAGCATGGTGGCCATCATCAGGGTGCGAACAGGGCCGGGCATGGCCATGGTTGTGCCAGCTTTTGCCCCTTGCGCAAGGCCGCAGCGGCGGTGCGCCCGGTAAATGACGAATGTGCTGCCGAACTGTGCAAAACACGGCGGATTCGCTTGGGTTTCCGGTTACAGGTGCTATGGCGAAGCCATGGCCAGCACCAATGAAAACATTCCCAACACCAATTCCTATGGCGCCGATTCGATCAAGGTTCTCAAAGGCCTTGATGCCGTGCGCAAACGCCCCGGCATGTACATCGGCGATACCGATGATGGATCGGGCCTGCACCACATGGTGTTCGAAGTGTCCGACAACGCGATTGACGAGGCTTTGGCCGGGCATTGCGATCTGGTCCTGATCGAACTGAACCCCGATGGTTCGGTTTCGGTCGAGGACAACGGGCGCGGCATCCCCACCGGCATCCACACCGAAGAGGGCATTTCCGCCGCCGAAGTGATCATGACCCAGCTGCACGCTGGCGGAAAGTTTGAAAACACCAACGACGACAACGCCTACAAAGTGTCGGGCGGCCTGCACGGGGTGGGCGTGTCAGTGGTCAACGCGCTGTCCGAATGGCTGGAGCTGACGATCTGGCGCGATGGCAAAGAACACTGGATGCGCTTTGCCCACGGCGATGCGGTGGCCCCGCTGATCGAACGCGGCCCCGCGCCGATGGTCGATGGCAAGCCCAAGAAGGGCACTCGCGTGACCTTTTCGGCCAGCCACGACACTTTTAAAAACGTGACCGAGTTTGATTTTGACAAGCTTGAACACCGCTACCGCGAACTGGCGTTTCTGAATTCGGGGGTGCGCATCCTGCTGCGCGACCGCCGCCATGCCGATGTGAAGGAACATGACCTTTATTACGACGGCGGCATCGGCGCCTTTGTCAAATATCTCGACCGCAACAAACAGCCGCTGGTGCCCGATCCGATCGCGATTTCGGCCAACCGCGATGGCGTCGGCATCGATGTTTCGTTGCAGTGGAACGACAGCTATTATGAAAACGTGCTGTGTTTCACCAACAACATTCCGCAGCGCGATGGCGGCACGCACCTCGCGGCGTTTCGCGCCGCGCTGACCCGCACCATCAATGGCTATGCCGACCGGTCAGGGCTACTGAAAAAGGAAAAGGTCACGCTGTCGGGCGACGACATGCGCGAAGGGCTGACCGCGATCGTCTCGGTCAAGCTGCCCGACCCCAAATTTTCCAGCCAGACCAAGGACAAACTGGTCAGTTCCGAAGTGCGCCAGCCGCTGGAAAGCCTGATGGCGGACAAGATGAACGAATGGCTGGAGGAAAACCCCGCGCATGCCAAGGCGGTGATCCACAAGGTCATCGATGCCGCCGCCGCGCGTGAAGCCGCGCGCAAGGCGCGTGAACTGACCCGGCGCAAGGGCGCGATGGACATCGCCAGCCTGCCCGGCAAACTGGCCGATTGCCAGGAGCGCGATCCGTCGAAATGCGAACTGTTCCTGGTCGAAGGCGATTCCGCCGGCGGTTCGGCCAAGCAGGGCCGCGACCGCACGATCCAGGCGATCCTGCCGCTGAAGGGCAAGATCCTGAATGTCGAACGCGCGCGGTTTGACCGGATCATCTCGTCCAAAGAGGTCGGCACGCTGATCCAGGCGATGGGCACCGGCATCCGCGACGATTTCAACCTGGACAAGCTGCGCTATCACAAGATCGTGATCATGACCGACGCCGATGTCGACGGCGCGCATATCCGCACATTGCTGCTGACCTTTTTCCATCGCCAGATGCCCGAAATCATCAAGCACGGGCATTTGTTCATCGCCCAGCCGCCGCTGTACAAAGTCGCCAAGGGCCGCAGCGAAGTCTATCTGAAGGACAATGCCGCGCTCGATCGCTATCTGGTCGATGCCGGGCTGGCGGGGCGCGTGCTGGAAACCCGCGGCGGTGCGCGCGGCGGCGCCGACCTGGTCACGTTGATGGACCACGCGCTGAAAATGCGCGACCTGATGGCCTTCGTCCCGCGCCGCTATGACCCCACGATTGTCGAAGCGCTGGCGCTGACCGGGGCGTTCGATCCTGCGCTTGCCACCGATCCTGTCGCGCGCGCCGCCGCGCTCGCGCGCACCGCCGCCTGGCTCGATCTGGGGGACCGCGAAGCGCGCTGGTCCGCGCAAGAGGCGGCCGAGGGCGGCTATCTGGTGCAACGCCAATGGCGCGGCGTGACCGACCACCATGTGATCGAACCGGGCTTCCTGGTCAGCCAGGAGGCGCGCCGGATGCACCGGCTGGCCAGCGAACAGGCAGAGGTTTACGAAGGCACCGCGCGGCTCGTGCGGATGTCGGGCGCTGCCGCCGATGCGCCCGATCCGGTCGCCGCTGCCGATGGCGACGAAGAAACCGTCGCACCGGTTCGCCCTGCCGCCGCCTCTGACCTGATCTGCCGCCCGTCGCAATTGCTCGACGCGGTGTTTGCCGCCGGGCGCAAGGGCCTGGCCGTGCAGCGCTACAAGGGCCTGGGCGAAATGAACGCCGACCAGTTGTGGGAAACCACGCTCGACCCCAATCATCGCCTGTTGCTGCAGGTGAAGATCGAGGACGCCGATGTAACCGACGAAATCCTCACCCGGCTGATGGGCGACGTGGTCGAACCGCGCCGCGAATTCATCCAGGAAAACGCGCTCAACGTCGCCAACCTCGACGTCTGACGGTTCGCGCTTGCCTTGGCAGGCCGGATGCGTAAATGCGCCCCCGTCTGCAAACGGGGAAATGACGATGGCGCGCGCGCGCACTGCAATGATGATGCTGGCGGCCGGGCCAATGGCGCTGATCCTGACTACGGCCACGCCGGCCGGGGCAGCGACCGATCCCCTGGGCCTTGACGCGCTCAATGCCTACAATCTCGTCGTGCTGGGCGATCTCAATTCGTCGTCCGAAGTCGAAGGCCGCACATTCGTGGGCGGCAATCTCGTCGGCAATTCATCAAATTACCAGATTTCCGCTGCCGTCCCCGCATCAACCTATACCGTGCCGGGGCTGACCGTGGTCGGCAACGTGACCGGCGGCACCAAGAACCTCAACAACGGGTCGGGCGCGGTGATCGGCGGCAACGTGTCCAGCGGGTTCAACCTCAATGGCCCCGTCCAGACCGTGCAAGTCGGCGGGTCGATCAGCAACACCAATGTCAACCAGAACACCGTGGTCTCCGGCCTTAACGCCAGCAACCCCGCCTTTTCCCAGAACCTCACCCAATACGGCAGCGCGCTGGGCACCAGCATGATCGGGCTGTCCTACCAGCTGGGCCAGCTGCCCCCCACCGCCAGCGTCGCCATGAACGGCAGCACCGGCGTGTTTACCGTGCCTTCCACCCCTGGCAGTCCGACTGTGTTCACCCTGACCGCCAGCCAGCTGGCCGGGATGAGCGCGATCCAGTTCAACACCAATGGCGCCAACCTGGTCGTCGTCAACGTCACCGGCGCCTCGGTCGCGCTCAGCCAGAATTTCCTCGGCGGCACCAACAACCTTGGCCAAAGCGTGATCTGGAATTTCCCCGACGCCACCGCGCTGTCACTCACCACCGCTTGGGGCGGATCGGTGCTGGCCCCCCGCGCCACCGCCACCACCGCCAACTATATCCAGGGTTCCGCCGTGTTCGGCAGCCTGACCCAGAATGGCGAAATGCACATCGGCACGCTTGGCACCGGCTATGTCCTGCCCGCGTCGCCGATCGGCACCAGCACCACGTCGTCCACCTCATCAGGCAGCGGCGCCGAAGTGCCCGAACCGGGGATGGGGGCGCTGTTTGCGGTGGGACTTGCCGTGCTGGTGTGGTGGCGGCGCCGACGTTCCGGGGTTGCGCTGGCGAGCTTGTAGGGCGCTTTCAGGGAGTGAAGGCCAATCATGCCTTCGGCGGGCGTTTAAGGGGGTGCCTCCGGCGGGCAAGGGCTGTGGCCCTTGCATCCCTGAACTGTCTTGCACCGCGCGCATCTTCGTGGGTTGTTTCCCGCCGCAAAGCGGCAATATTGTCTTCCGACCCCAAGGTTGGACACAACAGCGCAAGGACGCTCAGGTCAGGACAGTAAAGGGATGCAAGGGCCATAGCCCTTGCCCGCCGGAGGCCCCCCTCAATCCTCCAACTGGCGCAACAGCGTCCGCACATCGCCGTCCATTTCCGCATCGCGGGTGCGCAGTTCCTCGATCAGCCGCACGGCGTGGATGACGGTCGAATGGTCACGGCCGCCGAATTTGCGACCGATTTCGGGGTAGGAGCGCGGGGTGAGCACTTTGGCGAGGTACATGGCGACCTGGCGCGGGCGGACGACCGCGCGGGCGCGGCGTTTTGAGGCCATTTCGGTGCGGTCGACGCGATAGAACTGGCAGACTGCGCGCTGAATTTCATCGATGGTGATGCGGCGGCGGTTGGCGGACAGGATGTCGGTCAGCTGTTCTTCGGCGAGTTGCAGTGACACGGGCTGGCCGGTGAGCTGGGCATAGGCAATCAGCTTGTTCAGGCCGCCGACCAGTTCGCGCACGTTGCGGTTGATGGTGCGGGCCAGGAATTCGATGACGTCGGCTGGCACGGCGCTGTGGACCGATGACGGGCCAAAGCGGAGCAGGCGGTGTTCCAGGATCTTGCGGCGCAGGTCGATATCGGCGGGCTGGATATCGGCGACCAGGCCCATCGACAGGCGCGACAGCAGGCGTTGTTCGACCCCGTCGAGCGCCTGGGGCGCGCGATCGGCGGCCACGACCAGGCGTTTGCCGGCGCCCATCAGCGCATCGATGGTGTGGAGGAATTCCTCCTGCGTGCTCGATTTGCCGATGATGAACTGGATGTCGTCAACCAGCAGCAGGTCAAAGCCGCGCAGGCGGGCCTTGAACTCCATCATTTCGTGGCTGCGCATGGCCTGCACGAATTCGATCATGAACCGTTCGGCGGAACAGTAGAAGATACGCGCGCCGGGGCGGGCGGCGGCATAGGCGTGGCCGATGGCGTGCAGCAGGTGGGTCTTGCCCTGCCCGGTCGAAGCCTTGAGATAGAGTGGGGCGAACTGCGGGGTTTCGATCGCGGCCATGCGCTGCGCGGCGTTGACGGCGAGCACGTTGCCCGCGCCGGACACGAATTCGGCAAAGGTCAGCGACGGGTCGAGGCCGTTCTGCACACCTGCAAGGGCTTCGGCGGCGCTGGCCGGGGCGGCGGCGCGCTGGGCAAACGTGGTGGCGGGGGCCTCATCCGGCAGGCGCAGGTCGGGCATGGCACGGCGGCGCGGGTGGACGCTGATGCGCACCTGGCGCACTTCGGACCGGGCGATTTTCCACGCCAGCGACAGGCGGTCGGCAAAGCGGTCGGATACCCAGTTGGCGGAAAATTCGGTGGGCAGGAACAGGTCGAGCGTGCCGGTTTCCTTGCAGAAACTGCCGACCTGGATCGGCTTGATCCACTGGCTGTGCAACTGCGGCCCCAGATCCTTTTTCAGGCCCTGGCTGATGTCGGCCCAATCGGCCGCGAGCCCGACGGCTTCGCTGTCATCGCCAGGCGCAGGCTCGCGCCCCTTGCGCGCTGGCGGGGTCTCGGCGCTGCCGCGGGCGTTCTCGGCGCTGCCGCGGGCGTTCTCGGCGCTGCCACGGGCGTTGGACAAACCCTGGCCGCGCGGTGCGGAACCTCCATTCATGTAATCGTCGATTTTCACTTCATGGAGTCCCGCATCGTTCAGGCGTCGCAACCGACAATGCGGCGCGATGGCAAAGGTGCCCTGTCCGGGCAGACAGTGCGTCTGACCAGGCCGGTTATGGCTAGTGTGTGTGATCTTCGAAATTGGGGGAACCCGACTCTGTCGGACGGCCCCCGTCGCACCCCGATAACTCTGTCTATTGGCGAGTGGCCAAGATTCGCAAGCGGAACTGCGCAAAGAATCTGAAATAAATGGCCTTGACTCCCGTGACACCTACGAAATTTTTTAACTAACTGAAATTGCACGGTATTGTTTTCTGACGCGTGCGAATCGCGGATAATCAGCCATTTACACTGTGGTCAGGTGTCATCGCTCTGTCACAGACGCGCCCACGAAAAAGGCTGGCGTGAAACACGCCAGCCTTATGCCGGACAGACCGTGACCCGAATCTAGGTATAGATACCCAGAAATGCCCGCCGATGACGCGCCGCAGGTCGTGAATCGCGCTGAATGCGAATCAGAGCGCGGCGACTCGCTTGGACAGGCGCGACACTTTGCGTGCCACGGTGTTCTTGTGCATCACGCCGCGCGCAACCCCGCGTGCCAGTTCGGGCTGGGCAGCCTTCAGCGCGTCGGCCGCGGCCACCTTGTCGCCGCCTTCGATCGCGGATTCGACCTTTTTGACGAAGGTGCGGATGCGCGACAGGCGCGCGCCATTGATGGCGGCACGGTTTTCGTTGCGGCGGATGCGCTTGCGGGCTTGCGGCGTGTTGGCCATATCTGTGTTCGCTTCTCGTCCAAAGGGTGGACCCGCGTGGCGCGGCTCCCCAAAACTGCTGATCCCGAACGGTATCGGGCACGTGTACTTGCGTCGCGTTGATCCGGCTCGTGCTCCGTCAGGCAGGCGGTTGACCGGGACCAGAAGGTGGTCCCACGCAACCGGCGCGACGCAGCAGGCGGGAAAGCCCCGCGGGAAAGCGCAGGCCCATACCGGGCGTGTGTCTGCGCGTCAACAGATTCGCCGCAATTCCAATTGCAATCCGTCACGCGGGCGCGGGATTGGCCAGGCCTGCCAGCGCGGGGCATAGCCGTCGGGCACGCTGACCTGATAGCGGGACAGGACGTGATGGGTCAGGATCTTGGTCTGCATCGTCGCGAAATGCAGCCCCAGGCACATATGCGCGCCGCCGCCATACGGCACCCACGCATATTTGTGGCGCGCAGCCACTTTGTCCGGCGTGAACCGCAGCGGATCGAACCGGTCAGGTTCGGGCCACAGCACGGGATCTGCATGGACCGCGGCGGGATTGATGCCCACCGTGGTTCCGGCGGGGATGTGATGACCGCCAAAGGTGAAATCGCGCAAGGCCCGCCGCGGCATCGCCGGCACCGGCGGCATGATCCGCAACGCTTCCTTGAATGCCAGATCGGTCAGCTCCATGCGGGCCAGCGCGTCCTGCGGCAATGCCGGCACCGGGCCGCCGGGGGTGGTCCCGGTCACCGCGGCCGCCTCTGCGCGCAGGCGGTCCTGCCAGTCCGGGTTGCAGGCCAGGTGCCAAATCAGCGTGGTGAACGAACTGGTGATGGTGTCATGCGCGGCCATCAGCAAAAAGATCATGTGGTCGACCACCACGTCGGCGGGCAACAGCGTGCCATCATCGCGGCGGGCCAGCGCAAACTGGCTGAACATGTCCTGGCCCGGATCGGCGCGGCGTTCGTCCAGCAGGCGGGTGAACCAGGTCACCAGCATGCGCCGCCCGGCCACGCCCTTGCCCATCGCTGTCCACCGCAGCGGCCGGCGGATGGGCGCCACAGAGGCCTGGACCATCGCGGTGAAGGCCTGGCCCAGCCGTTCCGCCTCTGGCCCCAGCGGCAGCCCCAGAAAGCTGGTGGCGGCGGTCTGCAGCGTCAGCGCCTTGATCGCGTCATACACGCGCAGGCCGAACTGGTCCGCGCCCGCGCCCCAGCTTTGCGCACCAGCGGCGATATCGCGGTTCAACAGGTCGCAATAGGCCTTCATCGGTTCGGGTTTGAACGCCACCGACAGCGCGCGCCGGTCAATGCGGTGGGCATCGTGGTCCATCAGCATCAGCCCGCGCGGAAACAGCAGGTTCAGGATCGGGCCCCAGCCCTGTTCGTTGGAAAACAGCCGGTCGCGGTCGAACAGCACCAGTTCGTTGGCATCCGGCCCGATCAGGTTGACCCCGCGCCGTCCGAAACTGCGCGTGCGGTACACCGGGCCATGCGCTGCAACCATGCGCTGGTTGAATCCGGCGGGATCGGCCAGCTGGGTCAGCGTCGTACCCACCACTGGCCAGCCATCATCACCGGGGATGGTGTCAAGCGCACGGTCGCCAGGGTGGCGCGTCCAGTGCGGATTGCCGCGTTCGGACTGGATATCGCTGGCCCGCGCCAGCGTTGCGGGTGCACTGTCTGCCTGTGCTATGGTTGCCACGTTCGCCTGTTCCCCACCGATGTCTTTATCGCGCGCCCTAATGACACGAATGTCAGCAGTGGGGAAGGGCAAGTCGGTTTTCGTCCCTTCAGATCCACCCCGCCAGTTCGCGCCGCACCAGCGCCTCGGTCAGGCTCGCGCCATCTGCGCCGGCGTTGAGGCAGGCCAGCGCGGCAAATTCGCTGCCACCCGCACCCATGAACTCTTCGCGCCCGCGGATCGCCAGTTCCTCCAGCGTTTCCAGGCAATCGGCGGAAAAGCCGGGGGCGGCCACCACCAGCCGGCGCGTGCCCGCGGCGGCCTCTGCCATCAAGGTGGCATCGGTTGCCGGTTCCAGCCACTTGGCACGGCCAAAGCGTGACTGGAACGTGGTTTCCAGCCGCAGCCCGGGATGGCTTTGCGCAAACGCCATGCCCAGCAGACGCGATGTCTTGCGGCAATGGCAATGGTACGGATCGCCCAGGTGCAGCGTGCGTTCGGGCATGCCGTGATAGCTGAGCAGCAGGACTTCGGGCACAAAATCAAGCGCATCGATCTGCCGCGACAGATCATGGTGCAGCGCCGCGATATAGCCCGGATCATCGTGCCAGGGCGGCACCGTGCGCAGCGCGGGCAGGCGCCGTGTCCGCAGCACCCAGCGCGCCACATCGTCGAGCACGCTGGCGGTGGTCGCCGCCGAAAAGTGTGGATAGAGCGGCATCACCAGCACGCGTTCGCAGCCTTGCGCCACCAGCGCATCCAGTTCGGCGGCGATCGCCGGCCGGCCATAGCGCATGGCGTGGCGCACCACCACCGCGGGGCCCAGCCGGTCTTGTAGCGCCGCGGTCAGCGCGATGGTGATCGATGCCAGCGGCGATCCGTCCTTGGTCCACACCTGGGCATAGGCATGCGCGGATTTTTTTGGCCGGGTGTTGAGGATGATCCCGCGCAGGATCGGCTGCCAGATCAGCGGCGGAATTTCGACCACGCGGCTGTCCGACAGGAATTGCAGCAGATAGCGCTTCACCGCGCCGGTTTCGGGCGCATCGGGGGTGCCCAGATTGACCACCAGCACGCCGATGCGGCCCGTGGCCACGGCCGGATGGTCGGCGGGCCAGTGCGGCGGCTGCGGCGCGGCGGCCGGTGCAGACGCCGTAACAGGGGCCGTAACAGGTGGCTGGGTCATGACGGGCCTTGTGTGAGGAACGGGAGACGACGAAAGCGTGTGCCGCTGGCGGAAAACAGTGCATTGCCGATCGCCGGCGCCACCGCAACCATTCCCAGTTCGCCCGGATCGAATGGTTCGGCGTCGCTGACGGCAAAGGCAATATCGACCTTGGGGCAATCGGCCAGCAGCGGCAGCCGCAGATCGCCCAGCCGCGCCGCCTGCGGCAGCCCCAGCGCCCAGCGCGTGCCCGCACCGGTCGCCAGCGCCATCCCGAACAGCAGCCCGCCTTCGATCTGCTGGCGGGCGATGTCGCGGTTGACCACGCGACCAATATCGCAACATGCGGCCAGATTTTCAACATGCACGGCCGGCCCGCCCGCCGCGGTCAGCACGCGGGCCTTGGCGATGACCGCGATATAACCGGTGCGCACGCCCTCTGGCGCGGTCAGAGCCAGCCGGTGGCAGGCCAGCCCCTGGCCCGATCCGCCGCCCCCGCCGCCCCAGGTGGCCAGATGCGCCACCCCTTCCAGACAGGCGACCAGCCGGGGTTCTTCCCCCAGCATGGCGGCGCGGAACGACAGCGGCTCTGCGCCCGCCGCATGCGCACATTCATCGATGAAACTTTCGGTAAAGAACGCGGTCAGCGCGTGCGCACCGCCGCGCATCCGGCCCACCGGCAGGCTGATCGCTGCCGGCACATGGTCAACCGCCCGGTCGGGGATGGCATAGACCGGCAGCGCGCCCGCCACCGCCAGCGGGTCGGCGCAGTCACGCGCCAACCCTTGTGCGGCGGCGGCGTTCATCCCGCCAAACAGCCGTGCCCCCGCCTCGATCGCCCAGGGCGGAGAGGCCAGCCGCGCGCGCCAGCCGATCAGGCGTTGCCGCGCCGGGTCAAAACTGGCGCTCAGGCTCGCTGCCATCGGCGCGCGCGGAAACCCGGCCAGCGTTTCCTGCCAGCGCGACCAGGTCAATTGCACCGGGCGATCGATCTTGCGCGCGATCACCGCCACCTGTTCGGCGATTCGTGCATCCAGCCGCGCGTCAAAGCTGCCCCCGGCAGGCAGCGGATAAACCGTGACCGCATGGCGCGGCAGCCCGGCGCCGCGCGCGGCGGCCCGCGCCGCTGCCTCTGGCGCCTGGCTGGCAATCCACAGTTCCAGCCGTCCGTGCATGATCCGTGCGGTGGCGCAGGCGGTTTCCAGCGGTGCGTGCAGCGCCGGTTCCGCCACATAAGTCGCGGTCAGCGCCGGTTTGGTCAGCACGGCATCGGCGTCGCCGATGCTGTCGATCCGGCTGGGCCCGCCATGGTGCAGCGCGGTGTCGATTGCGGCCTCGGTCGCGTCGCTGTCCACCACCCGGCCCTGTTCGTGCGGATCGATGCGGAACCGTGGCTCCATCGCGGTCAGCGCGCGGCTGGCCGCGTGCCAGGTCCTGGCCACCGCCGCCAGCCAGCGGTCGGTATTGACCACCGTGATCAGGTCCGCCACCCCGGCCGCCGCTGCCACATCGTGGCTGGCCAGCCGGCAATGCCCCTGTGGCCCTTGCGCAATCGCGGCATAGACCAGGCCGGGCAGGCGCACATCGGCGGCATAGACCGTGCTGCCATCGACCTTGGCGGGCAGGTCGATACGCGGAAAGGCGGGCGCCACCGCTGGCCCGGGCGGGGCATCGGCATTTTCGCGCGCGGGATTGGCCCGCAACGGCGCCGCGCCCGGCGGCGGCCCGGCCCGCGCCCCGGCCAAAGCCAGGTCGATCAGCGCGGCAAACGCCCAGCGGTGCTTGCCACACACGACATGGTGGTCGCGGGTGTCGCAATCGGCCTCTGCCACCCCGCCGCTGCGCGCGGCGGCAGCGACCAGCGCGGTGCGCAAGCTGGCAGCGGCCAGCCGCAGGCGCGGTTCGAACGCCGCCAGCGTGGTGCCACAGGCGGTGATCAGCACGGGCGCGCGATCGGCTTCAAGCCGCGTCAGCGTATCCCCCGGCGCCCCGGCCAGCGCGTCGCCCAGTGCACCTCCCACCCAGGGCATGCCGGCGATCCCGCGCGGCAGCCACATCCCGGCCCATTCTGCGGCAATCACCGGATCGGCATAAAACGGGCTGAGCGGTGCCGGCTCCACCCCCACGCGGCGCCAGTCTGCGCCCAGTTCAACCGCCACGATCTGCGCCGCCAGCGTGGTCACGCCCTGGCCCAGTTCGGTCGCCGGCACCGCCACACTGATCGTGCCATCGCGCGACAGGCGGATCAGCCCGTCGATCACATGGTCGCCTTCGCCCGCCACCAGCGGCGGGCGAAAATGGCGTGGCACCAGCGCCAGCCCGATCACCAGCGCGCCGCCCGCACCCGCGCCGATCAGCACGGTGCGCCGCGAAATGGCGTGGATCATGATTTGGCGGGGCGCCATCGCAGGTCAGCCGTTGTGATCAAGCCAGTGCGCGACCTGGCGCGCGATCGCCAGATAGGCTTCGGCCAGCGGGCCTTCGCCGGCGGCAGGTGGCTCACCGGCGTCGCTGCCTTCGCGAATCGCCAAGGCCAGCGGGATGCGGCCGAGAAACGGCATGCCTTTGTCGCGCGCTGCCGCCTCGGCCCCGCCGTGGCCAAACGGATCGCTGGTTTCGCCACAATGCGGACACAGATACCCGGCCATGTTTTCGACCATGCCGATCAGCGGCACGCCGCCCTGTTCAAACAGCCCGATCGCGCGGGTCGCGTCGATCAGCGCCAGATCCTGCGGGGTGGAAACAATCACCGCGCCGGCCGGTTTGTGTTTCTGCAACATCGTCAATTGCACATCGCCGGTGCCCGGCGGCAGATCGACCACGATCACCTCGGCCGCGCCCCAGTCGGCATCGATCAGCTGGCCCAGCGCATTGCCGGCCATCGGCCCGCGCCACGCGATCGGCTGGCCGGGACGCACCAGATGCGCCATCGACAGCATCGGCACCCCGAACCGGCTCATCACCGGGAACAGCACTTTGCCCTGCGCCTGCGGGGTCTGGTCCTCGGTCGCGAACAGCCGCGCTTGCGATGGCCCGTGGATATCGGCATCGACCAGCCCGGTCTTGCGGCCCAGCCGGTGCAGTGCAATCGCCAGATTGGCCGACAGCGTCGATTTGCCCACGCCGCCTTTGCCCGAACCGACCGCGATAATCCGCCGCCGTCGCCGGCTGGCGCTCATGCCCACGCGCAAACTGGCAACCCCGGCCTGCGCCGCCGCATCGATCAGCCCGCGTTCCAGCGCGGCGCGCGCGGCATCGTCCAGCCCTTCGGCATCGATCACCACGCTGGCCGATCCGTCAGTGCCGGCGCGCACCGCCTGCACCCGTGCGCCGGCCACCCCGCGCAGGGCCTGTTCCAGCGCTGTCCTGTCATCCATTGTTGTGCGATTCCGGTTTCATGTGTCGTTTCGGTTCAGTCGTTCCCCCCTAGCAAAGGAAAAATGGGAGCGAGACCTGTTTTTGTGACCGGCCGCGCCCTATAACCATGGTCATGGACGGACTCGACACGGGCAAGGCCACCGACGGCCCGGCGGACGATGGTTCGGGCGTGGCCCACCACGACGGACCACGCGCCGCCGTTGCCCCGGATGCGCCCGCCGCCGATGCGGTGGACGGGGTCGCGGCCAGCGCGCCACTGCGGGTGAACGCGCCCGGGCCGTGGCACCATTCACGCGTGCGTCAGCCCGCGCGGTCGGCGTTGCGTCCTGTCGCTCCGCTGCCGGGCGCGCGGGCGGCGGCGTGGCTGGCACGCCGCTTGCCCCCGGTCACCTTGCGCCCCTTCGGCAGCGGACCGGCATCGCGGTGGTTGCCGTGGCTGGGCGGTGCGCTGGTGCTGGCGGGGCTGGCGGCGACCACGGTGCATCCGGTCGGTGTGCAGGAACAGGCGATCGTCGCCACCGCCGGCGCCTGGGGGCCGACGCTTGGCCCTGGTCTGGCGCTCAGCTGGCCCTGGCCAATCGGCGCGGTGCGTATCGAAAATGTGACCGGCGTGCGCCATCTGGCCGTGCCCGACAGCGGCGGAGAGCACCTGCTGCTGACGCGTGATGGCGCATTGGCCGATGTGGCGTGGGATGTGCGCTGGCGCATCCGTGATCTGCAGGCGCATGCGCTGGGGCTGGCCGATCCCGATCTCACCTTGCGGCTGGCGGCCGATGCAGCGATGCGCAGCGTGGTGGCCAGCGTCGATTTTGCCGCGGTGATCGGCCCGGGGCGCGCCACCATCGGCCCGGCCGCGGCGCATCGGTTACAGGCCATGCTCGACCGCGACCATGCCGGCATTGTCATCGATGGTGTCGATCTGCGCCGCGCCGACCCGCCCGCGCGTGCGGCCGACGCATTCCGCGCGGTAAACACCGCGCGCAGCGATGCCGCGACCGAGGCGGTGCAGGCGCACAGCTGGGCGCGCCAGACAGTGACCCGTGCCAGCGGCGATGCAGCGGCGTTTGACAAAGTGCATGACCAATATGCCCGCGCCCCTGCCGTGACCCGGCGCCAGATCTATTACGCGACGATGGAACGCGTGCTGGGGCAGAACACCACGGTGATCGTCGATGCCCCCGGCACCACGGTTACCCTGCCGCCGCCGGTTCCCGCCGGTACGGACGCGGCGCATGGCGGGGCGGCGACCAATGGTCATTGATCGCCGCGTCCCGCTGTCAGCAGCGCTCTTCGCGATGGCGGCGCTGGCGTTCGCGGCGGCACTGCCGGTGCCGCCCGATCGCGCCGCGCTGGTGCTGCGGCTGGGGCAACCGGTACGGCTGATCGATCCGGCGGCGACCGGCCCTGCGGCGCGCGCGTCTGCTGGCCTGGCGTGGCATATGCCGCTGGTCGAACGCGTGGTGTGGCTTGACCGCCGCGCGCAGACCACCACCACGCAGGGCCTCGGGCCGCACAGCGCGGCGATTGCCACCCGCGATGGCACGGCGCTGGCGATCGATGGCTTTGCCGTGTGGCGGGTGACCGATCCCGTGCGCTTTTACCAGGCGCTGGGCACGCCCGCCGATGCGGATGAGGCGATGCGCGCGATGCTGATGACAGTGTTGCGGCGCCAGGTGGCACAGTCCGACCTGCCCGCCGTCTTGGCACTGGTGCGTGCGGGCGGCGATGCGGCGTTGCGCGCCGGCCTTGATCGCGAAATTGCGCGCTATGGCGCGACGGTGGTCGATCTGGGGCTGTCGCGCGTTACCTGGCCCGATGGCGCGCCGATCGATGGCGCGATTGCCACGATGACAGCGCGCGCCGATGCCGATGCCGCCGCGATCACCGCCGAAGGCCACCGCGCAGCCAGCCTGATCCGCGCCGATGCAGAGGCGCGCGCCGGCCAGATCTATGCGGCAAGTTTCGGCAAAGACCCGGAATTTTACGACTTCTATCGCGCCATGCAAAGCTATGACGCCGCCTTTGTGCAAAAGGGCAACCACGCCACTCTCGTATTGTCGCCGGACAACACCTATCTGCGGCAATTCAGGGGCAAATAGTGCTGTCGCGGCATTCAAACCCCGTTCATGCTGTACAAGAGATTTCAGGGCCCTCAGGCGCGGCGGATTCGCAAAAGTCCCTACGCCAACAGGTTGAACGATAGAGGATCAGGACACGTGCGATACGCTTATGGAGTTACTTCGGCGCTGCTCCTTGCCGGCTGCGCCGTCACGCTGGTGACCGGCCTGCCCGCCGGCGCGCAGGTTGCCCAGAACGACAGCGCCGCGATCGAGGCGGTGGTTCCCCGCGCCGGCGCACCGACCAGCTTTGCCGATCTGACGCAATTGCTGCAGCCGGCGGTGGTCAACATTTCCACGCGCCAGCGCGTGAAGGTCGCCACCACCAACCCGTTTGCCGGGACCCCGTTTGGCGACATGTTCGGCGGCCAGGGTGGCCCAGGCGGCCAGGGCGGCGCGCCCGGCGGTGGCGGCCAGACGCGTGAAGCGCAGTCGCTGGGATCGGGTTTCGTGGTATCGGCCGACGGCTACATCGTCACCAACAACCACGTGATCACGGCCGAAGGCGCGGGTGAGGTCGAATCGATCACCGTCACCATGACCGATGGCACCGATTACCCGGCCAAGCTGGTGGGTAAGGACGCGGCATCGGACCTCGCCGTGCTGAAGATCACCGGGCCAAAGCCGTTCAAATTCGTGCGGTTCGGCGATTCGCACAAAGCGCGGGTGGGTGACTGGGTCATCGCCATCGGCAATCCGTTCGGGCTGGGCGGCACGGTGACGCAGGGGATCATTTCGGCGGTCTATCGCAACACTGGCACCGGTTCCGCTTATGACCGCTATCTGCAAACCGACGCATCGATCAACCGGGGCAATTCGGGCGGGCCGATGTTCGACATGCGCGGCAACGTGATCGGCATCAACAACGCGATTTTTTCGCCCACCGGCGGCAGCGTCGGCATCGGCTTTGCCATCCCGGCGGAAACCGCCGCGCCAATCGTTGAAAAACTGATGAAGGGCGTGGCGATCGAACGCGGCTATCTGGGTGTGCGCATCCAGCCGCTGTCGGACGATCTGGCGGCCTCGCTCGGCCTGGCCAAACGGCGTGGTGAATTTGTGCAGTCGGTCGAACCTGGCCAGGGCGCGGCCAAATCGGGCATGCAGCCGGGCGATGTTGTGGTCAGCGTCGATGGCAAGGATGTCACGCCCGAACAATCGCTGTCGTATATCGTCGCCAACACCCAGCCAGGCAAACACGTGCCGGTGGCGATCATCCGCGACGGCCAGCACCTGACGCTGAACGCCGTGGTTGGCAAACGCCCGAGCGAGGAAGACCTGGCCAAGGCGGCGGCCGCCGACCCCGATCAGGGCCAGGACGAAGACTTCGGCCCGGGCAGCGGGCAAAAGCCGCATGCCGCCGGTCCGTCGATTCAACAGGCGCTGGGCTTTGGCGTCATCCCGGTCACTCCGCAGATCGCCCGCCAGCTGGGCGCGAACGAAACGATCAAGGGCGTGGTGATCACCGAGGTCGATGAATCGAGCGATGCCGCGGCCAAGGGCCTGCAACGCGGCGACATCATCCTGTCGGCCAATTACAAGCCGGTCACCAGCCGCGCCGAGCTTGATGCGCTGGTCAAACAGGCCAAGGCCGAAAACCGTGAAGCGGTGCTGCTGCGCATCCAGCGCCGCGGCCAGCCGCCGTTCTATTTTCCGATCCGCCTGCGCTGATCGGATTTGTTGCAAAAAAGGGGGCGGTGCCGGGTCAACGGCGCCGCCCTTCTTTTTGGTCAGATTTTGTCGGGCCGTTGCGCGAACCAGATCATGTGCAGCGCCTCTTCATCATCGCCGCCTTCGCTGACCGGGGTTTCGGTGACCGCAAACCCGGCATCGGCCAGCCGCCGGGCGAACGCCGGATCGGGAAACGCCGACCATACCGCCAGCACGCCGCCCGGTTTCAGCGCCGCGCGCGCCGCATCCAGCCCTTGCGCGGTGTACAGGTGGTCGTTGATGCGGCGGGTCAGCCCTTCGGGGCCGTTGTCGACATCCAGCAGGATCGCGTCATAACCATCACGCGCCGCATCGATCAGCATCGCGACATCATCGCCCACCAGGGTCACGCGCGGGTCATCCAGGCACCCGGCGGTCAGCGCCGCCATCGGCCCGCGCGCCCAATCGATCACCTCTGGCACCAGTTCGGCCACGGTCACGCTGGCATCGACATCCAGCACCGCCAGCGCCGCGCGCAGCGTATAACCCATGCCATACCCGCCCACCAGCAGATCGGGCGCGGGTCGCCCGCGCAGGCGGTCGCAGGTCATCGTTGCCAGCGCCTCTTCCGAACCGCTGGCGCGCGTGCTCATCAGTTCGGTGCGGTCCAGCAGGATGGTGAACGCATCGCCGCGCTGCACCAGCCGCAACAGCGCCCCGTCGGGCACGGTCGCGCTGGCGATCTGGTCGTGGCCATCCAGCGTAAGGCGGTCCGGCGCAGTGTGCGCGTCTAGTTCGATGACTTGCGCGCCTTGCGTGCGGCGTATTTGGCATCGCGTGCGGCCTTGCGTTCGGCCTCGGACAATTGCGGGACCGGTTCGGGCGCGGGTGGCACGATCTTCTTTGCTTTGGCCTCTTCACGCAGCCGTTCGCGTTCCGCGGCGCGTTCGGCCGACCGGGCCGCCTGTGCGGCTGCGCGTTCCTGTTCCCTGGCGATGCGTTCGGCCACCACGGCTGGGTCGATCGCGGGCTTGTCCTTCAGGCGCGCCAGCGCGCTTTCGCGCGCTTTGGCCGCTGCTGCCACGCGATCCGCAAAACCCGGTTCCTTGTATCCTGCCATCTATGCGACCTTCAAACCTCGCTGTCATTCCGGCGCAGTTGCGCGCCAAACCCCGTCGCGTGCGACCGGGCCGTGCTTCGCGCCGCCTAGCACGATGCCCGGCACTTGGCGACCATGATTGCTATTGTCCGAAAATCGCGACGCTTTTTGCCAAAAGGCGCTTGTAATCGGACGTTAGTTGCCGATGCCGGGGTGGGCCGGTGGCGGTCGTCCGGGCGCCGCGCCACGCGGGATGTTGCGGCGCGTGGCTGGCGGTGCGCCAGTAGCGCGATCAAGGAATTCATTGTTGGCGGCCTGACCCTGATCGTCGGGGACGGGCACGGTGTCATCGCGCGGGCGCGGCGGCAACGCTTCGCCGGCATCGGGCGCGACTGGCTGATGGTTGGCGATGTTGCCATCGGGATCGACATAGAAATAGCTGTCGGGGCTGTTCTGCAGCGTTTCGTCATCGGGTTCGAGCTGTTGCGACGGCATTTTCAGATCGGTCTGGAATTTTTCGGGCGGGCGCTTGGCAGTGGCGACGCGCATATAGGCCGCGAACGCGCGCGCCGGCGCAGTACCACCCTGCAGCCCGGGGACCGGATGCGCATCATCGCGCCCCATCCACACGCCGGTCGAAATGCCGCTGGAAAAGCCCAGGAACCAGCCATCCTTGTTCGATGTCGTGGTCCCGGTCTTGCCCGCGACCGGCCGGCCGATCTGCGCCGCGCGCCCGGTGCCGATGGCCACTGCGGTCTGCAACAGATCGGTGATGCCGGCTGCGACATAGTCCGGCACCAGCTGCTGAACCGGGTCGGGGCGGTGGCTGTACAGCACTTCGCCCTCGGTGGTGGTCACCTTGCGGATGCCATAGGGGGTGACCGCCGCGCCCTTGGCCGATACTTCGGCAAAGGCGCGGACCATGTCGACCATGCGCACATCGCTGGTGCCCAGCACCATCGACGGGTTGGTGGCAACGGGCGTGGTGATGCCGAACCGGCGCGCCATGTTGGCGACCGCGCCAAACCCGATTTCGTTGCCCAATTGCGCCGCGACGGTGTTTTTCGAATAGGCAAAGGCGGTGCGCACATCGATCTGGCCGGCATATTTGCCGCCCGAATTGCGCGGGCTCCACCCTTCGATGGTGACCGGTTCGTCGACCACTTTGTCATCGGGTTTGTACCCCGCTTCCAGCGCGGCCAGATAGACGAACAGCTTCCACGCCGAACCCGGCTGGCGCACGGCGTTGGTGGCGCGGTTGTAGTTCGACGTGACATAATCGGTGCCGCCGACCATTGCCAGCACCGCGCCATCGCGATCGACGCTGAACAGCGCGCCTTGTGCATCCTTTGGCACATTGGCGACAATCGCCTCGGTCGCGGCGCGCTGCGCCTGCGGGTCAAGCGTGGTCCACACCTCGATCTGCTGATCGTTGTCGGGCAGGATCTGGTCCAGCTGCGGCAACACCCAGTCGGTGAAATAGCGCGCCGAATTCTGCCCCGCTTCCTGCGCCAGCTTGACCTCTTTCAGGTTGGCCGCCTCGGCCTGCGCCGGCGTGATCGTGCCCGCCTCCTGCATGGTGCGGATTACGATCTGCGCGCGATCGACCGCGGCCTTGGCATCGGCGGTGGGGGAATAATGCGACGGCGCCTTGACCAGCCCGGCGATGATCGACGCCTCGGCCAGGCTCAGCTGTTCGCCCGAATGGCCAAAGAATTTGCGCGCGGCTGAATCGACGCCATAGGCGCCCCCGCCAAAATAGACCTTGTTGAGATAGAGTTCGAGGATCTGGTCCTTGCTGAAATTGGTTTCCAGCGCCAGCGCCAGCACGATCTCGCGGATCTTGCGATCGAACGTGCGGTTGTTGTTGAGAAAAATGTTGCGCGCCAATTGTTGCGTGATGGTCGAACCACCCTGCCGCCAATGGCCCTTTTCCACCCGCACCCACACCGAACGCGCGATGCCGACCGGATCGACCCCCCAATGGTCGCGAAACCGCCGGTCCTCGACCGATGTCATCGCATCCTGCATGACGCGTGGCATGCGCGCGATCGGAACCCATTTGCCGTAACTGGGCCCCAGCGTGACGATTTCCGATCCGTCGGCCGCGCGCACCACGATCATGTGTCCGGCCTGGCCCGATTTCAGGCGTTCATAGCCCGGCAGCGAACGCGCGGTGACGAGCACCGCCGCCGCCAGGCCCATCCCGGCGAGCAGCAGCAGCGCAAAGGTCCAGATGACCAGCCCCCTGAACAGGCGGGCCACGGTCGATCCGCGACGGGGTTCGTCCCTTTTGGCCATCGGAATGCTGTGGTTCCCCCCCCGCGTGTTGCTGTGCCGCCCGGCCGGATGTGCTTCATCGGGCGGCCGACGACCATCGCGGTATGCAAAAATCAATCCTGCCGGCGCCTGCGTCAACGCCTCTGCCCGCGCCAGTTGTAACCCACGATGAACCGGCGCGTGCACGCCGGCGGGCAGAAACCGGTGGGTAACGGGCAGAATGCGCCAGTCAATCCGTGCCCGTTAATCCTTGGGGCTGAAATCCAGTGCAGCGCTGTTCATGCAATAGCGCAGGCCGGTGGGCGCCGGGCCATCGGGAAACACATGGCCCAGGTGGCCGTCACAGCGGGCGCAGCGCACTTCGGTGCGGACCATGCCGTGGGTGGTGTCGGTCAATTCGCTGACCACATCGGGCTCTGCCGGCGCGGTAAAGCTGGGCCAGCCGCAGCCGCTGTCGAATTTGGCGTCGGATTCGAACAATGGCGCGCCGCACCCTGCGCAAAAATAATCGCCGGCGGCCTTGTTGCGATCATATTTGCCGGTGAACGCGCGCTCTGTGCCCGCCTGGCGCAGCACGTGAAACTGTTCGGGGGTCAGGCGTGCGCGCCATTCGGCGTCGGTCAGGACAAGCTTGTCGGGCATCGGCGGGGTCTCCCATAGGCGGTGCGTGGCAGTATCTGCCCCAATCTGGGGTCGCGCGGGCGCGCGTTCAACCGGTCTTTGGGGGGGTTTGTGCCAGATGGCGGCATTGGCCGAAACCGTCGGCATCGATTGGTGCGGAACCACCATCCCCGCCATTCAACGCCAGCCGCACGGCGGCCCGCGCCTGGTCGATCGTCGCGGCCTGCCCGGCGGGATCAATCCTCCGTGCCGCCAGCAGCGCCCGCGCCGCCGGGGCCAGCGCCAGCGATTCGCGCGCCAGCGTCGCCGCCAGCGCGCTGCCGGCATCGCGCGCGGTCAGCACCTCGGCGTAAACCCCCAGCATGGCGTGGCAGACCAGCGCATCGGGCGCCGGGCGCGGCGGCACCACCGCATCCACATCGGCCAGGCACGCCTGCGCCACGGCGGTCGCGCCCTCATGCGCCAGGCCTTGCGCCGCCTCGGTCAGCACATCGCGCAGCACGGTGGCGGACAGCGCGGTTGCGGCAGCAATGCGTTCGCCGGTCAGCGCAAAATAACGTTGTCCGCGAATGCCCAGCGGCGGCAGCGCCAGTGCGGCGGCATCGCCGTTTGCCTGCCGCGTGGCGACCATCGCCACCGCCGCCGCGCAGCGCAGATCATGCAAGTCGCGCGGGGTCAGGCGTTCGCGGCCCGGTGCACCGTGGGTGGGTGGTGCCGCCGTCAATGCCGCCGGTTGCCCCGCCGCGGTCAGGGCGATCCCGGCCAGAACCGGCAGTATCGTGCGCAACGCGGATGCCATTGTCCTTGCGCCATAGCCCCGCCGGCCCCAAACGAAAAGGGCCCCGGATGATCCCCGGTTGATGGGGGATGATCCGGGGCCTGAGGTGCCAACGTGCGTCCACACCGGTGTGCTGTGGTGGACGGGTCCGCTGGAGAGCAGGTGAGTTGAGAGCTGACGGGTGCCAGCCGGGGCCAAGTTGAAATTAGGTTTCGATTCGGAACTTAAGTAGACGCGTTGCAGATTCCAACCGAAAATCGTGGACTGCCGCTACGGGTTGCGCCTGACCCCGGCCCGCGAGGGGTATGCGCGGCAACAAGGAACCTTATATTTCCCGCCATTGTGGTATATGAGACCAAATCATGACTGTCCTGCACGGCCCCGACATTCAAGAATCCCCCGCTCATGAGCCCACCGCGCATGCGCCCAAAACGCTTGATCCGATTACGCTGGCGCCCAAGCTGCGCGAACCGCTGACGTTTGTGGCGGGTTGCGGCCTGCCGCTGGCGCTGGAGGTGATGGGCGAACGCTGGTCCTTCATGATTCTGCGCGCGACCTTTAACGGCCTGCGCCATTTCGAAGAATTTCTCGATCAGTTGGGCATCGCGCGCAATATCCTGTCCAACCGGCTGGCGCGGCTGGTCGAAGCGGGTATCCTGGTGCGCGAACCGTGCGCCGATGACCGCCGCCGGGTAGAATATTGCCTGACCGCAAAGGGTTACGACCTGTTGCCGGCGATGCTCGCACTGCGCCAGTGGGGCGAAAAATGGGCGCTGGGCGTGCCCAGCAATCCGGTGCTGTGCGATGTGCGCGATGGCCTGCCGATTGCATCGATCACCATTCGCGCCGCCGATGACCGCGTGCTGGGCCCGCGTGAACTGACCTGGCGCGACCGCGCCGATCTGGTCATGAGCGGCTATAGCGGCGCCATTTCCAACGACTGACCCTCTAATTCCAGGTCGCGCTACGCGCGTCTCAGACCTCCCGCCCTGCCTCCCGCGACGAAGAGCACAAAACGTCCGGGGGACGTTTTTGCCGAGGAGCCGACCACCAATGATACCATCATGCTGTGGTGGTCGGGCTCGCGAGGCGGGGCGGGAGGTCTGACTGCACGTCAGTGCAGCTTTGTTTAACGACTGACCAGCGTCCGTGCCTGGGCATTGGCAGCCAGGTGCGCATGCGCGCGCGCCAGCGCATCGTAATAGCACCGCCGGCCTTCCGCATCGGTGGCGATCGACAGGTATCCGTCATCGTTGCCGCACACCAGCGCCGCCGCGCGGGTGATCCTGGTTTCCAGCCTGGCGCGATCGCGCGCCGTGGTCAGGTCCAGATCGGGATAGCGCACGGTCAATTTGCGCAAGTCGGTGTCGGCATTGCCGGCATCCGGCGCGGCCTGAACTTGTGCGGCCAGAGTGGAACTGGCGTGGGTGGGCGCGGCGTGCGCGGGGGCACTGGCCAGCGCGCATGCGGGGATCAGCGCCAGTCCGGCGTACATCGCGCGGCGCCAGGCATTGGGATGGGACATGATGGGTCTCCTGATATGCGGCAGGGATGCCGGCGGTGGAGGCTGGCTGGTCCGGACGGGGGCGCGCCTCCAACGCTCCCCCGCCCGTCACGACCGGCCGCACCTGGTGGTTCCGGGGGGCTTAATTCCGTCACCCGCCGGGCCGTTCGCTGAAATCGGGTATGGCGTGGCCGGCACGGCGTTGCAGCCGTGCTTCGATCGATGGCCATGGCGCGGCGACCACCGGATCAACCACTGGCGGCAGCCCATTAACGACATGGGCCGGTTTTGTGCGGCCCCAGCTTGATACGAGGCCGCGCTGAGCGCGGCTCATACCTCCCGCCCCGCCTCCCCACCCGACCACCACAGCATGATGCTATCATTGGTGGTCGGGTGGAGAGGCGGGGCGGGAGGTATGACTGCACGCCAGTGCAGCTTCGTATAACAGCGCCGGGATCGCACTTGACCGCCGGGCCATGCCCACGGCAAGGCGGCGGACATGATCCGCCTGTTCCACATCAGCGACCTGCATTTCGGGTTGGAAGACCGCCGCGCGCTGGATTGGGTGGCGGGGCTGGTGCGTGATGAGGCGCCCGATGGCGTGATCATCACCGGCGATCTGACCATGCGCGCGCGGTCCCGCGAATTTGCCGCGGCCGCCCGCTGGATCGGCGCGCTGGACGCGCCGGTGCGGATCGATCCCGGCAACCATGATCTGCCCTATTTCAACCCGGTCGAACGGTTTATCGATCCCTATCGCCGGTTTCGCGCGCTGGAGGCCACGGTCACCCGGCCCTTGCTGCTGGACGGGCTGGCCATGGATGCGCTGGCAATCGTGCGGCTGCCGACCACGGCCGCGGCGCAATGGCGGTTGAACTGGTCACGCGGCACGGTCGGCACCGCGGCGCTGGCGCACGCGCTGGCACAGATCGACGCCTTGCCGCCCGGGCTGCCGGTGCTGGTCACTTGCCATCATCCGCTGGTGGAGGTCGGCACGCAGGGCCGCGCGCTGACCCATGGCGGCAACCGTGCCCTGGCTGCCCTGGCGCAGCGCGGCGTGCTGGGGGTGCTGTCGGGCCATGTTCACGATGCGTTTGATATGGTCAACCCGACCGCCAGCGGCCCGGTGCGGATGATCGGCGCGGGCACGCTGTCGCAACGGTTGCGCACCACCCCGCCCACGTTCAACCAGCTGACGTTTGACCAGGGCCAGCTGACCGTCTGTGCGCGCCAGCTCGAAGGCGTGCCGGCCGAAGCGTTTGGACGCTACCACTGACACCCCCTAGTTGTTTGCCTGTCGTCACGCCGGCTTGCATTGCCGGGGGCCAGCGGGCAGGTTCGCACGTTCTGTGATCATGCGAATTCGGGACGGGCGATGCTGACAATTTATAGCGATGACCATCGGTTGCACCATGGCGCGGCCGAACTGTATCGCGGCCGCATGGTTCCCTGTTTCGAAATGCCGTCGCGGGTGGATCAGGTGCTGGAAGCGGTGCGCGCGGCAGGGCTTGGTGATGTGGTGGCGCCCGACCGGTTTGACCGCGCCGTGCTGGCGCGCGTGCACGCCGATGATTACCTGACCTTTCTGGAAACCGCCTGGGATGAATGGACGGCGCTGGGCGAAACCGGCGATGCCTTGCCCGCCACCTGGCCCGCGCGCGGATTGCGCCGCGATGTGCCGCCGCAGCATATCGATGGCAAGCTGGGGTTCTATTCAGTCGATGCCTCCGGCCCGATCACCGCCGGCACCTGGACGGCGGTGCGTTCCGCCGCCGATTGCGCGCTGACCGGGGCACAGACCATCGCCGGCGGCGCGGCCAGCGCCTTTGCGCTGTGCCGGCCGCCCGGGCACCATGCCAGCGCGCGCACCATGGGCGGGTTCTGCTATCTCAACAACGCGGCGCTGGCTGCGCAATATTTGCGCGATCATGGCGCCGCGCGGGTTGCGGTGCTGGATGTCGATTATCACCACGGCAACGGCACGCAGGACATTTTTTACGAGCGGGGCGATGTCTATTTCACCTCGCTGCATGGTGATCCCCAGGTCGAATACCCCTATTTTCTGGGCCATGCCGATGAATGCGGCGCGGGCGAAGGGCTGGGTGCCAACCGCAATTATCCGCTGCCGTGGGGTACCAGCGGCGCCGACTATCTGGCCGCGCTGGATCAGGCGATTGCCGGTATTGCGGCATTTGCGCCCGATCCACTGGTGGTGTCGCTGGGGGTCGATACCTTTGCCGAAGACCCGATCAGCCATTTCAAACTGCGCGTGGATGATTTCACCGCGATCGGCCAGCGCATTGCCAGCCTGGGCCGGCCGACCTTGTTCGTGATGGAGGGCGGTTATGCGGTGGCGGATATCGGCATCAATGTCGCCGCCGTGCTGACCGGTTTTGTGGCCGGCGCAGCGTGACCGGCACCACGCCGGCAGGCGAAGCGCAGGGTTTTCATCGCCAGCTCACCTTGCGCGATCTGGTTGCCTATGGCCTGGCCTATATTGCCCCGGTCGGGGTGCTGTCGACGCTGGGGCTGGTGTGGGCGGCGTCGGGCGGGCTGATTGCGCTGGCCTATCTGCTGGGCGGTGTGTGCATGGCGTTTACCGCGTTCAGCTATGCCGCGATGGTGCGCGAAGTGCACAGCGCCGGGTCGGTCTATGGCTTTGCCCGCGCTGTGTTGGGGCCGTTTGCCGGGTTTTTTGCGGGCTGGATGATCCTGCTCGATTATCTGCTGATCCCGGCGTTCGTCTATGTGGTGATGGCGGTGGCGCTGGGCGAATTGATGCCGGGGATCGATCGCGGGGTGTGGATCGTGCTGCTGGCGGTGTTCACCACTGCGGTCAACTGGTTCGGGGTGCGCTCCACCACGCGGGTGTCGTTCGGCGCGGTGATTGCGCAAGTGCTGGTGATGATCGCGCTGATGGCGCTGGCGGCCACAGTGCAACTGCGCGCCCATGGCCCCGCCGGGCTGGGGATGGCCCCGTTTTTTCATCTGCCGTTTGATCTTCCTGCGGTGCTGGCGGGCACATCGATCTGCGTCATGTCGTTTCTGGGCTTTGACGCGGTATCCACCCTGGCCGAGGATACCGCCGATCGCAGCGGGCGAACGCTGGGCCGCGCGATCCTGCTGGTGCTGGCCTTTGCGACCAGCCTGTTTGTGGCCGCGACGTGGATTTTGGGCAACGCCATGGTGGGTGCGCATTTCCGCAGCCTGGATTCGGCCGCCTATGAACTGGCCGGGCAATTGGGCGGGGTGTGGTCGGGGATCGCGCTGGCCTGGGCCTATGCCATGCTGGTCGGGTTAAGCAATGCGCTGCCGATGCAGGTGGGGGTGGCGCGGGTGATGTATGCGATGGCGCGCGACCGGCAATTGCCGGCGCCGCTGGCGCGGCTGCACCCCCGCCACAACACCCCGCATATTGCCATGCTGGTATCGACGGTGGTGTCGCTGGCGGTGGCGCTGTGGCTGCGCAACGCGATGGATCAGCTGGCCGCGCTCGTCAATTTTGGCGCGCTGTTCGGCTTTGCGCTGATCCATGTCTGCGTGCTGGTGCACTTTGCGAGGGCGCCCGCGCGCAATCCCTTGTTCCACGTGGTTTCCCCGGTGCTGGGGATCATGGTGGTGGGGGCGATTCTGTCGGGCATGAACCACGCGGCGCTGGTGCTGGGCACGGTCTGGCTGGTGGCCGGGCTGGTGTGGTGGCGCGGGCATATCGTGCGGCTGGGCCTGGTATCGGGCGATGCCGCGACCGACCCGTTTGCAGGGGCGTGATGCCTGTGTTCAGGCCCTGCGGCGCAGCGGCTGAAACACATCGGCTGCGGCGGCATCGATGATCGCCTGCCCGCGCCCGCCGATCCTGAACTGTTGCGCGGCGTTGCGCAGCGTGGTCGCCTCTGCCACCAGGCTGCGCGCGGCGGCGGTCGCTTGTTCGACCATGGCGGCGTTGTGCTGGGTCACCCGGTCCATGCCGACCACCGCGCTGCTCACCCGTTTCAGGCTGGCTGCCTGATCTTCGGCACTGTCGGCGATGTCGGCGATGCTGATGTTGACGTCCGCGACCTCGCCCACGATTTTGGCCAGCAGGTTGCCGGTTTCCGCCACCAGCGCCACCCCGGTGGTCACCTGGCGGCCGGAACTGGTGATCAGCGTCTTGATATCATTGGCGGCCTCGGCCGATCGTTGCGCCAGCGCGCGCACTTCGCTGGCGACCACCGCAAAGCCCCGCCCGGCGTCACCGGCGCGTGCGGCCTCTACCCCGGCGTTGAGCGCCAGCAGGTTGGTCTGAAACGCGATGCCGTCGATCACGCCGATGATCTGGCTGATTTCCTGTGCCGAACTCTGGATGCCGGCCATCGCGTCAACCGTGCGGGTTACCACATCGGCGCCCTCGGCCGCTTCATGGTGGGTGTCGGAGATCGATTGCTGCACCTGGCGCGCGTTGGTTGCCGATTGGTTGACCAGCCCGTCGACCCGGGTCAGCGCGGCGGACCATTCCTCGACATCGGCGGCTTGCTGAAGGTTGCGCTGCGCCAGATCGTCTGATGCGGCGCGGATTTCATCGGCACCACTGGACACACCTTCGGCCGACATCAGCATGCCGCCGATCAGCACCGACAGGCGTTCAACCGTCTGGTTGAAGGTCATCCGCAGCGGTTCGTAATCGGCGGCAAACGGTTTGACCACGCGGTGGGTCAGGTCGCCCGCGGCAATCGCATCCAGGCCCTGGCCCAGCGCGCTGACGACTTGTGCCTGTTGCGCATCGGCGGTGATGCGCCGGCGCCCCGCATCGCGAAACGCCAGTGCGGCGCGGCGCAAGGACGCGATTTCGTCCTGTCCCGATGCTTCATCCAGCCCAAGCGCGAAATCGCCGGCGGTCATCTGTTCCAGCTGCGCGGTAATCCGCCCGATCTGTTCCATGACCTGGCGGTTGAGATAGCGCAGACACAGGACGATGAACGCCAGAATCGCCGCGCCCATTGCCGCCAGCACCAGCGCGATCATGATCAGCGTGGTGCCGCTGGTCTGTGCCACTTTGGCCTGTTGCGCGGTGGTTGCATTGACCAGCGTGTCGATCGCCTGCCGGTGGCGGGTGTAACTTGCAGTCAGGCGGGTGAACGCGGCGTCGGCCGCGGCCTTGTCGCCACGGGCAATCGCCGGCAGGAACGCATCATCCACGGTTTTCCAGAATTCGTGTGCCAGCGGGACCGATCCGGTCAGCATGCTCTGCTTGATTTCGGGGTCCAGCGCCGAATCCCGCCAGAAACTTTCGCGTGCCAGGTACTGTTTTTCCAGATCGGCAAGCCGAGGCTGGTGCAGCGCCAGCGTTTCGGGGTGATCGTCGAGCTGCGTCGCTTCAAGATAGGCTTCGATGACATATTCGGGCGGTGGCAGGATATCGCCGGTCAGATCGCTCAACAGCTGGTTGCGCTGGTGGATCGGTCCGCCAAAGCGGATCTGCTGTACACCCAGCCCGGCGATCACAAACGCTGCGACCACACACAGCGCCAGCGTAATGCCGCCACGTTGAATACGATTCCGGATTGTCATTGACCCACCTGTCCATAGCCGGCGCAAACGGTTGCCGATTGCGGCACCCCGCCTTCGCTGCGGGATGGGCAGAATCTATGGTATACCACAGAACAAATGGCCCAATCCCGCCTAGGCAATTGCCCGGGGCGTTGATGCCGCGAAAAATAAACCACGCGCCGCGCGCAGGGGCAATTCGGGTCTTACCAACAGGCGCCAGGCCGGATCAGGATCGCAGCGTGTTCCCGGCAATCGCTGCGACGTCTGGCGTTGCGTTGTGGTCATACCAGCCGACATCGCGCGTCGCCACTTCGCCAAACGGCACGCGCTGCGCCATGGCCATCCGGATGATCGGCCATGCGGTCACGATCATGCTGAGGAACGGCCACGGATCGCGCCAGTCCCAGGTAACATCACGCGTCGTCAGCAGCCGGGCCAGCCGGTCGCGCCAGCCGCGGCCGCGCAGCATGGCCAGCTGGGTTTCGGTCAGACAGGCATAGAATTGCTGCAACTGGCGCTGCCGGCGCACCCGGACCGGTGCGTGGCCGGTGGGGTTGAGCACGGCGCGTGCGACGTCCCCGGGTTCCCAGAAATGCAGGCCGCTGGTGACGCGCGGGTTGCATTCTATGCCCCATACCAGGCCGGCGGCGTCCACGATGAAATCAAACGCGATAAATCCACTCCACCCGTGCGCGGCCACGAACCGCGCGATCCAGTCGGCGATCCCCGGGTGCTCCACCCGTTCGAACGCGATCGCGACCGAACCCGACATCGCCGTCCCGCGGTACACCATGGTGGCCAGCACGCGGCCCTCGTGCGCCAGCGAACAGCTGCTGAATTCGTGCCCGGCGATAAAGCGTTGTACGATTGCCGGGGCAGCAGTGTCACAATCGGGAAGTGTGCAGCCCGCCGGCATGATGCGGACGCCGCGGCCAGCGCACGAAAACACCGGTTTGACCACCACGGCGCCCGCCGCGGCCAGTGCGTGCGCCTGCGGCGTGCCAAGCGGGTGCGATGCGGGCACCGACAGGCCGTGGGCAAGCCCCGCACGCACAAATCCCGCCTTGTCATGCAGCGCAATCACCTGGTCGGGGGGCATGGCCAGCACCCGGACCCGCGCATCGATCAGGTCGCGCAGAAACGCCACATGCATGGTCTCCTCTGAAACCGGCACGACGATGTCGACCGCTTCGCGCGCGACAATCCCGGCAATCGCCGCCAGAAAACCTGCGCTGTTGGTTGCTGGCGGCGGCACCGCCCAGCTGCGCGCGACATGGTGCGAAGCCCCGGCCAGCGTCCGGCCAAACGGGTCGGCGACCAGTACCCGGCATCCGGCGCGGCTGAAACCGCGCGCCAGATCGAGCGCCAGCGGCAGGCGTCCCAGCGTCAGCAGGACGGTCGTCACGGGGCAATGCGGCGCACGCGCACCATGATCTGTTCGGCCGGGCGCGTGGTCAGCCGCGCGGCGGGCCGCACGCCCGCCGCGTTGATCACCTGGAAATCAAACCGGCGGAACAGCCGCGCGATCAGCAGCACGGCCTCTGCCTGCGCAAACGCCGCGCCGGCACACACCCTCGGGCCCAGGCCGAACGGAATATAGGCGCCCGGGGTCAGCTCGCGCTCGCGTTCGGGCAGGAACCGGTCCGGGTCGAACCGGTGCGGATCGCGCCAATAGCGGGCGTGGCGGTGCAACACCCACGGCGCGACCATCACCAGCGCGCCGCGCCGCACTTTGGTATGGCCGATCGTTGTGGCTTCGGTAGCGACCCGCGGCAGAAACGTGATCGGCGGATAGAGCCGCAAGGTTTCGCGAAAGGCGTTGCGGATGGTCGGCAGCTGTTTGGTCATTTCAAACGTGATCGGATCGCCGTCACCCGCCAATTGACGGATCTCTGCGCGTATCCGCGCGACCAGATCCGGCTGCATCGCCAGCAGAAACACCGCCCAGGTCAGTGCGCTGGCGCTGGTTTCATGGCCAGCCAGGAACAGCACGCCCAACTGGTCGATCAGCTCTTCGCGGGTAAACGCGGTGCGGGTGAAATCATCGCGCGCGGCGATCACGGCGGCGGCAATATCGTCGAAATGCGCGCCATCGGGGCCCAGATGCGTATCCAGCAGATCGCCCAGCTGGCGGCGGATGGTGTCACAAGCGGCCAGCACAAAATCGCGCTGCGGCACCGCCGTCCAGGCGCGGTCCATGATCAGGCGGCGGATTTCCACTTGCGCCACGCTGTGTTCAAACACCGTGAACGCATCGAACACCGCGTGCGCCGCCCCGGTTTCCAGCCCGGTGCTGAACACCGTGCGACAGATGATGTCGGCGGTCAGGTGGCTCATCGCCAGATCGAGCGACAGCGCGGCATCGTCCCTGGCGTGGCCATCCAGCATGTCTTCACAGGCATCGGCGCCCTGCTGCATGGCGGGAAACGCGCGATTGACCCGCATCATCGTGAACGCCGGATCGATCATCCGCCGCTGACGGCGCCAGGTGTCACCCGACGACACGAAGATCGAATCGCCGATCAGCGGCGCCAGCGCCGCCACCATCAGGTCGCTTTTGGGAAAAATACCCTCGGGATCGGACAACACCCGGCGCACCTGGTCGGGCTGGTTGACGATCAGGATCTGACGGCGCGAATAGCCGAGCGGGCCGATGGCGGCGCGATAGGCACTGGCCGGCAACAGGCTTAACAAATCACCATCGCCGCGCAGCGCGACGCGTAGCAGCGCCAGCACCGCCGCGCTCGCCGTGGGGCGCGGTGGTTCATAACCACGCGGTCCGGAAACAGGAAACTGGGCATCAAGGCGCGTCATTCTCTCCAGCTTTACAGTGCTATTGTCCAATGCGATAGACAGTGTGGAGAAGGAGCGGGGCATACGATGGAATTGGTACTGTTCCGCTGCCTGATCGCCGCGCACATTGCGGCTGGTGCAACCGGCGCGGTGGCGTTCTGGGTGCCGGTGGTGGGCCGCAAGGGCAGCGTCAACCACCGCAAATGGGGCCGCATTTTCACCCGTGCGGTGCTGCTGACCGGGTGCCTGGCGATCGTGATGAGCCTGTTTACGCTGTATGATCCGATGGGGGTGCATCCGCATCTGGCGGGCCGGTTTGACGTGCCGTTCGTGCGCGGGATTTTTGGCTGGATGATGCTGCACAACGGCATCCTGACGATCAACCTGGCATGGTACGGCTGGCTGTGCGTGACCAACCGGCGCAATGTCGCGGCCAACCGCACCTGGCTGAATATCGGCCTGCAATATGTGGTGATGGTCGCGGCAGTGGTCTGCGCCTGGCAGGGTATGAAGATCGGCCAGCTGCTGATGGTGGCGATTGCGGTGGTGGGCATGGCCACCGGCATTACCAATCTGCTGTTCATCTATGGCCGCAATCCTTCGCCGGTCGATTGGCTGAAAGAGCATGTGAAGGCGTTGGTTGGTGCCGGCATCTCGGTCTACACCGCGTTCCTGGCGTTTGGTTCGGTGCGGCTGATCCCGTCGCTTGCGCTGCAGCCGGCGATGTGGGCGGTGCCGCTGGTGATCGGCCTGACCATAATCATTTATCACCGCTTTCGCATTGATCTGCAGGCGGGCCTGAATCCGTTCCGGCTGATCGGGCGGCGCGGCATAACGGCTTCGGATTGAACGACACGGCCATGGCGGATCAGCGTGTCATCGTTATCGGTGCCGGTATGGGCGGGCTGGCCGCTGCGGCCGATCTGGCGCGCGCGGGCGCGCAGGTTACCGTGTGCGAACGCGCAGGCGGCGTCGGTGGCAAGATGCGCCACGTCATCGCCGGTGGTGCGGCCATCGATGCCGGCCCGACGGTGTTCACCATGCGGTGGATTTTTGACGGGCTGTTTGGCGATGCGGGCGAACGGCTGGACGATCACCTGGGCCTGGTGCCCGCCAAAACGCTGGCGCGGCATGCCTGGCGGCAGGGCGGCACGCTTGATCTGTTTGCCGATATCGCCCGGTCGGCCGACGCGATCGGCGCGTTTGCCGGGCCGGACGAGGCCCGCGCCTATCTGGCCTTTTGCGCGCAGAGCAAGGATATCTATAACACGCTGGCCCGGGAATTCATCGCGGCAGAGCGTCCTTCGGTGGCGGGCCTGGTCGCCCGGCTTGGCCCGCGCCGCATGCCCGATCTGTGGCGGACCATGCCGATGCGCACGCTGTGGAATGCGCTGGGCGATCATTTTCGCGATCCGCGCCTGCGCCAGCTGTTCGGGCGATATGCCACCTATGTCGGCGCGTCGCCGTGGTCGGCGCCGGCAACGCTGATGCTGATCGCGCATGTCGAACAGGATGGCGTGTGGCTGGTCCGGGGCGGCATCCACGCCGTGGCGCGCGCAATCCAGGACCTGGCGCAGCGGCATGGCGCGCAATTCCGGTTCGGCGCCGAGCTGCAGCAGATCCTGATCGAACGCGGCCGCGTGGCCGGTGTGTTGCTGACCAATGGTGAACGGTTGCCCGCCGATGCGGTGGTGTTCAACGGGGATATTTCGGCGCTGACTGATGAGGCGCGCCCGGTCCCGGTGACGGCACCGCGCGCGCGTTCCTTGTCGGCGGTCACCTGGTGCCTGTCGGCGCGGACCTCCGGCTTTGATCTGGCGCATCACAACGTGTTTTTTGCGGAAGACTACCGGCGGGAATTCGATACGGTGTTTCGCCAGCGCGGCATCACCGATGCGCCCACGGTCTATCTGTGTGCGCAGGATCGCGGGGAGGCGGGTTCTGCGCAGTCCGGATCGCCCGAACGGTTGCTGGCGCTGATCAACGCGCCTGCCGATGGTGACCGGGCACCGCTGGATGCGGCCGCCATCGCCGACCTTTCAACCCGCGCGTTTGGCCTGATGCAGGCGTGCGGGCTGACCGTGACGCCCGTTGCCGATCCGGTGGTGACCACCCCGAGCGGCTTTCACGCGCTGTTCCCGGCCACCGGCGGTGCGCTCTATGGCCGCGCCAACCACGGCATGATGGGCAGTTTTGCGCGCGCGGGCGCCAGTGGCAAAGTGCCGGGATTGTATCTGGCAGGTGGCAGCGTGCATCCGGGGCCGGGCATCCCGATGGCGACGATGTCGGGCCGCCTCGCCGCCGCGCGGCTGCTGGCCGATTGGGCGGGCGGCCCGGAACGGCGCCGCGCGATCCATATACGTTCGGGTCTAACCTGACGGGCCATGTCCCGCGCGGGCGTCCGGTACGATTGTGTCCAGGATGCGCGCCGACGACAGCGCGCCGGGCACACCGGGGCCGGGATGCGTGCCGGCGCCCACCAGATAGAGCCCGGCCAGGTCTTCGCTGCGGTTGTGCGGCCTGAACCACGCGGTCTGGAACAGGCGCGGCTCGATCGAAAAGGCGCTGCCGAGTGTCGCGCGATAGCGGTCCTGAAAATCCAGTGGCGTCTGCACGTGCGATGTGACCAGGCTGTCGCCCAGCCCGGGCAGCAGTGTCGCCTCCAGCCGCGCCTGAATCCGCGCGCGATAGCTTTCCACCGCCTGCCCCCAATCGGTGCCGCTGGCCAGATTGGGCACCAGCGCTGCCGCATAGAACGTGTCGCAACCGTCGGGCGCCAGCGCGGGGTCGGCCGCTGTCGCGCGATGCAGATAGATCATGGTGTCGTCGGGCAGGACCTTGTTGGTGAAAACGTCGCGCAACAGGCCCTGATAGCGCGGGCCCATCACCATGGTGTGCACACCCACGCCGTCAAAGCGGCGGTTGCTGCCGAAATGCCAGACAACCATGCCCATCGATGTGCTCATTTGTGCGATCTTGCGATCGGTCCACCGGCGTCGCGGCTGGCCCGCCAGCAGCTGCGTATAAGTGGCGCCGACATCGGCGTTGGATACAACCACGTCGGCCGCAATGTGTTCGCCACCGGCCAGCGTCACGCCGGTTGCCCGGCCGGCGCTTGCCGTGATCTGCACCACATCGGCATTCAGCCGCAGCGATCCGCCCTGGCCCGCGATCAGGCGGACCAGGCCCGCCACCAGCGCACCGGTTCCGCCCAATGCATAGTGCACCCCGTGTTGTCGTTCCAGATGCCCGACCAGCGCGTAATAGGCGGTGGTCGACAGCGGGTTTCCGCCGATCAGCAAAGGTTGAAAACTGAACGCCATGCGCAGCTTGTCATTGCGAAAATAGCGGCAGACATGCTGATAGACGGTGCGATAGCCACCCAGGCGGACCAGGTCGGGCGCGCTCTTGATCAGCGCGCCGAATGTGTCGAACGGTTGATCGGCCAGCTGGTCAAACGCGACTTTGCAGATCGTTTTGCTGTCGGCGAAATAGCGGTCGAGACCCGCAACGTCGGCGGGTTCGAACCGCGCCACTTCCGCACGCATGGCCGCGGGATCGGCGCTGGCGCGGAACACGCTGCCATCGTCAAAGCGCATGGTGTAAAACGGGTTGATCCGGCGCAAATCTATGTGGTCCGACATCTGCTGGCCACACAGCGCCCACAGCTCTTCAAACAGATAGGGCGTGGTGATGATCGTGGGGCCCGCGTCGAACACGAAACCGTCCTGGCGAAACACCCCGGCCCGGCCGCCCGGTGAATCAAGCCGTTCCAGCACAGTAACGCGATAGCCACGCGCGCCCAGCCGGATCGCCGCTGCCAGCCCGCCAAACCCGGAACCGATGACAACGGCATGGGGGCGATCGGGTCGGGGCTGATCGGGCATTGTTACGCCCGGTTACAGCGGCGCCGGGACCCGGCGCACCGCATCATGATGCGGGCACCGGCAGGCTCAGCGGATTGAGCAGGGGATCACCCAGCACAGTGGCCACGGCGGTGAAAAACGGCACTGGCGGCTTACCCGACAACACCCGCAACTGGTCTGCCCTGGTCGATTCACCCGCATAAAAGCGCTCGATCAGCCGCTGGTTCAACCCATAGAACCGCTGCAGCACCCGATAGCGTTGGTCCGGCACGGCCGCCGCGAACAGCATTTTGGTGAGCATGCGATAAAATCCGCCGGTGCGCCATTCGCGTTCGGCCCAGGTCCGGCTCCACCCAGCCAGCCCGGCGCCCGAAACATCGCGCTGCCGGCAAAGATCGAGCGCAAAGGCCAGCGCAGAGGGGAACGAATATCCGGTCAGCGGGTGCAGCAAACCGGCCCGCACCCCGGCCAGCGCCACGCCCGGAATTTCGTGGACAGTGCGGAACGCCGCCCAATCACCGCGCCCGACAACCGGCAACACCCCGGATTCTTCGCCCAGAATCTCCGCCACCTGCCACCCGGCGTCCGCGCAATAGGCGCCGATTCGTTCGCGCAGCAGCGGCGCGTCTACTTCCGGCCCATCGGCATAATAGGTGTCCTCGACAAACACCTCATGGTCTGAAAACGGCAGGCAATAGACAAAGCGATAACCATCGTGCTGCGCCACGGTGCCATCCATCACCACCGGGCGGGTCAGGCCGTGCGGGCGTTCGGTGCGCACCATCTGGCCCAGAAATTTCTGCCAGCCGCCGGCCATATGCGGCAGGCCGGCGGTTCCGCGTGCATCGATCACCGCGCCGGCGGAAATGGTCCGCTGGTCGGCCAGCACCACACGCCCGGCCGCCACGCTGACCACCTCTGCGCCGCACAGCACTGCACCGTCGGGGAGCGCGGCACGCACCGCGGCATCCAGCCGTGCGCTGGTGATGCTGTGGTATGGCGTTGCCAGGGTGCGGCGCAGGCGCGGAAAGCGCACCTCATAATCATCCCAGCGCGCGGCGATCAGCGGTTCGACCAATTCGGTACCACCGGCGGGAAGGTCAGTGGCAAAGAACGACCAGACGTGATTGCCGCCCAGTTGCGCGCCACGCTCAATCACCACAACACGCAGTTCAGGGCGCAATTTCGCCAGCGCCAGCGCTATCAAGCCCCCGGCAAGCCCGCCGCCCAGCACAGCGATATCTGCAATCCGATCGTCCATCGGTCTGGCACGCTAGCAGAGTGCCCGGGCAGCGCAAGCGCGGCTGTTCCGGTCAGGAACAAGCGATTGGGCAAAGCGCGCAGGCCAGCGGCGGTGTTCCCGCTGATATCCCGCCTGTGGATCGGCGTGCAAAAGGAACCCGGTTAGCGGGGTGATCGGCGTCCAAAA
>NZ_JBBATI010000029.1:0-57371 GCF_040398825.1 Novosphingobium sp.
CGGGTGGGGAGGCGGGGCGGGCGGTATGAGTCGCGCTTTGCGCGAGTTGGTATCACACCCCGAACGGACGGCTTCGTCGAAATGGTCGGCTGCGTGCGCCAGCGCCTCTCAGGCGAAGTGGCCGGACGCGCCGAAATAGAAATCCAGATTGCTGTTGCGCATGAACAGGTTGGGATTAAAGGTCACGCCGGTGACGCGGTCGATGCCGCCGGCGGCAAGTCGCGCACGATACCGGGCGGCGTCGCCGTATTTGGTGTTCACGCAATAGCGGTTCATCGGCACGCCGCTGCGCCCGCCGAACTGCCAGACCGGCTCATAGGGAATTTCGATCGCGCGAAAGCCGGACGTGGCCAGCAGCGGGTAGAGTTCTTCCCAGAAATACCGGCTTTCAAACCAGTTGCGGTTCGGTTGCTGATGGTGGCGATTGATCAGGTCCAGGCTTATCGCGATCGCGTCGGCATGCATGATGCGTGTCCATTTCGTGGGCTGCCGCGCCTTGCCAGGGCGGCACGTCGTGGATGGTTCGGGACCAACTGGTCAGCAGGCCAGGGTCTGCCGGCTGAGCGCAAGGGACTGGTCCATCGGCAGGGTCGGAAAGTATTCCAGCCCAATCGCGCCGGCATAACCCAGGTCCCGCAGGGTCTGCATGACATGGGACCAATCGACGCTGCCCGTGCCCGGTTCGTTGCGGTCGGCCATGTCGGCGACCTGCACATGCGCGACCAGATGCACGCGACCGGCGAGAACCTCGGTGATGTCCTCACCCATACAGGCGCTGTGCCACACGTCGTACAACAGGCGCAGGTTGGGGCTGTTGACCGCCTCGACCAGATCAAGGCCCAGCCTGGTGCTGACCAGGTACATCGTGGCGAACAGTTTCGTGTTGAGCGGTTCGAGCAACAGCATGACGCCGGCTTGCTCGGCTGCGTCGGCAGCTGCGCGCAGGGCGGTGACCGCATTGGCAAAGTGCTCGTCCTCACCCATCCCCTCTACGCGAAAGCCAGAGGCGACAATCAGCGCCGGTTTGCCCAGACAGGCCGTGGCCGCGATCGTTTCGCGCACGGCGGTGACCATTTCGTCGCGCTGGGCGGGATCGACGATCGACCGGCGCGGGTCGACGCACAGGCTGCTCAACCGCATGCCCGTTTCGGTCAGCGCCTGGGCCAGCGCCGCAATCGGCTTGTCACGCCAGAGATGGAATTCAGCGAGGTCAAAGCCCGTCGCCTTTGCCGCGCGCAATCGCGCGTCAAGCTCTCCGGCTTCGGAGAATTGCCATTCGATACAGGAAGCCAGTGGGTACGCCGCAGACATAGGATCTTTTTCCCATTCTACGGCCCCGCCGCGCTTGCGCGCCCGTTTGCCTGGCGGGATTGATCCCCGCTACTTTGTCAGCCGGTCCCTTACCCACCTGCAGCAGAAAATCAAGCAGTCAGTCGGGAGCCGGGCGGCATGCGGCGGGTGCGCCAGTCGATCACGCTTCGCGCTTTTGCGTCTTTGCGCGCTGTCGGTGGTATTCGCCGTTTCCCGGCGGCAGCCAGATCATGCCACCGCAGCCTGCCGTCATTCCGGCGCGGCACCCGGCGCGTCGTCGTCATCGCCGATCCACAACTCGTGGGCATCGATCCGGATACGGGTGAGCGCACGCATCGCATCGGCGCGGGCCAGCACCTCTGCGCGCGCGGCGTCATGCACCATGCGCTCGGCCAGCAGCACCTCGGCCAGATTGATTTCACCCAGTTGCTGCCCGCGCCGGGTCTTTTGCAAGACGCCGGACTGCGCATCGCCGGCATCGCGTGCCTGTTGCCAGGCGGCCAGCGTGGATTGCGCATCGACCAGGTCGGCGTCGGCGGTTTCCTGCATGTTGCGGCGCACGGCCTGCAAATCGGCCTGCACCGCGCTGGCTTGCGCGCCCGCCCGGCTGGCCAGGGCATAACGATAACCGCCGCCGAACGGGATGGAAAACAGCAGCCCTGCACCTTTTTCCATGCCGCCTTTTTCCGAAAACACCCTGAACCCGAATGACGGATCGGCGCGGCGTTCCTTGCGCGCGCGTTCGGCCTGCGCATCGGCCTGCAACGCCAGCGCCTCGGCTGCGGCCAGTTCATGGCTACGGCCCAGAATCTTGTCGTGCAACATCGCCAGACCACCATCGGGAAGCCGCGGCGCCGGCACATCCGGCACGGTCGCAGGCAACGGCAAACGGGGGAACTGCGCCGCCAGCCGGGCGCGGGCCACCGCCGCGCGCCCGGCGGAACGTTCGGCCAGCGCGCGTGCGGTATCATAGGCTGCGGCCACCCCGGCGGCTTCAAGCGCAGAGGCATCGCGCAACGCCACCCGGCGTCCGGTGCTGGTCAGCAAGGCCTGATAATTGGCAACCGCCTGACGATCGACCGCCGCTTCCTGCGCTGCGGCCAGCCAGTCCCACCAGCCCTGCGCCAGGCGCAACGCGGTCTGATGCCGGGCATCTTCGGCCATGTTGCGTGCATATGTCACGCCCTGGCTGCCGATCTGACGATCCAGCGCGGCTTTGCCGGGCAGGCGGATGGGGCGCGTCACTTGCGCCTCGAACTCGTCAAAGCGGCCATTGCCCGCGCCGGTGCCATCGTGGACCGTGCGGCTGAGATAGCTGCTGGTCAGCGTATATTCGTGCGGGCCCTGTGCCAGCGCGTCAGCCTCTGCCCGCGCCGCGTCGGTGCGCGCGTTGGCAGCCCCGACATTGGGGTGATCATCGAGCGCTTGCAGTACGTCCGGCCTGGCGGGCAGCCCCGGCTCTGCCGAGTCAGGCGCCGCCGCATGGCTGGTCCCGGGTTGCCGCGTGAGCGACAGGACAAGGGCGAACATCAGCGCCCTGACAAGCCACGATTTACGCATGGGTTATCTCCCGGTCGCCGGCAGCACGCTCGGCGGCATTTTCGCCAAATTTTTCATAAAGGATCGGCAGCAGGATCAGCGTCAGCAACGTCGATGTGATCAGTCCCCCGATCACCACGATCGCAAGCGGTCGTTGAATTTCCGATCCGGGCCCGGTGGCAAACAGCAAGGGCACCAGGCCAAAGGCGGCGATCGACGCGGTCATCAGCACCGGGCGCAAGCGCCGCTGCGCACCGATCCGTACCGCCTCTGCCAGCGGCATGCCCCGTTCGCGCAACTGGCGAAAATAGCTGACCATCACCAGCCCGTTGAGCACCGCAATACCCAGCAGCGCGATAAAGCCGACCGAGGCCGGCACCGAAAGATATTCTCCCGACATTGCCAGCGAGATCATCCCGCCGACCATGGCAAAGGGAATATTGACAAGAATGAGTGTCGAAGCCCGTACGCTTGCCAAAGTGGCGTAAAGCACCACAAAGATCACGGCGAGCGCGATCGGCAACACCAGCAGCAACCGGGCCGAGGCACGCTGCTGGTTTTCGAACTGGCCGCCCCACACCAGACGATAGCCCTGCGGCAGCTTTACATTCGCGCCCACCTCCGCCTTGGCCTGATCGACATAGCCGACCAGATCGCGCCCGGTGACAAACGCCTGCACCATGGCAAAGCGCGAACCGTTTTCATGTTCCAGCTTCACCGGCCCGGCGATGCGTTCAACCCTGGCAACATCGCTGGCGCGCACCAGCTGGCCGCTGGGGCTGCGATAGGTCTGATCGGCAAAGGCCTGCGGAGTCTGGCCATCTGTCGCGCCCGGACCACGGATCAGGATCGGCACCCGGCGCAGCCCATCGGCCACCACACCGGCGCGCACCCCTTCGACCTGGGCGCGCATGGCATCCTGCAACTGGTCGATCGGCATCCCGGCACGGCCGGCGGCAATGCGGTCGATATCAAGTTGCAGATAGTCCACTTTGTCATTGGCCACGGTCAGCGCTTCGCTGGTGCCGGGAATGGCCTTGATCCGGGCCTGGATCTGCCCGGCGATGCGCGCCAGTTCGGCATTGTCGGGGCCAAAGATGCGGATGGCCAGATCACCCCGCGCGCCGCTGAGCATTTCGGAAATGCGCATTTCGATCGGCTGGGTATAGCTGGTCTGGATGCCGGGCAAATCGGCCAGCACCTTGCGGATCTGGGCGATGACCCATTCCTTGTCGCCCACGCGCCATTCGGATCGCGGCTTCAATTTGAGAAAGCTGTCGGTTTCATTCAGGCCCATCGGATCGAGCCCCAGTTCGTCGGACCCGGTGCGCGCAATCACGTCGGTCACTTCGGGCACTTTGGCCAGGATCGCCTGCTGAACCCTGGTATCGTCCTCCAGGCTGTGCGCCAGGCTGATCGAGGGCGCCTTGGTCAACTGCACGATCACGCTGCCCTCATCCATGGTGGGCAGGAACGTCTTGCCCGTGACGGAATAGGCCACCCCGGTCAGCACCAGCGACACCGCCGCCACGCCAAACACCAGCCGTTTGCGCGCAAACGCACCCGCCAGCAGCCGGGCATAGCGCGGGCCCAACTGGCGCATCAGCCAGGGTTCGTGATGGGCGCCCTGCTGTGCGCCGCCAACCTTGAGTCCAAAGAAGGACAGCACCGGGATCAGCGTCAGCGCCATGACCAGCGCGGACACCAGCGCCAGAATGATCGTCAGCGCGACCGGAGCAAACAGCTTGCCCTCCAGCCCCTGCAACGTCAGCAAGGGCAGGAACACCAGCGCGATGATCGCCATGCCGCTGGCCACCGGCGTCGCGACTTCTGCCGCGGCCACAAACACATTGTGCAATTTGCTGGTGCCGGCATGGCGCGGGTCGGACAACCGTTCGACCACGTTTTCGACCACCACGACCGCGCCATCGACCAGCATGCCGACGGCAATGGCCAGCCCGCCAAGGCTCATCAGGTTGGCAGTCAGGCCGATGGATTTCATGGCGATAAAGGTCATCAGCGACGCCATCGGCAGCGCCAGCGCGACGATGACCGACGCCCGCACATCGCCCAGAAACAGCAGCAGCAGGACGACAACCAGCAACGTCGCCTCAAGCAGCGCTTCTTCCACCGTGCCGACCGCGCGTCCGATCAGATCGGATCGATCATAAAACACATCAAGCTTCATACCCGTGGGCAGGCTGGGGGCGATTTCCGTCAGCCGGGCCTTGACGCCATCGACAACTTTCGACGCATCCGCCCCGCGCAGCGCCATCACCAGCCCTTCGACCGCCTCACCCTTGCCGTTGCGGGTGACCGCGCCATAGCGGGTGAGCGCGCCCGTCCGCACTGCGGCAACATCGCTGACGCGCACCACGCCGCTGCTGCCGGATTTGACCACCACCGCGGCCAGATCATCGAGATTGCGGATCGCCCCGGTGGCACGCACGATCAGCGCTTCTTCGCCGGTGGCCAGGCGACCGGCGCCATCGTTGCGGTTGCCCGCGTTGATGGCGCTGGCAAGATCGGACACGCTCAAGCCTGTCGCGGCCAGCGCATTGGCATCGGGCGCGACTTCAAACGTTTCCACCATGCCGCCCAGCGCGTTGACATCGGCCACGCCCGGAACCGTGCGCAGTGCCGGACGGATTACCCAATCGAGCACCCGCCGTTTTTCGGCCAAGGACTGCGGCCCTTCGATGGTGAACATGTACATGTCGGACAACGGCGTAGCGATTGGCGCCATGCCGCCGCTGACCGTGGCGGGAAGCGCACCCATCACGCCCGTCAGGCGCTCGTTGACCTGGTTGCGCGCCCAATAGACATCGGTGCCATCATCAAAATTGATGGTGACGTCGGCTATCGCGTATTTGGCCACCGATCGCAGCACGGATTGATGCGGGATACCCAGCATTTCCTGTTCGACCGGCGCGATAACCCGGCTTTCCACCTCTTCGGGGGTCATGCCGGGCGCCTTCAGGATGATCTTGACCTGCGTCGACGAAATGTCGGGAAAGGCATCGATCGGCAGGGTGATGAACGCCCATGCGCCTGCGCCGGCCAGCGCCAGCGCAAAGCCAAGGATGGCCATGCGCCAGGCCAGCGCGCGTTCGACCAGTTTGCGCAACATCGCTTATTGCCCCTGGCTCAACGATTTCAGTTCGGCGACACTGCTGGTGGCAATCTGGCTGCCCGGCCGCACGCCCGCAGACAAAAAGACCAGATCGCCGATCTGCCCCGCCACGGTCACCCTGGTCGCGCGAAAACCGGTGGCCGTGCGCACAAACACCTCATCGTGATCGCCGACATGGGTGACCGCCGATGCCGGCAGCGACACGCCGCCCACAGCGGCTGGCCCGGCAATGGTCACCATCACCCCCTTGCCCGGCACGAAGCTGCTGTCGGACGGAAGGCTGGCCTTGGCGGCCAGTGAACGCGTCAAGGGGTCAAGCGATCCGGAAATTGACAGGACGGTGCCGCGCGCCATGCGGCCGTCCTGGGTCACGGTGATGTCCATGCCCGGGCGAACCTGCCCGGCCAGCCGCTCCGGAACTTGCAGATCAAGCCGCAGATTGGCGGAATTTTCGACAATGAACGGCGCGATGCCATTGCCCACCGCGCCGCCGGTATCGACCGCAACACTCGCCACGCGGCCCGATATCGGCGCGCGCAAGGTTATCGTGCCATCACGTGCCGCCCCGCCCAGCGCCAGCAAGCGCCGGTTTTCAGCAACGGTCGCCCGGGCCGAGGCGAGCGCGGCGCGGGCCTCGTCGGCGCGGGCGGGTGCGATGATGCCTTCGCGAGACAGTTGTTCCAGCCGCGCCGCATTGGCCGCCACCACCGGCAACTCTGCCTGGGAACGGGCCAGCGCGGCGCCAAACTGCACCGATTCCGCCGCCCGCACGATCGCCAGCACCTCGCCTTGCCGCACGACCTGACCCTGAATGACCAGAACCTTGACCACTGTGCCCGCATAGGGCGTGGTTACTGCCACCCGCGCATCGGGTGGCAGCGAAACCACACCGGGAACCGTGCCGATCGGCAGCGCCGCTGCCGGTTGCGCCGACGCCAGCTTTACCCCCAGGCGATCAATCTGTTGCGCGTTCAGCGCGATGGAGCCATCTTTCGCCGCCGCAGTGGCCGGTGCTGCTGCCGGCGCTGACTTGTTACATGCCGACAGCACGGCCAGCCCCGCGCACAGCGGCAAGACAAGACAGGCACGGCCTGGGCGAAAGGGCGAAACGGGCTTTTGCATAAAGGCGCCCTTACAGTCTCAAGCTGACAGGAACTTGTCAGTTTGGCAGTGTATGACCCGTGTTGCCCGATCATGGGCCGATGGAACGAAACCCGTGCGATTGTTGTTGGTAGAAGACGATGTCGAACTGGCCGCACGCCTGGCAGAGCGCCTGCGCAAGGCGGGCTTTGCCGTCGATGTGGCCGCAACGCATGCGGACGGCGAACATTGGCCCGATCTCGAAAAATTTGGTGCGGTGGTGCTCGATCTCAACCTGCCCGATGGTTCGGGGCTGGATCTGCTGCGGCTTTGGCGCGCACGGCGCATCGTCATTCCCATCATTATCCTGACGGCCCGGGGCAGCTGGCAAGACAAAGTTGAGGGCCTGAATGCCGGGGCCGATGACTTTGTGGTGAAACCGGTGCGGTTTGAAGAACTGCTGGCACGGCTCCACGCTGTATCGCGGCGGCAACAGGGTAACACCGGCACGTGGCTGGAACGCGGTTCCCTGCGGATCGATCCGGTCGGCAAGCAGGCGGAGCTTGATGGCGTCGCGCTGCCGCTGTCGCGCATGGAATTTCGTCTGCTGCACTTGTTCATGCGACAGTCTGGCCAGGCCCTGGCGCAGGACGTGATCATTGACCACATCTATGACCTTGACGCGGAACGGCAGTCCAACGCGGTCGAAACGCTGGTCAGCCGCCTGCGCCGCAAGGTCGGCCGCGACCGGATCGAAACACTGCGGGGCTTTGGCTACAGGCTGATCGCATGACGACGTGGCGTTTCCCGGAAAAGCTGTCCTCCGCCAGTCTGCGTGCGCGCTTTCTGGTTGCCATCCTGCTGTGGGTGGCTCTGGGCATCGGCGGGATCTGGTATTCCGCGACGAGCGTGTTCACGCGGCATATCGAACAGCAATACCACGATGAACTTTACGGCCATGTGCGCGAACTGGCCGGCCTGGTGGATGTGACCCGGGACGGCCAGATCGCGTTGTCGCGCCCCTTGTCCGATCCGCGCTATCTGGAACCGATGTCGGGGTTTTACTGGCAGGTCACCGTCGATGCCGGGCAAACCCTGCGATCCGCATCGATGCGCCACGGCATGCTCGACGATGATGTCGCCCATTCGCCCCAGGTCGTTCACACAATCGAGAGCGGCCCCACCGGACCGGCGATCACCTATGGCTTTACCCGCCTGGTGCCCGACGGGCGCGTCATCCACTACGTTATCGCCACCGACAAACGCTATCTCGATGACGCCATCGCCGGCTTTACGCGCGAGCTGACGCTGTGGCTGGCGGCTTTGGCGCTCGCGCTGATCGGCACCGGCGTGGCGGTGATCGCCTTTGCCCTCAGACCGCTCAATCGATTGGGCATAGCCGTGGCAGAATTGCGCAGCGGGCGCCGGGAACCGTTGCAGGGGCAATTTCCAGCCGAAATCAGCCCCCTGGTCGACGATCTCAACATCTATATCGTCGAAAATCAGGCGATCATCGATCGCGCCCGGGTGCAGGCCGGCAATCTGGCGCACAGTCTGCGTACCCCGTTGGCGATCATCACCGACGAAGCAGAGCGCCTGCATGATGATCCCCACAGCAAGGGGCACGGGACCAGCCTGCTGCGCCAGTGCGACATCATGGTGCAGCAGATCGAATACCATCTGGCACGCGCGCGGTCTGCCGCCATGGCCAAGACGTCCGGTCGAACCAGCCTGCTGCCCGACATTTTTGCGCCGCTGCTGGGCGCGATGCGCAAATTGCACCCCGACAAGCTGTTTGTTCTGGAACACCCCGTCGGAATGGACATGAAGGTCGCGGTCGATCCGGTCGATCTGTCGGAACTGCTGTCGATCCTGCTCGATAACGCGGGGAAATGGGCGAATGCCCGCGTCGCGATCAGCCTGGAGGCAAACGCAGGCAGGCTGGCGATCAGCCTGTCCGATGATGGCCCGGGTATGACGCCTGCGCAGATGGTCGATGCGTTTGCCATCGGCACCAGATTTGACAACGCCAAGCCGGGCTCTGGCCTGGGTCTGGCCATCGCCAGCGACATTGCCGAAGTCTATGCGATCGATCTGCGGCTTGAGGCCAATCCGGCCGGAGGGATCACCGCCAGACTCGGTATTCACGCGACCCCGTATTGAAAGCCGGTCGTTATCGGCCATGCGCATCGATAAGCATGCGCTTAGCCGTGCCATCATAAGCGCCGATCCAATGGAGTGCGACGTTTGTTCGCGTCAAGGCTGCCCCAGGCCACATTTTTTGGAGCAGGTCCATGACAGCCATTTCAATCACATCCCGCCGCAACTGGGACCCAGTCGTCAAGTTGACCCATTGGACCATCGCCGCCGCCGTGCTGGTCAATGGCGCGCTGACCGAGGGCGGATCATGGCCGCATATCTGGGTGGGTTATGCCCTGTGCGCCATACTGGCCCTGCGCTTGCTGTGGGGGCTGGTCGGCCCCGCCGAAGCGCGCTTTTCGGCATTTCCGCCGAGCCCCGCCAAAGCCATCGCCCATATCCGCGATATCCGCGCGGGCAAAAACCACATGGAGCCGTCGCACAATCCGCTGGGCGCACTGATGGTCTATGCGATCTGGGGCACGCTGGGCGTGATCATTGCGACCGGTATCACGATGGCCGGATTGCCGCCCCATGCGGCCGAGCATCACAAAGCTTCAGCACGCGCGATGGTCGCGATTGCGTCTGATGCGGATGAGGATGAAGATGCAGGAGGCTCTGCACAGGACAGCCCGCTCAAGGATGTTCATGAAACCGCGGCCGACCTCCTGTATGTGCTGATCGCACTGCACCTGGCCGGTGTCATCTTCGAAACGCGGCGTAGCGGGCGCCAGATCGTTCTGGCCATGATACCGGGCCGCCGATAAGCTGCGACCGATGATCGACCGCCGCAGAACACTTGAACGCAAGACCCTGATCCTGGCGCTGGTGCTGGTGTTTCAGGTGTTGGCGGCCACGTTCTTTGCGGTCGATGTCGCCTCTGACATCGCGTCAACCGGCCTTGGCGCGCATCTCATTGTGGAACTGGCAGCCACGCTCGCGCTGGTCGCCGGCGTGGTGATCGGGGCCAGCCAGGTCCGCGCGATGATCATGCGCGCGCGGGCGGATGACACGCTGATTGCCGCGGCGAAAGGAGCCATGAGCGCCCTGATCCGCCAGCGCTTTGCCGAATGGGCGCTGACGGGCGCAGAGGCCGATGTCGCGCTGTTTGCCATCAAGGGTTTTAGCGTGGCAGAGATCGCGCAATTGCGCGGTTCTGCACATGGCACGGTGCGGGCGCAACTGACCCATATCTATGCCAAGGCGGGCACGACATCGCAGACCGGGCTGATTGCCGGGTTCATGGATGATCTGGTCGATGGCGCCGGGCTCGGCGACCAGGTGCGGGAACCGTCGCATGCCGCAGATTGAGCTTATCCAACGCCTGCTGATCGCGCTTGGGATCGGCCTGCTGATTGGCGCAGAGCGCGAACGGCGCAAGGCCGAGCGCCCTGCAGCGGTGGGTGTGCGCAGCTTTACCATCGCGTCATTGCTGGGGGCTGGCTCTGCGATGATGCCGCAACTGTGGATGCCGGGTGTCGCGATGATCAGCATCACCGCGCTGGCGCTGATCAGCAGCTGGAGGCGCAATGCTTCGCCGGATACCGGGATAACCACCGAAATTGCCCTGGTTACGACCACTTTGCTGGGTGCCCTGTCCGCCAGCGTGCCGCTCGTCGCCGCTGCCCTGGCCGTGCTGGTGACAATTGTTCTGGCCGCGCGTGCACCCCTGCACCGCTTTGTCGACGAAACTGTGTCGGCGGGTGAATTGGCCGACGTGCTGCTGCTGGCCGGGGCCACGCTGGTCGTGCTGCCGCTGCTGCCCGATCGGCAGATGGGGCCATTCGGCGCGCTCAATCCCCATGCCATCTGGCTGGTGGTGGTGGTGATCCTGGCCATCAACGCCGCAGGTCAGGTTGGTTCCCGCATGCTTGGCGCGCGGCTTGGCGTGCCATTGCTGGGGCTGGCGTCGGGCTTTGTCTCCAGCTCTGCCACGATCGGGGCCATGGGCGCATGGGTACGCAGCAATCCAGGATCGCTGGCCGCCGGCACGGCCGCGGCGATTTTGTCCACCGTTGCTACCTATGTGCAGATGGCGATGGTGATCGGGGTGACGGATCATCGCACATTCGTGGCCACCATCGGCCCGGTAAGCGGGGCTGCGCTGGTGGCGCTGGCCGCAGGAGGATGGTTCGCTGCGCAGGCCTGGCGGGAAACACCTGCCGAACCGCCCCGGTTCAGTCGCTCGTTCAACCTGGTCATGGCACTGCTGTTTGCGGGCGTCCTGGCGGTGATGCTGGTGGCATCGGCGGCGCTGCGATCATGGTTCGGCGAAACCGGCCTGCTTACCGCGGCGGCGATCTCGGGTGTGCTCGATGTGCATGCCGCCGTGATCTCGGTCGCAGCGCAGGTGGCCGATGGAACGATGACGCCGCAACACGCGGTCGTGCCGATCCTGACCGCCAGCTCGACCAGCGCTGCGGCAAAGATGCTGTTTTCCGCATTGGCGGGCACACGCCCGTTTGCGGCCCGCGTTGTCCCTGCCCAATTGCTGATGATCAGCGCAGCATGGGCGATCGCCTTGGTGATCTGATGTGGCAATTGTCAACCGGTGTACCAGCGCAAGCGGTCCCCCGCGCCGTGTATCCAACCCATGATGGCGTGGGCTGGGTATATTCCGCCCCTGCGGTTTGCCCCCGGCCCCGGGCTATCTGATCGGCAGGCGCAATTGCGGGCCTGAAAGGCGCGGTCCCCATGCGGCCCGTCTGTTTCGCTGCGGTCTGTCGCAGCGCCGGTTCGGCCGTTTTTGGATCGAGGAGAGCACCATGCACGCAGCATCTGACCATTCCGGCGGGCACGTCCGTTCTCAACGCAGGCCGCGCCTGGCGGCGGGCTGCCGGTCGATCCTGCTGGCAGCGAGCGTCAGCCTGCTGGTCGCCGGTTGCAACAAGGCGCCACAAACCGCCGCCGCCCCGAACCCTGTTCCGCTGGTTGCCAGTTCCGCGATACCGGCAACAACCGACCCGCTGATCCTGCGCGCGCGCGGGCTGTTTCAGCCAATCCCCACCACAGCGCCGGACCTGCCCGGCAATCCGGCGACGGCGGAAAAGGTCGCGTTGGGTGCAATGCTCTATTTCGATCCGCGGATTTCGGCGACCCATTCGATCAGTTGTGCGTCATGCCACAATATGGGTCTTGGCGGAGCCGACAATTCGCCAACCTCGGCGGGCTTTCACGGCACGCGGGGCGGGCGCAATTCGCCCACGGTGTTCAATGCCGCGTTCAATTTCGCGCAATTCTGGGACGGCCGGGCAAAGGACCTTGCAGAACAGGCAGGCGGGCCAATGGTCAATCCGGTGGAAATGGCATCGCCCAAACAGCATGTTGCCGAACAGTTGGCAGCGTTGCCGCAATATCGCACCGAATTTGCGCGCGCCTTCGCCGGCGATGCCAATCCGGTTTCGCTGGCCAACGCGCAAACCGCGCTGGCCGTGTTCGAAGCGACGCTGTTCACGCCCAATGCGCCATTCGACCGCTTTTTGCGCGGCGATGCGGCTGCGCTGGGCGCTGACCAAAGGGCCGGCCTGACGCTGTTCATGGACAAAGGCTGCTCTGCCTGCCATGCCGGGGTCAATATCGGCGGCGCCATGTATGCCAAATTCGGGGCAGTCGCGGTGCCCGATGCCCAATATCGCCCGGTCGGCGACAAGGGACGCAGCGCCGTGACCGGCAGGCCGGCCGACGACTATGTTTTCAAGGTGCCGAGCCTGCGCAACATTGCCCTGACCGCACCCTATTTCCACACCGGATCAGAACAGGACCTGGCAAAGGCTGTCAACGTCATGGCCAGGGCACAGCTTGGCCAATCGCTGACCACGGCCGAGACGGCGCAGATCGTGGCCTTCCTCAAATCACTGACGGGCGATCAGCCCAGGATCGTGGAACCGCAATTGCCGGTCAGCGACGCCGGATCACCACTGCCCGACAAATAGCCGCAAACAGCGGCATGCAGCCCGTCGCGCGTGATGGTTGGCAAAGCATCAATGCCGGTCACTGTTTGCGGGGCCGGCGTCACCGTTTTCGCCGCGCACACCGATGCTGGCCAGCACCGGCGATGCAATGCCCGGGATAATCAGACCGCGTTTGCACAACGCCGTCTGGCGCGATCGCCGGCGGGCTGCGCGTGCTGAACGATCGGACTGATCCGCACTTTCGCAAAAAGAATGCCGCAACCGGTATTGCGCGCCGACGAAAGGCTTGCGACCATGAGCGACGCATTGCCATCCCGAACGCGGGGGCGATGCTGGCACCAGACGCCGGTGCCCGATTGGTTTGTTGCGTTACCGGAAAGGCGCAGGATGAAATCCGATACCGCGACATCGTCCGGCTATACCAGACCAATGGTTCTGGTCGGCCTGGTCAGCGCATCACTGTTCATCAATTATATCGATCGCGGAAATCTGGCGACCGGTGCAAAACAGATCAGCGCCGATCTGAACCTGTCCGCAACGGCCTATGGCACGCTGCTGGCGGCGTTCTATTTCAGCTATACCCTGTTGCAGCTGCCGATGGGGATGCTGGCAGACCGCTGGGGTTGCAAACGGGTGCTGGGCCTGGGCGCGCTGATCTGGTCGATTTCGACGCTGCTGACCGGCTTTGCCACCAGCTTTCCCCAGCTGGTCGCCTTGCGTTTTTTGCTTGGTCTGGGCGAATGTGTTGCCTTTACCACGGCGTCAAAGCTGATCGCGGTCAATGTGCCGCGCGACAAGGTCAGCCTGGCCAACGGCATCATCGGGTTTGGCTATATGGTCGGGCCGGCGGTGGGCACGCTGCTGGGTGGCATGCTGATGGTCCAATGGGGCTGGCGACCGGTGTTTGTCGCGTTTGGCGCCCTGTCGCTGCTGTGGCTGTTGCCCTGGAGCCGGGTGCGCCTGCGCCCCGAACCGGTCACTACCGGTGATGGGGCGACGATCCAGCCCGTGCCGCTTTCCCAAATCCTGCGCCAGCGCGCCCTGTGGGGGGCGTCGATCGGGCACTTTGCCGGCAACTGGAACTGGTATTTCATCCTCGGCTATTTGCCACTCTACCTTGAAAAAGCGCGGGGATTTGACAAGGTTACCATGGCAGAGATGGCATCCGCGGCCTATCTGGTGAATGCGCTGACGGCCTTGCTGGGTGGCTGGGCCATCGGCCGGTTGATGGCATCGGGCCGGTCCGCCACCATCGTCTGCAAGGTTCCGCTGGCGTGCGCGCAGGTCGTCGGACTGGTCTCCATGCTGCTGATGCCGGTCCTGCCGATCACGGGCTGCATTGCCTGCCTGTTTGCCTACGAGATTTTTCTGGGACTTTCATCGGCGCAATATTTCATGATTCCGCAGATCATGGGCGGGCCGGCTGCGGTGGCGCGCTGGGTCGGCATACAGAACATGATGGGCAATTTTCCCGGGATCATCGGCCTGTTCTTTGCCGGCGTGCTGATCGACGCCAGCGACGGATCGTATTTCAACGCGTTTCTGGTAGCGGGCCTGATCAACGTGCTGGGGTTTATCGGATGGGTGTTCATTTTACCGCGCATCGAACCGGTCGACTGGGCCAAAGCGTGACGCGATTCATATGGAACGCTGCATCTGCGGCGCCTGCCGCCAGCGACGATAACCCAGCACCGCCAGCACGATCATCGCTGCATAAAGCCCGGTGGTCAGCCACAGCGCCTTGACCATGAACATGCCGACATAGGCGATGTCCACCGTGATCCACAGCAGCCAGTTTGCGGCATGGCGCCGCGCGGTCCAATATTGGGCAACCAGGCTGAAACTGCTGAGCGTGGCATCGATCCATGGCAGGGCCGCATTGGTATAGTGGCTGGTAAACCAGCCGATCGCCAGCGCCGCCACCGCGCCGGCCAGCAGCCCTGCGCACGCCTGCCCGCGCGACAATGGCACCACCACGACGTCTCCGCTGTCCCGCTTTCCGCGCGCCCAGACCACCCAGCCATAGGCGATGCCAAGCGCAAACAGCGCCTGCAGCGCCATGTCGGCATAGAGCCGCACATCGAGGAACAGTTTGAAATAGAGCGCACAGGCCACCAGGTTGATCGGCCAGCACAACATCGCCCGCCGCGCGGTCAGCCAGATGGCCAGAAAGCTGGTGGTGACAGCGATCAGTTCCAGCATCGACATCACGCGCCGGCCCGCTTGCGCAACTGCTGCAGGAAATCCTGGCCGGCGTGTGACAAAAACCATTCGGCATGATCAATGGCATAGCCGTGCCAGGCCAGACCGGCCTGCGCCGGGTCGGCCAGGATGCCGGCGAAATAGTCCACTTCGGACAGCGCAAATTCGATATGTACCAGCGGCAGCAGGCGCACGATGGTTTCAACATCGGCGGCGCCCAGCGGCAGCACCGTGCGATACCCGGCCAGCAGCGCCAGCGCGCCATCCACATCGGCCGGTGTATCGATCGTTCCATCGCGCAAATGCAGCCAGGGTATGGCGGTCCGCTCGATCGCCGTGGCAATATCGTGGAGCGCGCAAGTGCGGGTCGCCAGCCCGAAATCGAACATGCAATCGACCATGCCGTCAGCCGACCACAGCTGATTGGACGGGTGCCAGTCGTTGTGCGTCCACAGCGGCGGCTGGCCCGCCAGCCGTTCGGTCAGGCCCTGCCCCAGCATGGCAAACAGGCGGCCAAGGTCCTGCCGCCACGGCTTGTCCGCCAGAAACGCGGCCAGTGCCGGGCGCGCGGCAATATAGGCGGCGGCCGCTGTCAGCGGATCGTGCGACGGCAGGATGGTAAAGCTGGCGACCAGCGGATCAGGCCCGCGCGGGCCCGCGGCGAAATCCTGCGCGGCCCGATGCAGCTGCGCCAGCGCCGCACCGGCAGCACCGGCATGGCCATGGTCAAGGAACGGCGTCCACGATTGCCGGTCGCGATAGAGGTCAAGGCCCGGTGTCTGGCGAAACAGTTCGTAAGTCCAGTCACCCTGTGCGACGGCGCCGGTGCCATCGCGTGCCGGCACGATTGCGCTCACCGCCAGCCCTGCATTCTGCAAATGCGCCATGAACCGGTGTTCTGGCGCCAGTGCCCCCGGCGTGCGCACGCGCCGGTGATGCCGCTTCAGGAAAAACCGGCCCGCGTCCGTCTGCACTTGCGCCGCAGCAGAAAACGGGCGTGGCGAATGCCAGTGCAACCCGGATCGCGAACCGGCCATGCGCCCCGCAGCGGGAAACCGGTCGAGCACGGCCGACGCCTCGTCAACGGTAATGGCGGGCCAGACCGGCGCCTCCAGCGCCGTGCCCATGCCATGCACCAGATGCGCGGACTGTGACAGGGCAGTCGGGGCGATCGGGGCTGTCATCAAAAGGCCCGCGCGATCGTCACCACAAAGGCGCGTCCGCTGCCGATGTAATAGGCCGGTGCCGATCCGGAAATCAGCGTACCGTTGCGGCCAACGGTATCCTGCGCATTGGTGCTGACGGCCTCGACACCGGCCAGCACATGCGGATTGGTCACGTTGATCGCGTTCAGCCGCAGATCGGTGCGCTGTGCATCGACCAGCCCCGCCAGATGCACCCCGATCGACAGATCGAGCGTGGCATAGCCCGGAATGCTTTCGTCGTTCATGAACGTCGAAAACTGCCGGCCGACATATTTGAGCGCGCCAGAACCGAACAGGCGGCCATCATCATACGTGCCGCCCACACCGAACTGCGCCGTGGGGCTGGACACCGCATGGTTGCCCGTGGTCGGCAGAAAATCGCCATTGACCGGCAGATCGCTGTCGATCCGGGTGTGCAGAACTTCGCCCGACAGATAGACGCTGAGGCCTTTGGCGGGGCGATAGTCGATTTCGCCATCCAGCCCGTACGAGGTCTGGCTGCCGGCGTTGAGCGTCGAATTGATCAGCGCGCCGCCGGCATTGATCACCGTCGCCAGCTGACGGTTGCGGAAATGATAGTGAAACGCGGTCAGCGACAGCGACAGCACCGGGCCGATGTAGCGGTAGCCCAGTTCCTGCGACACCGCATATTCGTTGCGCAGCGTGGGTGCCCCTACCCCGGTCAGCGCACCGCCGTAATAGGTGTTGTACAAGGTATATTCGTCGGGTGACCGGAAATTGGTGGTGACATTGGCGAACAGTTGCTGGCGGTCGTCCACCCGGTAATGCAGCGCCGCGCGGGGCAGCGCGGCAAAGCTGTCATGGCGGACGCCCGCCTGTGGCCCGGGCAGATAGTTCTGCCCGTTGTGCAGCACGGCGACGCCCTTGAACCCCACATCCAGGCCCAGCCGCGGCGTGACGGCGATGCTGTCGGCCACGAAAAAGCCACGCGTGGCGGTGATCGTACGTTCGTTTTCATAGGCGAGCAGACGCCCGTCGGCGGTGCGGATGGCCTTGCTTTGATGGCCCCACGGATCGATCGGCGTGCCGTCGGCGTGGATCGATGTGTAGGACTGGATCACGTGATCGGTACCCACATCAAACCACAGCCCGGCGGTCAGGCGATGTGCGCCCGCCTGCAGCGTCAGCCGCGCCACATCCCCACCGCGAAACTGTTGCCCGGTAAAATTGCCCAGCACGGTTGCCAGCCCGTCCTGCGCGCCGGGCAGCGCGATCGGCTGGTCCAGCAATTCGGTGCCGAGCGTGTTGCCGGTGGTGGTCAGCTGCGTGCCATAGGGCGAATTGCCATACCCGAACTGGAGATAGGCGGTGCTGTCGAACGTCAGCCGGTCGTTCAGCTGCAAATGCACCGGCGCGGAAAAATACAGGTTTCGGAACGGGCTGCGATACAGCCGCCAATAATTGGTGTTGCCATCGCTGTAATGGCTGTCGAAATTGAAGCCGCGCCCATTGGCCAGCCAATCGGCCAGCGTCGGGCTGGGATAGCTCGACGTGTTGGCGGCGTTGAACGACACGGCCAGGCTGGCGCGGTTGCCGTCGCCCCATTCGTTCAGCAGTTTGGCATCGATATGGTGGCGCGTGTCGAAACCGGACCCGCGCCAATTGTCGGCGCGGTTGTACGAATACGACACAAACGCTTTCAGCCCGGTCTTGCCGATCCGGCCGGTATCAAACCGCACGAAGGCGCGCGCTTCGTTGTACGAACCCAGCGACAGATCGATCAGGCCGCCCCTGCGCGCCCTGGGATCATCCAGCGTCAGCGACAGCAGCCCGCCGGCGGTGCCGACAACCGGGGAATCGATATCGACCGCCCCTTGCGACAGCGTGACCTGCCGCACATTTTCAGCGTCGGCGAATTGCGAGGGATAGGCATAGTAATAGCCGATGTCGTTCTGCGGCGCGCCTTCCATCAGCACGCCGATCTCGTCCTGCCCCAGCCCGCGCAGGGTCAGGCTGGAACTGACCGACAGGCCATAGGGATCGCTGGATGCGACATTGGCACCAGGCAGCAGATTGATCAGCTGAAACGCGTTCAGCGTCGGCGCCTGCTTGGTGATGAAATCGGCCGAAATGGCACTGACCGCCTTTGGCGCGGTCTGATCGGGCAACAACCCTTCGGGATCGGGATGGCCGACCACGCGGATCGCGGCGGGATCGGCGCCATCGGCGGCCATGGCCGGCGCAACGCACCACAACAGCGGAAACGCCAGCGCGGCGCCGGCGATACGGGGGTAACAACCAATTCGGGGGTAACAACGGGCATTCATCATCGCGTCCACTCCACTGGAGGGACAACGAACCAGCCTGTTGAAGACCAGCCGCCAGCCCTCCCTACGCCGGTATCAACCGGATCAGGTTCAGCGGGTCGTGGTCTGCTGACCACCTCTCAGCCGCGCGTCAGCGGCCCCCCGGGGTGCGACCGTCGGGTAGTCGGTTAAGGGCAGAATGGGAAGTGGTATTGCGTGCATGGGGCGGGATTGCCCCGCCATTAAACCCATTTATCCAATTATTCCATATGGATAAAATTTTGATTGATGGTCAAACCGCTGCCACGCGCAGGTGTTGCACGGCATCGAACGTCTGCGCGAACCGGGCCGGGATCGTCCTGGCCAGAGTTATGCCGCTTGACCCGGGCGACGGGTATTTCCATGCCGTCAAGCGATGACCATTCAGCAGCTGGAATTGTCCGCCGCGCGACGGACTGCGCTTCATGCGCAGGGTTTCGGGGCGAAACGCCCGGCGTCTGCGGGGACGTCGCCGCTGTTGCGCAACCTCGCCCGGCTGCATCTGCACCAGATCGACAGCGTCAACGTTCTTTCACGCGCGCACTACCTGCCGGCATTTTCGCGCCTGGGCAGCTATGACCGTGCCGATCTTGACCGCCTGGCGTGGGGGACAAAGCGCCAGCGCAAGCTGTTCGAATACTGGGCGCATGAAGCATCGCTGCTGCCGTTCGATATGTATCCGCTGCTGCGCTGGCGGATGGCGCAGGCCGATCTTGGCCAGGCCGGCTGGACCGGGCTGCAGGTCTATGCGACCGAGCGGCGGGCAGAGGCGATGGCCCTGCTCGATCGGATCAAAACAGACGGTCCACTGGCCGCATCGGAATTTGCATCACACACCCGCCAGTCGGGATGGTGGGAATGGAGCGATACCAAACGTGCGCTGGAATGGCTGTTCTGGGCCGGTCACATTACCACGGCCACCCGTCGCGGCAGCTTTGAACGGGTCTATGATTTGCCCGAACGCGTGATCCCATCGGCCGTGCTGAACGCCGTGACGCCCCGCGATGATGAGGCGCATCGCGCCCTGATCGAACGCGCGGCCCGCGCGCATGGCATCGCCACCTCGGCCGAATTGCGCGACTATTTTCGTCAGCCGCTGCAGGCAGCAAAATCGGCCATCGAAAGCCTGGCCGAAGATGGCGTGCTGATGCCTGTGCATGTGCATGGCTGGGGCCATGCCTGGCTGCACCGCGATGCACAGACCCCGCGCCGGATCAGCGCACAGGCCCTGCTGGCGCCGTTCGATCCGCTGATCTGGCAGCGCGATCGCACGGAACGCCTGCACGGCTTTCGCTATCGCATAGAGATCTATGTGCCGGCCCACAAACGCGTGCACGGCTATTATGTCCTGCCGTTCCTGCTGGGCGAACGGCTGGTCGGGCGTGTCGATCTGAAGGCCGACCGGCAAAATGCCCGCCTGCTGGTACGATCGGCCCATTTCGAACCCGATGCCCCCGGCCATGCCCGCGATGCCTTGCACGCGGAACTGGCCACCATGGCGCAATGGTTGGGGCTCGACCATGGCGTGCAGCAAGTCAGCAGCATCGTGGCGCCGTGAATGCGTTTGTCTGCCATCAACGCTGCGCACCCGGGCAACGCGGCCGTTCCCTGGATTGACTTGGGCCCGGTGATGCCGCCACATTGCTGAAGGCAGTGTTTGCCCCATAACGAAAGACCAGACGAATGGCACATGATGTCGACGTGTTCGGGGGCGGTGTGGCCGTCGTGACCGGGGCCGGATCGGGCATAGGCGCTGGCCTCGCCCGGCGGGCGGGCGCGCTGGGCATGACGGTGGTGGTGACCGATGTGAACGCGGCCACGGCGCAGGCAACGGTCGATGCGATTGTTGCCGCGGGCGGCACGGCAGAGGCGATCACGGTCGATGTGTCCCGCCCCGAAGAACTCGACCGCCTGGCCGAAACGGTGTTTGACCGCCACGGCGCGGTTCGCCTGCTGATCAACAATGCCGGGATCGAAACCGTCGGCTACACCTGGGAAGTGCCTGCGGCGCGCTGGGAAGCCACGCTGAACATCAATCTGCATGGCGTGATCCATGGCGTGCGGGCGTTTGTGCCGCGCATGATTGCCAGCGGACAGGAAGCGTGGATTGGCAACCTGTCGTCGGTCGGGGCGTTTGGCCAGATGCCGGCGCAGACCGCCTATACCGTCACCAAACATGCGGTACAGGCATTCAGCGAATGCCTGTACCTGGAAATGGAGCTGAAAGCGCTGCCGATCCATGTCTCCGCGATCGTGCCGGGGCTGATCCGCACCAATATCTTCAACCCCGAAGGCGGCGAAGGCGAACCCGGCCAATCGCAGGGCCATCGCCAGGCGATGTTTGCGATGATGCGCGATCATGGCATGGACCTGGATCACGGCTGCCGGCTGTTTCTGCAACAGATGGCCGAAAACCGGTTCTGGGTGCACAGCCATCCCGACATGAGCGCGCAGATCATTGGCGGGCGAGTGAAATTCCTGGCCGAACAGACCCCGCCGATGATGCCCGATCTGGCGCGTCAGATCGCGGTTGACTGATCGGCTGCAACACCAAAATGCAGGATTGCGTGTGGGGCGGGACGCGGCCAAGGGTCTGCGGCGATGACGGGATGAGGACGGGATCGTGTTTGACACGCTGACATTGGCGCAATTGCCGCCGGCCGATGAAGACTTGCGCGCCGTGGTGCGCGATCTGGTCGCGCGCCATGTGGCCGCCCGGCCGCTCGACCAGCGGGCGCGGTCGTGGCAGGGGTTCGATGCCGGGTTCAGCCGCGCGCTGGGTGCGGCCGGGCTGCTCGGCCTGACGCTGCCACGCGCCTATGGCGGCCATGAACGCGGGCCGTTTGCGCGGTTCGTGGTGGTGGAAGAACTGCTGTGCGCCGGCGCGCCGGTGGCCGCGCACTGGATTGCCGACCGGCAATCCGCGCCGCTGATCCTGCGCTATGGCACAGAGGCGCAGCGACAGATGTATATCCCGCGCATCTGCCGGGGTGAACTGCTGTTCTGCATCGGCATGAGCGAGCCGGGATCGGGGTCAGACCTGGCCAGCGTGCGCACCCGCGCCGATCGCACCGATGCTGGTTGGGTGGTCAATGGCCAGAAGATCTGGACCACCAATTCGCTGCATTCCGACTATATGATCGCGCTGGTGCGCACATCGGGCGCGCCGACGGACCGGCAGGCCGGGCTGTCGCAGGTGATCATCGATCTGAAGGCGCCCGGCGTCACCATCCGGCCGATCGTCGATCTGACCGGCGATGCACATTTTGCCGAAGTGTTCTTTGACAATGTCGCGCTGGGTGCCGATGCGCTGGTCGGCCAGGAGGGCGAAGGCTGGCAACAAGTCGCCGCCGAACTGGCGTTTGAACGGTCGGGGCCGGAACGCATTTATTCCAGCGTGGTGCTGCTCGATGCCTGGGTACGGCATCTGCAGGCGGCCGGACGCACGGACAGTGCCGCGCTGGTGGGACGGCTGACCGCCGAATTGGCCACGCTGCGCGCGATGTCGATTGCCTGCACCGCGCGGCTGGCAGCCGGCGAAAGCCCGGTGGTGGAGGCCAGCATTGTCAAGGATCGCGGCACCGGTTTCGAACAGGAACTGCCACTGGTGATCGGTGATGATCTGGCCACGCACCCCGATGAACCGGTCAGTGCCGAACTTTACGCCACGCTGATGTATGTCACGCATGTCGCGCCCAGCTTTTCGCTGCGTGGCGGTACGCGCGAAATCCTGCGCGGGATTATCGCGCGCGGCATGGGTTTGCGGTGAGCGGGGAAATGACGATGGCGGACATGGACCTGCTCGACCCGTTCGTGCGCATGCTGGATGATGTGGCCGGCGCCGATGCTGTGCGCGCGCTGGAGGCGGGCGGATCGACCCGGCCCATTTGGCAGGCGTTTGCGGATTCGGGCTATCTGGATGCGCTGGTGGCAGAGGATGCCGGTGGGGCCGGGCTTGCCCTGGCTGACCTTGTGCCGCTGGTCGCGGCGCTGGGCGCGCACGCACTGCCCGTGCCGGTGGCGGAAACCATGGTCGCGCGCGCGTTGCTGGCCGGTGCCGGGATCGCTGCGCCCGATGGGCCGATCGTGCTGGTGAGCTCGCTGGCACAGCCGGTGCCGGCGGCGCTGCTGGCCGATCATGCGCTGGTGGACATGGGTGAGGCACTGGTGTTGAGCCCGATTGCCGCGCTCATGCCGCAGCCGACCGGCGTGCACGGGTCACTGGCGGCGTTGCTGTCGGGCACGCCGCAGGGGCCAGTGCTGGCGCGACCGGTGGGTGGATTGCGGCCGATCGCTGCGGTGCTGCGCGCGCTGCTGATCGCCGGTGCGGTCGCGCGGCTGACCGACATGGCATGCGCCTATGCCAACGACCGCGTGCAATTCGGCAAACCGATCGGGCGTCAGCAAGCGCTGCAGCAGATGCTGGCGGTGATGGCAGAGGATATGGTCGCCTGCCGCATCGCCGCACAACTGGGCGCATCACGCTGGCCGCAAGTGCCGGTCGCGCTGGCCGCCACTGCCAAGATCACCACCTCTGCCGCCGCCACCCGGATCGCCGCCAGCGCGCACGCCGTGCACGGCGCGATCGGGATCAGCGAAGCATATGATCTGCAACTGCTCACCCGGCGGCTGCACGAATGGCGGCTGGCTGATGGGTCCGAAGGGTATTGGGCCGGCGTGCTCGGCACCGCGCGGCTGGATCATGGTGCGTCTACAGTCGATTGGGTGCGCGCCGCGATCTTTGCCTGACGGGCACGTGCGCTGGATTGATCGCAGCACCCTGCCCGGTCGTGCGCCGCGTCCGGTGCCTGGTCTGTCGGGCTGCGGCAGACGGGCTGTTTGCCCAGTTGGCGAAAGACCCGGTCATGGTCTGCGCGGCCAATGGCCGGCCCACTTTTTTCGCATTCACGTTACGCATCAGGCAGATAGGCGGCGACTGAATTTATGGTATGCGTCAAATGAGCATTGTGTGTTTACGCATTGCTTGTGATCGGGCACTTACCAGGTCTTGCTGCCACAACGGCGCGCTGCTATTCCGTTGAGCATAGATCGCCGCGCGCGAAGTGCCCGATACAGTGCCCAATGCCTGGATGAGAGGGTTTATCACAATGGCGACGTCAGCCCCCGATCGCACCAGCCCGGTCTCTGACACCAGCCTGTCGCTGGGCCACCTGGCATTGCACTATGCCACACCAGAGGATGGGCCGCTGGCAGCACGGCTGTTGCAGGTGATGGGCCTTGTCGAAACGCAAGTGCTGCCGCTGCGCAATGGCAACTTTTATCGCTTTGTCGCCAACCGCAACCATTTCGCGCGCGGCGATGGCATCATTTATCTGTCGTGCCTGCCCGAACCGCAGGCGCGCCTGATCGCGGCAATCCACCGCGCGTTGCACGTCGGTACCGATCAGGAGGATGAAGCGGTCAAAGACTATCGGACCATGATGGCGCAGGATTTCGAAGCCAGTTTTCACCTTGGCCTGCTCGTCCCCTCGCTCGACGAAATCGAAGCGCTCGTGCTGGTGCTGCGCGACCTCGAAGCGAATGATCCTGTTTTCACGGGGCGGCTGAAAATCGGCATCAACCGCGCCCGGCGCGGCGATGCCGAAATCGATGCGCGGCTCGATCGCTCACCCGTGTTCGGCAGTGCCACCCGCTATGCCTATGGCACCGCCGGCGTTCAGGTGTTTGTCGAAACCGATCTTGTGCGCAGCGGACAACTGGGCGAGTCCATGATTTTCGAATTCGATTACATCTTCCCGGATCGGGCTAGCCATATCCTCTCTGTGGTCGAGCTTTGAAACAGCGTCATAAGGCGACGGCTGCTTTCGCGTCCGAATTGACTTTTGCGATGCCAGGCTCCAACCTTGGGTCATGCTGACATTGTTCGCCCGTCATCTGCTTGTGCTGGGGGTCCTGCTGGGATTGGCCAGCCAGGGGATTGCGCGCGAAACAGCACCCTGCCGGGAAATGGCGCAAGCCGGGATGGCCGCGATACACGGCGTGGCAGGCATGACCGATATGCCCGGCTGTGCCGAGATGCGACATGCTGGCAATGGCAAAATGCCAGGCAAGGCCACCGCGCTGTGCTGTATCGCGATGGCGAACTGTTCCGTCGCTATCGCAACTGACGCGGGGCCGCCACTCGGTGCCTCAATCCAGCCACCTTTGCTGGCGGCAAGCTGGCCCGCGATGCGGGTTTTGCACGGGCGGAAGATCGCTCCGGACCCAGACCCGCCTTCATTTCCTGCCTGAATTCCACATGCAGCGCCGGTGAAGCCGGCGGCTGCTTGTTGCCAAATTCAGTCAAGGGATTTTGCGATGAAAGTGTTCTGGTTGGCCGCATGCGCGGTCACCGTCCCGTTCGGGACGACGGCCGTGCTGGCCGAGCCGCTGACGTTTGACACCGCGCTGAGACTCGCGGCAGAGGCGCCCAGCGTGCTGGGGCGCGATGCCGGGATTGCGGCGGCGCGGTCCTCCGCAATCGCGGCAGACCAGCTCCCCGACCCGACCATTGGTCTGGAGCTCAAGGACTTTCCCGTCACCGGGCCAGACGCCGGCCGCCTCAACCGCGACAATTTCACCATGACGAGCATCGGCGTGAGCCAGCAATTCACCAATCCGGCAAAGCGGCATGCGCGCGCGGCGATGGCGGCCGCGGGCGTCACCATCGCAGAGGCAGACAAGCTTATCGAGTTGCGCGCCGTTCGCCTGGAAACAGCGCTGGCGTGGATCGACCTCTATTACGGCCAGAAACGCCTGGCCCTGTTGCAGTCACTGGATGCCGGGCTTGACGATCTGCAAACGACGGTCAGCGCGCGCCTTGCTTCGGGCAGCGCACGCCCCAGTCAGGCACTTGAACCCGCGCAACTGCGCGCCCAGGTGGCCGATCGCCGTGCGGGGCTGGTTGCCGACCTTGCCCGGGCAAAGACCAAACTGATCCGGTTTACCGGCGACAAGGACGTGCTGACGGCAGGCGAACCGCCGCTGCCTGTCATCGATGAAGCGGGGCTGCGGTCATCACTGGCGGCTGTCCCCATGCTGCGTGCCCGCGACGCCGCCACACTTTCGGCCGATGCCCAGGCGCAACTGGCGCGCGCCGACAAACACCCGGACTGGACCGTCAACGCATCCTATGGCCGCCGTGAGCCGAACTATGGCGATCTTGTCACAGTCGGCGTCACCATTGACCTTCCGCTGTTCGCGAAGCGCCGTCAGAACCCGAAAATCGCGGCTGCACTGAGCGAGGCCGATCGAACGCGGTTCGACCGTGAGGCAGCGGAACGCGAATGGGCCGCCGCGCTGGAGGCCGATTTGGCCGATCACGCCATGCACCATCAACGCCTCGAAAACGCCCGCAAGACGCTGGCGCCGCTCGCCAGACAGCGCGCGATGCTCGACCGCGAAAGCTATGCAGCGGGCAAGACCGATCTCGGGGCCGCGCTGCTGGCAACGCTCTCCGTGGCCGAGGCCGAAGTCGACCTGCTGAACCGTGAAGCAGAAGTCGCGCGCGACGCCATCCGGATCAACATCACTTATGCAGGCACAACCGATGGGCTTTGACGCAACACCAGCGGCGCGCTTGCGCGCGGCAGCCCTGATCGCCGTTCTGCTGGCGGGGGGCGGCGGCTATTGGCTCGGAGCCGGGCACGGGACCGTGCAGCCGGCAACCGGTGCCGCCAGTCCTGCGGGGCCCGCCAGCAAGGCGCTTTACTACTACGATCCGATGTTCCCGGACCAGAAGTTCGACAAGCCCGGCAAATCGCCGTTCATGGATATGCAGCTGCTACCCAAATATGCCGATGGCGGTGGCGCTGGCGGAGCAGCGCCGGGCGTGACGATCGATCCGTCGGCCCGGCAGAACCTGGGCATTCGCACAGCGCCGGCAAAGATCGGAGCATTGGCGGCGAGCATTGTCGTTACCGGCAGCATCGATTTCAACCAGCGCGATGTGGCCAATATTCAGGCGCGTTCGGGCGGGTTTGTGCAGCGGACATATGGCCGGGCGCCAGGTGACGTGATCCAGGCCGGAGCGCCGATTGCCGATATTCAGCTGCCCGAATGGGGCGGCGCGCAGACCGAGTTCCTGTCGGTCAAACGCCTGGCCAATCCCGCGCTCACCGCTGCCGCGCGCCAGCGCCTGCGATTGCTGGGGATGTCGGAAAACGTGATTGCGGGCGTCGAGCGCACCGGGCGAACGGGGGGAACAATCACAGTGACCAGCCCGATTGGCGGGGTTATCCAAACGCTCGATGCGCGCGCCGGGGTAACGCTCGCCACCGGGCAGACGCTGGCCCAGGTGACGGGCCTTGGCACGGTCTGGTTGAATGCCGCCGTGCCAGAAGCCCAGGCCGGGCTGGTCCGTGTGGGGCAGAATGCGACCGCCACGCTGACCGCGTTTCCAGCCGAGACTTTCGCAGGCCGGGTCATCGCCATTTTGCCAACAACAGCGGCCGACAGCCGAACTCTGACCGTGCGGATCGAACTCGCCAATCGCGGCGGCCGATTGCGGCCCGGCATGTTTGCCAGCGTCAGCCTTGGCGGTGACGCGAAATCCGCGCTGCTTATCCCCAGCGAAGCCGTAATCCGCACCGGCACGCGCGCCATCGTGATGCTGGCATCCCGGGATGGACGCTATCATCCCGCCGAAATCCGCACGGGACGCGCAAGCGGCGGACAGACCGAAATCCTGCAGGGGCTGAGCGAGGGCGAACAGGTCGTTTTGTCCGGCCAGTTCCTGATCGATTCAGAAGCCAGCCTTACCGGCATCGCCATCCGCCCGCTTGGCGCGTCCCAATGATCCGGGCCATCATCCGGGCCTCGGTAAGGGCGCGCGCACTGGTGGTCGCCGCCGCCCTGGTGCTGATGGTCATCGGGATTGGTGCGGTGCAGACCACACCGGTCGATGCGCTGCCCGATCTGTCCGACGTGCAGGTGATTATCCGGACGACCTACCCGGGCCAGGCCCCGCAGATCGTCGAGAACCAGGTGACCTATCCGCTCACCACCACCATGCTCTCGGTCCCGGGTGCACGGGTGGTGCGCGGCTACTCGTTCGTCGGCGACAGTTTCGTCTATGTGTTGTTCGAGGATGGCACCGATCTGTATTGGGCGCGCAGCCGCGTGCTGGAATATCTCAGCCAGGTACAGGGTCGTTTGCCCGCTGGTGCCACCGCCTCGCTCGGGCCTGATGCCACGGGCGTCGGGTGGATCTATGAATATGCGCTGGTCGACAAGACCGGGCGGCATGACCTTGCGCAGCTGCGCAGCATTCAGGACTGGTTCCTGCGCTATGAGCTGAAGGCTGTGCCCGGCGTTGCCGAGGTCGCCAGCATTGGCGGGATGGTCAAGCAATATCAGGTCGTTGTCGATCCTCAGAAACTGGCGTCCTACGGCGTGACGGCCAGTGACGTTGGCGATGCTCTGCGGCGCGCCAACCAGGAAGCCGGCGGCGGCGTCATCGAGATGGCAGAGGCCGAATATGTGGTCCGCGCGGCAGGCTATTTGAAGACACTGGAGGATTTTCGGGCCGTACCGCTCAAGAGCGCGGGCGGGATCCCGGTCACCCTGGGCGATGTCGCAACTGTACAGATCGGCCCCGACATGCGGCGCGGGATAGCCGAACTTAACGGCCAGGGCGAAGTGGCGGGCGGCGTCATCGTCATGCGCCAGGGCAAGAACGCGCGCGAGGTCATCGCCGGCGTGCGCGCCAAGCTGGCCGAGCTGAGGGCGAGCCTGCCGCCCGGTGTCGAGATTGTCCCGACGTACGACCGGTCGGGACTGATCGACCGGGCGGTGGAAAACCTGACCGGCAAGCTGTTCGAGGAATTTGCCATCGTCGCGCTCGTCTGTGCGCTGTTCCTGTGGCATGTCCGTTCGGCGCTGGTCGCGGTTCTGACGCTGCCGCTGGGCATTCTGCTCGCCTTCATCGTCATGCGCGTGCAGGGCCTGAACGCGAACATCCTGTCGCTGGGCGGGATTGCCATCGCCATCGGCGCGATGGTCGATGCCGCGGTGGTGATGATCGAAAACGCGCACAAGCACCTCGAACGCTGGGCGCACGATCATCCGGACGGTGTGCTCAAGGGGCCGGAACGGTGGGACGTGATTACCGGCGCCGCCGCCGAAGTCGGCCCGGCGCTGTTCCTCAGCCTGCTGATCATCACGTTCTCGTTCATTCCGATCTTTTCATTGCAGGGCCAGGAAGGACGGCTGTTTGCCCCGCTCGCGTTTACCAAGACTTATGCGATGGCCGGTGCGGCGCTGTTGTCGATCACGCTGGTGCCCGTCCTGATGGGCTGGCTGATCCGCGGGCGGATACCGGCCGAACAAAGCAATCCCGTCAACCGCTGGCTGACGCGCGCCTACCGGCTCGCGCTCGATTGGGTCATGGCAAAGCCCAAACAGGCATTGCTGGTCGCGGGTCTTGTTTTTGCATCGGGTATCTGGCCGATCAGCCAGACCGGCGGCGAGTTCATGCCGCAAATGAACGAAGGCGATCTGCTGTATATGCCGTCGGCCCTGCCCGGCATCTCGTCGGCCAAGGCTGCGCTGCTGCTGCAGCAAACCGACCGCCTGATCAAAACCATTCCCGAGGTTGAAAGCGTGTTTGGCAAGGCCGGGCGCGCCGATACCGCCACCGATCCTGCCCCGCTCGAAATGTTCGAAACGACGATCCGCTTCAAACCCCGCAGCGAATGGCGCGCCGGGATGACGCAGGACAAGCTGGTCGATGAACTGGACAGGACGGTGAAAGTGCCCGGCCTGGCCAATTTCTGGATTCCACCGATTCGCAACCGCATCGACATGCTGGCAACCGGCATAAAGAGCCCGATCGGCATCAAGGTGTCGGGCGCAAACCTGGACGAAATCGATCGCACGGCACGCCAGATCGAGGCCGTGGCCAAGACCGTGCCGGGGATCAGTTCGGCACTGGCCGAACGCCTTTCTGGCGGGCGCTATATCGATATCCAGATCAACCGGGCCGCTGCCGCGCGCTATGGTCTGAATGTGGCCGACGTCCAGTCGGTCGTATCGGGTGCCATCGGCGGTGAGGCTGTGGGTCAGACCGTTGAAGGACTGGCGCGCTATCCGATCAGCGTGCGCTATCCGCGCGAATTGCGCGACGGCACCGACAAGATCGCGAACCTGCCGGTTCTGACACCATCACGCCAGCAGATCACGCTGGGCACGGTCGCCGATGTCCGCATCACCAGTGGTCCGCCGATGCTTCGCAGCGAAAATGGCCGCCCGGCGACCTGGGTCTATGTGGATGGAAGAGGTCGTCCGCTGACCGACATCGTGCGCGACCTGCAACGCGCCGTGGCCGAAAACGTGCAACTGCCCCCGGGCATCAGCATTGCCTATACCGGGCAGTTCGAGTTCCTGCAGCGCGCGACCGAACGGCTGAAAATCGTGATCCCGGCAACGCTGCTGATCATCTTTGCGCTGCTTTACGCAACCTTTCGCCGCTGGGATGAAGCCGCGCTGATCATGGCGACCCTGCCGTTCGCACTGACGGGCGGTGTCTGGCTGCTCTACCTGCTGGGCTACAACCAATCGGTTGCCACCGGCGTGGGATTTATCGCGCTGGCCGGGGTATCCGCCGAATTCGGCGTGGTAATGCTGATCTATCTGAAACACGCGCTGGCCGATCGCCCCCCCGATCCGGATGAGACCCAGGTGGCCGATGCGGTGCGCGAAGGCGCGCTGCTGCGCGTCAGGCCAAAGGCGATGACCGTCGCGGTCATCCTTGCCGGCCTGATCCCGATCCTTATCGGCACCGGCACCGGGTCCGAAGTGATGAGCCGGATCGCAGCGCCGATGGTCGGCGGGATGATCACCGCTCCGCTGCTTTCGATGCTGATCATGCCGGCCGCGTATCTTTTGATGCGCAGACCCAGGCACCGCCCTGCCCCTCAACACCCGCATGGAGAACCAGAATGACCAGAACCACCGCAACCATCGTTGTAACCCTGCTTGCCGCATCGCTGGCTGCTTGCAGCAAGCCTGCCGAAACGCCGCAGAGCGCCAGCCCCCAGACTTTGCCTGACACGCCGATGCCCGGCATGTCGATGCCAGCGCAACCAAGGACCGGGCACGCCACCGGCGTTGTCACCGCCATCGATACGGCGGCCGGCAAGATCACGCTCGATCACGGCCCAGTGGCAGAATTGCAGTGGCCCGCCATGAAAATGGCATTCGGCGCGACGGCAAAGCTGCTGAACGGCATCGCGGTCGGCGACACAGTGGCGTTCAAGTTCACGGTGACCGGCACGTCCGCCGAGATCACCGAGATCAGCAAGCAATAAGACCGGCCGGCGACCAAAGCACCCGCCTGCGCGTTCACCGCAGGCGGGTGCTTTCAGCCCGATACGAACGTGCCGCCGCCCATCGCATAGACCCGGCAGGGGCGTTATCCTCGCTCCGGGCAATCGAGGCGAGCGATACTGCCGTGGTCAGACGACGACCCCGCCGTCGATAACCATGGTCTGACCAGTCATGAAACTCGATGCATCAGACGCGAGGTACACAGCGGCACCCGCAATCTCGTGCGGTTCGCCGATGCGGCCGAGGCAGGCGTTCGACGTCGAATGCTTCAAATTCTCCGGATTTTCCCATAGCCCGCGGGCGAAATCGGTTTTGACCAGGCCGGGGGCAATGCAGTTGATCCGCACATTCGCAGGACCCAATTCGCGGGCGAGATTTCTGCACATCGCAATATCGGCTGCCTTGGTAATGCCATAGGCGCCGATGATCGGGGTGCCGCGCAGGCCGCCGATCGACGAAATGATGATGATCGATCCGGCTTTGCGCGCGATCATGTCGGGCGCGACCATCTGGATCAGCCAATGTTGTGCGACGATATTGTTGTCGAGCGTTTTGCGGAACTGTTCGTCGGTAATCGTGGCCATCGGGCCATAATGCGGGTTCGATGCGGCATTGCACACCAGCACGTCGATTGTGCCAAACGCCGCCCGGCCCGCGTCGATCATCGCCTGCAGCGATTCCTTTGACGATAGCGATGATGATACCGCGATGGCCGCGCCTGGATGCCGGGCATTGATCGCCGCAGCGACGCTTTCGCACGGGGCCAGATTGCGGCCGGTGATGACGACCCTGGCGCCGTGATCCGCCATTTCGTGGGCTATGGCCTCACCAATCCCGCGCGATGATCCCGTGATCACCGCGACCTTGCCGGTCATGTCGAACAGACTCATGCGCTTGTATCCTCTGCCAGGGTATCGATTTGGGGCACGGGTCCGTCGCCTGCTGACCGGGCGACAGCCGTGAGGGTCAGATCCCCGCGAACCAGCTGTAACCGGCGGCGATGTTGCCATTTTTGCCGCCGTCGTCGAAATGTTCGGTCACCACGATGCGGCGGAGGAATTTCACGCTTTTGTAGCCAAGCTGGGTTTCCACGCGCACGCGCAGCGGGGCGCCGTGACCATGCGGCAGGTGGGCGCCATTCATGCCATAGGCCAGGATCGTTTGCGGATGCAGCACATCGAACATGTCGATGCTGTCCTGATAGGCGTCGAATGTCTCGAACTTGACGAAGCGGGCCGAGGGCTTGATCCCTGCATGTTCCAGCACCGCGCGCAGCGGGACCCCGGTCCATTCGCTGATCGCGGACCACCCTTCCTCGCACGTGTGGCGGGTGATCTGGGTGCGCGCTTTGAACCGCATCAGCGCATCGAGCGAATAACGGCCCGGGCGGGCCACCGCGCCCGCCACTTCAATCGACCAGTCCTTGAAATCATTGGCGGCCAATTGCGCCCACAGCGGCCCGCCGCCGGGATTGAACCCGGGTTCGTGATCGTTGCCGGGATTGACCGTACCCACCCCGATGGTCGAGGTGATGTCGCCCCGGTCATATTCGCGCGCCAGCACCCCGCGCGGGATCAGCAGGCGTTGCGCGTTATAGGTGAACCAGTCCCCCATGCGCAGGACATTGCCATAGGTCGGCGGATTTTCGGAACAGCCGCCAAGCAGCAGGCCACTGCCCGCAGCCATCCCGGCCAGAACGGTGCGCCGGCTCATATCCATTGTCAGTTCCTCTTCAAACCGATGGTCATCGCCTGTACCTGCCGCAGCGCGCCGGTGCGCAGCACCATCACGGCATGCACCACGACAAACAGGGCGATCAGCGAAAACGCCAGGAAATGCACCGAACGTGCAGTCTGGTGCCCGCCAAACAGATCGATCACCCAGGGGTATCCGGCGGTGACATAGGGCGACATCGCCAGCCCGCTGAACACCATGACCGGAACCGCCATCAGCACCAGCGTATAGGCCCAGCGCTGCAGCACGTTGTAGGGCGGACCGGGGCGGACCGGCCGGTGCGCCAGATGAGCGCGAATGTCTGCCAACAGCGCCGCCGGCATCAGCCCTTCGCGCCCTGGCAAAAGATTGCGCCAGCCATGCCCGGTCACGCTTGCGAACAGCGCATAGGCCAAACCGCTGGCAACCAGCAACCAGGCCCCGATGAAATGCAGGCTGCGCGCCCAGCCGTTCTGGTTGAAGATGATCGCGGTCCGCGACGCGCTGATCACATCCTGCCCGGCCGTGGTAAAATGCACCGGCACGGCCCAGCCACCGTGGCGATAATTGGGCCCGATCGGCAATTCCAGCCAGGCGGCGGTCATGTCATTGCCCGCCTGCCCCCAATAGAGCCGGGGATGGGCCATGAAAATCGTCACGCCCGAAATCGCGAGCACCAGCACCGCCAGCGCCAGCACCCAATGGGTGGCGCGGACCCACCGCGCATGGTGCCCCACCGAACTGTGCTGATCAACCATGCCACCCCCTGCCCTGATGCATTGACAGCAGGTTCATCCGGCGCCAGCGGCTTGTCAAGCCGGCGCGCCGGGCAACCGAACCAGGATAGCCGTCGGGGACACCCGTGGGGACGAATTTGAATACCGAAACAGGGCCAGCAGACTTTTTCGTGTCGCATTTTCGGCACCACGCGACGCAGCCGCTTGCTTCACCCGCGCTCACGCGCAACAACGATGCTGGTACTCTAATCGCAACTGGATGAAGGTTGGGGGTCACGTCAGCGGGTCATCACATCCCGGCGCTGCGTAAGGATGACATGCAAATTCGTGTTGCGCTTGACCCGCCACAAACTCCCACGCGACGAATTTGAACGTCTTGCCCGGCGAACAGTTTTGGTCTGACAAGACCTGACGGTGGCGTCGGTCATAAAGCCAGGCGCTGCAGAACCAGCGGCAGCTGATCATTGCCGAAATACATGAACGTGCGGTCGACGAAGATGGTCGGAGATCCGAACGACCCCCGGTCGATCGCTTCCTGGGTGTTCTGGCGCAGGCGTTGCTTGCAATCCTCGCTCGATGCCGCAGTGCGCAGCGCCGCACCGTCGAGCCCGCAGGCCGCAGCGATCTGTTCCAGCACATCGGGATCGTCGATGTTGCGCGCATCGCCAAAGTAGGCCTCGAACGCCGCCTCGGCAAAGCGGACCAGCGCAGCCTGATCCCCCTCCAGCGCGCAGCAGAAGCGCATGGCATTGACCGACTTCACCGGATGATGGACCGAGGGAAAGTTCATCGCCAGGCCGGCGAGCTTTGCCCATTCCTTCAGCCATGCGAAACTCAGGCGGAACTTGGGGTTGTCCGGGTTCTTGCGGCTTTCGTAGACGCTGTCATTCACCGCGTTGAATACGCCACCGACCAGGAAGGGCCGCCACGTGATGGCGATGTCCGCCCCTTCCACCGCCTTGCGGAAATTCGCAAAGGCGATGCGCGTCCACGGCGAGGAGAGATCGAAAAAGAATTCGGCGCTGCGGCTCACGCGTTCTCCTCCTTGATGCCGAACAGGATGCGGCGCGTCTCGGCGCTGTCCTGCGGTCGTTGGTTGACGCGTTCGTTGCCGAGCTCCACGCCCCGGCGCAGCGCGGGGCGCTGCTTCAGCAGGTCATACCATGCGCGTGACGCAGGGAAATCGCCCAGCGGAATGTCCTGCGCTTTCCAGGTCCGCACCCACGGCCAGCAGGCCATGTCCGCGATCGAATAGGCCGCACCCGCCAGGAACGGCGTTTTGGCCAGTTGCCGATCAAGCACGCCATAGAGCCGCAGCGCCTCTTCGCGGTAACGCGTGGTGGCATAGGCGATCCGATCCGGCGCATAGAGCTTGAAATGGCCATGCTGGCCAAGCATCGGCCCCAGCCCGCCGACCTGCCAGAACAGCCACTCCATCACTTGCTTGCGGCTGCGCAGATCGGCGGGCAGGAACCGCCCGGTCTTTTCCGCCAGGTAGAGCAGGATCGCGCCCGATTCAAACACAGGAACGGGTTCACCGCCATCGGCAGGATCGTGGTCGACGATGGCCGGAATGCGGTTGTTGGGGCTGATCGCCAGAAAATCCGGTGCAAACTGATCGCCCTTGCCAAGCTCGACCCACCGGACGCGGTAAGGCAGGCCGCATTCCTCCAGCATGATCGAGATCTTCCAGCCATTCGGCGTTGGCGCGGTCAACAATTCGATCATCGGGCTTTGTCCTTATCCCAGGCCAGAAACTGGCAGATTTCCGGAAGCGCCCTTTGTTGCAGCCGGCGCGCAAGTCCGGCGTCCGGAAATCCGGGGGCTGATCATTTTGAAGGAGGGTCAGGGCATCATCTGCGTTGCTTCGTCACCACGACGAAGCCCCGACCCTCCTCAATTCGCGGCCGCATATCTGCCCCACCGGTGCTGACGGGGGACACGCGTTGCCTCAGTGCGCTTCCAGCGCCTTGTCCTCGTTGGCACGCTTGATCAGGTACATCCGGATCGCCTCTGCATCAGGCGCTTGCAGCACCGCCTTGAACGATACCATGCCCAGTTCGTGCAGTTGGCCGCCCAGCACGATCGCCTTCACCGCCGCAGCCGAACCGATCGTACCCGAATGGCGCAAGTCGGGGTTGAGGTTGCCCGCGATTGCGGCATCGCCATGGCACATCGCGCAGTAACGGGCATAGAGCTGCCCGCCCCTGGTGGCCTGCGCCGGGGTGCCGGTGAACGGCGGCGGGTCAAGCACCATCTTGTTCATCGGCGGCAGTTCGGGCAGCTGGCCCGATGCGCCAAGCTTGAACACCATCAGGCGGCTGATGTTGCGCGCGGCACCGCCCTTCTTCGCCAGCACGCCGGTGGCGACGTCCCACACCCCGCCCCAGCCGACCAGGATCGCGACATATTGCTCACCGCCGATGGCATAGGTCATCGGCGCGGCAATGATCCCGCTTTGCGCGGGGAACGACCACAGCTTTTGGCCCTTGTCGGCGGTATAGGCGACAAAATCGCCGCCGGAAGTGCCCTGGAACACCAGATTGCCCGCCGTCGAGAGCAGCCCCCCGTTCGAAGGTCCGACCAGATCGACCTTCCACGCCGCCTTTTTGTTGGCCACGTCCCACGCCACCAGCTGGCCGGTGGTCGCCGCCTTGGCCCCGGCCTGAACCTTCAGATCGGCCGGCATCGCCACGACATAGCCATCCATCCCGATCGTCCAGCCAATGGATGTCGGTTTCCAATCCTTTGCCGCAGCATAAGGCCAACCGGCCAGATTGGTCGGAATATAGAGATAGCCGGTCTTGGGGCTGTAGCTCTGCGGCTGCCAGCTGTGTGCGCCGACCGCGCCGGGCAGGCTGACGAACGTCTTGCCGGTCTTTTCGTAGCGCGCATCCGGGTTGATGATCGGGCGGCCCGTTTCCGGATCGACCCCGGTTGCCCAGTTCACCGGGACCCACGGCGTTGCCGAAAGGAATTTGCCGGTCTTGACGTCGAGCACATAGACATGCCCGTTCTTGGGCGCATGCATCGCGACATGCCGCTTTTCGCCGCCGATGGTGACATCGGCAATGGTGATCTGCTGATCCGAATCGAAATCCCAGCGGTCTTCCGGCGTTTCCTGGAAATGCCAGGCATATTGGCCGGTATCCGCATTCACCGCCACGATTGATGAGGTGTACAGGCTGTCGCCCGCGCGCCCGTTGGCCGCCGGGTTCCACGGCTCTGCATTGCCGGTGCCGAACAGCACCAGGTTGGTTTCCGGATCATAGGTGATCGAATCCCAGACCGTGCCGCCACCGCCCAGTTCCCACCACTTGTTGCCCCAGGTCTTGGCCGCCGCTTCGTGCGCGGCCTTGTTGACGCCTTCTTTGGCAAAGCCGCCGGCCGGATTGCCGGGCACGGTGTTGAAGCGCCAGACTTCGCTGCCGGTTTCGGGGTCATAGGCTGAAATATAGCCGCGGGCCTTGTATTCCGAACCGCCCGCGCCGATCAGCACGCGACCCTTCACGATGCGCGGCGCACCGGTAATGGTATAGTCGGTCTGGTTGGGCACCACGACTTTCGACCACAGGACCGCACCGGTCTTCTGATCCAGCGCGATCAGCCGGCCATCGAGCGCCGCCACAAACACCTTGTCGCCATACAGCGCCACACCGCGATTCACCGCATCGCAGCAGGCGCGGTACAGCGTGGCGCGCGGCACCTTTGGATCGAACGCCCACAGCGGCTTGCCCGTCCTGGCGTCATAGGCCTTTACCATCGACCAGGCGGTGGTGACATAGAGCACGCCGTCGTGCACCAGCGGGGTCGCTTCCTGTCCGCGTGCGCTGTCAATGTCGGCATACCAGGCAAGGCCCAGCTGATCGACGTTGTATTCGTTCACCTGTTTCAGGGGGGAGAAGCGCTGTTCGGCATAGTCACGGCCATAGCTTAGCCATTCGTCGGCGGGGACGTTGCGGAGCATGGCCTCTGTCACCCCGGCCATCGCGCCGGATTCGGCCACTGCACCGACGGCAAGCGCCAGCGTCGATGCGGCAACCAGCTTACGCAAGAATGATACGCGCATAGTCTTCAACCCTCTCCTTGGCCGGGTGTGATCCCCGGTACCTTGAAACCCGCAGTCCAATTCACCGTGCCCTGGTGCACCATACGCCGGGCGTGATCCCGGCATTTTTGGGCAGGTCCTTCCCGTCCGTCTTGCCAGCTGGATAGTGCGGAATCGGGCGCACAAATTCAACCGATTTCCGGGGCTTGACCCTGCCGATCCGCTGCCTGGCAGACCTGCCGTGCAACGGCTGTTTCAATCGCCTTTCGCCCGCAGCATGGCGACAAATGCTGCAGCTATGTCACCGGGGGTGTAGCGGCCTTTGCGGTACCAGGTCTGGGACCAGTTCAGGCTGCCGAACAGCGCAACCTTGAACAGCCAGCGATCGGTTTTCGGATCGAGCGGCAGCGCAGCAATCAGCTTTTCAAAGTGGCGCTCGTAACGGTCACGCTCGGCGTTCAGCACGGGCAGCATCAGTGGCGGAAACGAACGCACGAACTCCGGGTTGACGATGCGCGCATAATCGCCGCCATCAAGCAGGATCGAAAGGTGTGCCGAACACGCCGCCTCGATCGCCTGCCACGGCTCTCCGGTCGTTTTGTCCAGCGCCCCGGCTATCGCGGCTTCGAACCGCGACACACCCTTGCGGTACACCGCCAGAAGCAATTCTTCCTTTGATTTGAAGTGGTAGTAGATCGATCCCGGCAACATCCCGACCGCGCCGGCGATGTTGCGGATGGTAGTGCCGTCATAACCTTTGGCGGCGAACATGGCTGCCGCCGCATCCAGCAGTGCCTCACGCCTGCTGTCGCCGCCGCGCGCCTCGGTCTTTGGCTGGGCCTTTGCCAGTACTTCGGCCCCTGAATCGATCACGTGCGGCGCTCCTGCTGGCCCATCTGACAAAGCCGGCTCAATCGCGCTGCAAAATGATGACCGAGCATGCCGCCTCATCAAAGCCCATGACCCCGCCGCCATTTTCCGCCAATGCGGTACGCGCGCCGCTCACCTGGCGCGGCCCGGCCTCGCCGCGCAGCTGCAGCATGAGTTCGTCGATCATCGACAGGCCGGTCGCGCCCACCGGATGCCCCTTGCTGACCAGGCCGCCCGACAGATTGATCGGGATCGATCCGCCCTGCGCCGTCGCGCCGCTTTCGGCCAGCCGACCGCCCTCACCGATCCCGCAAAAGCCCAGCATTTCCGACTGGTAGAGTTCACAGAACGAGGTGGCGTCGTGCACTTCGGCCAGATCGATGTCGGCGGCGGTCAGCCCGGCGGCCCGGTAGGCGCGCTGGGCCGCCAGTTGCGAAAGCCCCGGCTCATCCAGCCGGCGATACTTGCCCGCGGTCATCGTGCTGGCGGCGATGCGCACGGCGCGCGCGCGAACAGCAGCCGGCTGGCGCGCCAGCCATGCGCCCGAACAGACCAGCGCCGCCGCCGCGCCATCGCCGATCGGCGCGCACATGGCGCGGGTAAGTGGCCAGCTGACCGGCCTGTCGGCGAGCACGTCATCGGCAGTCAGGGCAAAGCGATACTGCGCCTTGGGATTGTGCACCGAGGCAGTGTGGTTTTTGGCACAGGCGATCGCAATCTGCCGATCGGTGGTGCCATGGGTGCGCATGTGCCACGCCGCCTGCATGGCGTACGTATCCATGAAAATCGTCCGGCCCGGGCCGGGTGCGAACGGCTTGCCCGCAGCGTCACCGGCCGCAGCATAGTATGACAGCCACTCATCGCGGTCATACTGGTCGATGCCGCCATCAAACAACGCCGTGGTGCGATCGGGTGCGCCGGGGTTGAAGGTCTTTTCGACGCCAAAGGCAATGCTGAGGTCGGTCTGGCCGCTCAGCACGTCTTTCCACGCACCGTGCAGCGCGATCGATGCCGTGGCGCAGCCGCCTTCGACATTGATGACCGGCACCCGTTCCGGAAACAGGCCCTCGCGCACAAGCGGGGTCAGGCAGACCTGCCCGCGGATGCTGCCCTGGCCATCGGTCCACATGCCGCAATTGCCGAACCACGCCATGCCGATGTCATCGCCACGCGCCAGCCCGGCATCGGCCAGCACGCCCAGATAGACTTCGCGCGTCAGGTCTTTATGCGATCGATCCGGGAATTTTCCGAAGCTGCTGGAATAGCTGCCGACGATATAGGCATCTGTCATTTGGCGTCATCCCACCATGCCGCGCGCAGTTCGCGTTTCAGGACTTTGCCCAGCGCATTGCGCGGGAATTCGGTTCTGAGCTCCAGCGCCGCCAACCGCTGCGTGCGCGCCAGCCGGGCATTGGCCCATTCCAGCAGCACCGCCGGATCGGGCGTGCCGCGCGGAATGACCAGCGCAAGCGGCGTTTCCCCCCATTTGGAATGCGGAATGCCGATAACGGTCACATCCTGAACATCGGGATGTTCGCCGATCACGGTTTCGAGATCGGCCGGAAAAATGTTGAAGCCGCCGGACAAGATCATGTCTTTCTTGCGGTCAACGATGTGCAAGAAACCCTGCTCGTCCACATAGCCCAGATCGCCGCTGCGCAAAAACGCCTCACCCGACGGGCTGCGCCAGACGATGGCGGCGTCAAGATCGGGCCGGTTGTGATAACCCGCCATCGCGCCAAGGCCGGTGCCAACAATCTCGCCGACTTCGCCGCGCGCGCATTCCCGGTCGTCGCCGCCGACGATGCGAAGGTCAAAACCGATTACCGGGCGGCCGACTGCGCCAGGCCGCGGTTGCGCATCGCCCGGCTTGCGCATGGTCGCAAAGCCTTCGCTAAAGCCATACAGCTCGTAAACATGCGGGGTGATCCGCGCGATGACCGCCGCGCGCGTGTCGGGCCGCAGCGACGATCCGGCGGAAAGCAGGCATTTCAGGCTGGACAGGTCATGCCGCCCAAGCGCCGGATCGTCGAGCGTGACGATGCACTGGGTCGGCACCATGAACGCGTGCGTGACCCGGTGCTGTTCGATCAGCGCCAATGCACTGCCTGCGCTGAACTGTTCCATGATCACCACGGTGGCGCCCAGCAGCAGCGGCGGAAGCACCATGAACATCGTGCCGTTGGAATAGAGCGCGGTGGTGACCAGTGCCACGCTCTCGCCCGACATGCCGAGCTCCAGCGCGTTGGACCAGGCGAAATGCGCGCGCGCGCCATGGCTTTGCACGATGCCCTTGGGCATACCCGTGGTGCCGGAACTGTAGATGATGTTGAAGCGGTCTTCCGGGCGGTTGCGCACGCCGGGATCGGTTTCGGGCGCGGCGGAAAACAGCGTATCGCCCGCCTCCCAACCTTCGCCGGCAAACCCGATGGCAATCCGCCGGGTGCCCGCGGGCAGCGCCGCCGCTTCAACCAGCGCACGGTTTGCGGGTGAAACAAACACGGTCCGCGCGCCGCTGTCGGCCATCATGGTGGCGATTTGCGCCGGGGTGAGCAAGCCGCTGATCGGCACCATGCAGGCGCCGGCCCTGACGATGCCAAACATGACCTCTAGCATTGCGAGCGAGTTGGTCATCACCAGCGCGACCGGATCATCATGCCGCACGCCCATCGTGATCAGGGCATTGGCGACGCAGCTGGTGGCGCGGTCAAATTCACCCCAGCTCAGCCGCTGATCACCGCATATCGCCGCGGTCCGGTCCGGTGCGAAGCGGGCATGGGTGGCCCAGATGCTGCTGAGGCCAAAGGCGGGTGGTGCGATCATGGCGCCGCACCCGTCATCATCGGCATTTCGCGCACTCCGCGCATGGTCAGCGTGTCCATATAGTCCACCGTGTCGGTTGCCATGGCGACATTGGGAAAGCGCGCGAACAGGCGGGTGATGGCGATGCGCGCTTCGGCCCGGGCCAGCGGTGCACCCAGGCAGAAATGAATGCCGTGGTTAAATGTCAGATGGCGGTTCGGCGTGCGGCCGATATCGAAGCGTGCTGCGGATTCGAACACCTCTGGATCGTGGTTGGCGGCATTGACCATGGCATAGACCCGCTCGCCCTGGTTCAGCACTTTGCCGCGCAGTTCAAATGCCTCCTTCACCACGCGCACAACCGCACCCGTGGGGCCTTCAAAGCGCAGCATTTCCTCAACCGCGCTGGCGATCAGCGACGGATCTGCCGCCAGCCGGGCATTCTGGTCCGGGTTTGCCAGCAGCGCGCGGATGCCGTTGCCGATCAGGTTGGTGGTGGTTTCGTGCCCGGCAAACAGAAACAGGATGCAGGAACCGATCAGTTCATCCTCGGTGATCTGCCCGGTTTCCTGCAGCATGACGAAGTGCGAGATGACATCGCCGCGCGGTTGCGCCAGACGGTGCTTCGCCGCATCGCGGAAATAGTCGGCCATCGCCACGACACCGGCGCGCCCGGTCTCGTATTTGTCGCCGGTATCGGTGGCGTTGCCCAGGAACGGCTGCAATTGCATGGACCAGTCGCGCAGCAAATCCATGTCTTCGCGCGGCACGCCCAGCAGATCCATGATCACACTGGCGGGCAGCGGGTTGGCAAATTCGCTGATGCATTCAAACCGGCCATCACCGCGCGCCGCAATGCGATCGAGCAAGCCGTCCGCCAGTTCGGCAATGCCATCCTCCAGCCCGCGCATGACGGCAGGGGTCACGACTTTGTTCAACAACCCGCGCAGCCGGGCGTGATCGGGCGGATCCTTGAACACCACCCAGGTGTTGAGATAGCGAATCAGGTCGCTCAAACGGTTCCGCTCGTCGCCCTGCTGGCTTTCGAAAAACGGGGTCAGCCGGTCCGACGAAATGCCGCTGTTCATCTGCACCGCTTTGACATCATCGTGGCGGGTGAGCACCCAGCCCTTGAGCAAGGGCGACCAATGCACCGGATCTTCGGCCTGCAGCCGCAGCAAGGTTTCCAGCGGGCGCTGGATAACGTCCGGATCGCGCGGATTAAAGACCAGACTGGCAGTGGGCATGGTGATGAAAATGCTCCGAACGGGCCATTTTGCTATCATCGCGCCCTTGCCATAGCAATCGCTTGTTTGGTAGCATGATGCCAAGGCGCAAGGCCAGCGGGACCAGCCCGTGATCAGCACGCACAAGCGCCAGGGGAGAGAGCCGGATGTTGAAGCTTGTCGCCATATGGTCGCCGCCAAAGCCCGAAGACCGCGACGCGTTCGAAGCCGCGTATGCCAACGTGCATGCACCGCTCGCGCGCGCATTGCCGAACCTTGCCAGCCTCGACACCATTCTCGTCAGCGATGGGCTGGAGGGCGCCCCGGCCGCTGTCCACCGCTTTGCGATCATGGCCTGGGCGGACCAGGCCGCCATGGAGCGCGATGCGCAAACGCCGGAATGGACCGCATTGCGGGCCGACGCCGGCCAAATGATCGAACGCTTCGGCGTGACGCTTGAATCATCCATCGGCAACGACGGTTAGGCGCGCGGACCATGGCCATTCTCGTCACCGGCGGTACCAAGGGTATCGGCTTTGCAATCGCCCGGCGCTTTGCCAAGTCCGATGTTGATGTGTTCCTGAATTTCCGGTCCGATCGCACTGCGGCTGACAGGGCGAAGGCGGAGATCGAGGCGGCTGGGGCGCGCTGCCATCTGATCCAGGGCGACGTCGGCACGCCGGATGGCGCCCGCGCGGTGCTGGCCGCGGTGGCTGCGCAGACGGACCAGCTGGACCAGCTGGTCCACTGCGCGGTAAAGGTGATCCCCGAACCGCTGTTGGCCATCGATCCCGTTGCGCTGACCGAGGCGATCAATCTCAATGGCACTGCGGTGGTCTATCTGGCGCAGGCTGCGCTGCCGCTGTTTCGGCCCGGCAGCACGGTGTTCTTTCTGTCCAGCCGGGGCAGCCGCACGGTGCTGCCAAACTATGCCGCGGTCGGCGCGGGCAAATCGCTGGCGGAAAGCCTGATCCGCTACCTGGCGCTGGAACTGGCGCCGCTGGGTGTGCGCGCCAATTGCGTTGCCCCCAGCGCGGTCGATACCGAGGCGCTGCGGCAGGTCTATGGCGCGCAGACCGACGCAATCATGCGCCAGTCCGCGGCGGCCAGCCCCAGCGGGCGCAATGTCGTCGATGACGATTATTGCAGCCTGATCGAATATCTGGCCAGCCCGTCGGCGGCGATGATCCAGGGCCAGGTGGTGTTCGTGACGGGCGGTGGGTACCTGGCCGCCTGATATTGTATCGAGCTGCACGGGCGTGCAGTCAAACCTCCCGCGCGGCGCGACCTGGTGTTACAAAAGCGACTGGCGCAATTCGCGCTTGAGGATCTTGCCACTGGCGTTGCGCGGCAGGTTTTCGGTGAAGATCACCTGTTTGGGGATCTTGAACCCCGACAGGTGGTCAGCGCAGTGGTCCAGCACATCCGACATGGCGAGCGTATGGCCCGCGCGCAGCACGATCACGGCGGTGACCGCTTCGATCCACTTGGCGTCGGGCATGCCGATCACCGCCACTTCGCTGATGGCGGCGTGTTGATAGAGCACTTCCTCCACCTCACGCGACGCGACGTTTTCACCGCCGGTCTTGATCATGTCCTTTTTGCGATCGACCACGGTGATATAGCCTTCGGGATCGGCCACGCCCAGATCGCCGCTGTGGAACCATCCGCCGGCAAACGCCTCGGCAGTGCGCACGGGATCGTTCCAGTACCCGCTGAGCAGTTGCGGTGAGCGATGGACGATTTCGCCCACTTCGCCCGGGCCGACCGGAACCATGGCATCATCGACAATCCGCGTTTCGACATGCAGCGTCGGGCGGCCGGCCGATCCCAGACGCGTGGCATGCTCTTCGGGAAACAGGATAGTGGCGACCGGGGCAATCTCGGTCTGGCCATAAAGGTTCCACAGGCGCAACTGCGGCAGCCGCGCGTGCATTTCACGCAACACCTCGACCGGCATGATCGAGGCCCCGTAATAGCCCTTTTCCAGCGCCGAAAGATCGCAGTCGGCCATGGCGGGCGAGCGCAGGAGCGAAATCCACACGGTCGGCGGCGCGAAGAACGAGGTGATCGTGTGCTGCACCAGCAGCCGCAGCAGATTGTCGGCAGCCGGCGACCCGGTGATCACGTTGCACGCGCCGACATGCAGCGCCGGCCCGATCATGCAATCAAGCTGCGCACAGTGGAACAGCGGCATGGCATGCAGCGCGGTGGTGTCGCGGGTCCATTCGCAATCGATGATACAGCTTTGATATTCCCACAGCACGCTGTTGTGCGACAGCATCGCGCCCTTGGGCCGCGATTCCGTGCCGCTGGTATAAATGATCTGCAACAGATCTTCGCCGCCACGCACCTCCGGTTCCAGCAGATCATCGCACAGCAGCGACATCCACGACGGGATGCCCGGCGGCGGTGGTGCATTTTCGCCATCGATGCCGAACAGGTGCGCGACCCGCTCACTCCGGGCACTCTGCGCGGTGGCGATCGTGTGACAATCCACAAACAGCGCCCGCGCGCCCGAATGATCCAGAATGTACCGCACATCATCGGCGTTCAGCATGAAATTGATCGGCACGAGCACCGCATCTGCCCGGGCGATCGCAAACCGCAGCGCGATAAAGGCATGGCAGTTGCGCGCGAGGATCGCGATCCGGTCACCCGGCATCAGGCCCAGGCGGCGCAGGCCGGCGGCCAGCCGGTCCACTTCGCTGCGGAATGCGCGGTAGCTCCAGGTCACATCGCCGCAGATGATCGCGGTTTTGTCGCCGTGCCGCTCCGCCGCGCGGTTGAGCATGGCTGAAAGCGATTGCGCCCTGGCCCGGGCAATGAGCGGATCGGCGACCGCATCGGGCGGCAACACAGCAGGATCGACGGTCATGCAGGGCTTTCAAGCTGGAGGCCCCGCCAGCGAGGGCAGAAAGAACGAAAAAGGAGCAGCGCTGTATGCACTGCTCCTTTTTCGAGACAGGGAAAATTACTTCCAGCGAACCTTCAGCGTCACACCATAAGCGCTCGGCATACCGGTCGCCTGGGTAATGATGTCATTGTAGGAAATCGCGTTCAGCACGTGGAACTTGTTGAACACGTTCTTGCCCCAGGCCGAAATGGTCACCCGCTCGCCAGGGAACTCGTAACCGATGCGCGCATCGACCAGGGCGTACCCATCGATGAGGAACGGATAGTTCCTGGTCGTGCGGTACGGCGCGCCGGGAATATGCAGCGTGCTGCCACCGATGTACGCGTCGACAGCCGAGCGATAGTTCACCGAACCGCCGATGAAAGCATTTCCGCCGTTGCCGGTTGGCATCCGGTAATCGATGTCGCCGGTCAGGCTCCAGCTCGGCGCAAAGGGCAGGCGGTTGCCGGCGAAGTTGTATTGCTGATCGTGGTTGGGACCGGCGATATTGCCGTAAACCGTGGTGGCGGTGTATTCATCCACCTTGGTCTTGAGGTAGCTGGCCGATCCGGTCAGGGTCAACCCGGCAGTGGGCCGCAGGACAAGGTCAGATTCAACGCCGAAGATGTGTGACTTGGGCACGTTGTCAAGGCGCTGAAGCAGACCGAACAGGGCGGTCGCGACCGTGCCCTGGATCTGCTTGTCCTTGTAATCCTGATAGAACACCGCGCCGGTCCACTGCACGGCGTTGTTGAGCAGCTTGGCCTTGAAACCGCCCTCGTACGAGGTGACTTGTTCCTGCTTGGCGGGCTTGAACACGTCGACCGTGGCACCGGTAATCACCGGGAAGCTGCCAGCCTTGAACCCGCGCGAGGCGTTGGCGTAAAACAGCAGGTCGGGCGTTGCCTTGTAATCGATGCCCACTTTCCACGAGACATTGTTCTCTGACAGGCGGCCAAGATAGGGTTTGCCGTTCGAAAAATCAGGGAAGAATGAATAGCAGGCGCCCGCATTGTTCAGGCCGAGGCCGAACAGCACCGAAACGCGCTGATCGGCGGCAATGTCCGTGTTGCACATCCGTTCGTCGTTGGTCGAGTGGGTGTAGCGCACGCCCCCCTTCAGGGTGATCTGGTCGGTCACATCATATTCGGCGTTGCCGAATGCCGCGATGTTATCCATCTTGCCCCGGCTGTCGACGGTGCTGATGTGGATCCAGGCGTTACCCTGGTTGGACAGCGAGTTATCACCATAGGTGATGTCCTGGATTTCATCGACCTTGCTGTGGTTATAGTTGCCACCCAGGGTCCAGCGAATCTTCTGGCCGGCCGCTGCAGCATTCGAGATGCGCAGTTCTTGGGAGAAATCGCTGATCGTCCCCTGGTCGCGGGGGTTGTCGACCAATTCGTAGGTAGAGCCATCCAGGTCAAACGACATGTTCTGCTTAAGCCGGCTGAAGCCCGTGATCGAAGTGATGGCGATGCCGTCGGTCACCTCAAGGTCAGCGCGCAGGGTGGCCTGGAACAGGGTGCGGTCGCCAGTCGGAATGGCAGGCACCGTGGTCGACTGAAAGCCCGGCGTATAGCCCGGCGCAGCAGCGAGCGGGAATGCCGCGCCTCCCGTCAAAGCCACGGGGATACGGGCAACCGTCGTCCAGCTCGCCGCGCGCAGATCCTGCGGCGTAAACGGGGTATTCAGTTCCGCAAAGGACGGCGCGGCCGGGTTGGACGGGCTGGTGGCGATAATCTGCAGCGCCTGCGGCTGCGAACGATCGACCGACCCGTTGACGTTCAATTCCAGCTTCAGCCGTTCGGTGGCCTGCCAGGTGGTGATCAGGCGGGCTGCGGCATAATCCTGTTTCCCGTTCTTCTGCGAAGGGGTGACAAAGTTATACTGCCAGGCATCCTCATGCTTGGCATCGAACGCCAGCCGCATCGACAGCGTATCGCTGATCGGCCCGCTGACAAAACCGCCAACGTGGATTTCGTTGAAGCGGCCGTATTCGAGGTCGATGCCTGCCCGCAGATCCTTGGTCGGCTTGGCGGCGATGTAGTTGATCGCACCACCGGTCGAGTTCTGGCCAAACAAAGTGCCTTGCGGGCCCTTCAGCACTTCGACGCGCTCAAGATCATAAAGCGAATGGCCGGCAAGGACCGGGAAGGTCAGCGGGGCCTGGTCCATCGAAACGCTGACCGCCGGATAGACACCGAGCGCATCGGCGTTGTAGCCGATGCCGCGCAGGGTGTAGACCGGGGTGCCGTGGGTAGACGGTGCGAGCGCCATGCCAGGGATGTATTTGACAAGGTCTTCGGCCTTGCCGATGTTGAGGCGTTCAAGCAACTTTGTGTTGAATGCGGCAATGCTGGCGCCGACCTTGCTGATGTTTTCATTGCGCTTGTTGGCCGTCACGATGATTTCGCCGGCGGGTGAATCAACCGGCGAAGCCGCCTGGGCCGGCGCTTCGGCTGCTGCGGGCGCCGCGGGCGCCGCAAAGGCGGGATGGGCGATGCCGGCAAGACCTATTGCGGTGGATGCAGCCAGAACGGTGCGGCGGATGTTGGTCATTTCCCTCTCCTTTTGTGTTGTCATTTTATCGTTGAGTGACGGTCAGAAAATCGGATGTCAGCTGCGGATCACACCACCGAATGTGGCAATCGCGCGCCGCAGGATGCGGTCCGCGGCGGGGAACGCGGCGCGCATGGTCGCCAGCCCGTGGATCAGGCCCTTTGCCTCCATGAAATGTACCTCGCTCCCCTGCTGCGCCATGCGGCCGGCCAGCGCCCGGCCCTGATCACGCAACGGGTCGAGCCCGGCGGTGAGTATGACCGTGACGGGCAGATCGGCGGAAATCGGGTGGAGCAAGGGCGACGCCGCGGCGCCCGCTGCCATGCCTGCGCCGGGCAGATAATCCGCAGCAAAGCGGCCAAGCAGCTTTTGATCAAGAATAAAGCCTTCGCCGAACGCCTGGTAAGAACCCTCGTCGGGCGCTGTGCAATCGAGCCAGGGATAGATCAGCAGCTGCGCCTGAACGCCGCCCGGGCCCATGGCGCTGGCCACATACAGGGCCAGGTTTCCGCCTGCGCTGTCGCCTGCAACGGCCAGCCCGGTAACCGGCGCTTCAAGACCTGCGGGGCTGTCCAGCACGAACTTCGCGGCGGCCAGGCAATCGTCATGCGCGGCGGGGAACGGGTGTTCGGGCGCAAGGCGATAGTCCACCGCAACCACGCGCATGCCGGTTGCAGCTGCGATCAACGTGCAGGCCGGATGGTGGGTTTCCAGATCGCCGATCACCCAGCCGCCGCCGTGCATGTAAAGGATGACCGGGCCGGCCACCGCAGCGGCGGGAAAATAGGCACGCAGCGGGCATGGTCCGCCCGTCAGATCGGTCCAGCGCACGCCGGGTTCGGGCGGCAGATCGAACAGAGCGCCCATTTGCAGATAGGTTGCGCGCATGTCCGCGGCGGGCATATCGGCCAGATGCTGACCGCCTTGCTCGGCAATGCCGGCAAGCACTGCGGCGGTTTCGGGCAGCACAAAGGGTTGTTCCATTACCGGGCTCCTGCTTTTTGCCGAAACACGCCAGGCCTGCGCAAGGCAGGGTCACAAGGATTGGCAAAAAATCGCCGCAACATGACTGGTGTGGAATTGCGCGGTCGGTGGGGCGCCGGAACTGCGGTAAACATCTGTAAAATAACACTCTCCCCAGATTTTTTTATTCACTTATCAGCCAATTTAGGCGAAGTCCCCGGGCCGCGCCATGACGCTGCGCGCCAAGTTATTGACGGATGTGGCCAGTGCCCGCTACGCTGTCTTACCAAGGCATAATAAGAATAATCAGGAGAGGGGATGGGTCATGGACTCCAATGCACTCTACGCGATGTTGCCGGATCTGAGTGCGCGGATCATGTGCAACGCATTGGTCAACGAAGCCAATGTCGATTGGGATGAGTTCTGTCGCAACAGTCATGTCCGACCGGTGCGTTTTGACGGACAGGCGCGCGACCTGCTGGCGCAGGAAGAGATGCTGCTGCAAAAATCCTTTGCCGATTGTACCGCGAACGCGCGCAACATCTGGTTTGATGTCGGGCTGCGTTACCGCGCGATCAAATATGGCGAACTTGGCCTGGCGATGATGACCGCGCGAACACTGGGCGAAGCGCTGCAGATTGCGTGCCGTTTCCAGTCGCTGACGTATTCCCTGATCAACTACCACTTCGCTTTGGCCCCGAATGGCGCGTGCGCGCTGATCGGCAGTTGCGACAGGCTTAGCGAGCAAATGCACGATTTTACGCACTATCGCGATCTTGGCGCGATCCGCACATTGATCGCCGATCTGATGGGCGGCGAATTGCCGCTTGAACGCATCACCCTGACCACGCCGCCACCGCCCGACTGGTCGAACCTGCGCCGGTATTTTTCCTGCCCGGTCGAATTCAACGCCGACCAGACGCAATGGGTGTTCCTGCCGGGGGCGGCGAGCCTGCCGCTGCCGATGGCCGACAGCGATCTGCTCACGCTCTACAGTTCGCGCTGCGACACGATGCTGCGGCGTGCGCAGGCCGACAGCACGATCAAGGGCCGGCTGGCGGCGCGGCTAAGAAGCTGCGGCAGCGAATTTCTCACCGCCGGCGAAGCCGCCCGTATGCTGGCGTTATCTGAACGCACGCTGCACCGCAGGCTGGCAGATGAAGGGACCCGCTTTTCGACCATGGTGGACGAGGCGCGTTATGGCCGGGCGCGGGACTTGCTGACCGACGGACACATGTCCATCGAACGGATCGCCTCGGTGGTCGGTTTTGCCGAGCCATCAAGCTTTTCCCGCGCCTTCAAACGGTGGTCGGGCATGGGCGCGCTGGAATATCGGCGGCAGGCGCAGGGCAGGGATTCTCGTCTGATATAGAATCCGCTGCACCTGGCTCTGCCCGATTTCCTTAGCTGTAGGCGAACTCTTCGCCGTCCAGATCGATCGCCGGGATATCAACCGCCTCGCGCCAATAGTCCTGCGTGTGGCGCCATTCGGGCTGGTCACCCAACCGTTTCGGCAGCTTGTCCATATCGCGCACCAGGTAGCCCGGATTGAAGTTGTCGTTCTCGATCCACGGCAACAGCGTTTCACCGGCAAGCGCGGGGGGCACCACGATGTTCACCTCGGACACACCCTTTTCGTCCATATGGCGCAGCAAACCGCAGACAAAATCGCCCAGCAGGTCGACCCGCAGCGTCCAGGCCGCGCGGAAATATCCGAACACCCAGGCCATGTTCGGCACGCCTTCGAACATCATGCCGCGATACGTCGCCTTCTTTGACCAATCCACCGGCACGCCGTCCACTTCGAACGCGATCCCGCCCATCACCAGCAGGTTGAAGCCGGTGGCGGCGACCACGATGTCTGCCTGCAGATCCTTGCCCGAACCGAGATGGATACCACCCGGCGTGAAGTGGTCGATCGTATCCGTCACCGCCGAAACTTTGCCCTCGCGGATCGCCGTGAACATGTCACCATCGGGGATGAAGGCAAGGCGCTGCTGCCAGGGCCGGTAGCGCGGGGTGAAGTCGGGTTCGAATTCAAAGTCCGGCCCGGCATATTCGCGGATCATGGCCTTCAGTTCATCGAACACCATATCCGGCTCTGCACGCGCACGGTGGTCCAGCATCTTGAGGTTGTGGAGATAATCGAGCCGCACGCAGCGGTGCACGGTATCTTCGTCCACGCCGATTTCGCGCAGCCGGTCCGCCATGTCGCTGCGGTTCGGATAGCAGAAGAAATAGGTGGGCGAGCGCTGCAGCATTGTCACGTGCGCGGCTTTGTCCGCCATCGCAGGGATCACCGTTGCCGCGGTTGCACCCGAACCGATGACGACGACCTGCTTGCCCGCATAGTCGATGCTGTCATCCCATTTCTGGGCGTGAACCAGCAGGCCCTTGAAATCATCGACACCCGGCCACGCCGGCATATAGGGGTTTTCGTGGTCGTAATAGCCCTGGCACATCCACAGGAAATTGGCGCGATAGGTCGGCCCCGGCGTGCCCTGGCTGGTGCGCGTCTCGACCGTCCAGAGCTTTTCTTTGCTCGACCACGCGCAACGCGTAATATGCGTGCCAAAGCGGATCGATTTGCCCAGATCGTTTTCGGCAAGGACATCCCGCAGATATTTGCGGATCTCTTCGGCCGTGGCAATCGGCGGACCGACCCAGGGCTTGAACCGGTAGCCGAACGTATAGAGATCGGAATCGGACCGGACGCCGGGGTATTTGTGCGTGTGCCAGGTTCCCCCGATGTCGTCTTTGGCTTCGAGAATGGCGAAGCTTTTGCCGGGATTCTGGGTCTTGAGATGGTAAGCACTGCCGATCCCGGAAATGCCCGCGCCGATGATCAGGACATCGAAATCCTGGGTTGCGCTGGCCACATCCGCTTGCGGTTTTTCCATAACTTCGGTCACATCACGCTCCACTTCGGCCTGTGCCCCGCACCGACAATTGTCGCGCAGAGGCGCACCGGCAAGGTTCGCCAAAGTGGCCGCGTGATGCAACGTCGCCAGCCGCCAACAAACTGGCCGGGCCCGCCATTCGCGAACCAGGCCGGCCAGGCCGGGCCGGTTGATGTCCCGAGCACCGGCCCTCTGGCGTGCCCGCAGCCGGCGCCAGCTTAGAGCCCGGCGCCGACGCGCATTTCCTCGATCAGTTCGAAGTGGAACGCCAGCATGCGCGCATCGGGTTGCTGCGGCACAAAGAAGCCCAGTTCCGGATCGACAACTTCGGTCCGCACGCCTTTCAGCGCCTCCAGCAGCGCGAGGCCGCAGAACGGGACATAGGCTTCCGAATATCCGCCTTCATGGATGACCGCCAACCGCCCGCCGCACAGTTCGTTTGCAACCGCGACCATGCGTTCGGTCATCGCGCGATAGCTGTCGGAATGCAGCATCTGGCGGGCGAGTGGGTCTGCGGCGTTGGCATCGAGGCCGCTCGCAATAACGATGAGTTCAGGTTGATAGCGATGCAACGCCGGGATCACGACCCGGTCGAGCGCCTGCAGGTAGGTGTCGTGGCCACTGCCGGCGGGCAGTGGCACATTGAGGTTCGCGCCCAGGCCTGCGCCCTCACCACGATCTTCGTGGCCGGTATAGCCCGGCGGGAAGCAACGGTCCTGATGGATCGAGATCGTCAGCACATCCCCGCGGTCATAGAAAATGCTCTGGGTGCCATTGCCATGATGCACATCCCAATCGACCACCGCGACCCGGCCAACCCCGTGCCGGGCTTTGATGGCGTCGATGGCGATCGGAATGTTCGCCAGCAGGCAGAAGCCCATGGGCTGATCAGCAAGGCAATGGTGCCCGGCCGGTCGGCACAGGGCATAGGAATTGCGCGCACGGCCGGTGACAACCGCGTCCAGCGCTTCGATGGCAAGCCCGGCGGACAGGGTGGCAATCTCGAAGCCGCCCTTGCTGAAGGGCGCATAAAGGCCAAGTTCGCCGCCGCCGGCATCGCTCAACCGCTTGAATTCGTCGATGTAGCTGGCTGGGTGAATGCGCAGCAGATCTTCGCGCGTGGCCGGTGCAGCGCTGCGCAGATCAAGATGCTGGTCCAGGCCGGCGGCGCGGACGAGATTGAGCAGGCGGCGCTTTGATGCGGGCGTATCAGCCCCGTAGCTGCCCGAGGGCGGCTCGACCCAATCGCCGATCGGAAAGAACAGCGCCTGGACGCCGGTACAGTGCCAGAAAGTGCGCTCGTCGGTCAGGAACAGGGTGGAGTCGGTCATTGCGTTTCTCCCTCAGGTGCGGAGAAGACCTTCTCCCACGCTTTACGGGTTGCCAGACGCTTGGTCTGGTGAATTCCCCCGACCGGTATAGCCATCGGATGGCGATCAAGAAATATGAAATCGGCGGGCACAGTCCATGTGATCGCGATGTAGGCCGGCGTCGAAGCGGCACCTCGGCTGCATAGACCACAAGCGCATGACATTGTTCACAAATGCTCTGCATCGCGGGTTGTGGTCGGTGCCGTTTCACGGTCCCACCCCTTGGAAGCGGTTGCGACATCCCCGTTCGCCGTTATAGTCGGGGGCTTCAGCGGAGGGCATGCCATGGCCTATGACACCTACAGCTTGCTCCACGTGCGTCAGGCCGGCGCGCTGGTCACCGCTGTCATTGATGCGCCGCCGATCAACGTGATCACCGCGGCTCTGTTCGGGGAACTGGCGGCGCTGGCAGCGGAGCTTGAGGCCGATCCGACTGCGCTGGTGTTCGTGCTGAAAAGCGCTGATCCGGATTTCTTCCTGGCGCATTTCGATGTGAGCCTGCTGATCGCCATGGCGGATGCGCCCACGCCACCGACCGGCGACCTCAATACATATCATGCCATGTGCGCGCGATTTCAACGCATGGACAAGGTCACCATCGCCCAGATCGAAGGCCGCGTGGGCGGCGGCGGGGCCGAGCTCGCGATGAGTTTCGACATGCGTTTTGGCGTGGCTGGCAAGACCATCGTCAACCAGATGGAGGTGCCCATCGGCATTCTGCCGGGCGGCACCGGCACCCAGCGCCTGCCGCGCCTGGTCGGCCGGGCCCGCGCGCTGGAAATCATTTTGGGCGCCATCGATCTTGACGCCGAAACCGCGGAAAAATGGGGCTGGCTCAACCGCGCGCTGCCGGCAAATGTGATCGACGCCCACGTGTCGTCGCTTGCCCAGCGCATCGCCAGTTTTCCGGCCGAAGCTGTGCGGCTCGCCAAAAGGTCGGTTGAAGCCGCCGCCCTGCCCCTGGACGAAGGTTGCAATATCGAAACCGAACTGTTCCAGACCCTGCTGTTCAGCGACACCGCGCGCGAAAAGATGCAGTGTTTCCTTGATCTTGGCGGGCAGACGCGGGACGGCGAGCTTCGGGTTGCAGACCTGAGCGCAGAAGTCGCGCAGCGCAGGTAAGCCACCACGCCCCCGAATAAGGGGCATACAGCAACGAGGCTCGACACCGCACCAATGCCTGATCTCAGCACCAATGCCTGATCTCAGCCAAAGCGCCCCTTCACGCAAGCGTCGCTGAACGACCCGGCCTCGGCCGAAACCTGACCGGGACGTCAGCGAGCCTATTATCGTCACCCGGAACCAGCCAGACCGAAATCGGCCCGACCGCTGCCGTTTGCATGCCGGTCTATACCCGCATCGCCATCAACATCGACAATTCAGGCCATGCAGAGCGGGCGATAGACTGCACGGTGTCAAGCCGGCATAAACCCGGCTGCGGTCAGGCGTTCGACGATGATCGGCAGCAGCTTCTCCGGAATGTCGGGCATTGGCGGGTGGCTGGAGAATTCCCGGGAATCGTTCAGGACCGTGTCGCCCGCGCGGATGATAAAGCCTTCATACCCCTTGGCTGCGACCTGGTTGCAGATGTCGGTATAGGTGTTCAGCCCACCGACATAGGGCATGAACATCCGCGGTTTGCCCGGGACATTCACACCCATGTACCAGCTGTTGGCGGTGGGCATCAGTGTCGGGGTGACGGCTTCTGCGACATGACGGCACCACGCCGCTTCCGCCTCCGGGGTGGCCTCGATGCTGGCCATCTGGCGGTCGGCCAGCCACGACAGGCAGTCGGCGATCCATTCCACATGCTGTTCGATGGCATTGATCATGTTGGTCAGCACCGACGGGCTGCCCGGCCCGGTAATGGTGAACATGTTGGGAAAGCCCGCGACCATCAGCCCAAGATAGGTCCGCGGCCCCTCGGCCCAATATTCGTGGATATGCCGGCCGCCGACACCACGGATGTCGATGCGGTCGATGGCGCCGGTCATGGCATCGAATCCCGTGGCGAGCACGACGGCATCGAAATCATGCTGGCGGGCGGTGGTGGCAATGCCGCCCGCGTTGAAGGTTACGATCGGTGCGGCGTTCAGATCGACCAGTTCGACATTGTCGCGGTTGAACGTCGCGAAATAGCCGGTATCGACACACGGGCGCTTGGTGCCGAAATAATGCTGTTTCGGCGTCAACAGATCGGCGACTTTGGGGTCGGCGACCTGTTCACGGATCTTTTCGGCGATGAAATCCTGAATGATGCGGTTGGCGGCCGGGTCGATCGCGGTGTCGCCAAAGGCGCCAAGCAGGCGAAAGCCACCCCAGGCCCAGCGACGATCAAGTTCGGCCCTGATGTCTTCGGGGCTCGATTCGGTTGCCAGTACGTCCGGGCGGGCCTCGTTCTGGAATCCAGTGGGGGTGTCGCGTGACGCCGCGCGGTAACCGCGGGGATCACGCTGCCATGCCTCCAGATCGGCGGGCGGGATAGGGCCATTGTGCGCCGGCACGGTATAATTGGGTGTTCGCTGAAATACCGTCAGCTGCGCCGCCTGCGCGGCAATCACCGGGATCGACTGGATGGCCGATGACCCGGTGCCGATGATTCCGACACGCTGGCCGGTGAAATCAACGCCCTCATGCGGCCAGCGCGACGTGCGATAGATCACCCCCCCGAAATCATCGATGCCCGGAAAACTGACTTCGGTCGGGATCGACAGGCAGCCCGTGGCCAGGATGAAGTATCGGCAGTCAATGCCATCGCCGGTGTCGGTCGCGATGTGCCAGCGCTGCGCCGCTTCATCCCAGGTCGCTGCCGCAACCCGCGTATTCAGGCGAATGTCGCGCCGCAGGTCAAAACGATCGGCGATATGGTCGGCATAGGCCAGCAGTTCGGGTTGCGGCGCATAACGTTCCGACCAGCGCCACTCCTGTTCCAGCTCCTCGTCGAAACCGAAACTGTATTCAAGGCTTTGAATATCGACCCGCGCGCCCGGATAACGGTTCCAGAACCAGGTCCCGCCAACGCCATTGCCCGCCTCGACAACCTGCCCCGAAATCCCCGCCTGACGCAGCTTGTGCAGCATGTACATGCCGGAAAAACCTGCGCCGACGATCAGCACCTCGGTGGTGGTAGCGCTGCCCATAGAGATCATCCCCTTGCTGTTTTTGGAGCTGTTTTTGGAATACTTTTCGAAAGACTAACACGTTTTCCGGCGCGCTCTAGCCCTTAAGAATCGCCGGGCCAGCAAAGCATCGCACCGTGACCTGAATTTCAGCGAGAACTGCTCTTGCCAAGCCGGGGGCGGCAAGCGCAAGCTGTGCGCTCGTGCCGCCACGTTATCAGCGCCCGGAGGAAACAGGATGAAGCTCTACACTTCGATCGGACCCAATCCACGGGTTGTCCGCATGTTCATGGCTGAAAAAGGGATCGCAATTCCACTTGAGCAGGTAGACCTGATGAGCGGCGAGAACCGCCAGGAAGCACACTTGTCGCGCAACCCCGCGGGACAGACGCCCGCGCTTGAACTCGACGACGGCAGCTTCCTCACCGAGATCACTGCGATCTGCGAGTACCTGGAGGAAACCCATACCAATCCACCGCTCATCGGGACTACGCCGGAAGAACGGGCCAGGACACGCATGTGGACGCGCCGCATCGATATCAACATTGTCGAACCGATGGCCAATGGCTTTCGGTTCTGCGAAGGGCTTCCGCTTTTTCAGAGCCGGGTGAAATGCATCCCGCAGGCGGCGGACGATCTGAAGGCGCTGGCGCAGGAGCAGCTGACCTGGCTCGACGGGCTGATCGCCGGCCGTCCTTTCGTCACCGGCGACAAGCTGACTTTGGCAGATATCCTGCTGTTTTGTTTCCTGGAGTTCGGCGCCAGCGTTGGCCAGCCTATCGCAACCAGCAACAAGAACGTCGTCGCCCTGCTCGACAAAATGCGGCAACGTCCGAGCGCAACCATCAGCGCTTCATAGCTCGCGTTGTCAGGCTTACCGGCGTAATTGGTGGGGGTGGGATGAGCTGCTGCCAGTTTGACATACGCCGGTTTAAGGCTTTTTCGAGCTTATACGATGCTGCACTGACGTGCAGTCATACCTCCCGCCCCGCCTCCCCACCCGACCACCAAT
>NZ_JBBATI010000030.1:0-52193 GCF_040398825.1 Novosphingobium sp.
CGCCCATTCAAGGTATCCTGTGGGCGGATGGGCCGGGGGTGCGGGGCGGTGGGCGGCACTTTTCAAACAGACTCTCATGCACCTTTGCAATTGTGCGCGCATCACCCTACATGCGGCCAAACCATGGCGCGCCCCACTCCTCCCGAATTCGAAAAGACCAAGATCGTCGCCGAAAACCGGCGTGCGCGGTACGAATACTTTATCGACGATGTTTATGAGGCGGGGATCGCGCTGACCGGGACCGAGGTCAAATCGCTGCGGTTTGGCCAGGGGTCGATCGCCGAAAGCTATGCCGAGGTGAAAAACGGCGAAGTCTGGCTGGTGAATTCCAACATTCCCGAATTCAGCCACGGCAACCGGTACAACCACGAACCCAAACGCGTGCGTAAACTGCTGTTGAAAGAGCGCGAGATCGCCAAGTTTCACGGCGCGGTCGAACGCAAGGGCATGACGCTGGTGCCGCTGTCAGTCTATTTCAACAGCCGCGGCCGCGCCAAGGTCGAACTGGCATTGGCCAAGGGCAAAAACGCCGCCGACAAACGCGCCACCAGCAAAGACCGCGACTGGCAGCGCGACAAAGCGCGCATCATGCGCGAACACGGGTGATTGGGGTGGGTTGGAGCAGGCCCGCGTACTGACCCTGCCAGTTTATTGCCACATTATCCAGATCAGCTCAGCCTGAGCGGAGTTTTTTATATTTGAAATATTTAGTCGCTGGAAACAGGCCATCGAACCACCGCGCTACAACCGCTTCATCATGAAATAGCGGTGCTGCCCGGTCGGATAATCATCCAGCGTGCCGAACAGGCTGAACCCAAGCTTTTCGTAAAACCCGCGCGCCTGAAATTCGAACGTATCCAGCCACATGCCGTTGCACCCGGCATCGCGCGCGATCGTTTCGGCCTGCGCCATCAGCTGTCGGCCCAGCCCCTGGCCGCGCGCGTCTTCGGGCACCACCAGCAGTTCGACAAACATCCAGTCAAAACCAATGCGGCCCCACAGCCCGCCGGCGGTCGCGCCATGATCGTGATGCAGCAGGATCGCCACGGGCCGGATGCGCGGATCGCCCGCCTGCGCAATGTTGAATGCTCTTAACGGCGCCAGCACCGCTTCGCGGTCGGCGGTGTCGGGATGATCGGGAATGGTCAGGCGATAGGGTGGCATGGGTTTCACTGCGGACGCGCTGGCCCCTGCGCCCGCGCGGTCGTGCTGGCCCACAAACGCCCCAGCAACCCGCGCAAGGTGGGGTAATTGGCGCGCGCATAGGTCGAATGGGGTCCCATCGCCGCCACGATGCGGCGGTGCGCGGTGGGCAATGCGTGATAGGGCAGGCTGGGCAACAGGTGGTGCAGCGCGTGAAAGCGCAGGCCGACCGGCGCCCACAGCCACGGCAGAAACCCGTCGGGCACATTGGTGCTGTCCAGGAACTGGGCGGTTACTGTCAGCGGATCGCCTTCGTTTTCCCAGCGGTGCGCGACCAATGTGCGCGCCTGGTTCAACAGCGCGACGCCCGCGATGACTGCGCCATAGACCAGCAGCGCGTGCAGCGGCAGCAGACCGGTCACCGTGGCGCCGATAATCGATACCGCCACCACCGATGCGCCCAGTTCCTGCCAGAACCATTGGCGGGCAAATTCACCTTCGGGCGGGCGGCGGCGATAGAGCGGGTTCATCTGCAGCCCGGAAAACCGTTCCAGCACCACCCGACGCAGCGGCGGGATAACCACTGACAGCGGGCCCAGCACGCCAAACCGCACGATCAACCCGATCGGCATGAACACCGCGACGATGAAAAACAGTGGTAGCGACCATGGCTTCATCAGCGCCAGTGGCAGGTATTCGGGGTCTTCGGCGGTGCCATATTTCACGCGGGTGTGGTGCTGGGTATGGATGCCTTCGTACATGAATGAGGGCAGCATCGTCGGCACGCCGACCACGGCGTTCCATACCAACCGGAAACCGGGCAGTGCGGCGTGGTTCAGGTGGGTGATTTCGTGAATGAACAGGGTGGCGCGGTACAGCGCCAGCACCGCTACCAGCCCGCACGCCAGCGCGATCCACGGCGAATGCGCAAAAATCGCGCCGGCCACCATGGCATAGCCCAGCAGCGCCGACCCCAGGGCATCGGGCCAATAGATGCGCGGGTTCGGGCGTTGCAGATCGCGCGTCAGTTCGGCCGCGGTGCGCAGCAGATCACGGTCATCGGCCACGCCAGACAGCACGATGCGCGACGCCGGCGGCGGGGCACTGGCGGTGCCATTCGCGGGCTGACGCGGCAGAATCGTGGCAGGTGGCAAAACAAAATTCTCCGTATGTACGCGGGGATCGGTCCGGCGCGGCGCGTCACGCATTGGGCCTGACACACATTAACGGCGGCAATATGGCGAAGTGGTAGCCAAATTACAGCCGTGGCGAAGGCAAAATCAGCCCGATCGGGCCAAAATTGCGCAAAAGTACCCCCAAGGGCAGGGCGCGTGCGGTGCAGCGATGCGGGCGGTGACCGCGCAACGCACACGCTTTGCCGGTGATTGCACAGCGGGGGGCTGTACCTTTGCCCACCGATTGGCCTAACCGTGTGGGTTCATGAAAGATCGAATCCTTGTCCGGGCCAAAGCCCTCATGCCGAATCGTGACGGCCTGGCGCGTCACCGGCTGTTCGGTCCGATGTTCGCGCCGCTGGTCGCGCGCGGGCAATTGTGGCGGTTTACCCGCCGCACCGTGCCGCGTGGCGTGGCGGTGGGATTGTTTGTCGGCATCTTTGTGATGGTGCCGGGGCTGCAGGTGGTTGGCGCTGTGCTGTTGTGCGTGCCATTGCGCGCCAATATCCCGGTTGCCGCGGCCAGCACTTTTGTGGCGATCCCGCCGACCATCGTGTTCATGATCCTGCCGGCGGCGGCGATGATCGGCAACCGGTTCGGCTATCACGCTGACCTTGCCGCGATCACCGCGATGATCGACCGTGGCGCATCGCGGGCCGAATGGCTGGCGTGGATCGGCAGCGATGCCGCGCCTGCGCTGGGGCTGGGGTTGATCGTGCTGGCGGTGATCATGTCTGTGCTCGGCCATGTGGTGGCGGCGCGGTTGTGGCGCTGGCGCGTCGCGGTGCGGCGTCGGCAACGGCTGCATACCGGGCGTGCGCGGATTTCCGGCCAATGAGCGCTTTGCCCCGCGATGCCGATCCGGTGCGGCACCCGTGGCGCGATGGTGTGCTGATCGGGCTCTTGCTGTGCATCAGCGTGGCGACCGTGGGCCTGGTGGCGCACAGCATGCTGATCGCGGCGGGCTATGGCGGTGGCGTGGTGGTGCTGGGCGCGGTCATGGCCGCCGGGCTGGCGCTGCGGCCGCGGCCGGCGGTGGCCGAACTGGCCGGCCCCGACTGGTCGGTCACCCATGCCGCGCTGGACCATGACAGCGTGGGCGTGGCGATTACCGATCGCGCCGGGCGGCTGGTCTGTGCCAATGCGCGGTTTACCGAATGGTTTGGCACGGCGGCGCCGCCGCGCCTGCCGCTGGGCGCGGCGGACCCGGCCCGCGCGGATGAAGCGGCGCGTGTGGCCTGGCGCGATGGCGCCGCGCATGTCAACGCGGTGACCGCGGCCAGCGGCACGTTTTCACTGTCGGTGCTGCGCGCCGGGCGGGGCGAAGACCACCTGATCTGGCGGCTGGCCCCGGTCGTGCGCGCTGATCCGGTCGCCGATGCCATGGCCGCGATTGGGGGCAAGCCCGGCCGCGCGCTGGGCCGCGAAGGCATTCAGGCCGCAGTGGTCGCGCCCGATGGCCGCATTCTGATCGCCAACCGCGCCTTTGCCGCGCGTGCCACCGGCTCTGACGCCGGCGATCTGGCGGGCAGCGACTTTGTCGGTTATTTTGAGGCGGACGCCCAGCAGGACATCTATTTTGCGCAGGAACACGGCGCCGGGCTGCCGGTGCGGTTTCTGCACGTGCCGATTGCCGATCCCGATGCGGGCGAACCGGTCGACCCGGCCAAAGTGCCCTCGCTGTTCCTGATCATCGACAGCAACGCCGGGGTCGGCGATGCCCGCGCCGGATTGCCACAGATAGAAGCGCTGCTGTCACGGCTGCCACTGGGGCTGGCGATGGTCGATCGCGACGGGCGTTTTGTCTTTGCCAATTCGGCGTTCTTGCGCGTGGCCGGGCATGATGGCCCCACGCCGCCACCCTATCCATCGGATCTGGTGATCGGTGAGGACAAGGGGGCGCTGGCCGATGCAGTGCGGCGCCATACCCAGGGCGCGACCACGTCGGGCGATGTTGCGGTGCGGTTGCACGCCACCCCGGACGAACCGGTGCTGATGGGGCTGGCGGCGGTGCGCGGGCTGGGCGATTGCGCAGTGCTGCTCAGCCTGAAGGATTCGAGCGAGGAAACCCGGCTCAAACACCAGATCGCGCAGGCGTCGAAAATGCAGGCGGTCGGGCAATTGGCGGGCGGTGTTGCGCACGATTTCAACAACGTGCTGACCGCGATCATCGGCTATTGCGATCTGATGCTGATGCGCCACACCCCGGGTGACAGCGATTATGACGACATCCAGCAGGTCAAAGCCAATTCCAACCGTGCCGCCAGCCTGACCCGGCAATTGCTGGCCTTTTCGCGCCAGCAGACCTTGCGCCCGCAAGTGCTGCAATTGCCCGACGTGGTGGCAGAGGTTTCCACGTTGCTGAAACGTCTGATCGGCGAACGCATCACGCTGGAGGTGACGCATGATCGCGGGCTGGGCGCGGTGCGTGCCGATCCGGTGCAATTGGAACAGGTGCTGCTGAATCTGGCGGTCAACGCGCGCGATGCGATGGCCGACAGCAAAGTGCCCGGCGTGCTGAAACTGATCACCCGCCGCGTGACCGCCGACCAGGTGCGCGCGATGAAGAACGATGTCCTGCCGATCGGCGATTACACCGCGCTGATTGTGGAGGACACCGGCCACGGCATCCGGCCGGCGCAGATCGACAAGATCTTTGAACCGTTTTTCACCACCAAGGACCGCGGCAAGGGCACCGGCCTGGGCCTGTCGACGGTCTATGGCATCGTCAAACAATCGGGCGGGTTCATTTTCGTCACCAGCGAACCCGGGCAGTGGACCCGCTTTACCATTTACCTGCCGGTCCATGTCTCCAACGCGGCCGAACTGGCCGAGGCGGCGCGCGCGCAGTTGCCAGAGCCGCGCCGGCAGAAATGGACCCACGGCGGGCGCGTGCTGCTGGTGGAAGATGAAGACACCGTGCGCGCCGTCGCCGAACGCGCGCTGGTGCGGCAGGGGTTTGAAGTGGTGACCGCGTCCGATGGCGAAGAAGGGCTGGAAACGCTGGTCCGCACCTATGAAGCGGGCGGCAAGTTCGACATGATCGTGTCCGACGTGGTCATGCCGACGATGGATGGCCCGGCCATGGCCCGCGAAATCCGCGCGCGCCGCCCCGAATTGCCGTTCCTGTTCATGTCGGGTTATGCGGAGGAAACGCTGCGGCGCGAAATCAACATTCCCAACATGCATTTCCTGCCAAAACCGTTTTCGGTGCAACAGATCGTGACTGCGGTCGAAGACGTGCTGCGCGGCGTGGCGACATAGGATCACCGATTCGCGTGCCATGGGGGTGACCGGGCCGCATCCGGCGCATGGCAACGCTGCGTTGTGCAGGGCCAAAGCCCTGTTGCGGCTGCAACCTGCCGTCCAACCGCGTTGGCTGGATCTGCGGCGTGGCCATAAAAAGGCCATTGCTGCTAAGTGCTTGCGATCATTTGCCGCGAATTTGGCGAAAAATATTTGTTCCCCTCTTGTTCTAACGGAACGAAGCGGGTACAAAGCTGGTGTTGACGGTCCTAGTCGGCCAACTCTAGCAAGGGAAGTGCAAAGCCATGGCGGCCCAGCTCAAGCTCATTCAGGAAGGCAAAGACAAAACAATGGACCGGCAGAAGGCGCTCGATGCAGCGCTCGCCCAGATCGACCGGGCATTCGGCAAGGGCTCGGTGATGAAACTGGGCCAAAAGGAAACCATGCAGATCGAGGCGGTGTCCACCGGCTCGCTCGGGCTGGATATCGCGCTGGGCATCGGCGGTGTGCCGCGCGGGCGTATCGTCGAAATCTATGGCCCGGAAAGCTCGGGCAAAACCACGCTGGCGCTGCATTGCATTGCCGAGGCGCAGAAGATTGGCGGCACCGCCGCGTTCGTCGATGCCGAACACGCGCTTGACCCGGCCTATGCCAAAAAGCTGGGCGTCGATATCGACAACCTGATCGTGTCGCAGCCTGATACCGGTGAACAGGCGTTGGAAATCGTCGACACGCTGGTGCGGTCGAACGCGGTCGATGTGCTGGTGGTCGATTCGGTCGCCGCGCTGGTGCCACGCGCCGAAATCGAGGGCGAAATGGGCGACAGCCATGTCGGCCTGCAGGCGCGTTTGATGTCGCAGGCGCTGCGCAAGCTGACCGGCTCGATCAGCCGTTCGCGCTGCACGGTGATCTTTATCAACCAAGTGCGCATGAAAATCGGGGTGATGTATGGCAACCCCGAAACCACCACCGGCGGCAACGCGCTGAAATTCTACGCCTCGGTCCGGCTCGACATCCGTCGCATCGGCCAGATCAAGGATCGCGAAGAAATCGTCGGCAACACCACCCGCGTCAAAGTGGTCAAGAACAAGGTGGCCCCGCCGTTCAAACAGGTCGAATTCGACATCATGTATGGCGAAGGCATTTCCAAGATCGGTGAAATCCTCGATCTGGGGGTCAAGGCCGGCATTGTCGAAAAGTCCGGTTCGTGGTTCAGCTATGATTCGACGCGGATCGGCCAGGGCCGTGAAAACGCCAAGACCTTCCTGCGCAACAATCCCGAAATGTCCGACCGCCTCGAAGCTGCGATCCGCAGCCGCACCGATGTGGTCGCTGAAGGCATGATGGCCGGTCCGGACGCGGACGACGATTCATGACCTTCGGGCGGTGATCCCTCCCGATCTGCGGCGCTGACCCGGGACAATTGTCCCGGACCCATCGCCAATCACCGCCAGTCCAAAGACCGGCGCGTTCCCCGGAAGGAACGCGCCGGTTTCTTTTTGCTCAAGAGTGCGTGCCGATACAGTTCAGGTATTGCGCATCGCCATCACACTGCACTGTGCATGGTCGCGCGTTTTACGCAGCGCATTTCCACCATCGTTTCCACCCGTTGCACCGGCGAACCGCTGAACAACCGGTCCGACATCGCTTCATATTCCGCCATGCTGGCAACGCAGATCGTTGCCAGATAGTCCGCCGGCCCGGTCACATAGTGGCACGACAGCACTTCTGGAGCGGTGGCGACGATCGCCCGGAACGCACGGTGCGCCTCTGCCGCATCGCGGTCGAGCGTGACCAGCACATGCAGGGTGATGTTCAGGCCGATCTTGCCCGGATCGACAATCGCGACATCCGCCACGATCACACCTGCCTTGCGCAGCGCGGCCAGACGGCGGCGGCAGGATGACGGTGACAGGCCGACACGCGCACCCAGCGCCTCATGGGTGATCTGGTTGTCGCGCTGCACAACCTGCAGAATCGCGTGATCAAGCGCGTCGAGCAACAAATGAGACCTCCCCGGCGGATTTCGCCGCATCCCTGCCGGAAATAGGCGCCAAACGCCAGCCAGGGTTGTTAAACCGGCCGGACACAACCCGGAGATTCCCATGCTGCGCAACGAACTTGGCCTGTCGACCCTTGCCGCCTGGGGCGGCGAACAGCAGCCCCATGGTTATGGCGCAGCGCAAGTGCCGATCGTGCAGAGCGCGCCCTTTGCCTATCCCGATGTTGCCAGTTGGCGCGCCGTGATCGACGGTGATGCCAAGGGCGATATCTATAGCCGCAACACCAATCCAACCGTCGCGGTGTTTGAGGAAAAGTGCCGCCTGATGGAAGGTGGTGAGTCCGCGATCGCCTTTGCCAGCGGCATGGCAGCAATTTCCAACACCCTGTTTGCCGTGCTGCGTGCCGGTGATCACGTGGTGTCGATCAAGGATGCCTATGGCGCGACCAGCCGCATCTTTATGGAATTGCTGGAACCGATGGGTGTGACCGTCACGCTGGTGTCAACCGACGATGCCGATGCGCTTGAGGCTGCGGTGCGCGCGGGGTGCCGCCTGGTCTATGTTGAAACTCCGACCAATCCCACGCTGAAGGTGATCGATCTGCATCGCATGGCCGCCGCCGCGCGGTCGGTCGGCGCGCTTTTGATGGTGGACAACACCTTTGCTTCGCCGATCAACACGCGGCCGATCGCGCTGGGGGCCGATCTGGTCGTGCACAGCGCCACCAAATTCCTGGGCGGGCACGACGATGCGATTGGCGGCGTGCTGGTCGGGCGGCGCGATCTGGTCGATACCGTCTATCGCTATCGTGAAATCACCGGTGCGGCGCTGGCTCCGTTTGCGGCCTATTTGCTGTTGCGGGGCATGAAAACACTGGCGCTGCGGGTGGAACGCCAGAATGCGACCGCGCTGGCTGTGGCACAGCATCTGGAACGCGATCCGCGCGTGGCGGCGGTGTTCTATCCGGGTCTTGCCAGCCACCCGTCGCATCACGTGGCGGCCAAACAGATGAGCGGATTTGGCGGGGTGCTCAGCTTTGAAATGGTTGGCGGTGAGGCCGCGGCGATACGCCTGCTGGACGCGCTCAAACTGGTTCACCGCGCCGCCAGCCTTGGTTCGGTCAATACGCTGGCTGGTCTGCCGGGCATGACCAGCCATGTCGAGGTGACACCGCAGGACCGCGCCGCGCTTGGCATACCAGAAGCGCTGATCCGCTATTCCTGCGGGATTGAGGATGCCACCGACCTGATCGACGATCTTGATCGCGCGCTGGCATCGCTGGATTGATCCTACCGGTTGCCGATGAGCCGGGCGTCAGCGCAATTTGTTGATGCCCAGCTGATCGGCCTTGGCGCGCTCCTTTACCGATTCCTCGCTGCGGGTCAGCGCCTTGGCGATGGCCTTCAGCGCCATGCCCTTTTTGGCCAGGGTATGCAGCTTCTGGATTTCATCGGGGGTCCAGGCCTGGCGATGGCGTTCAAACGGTTTGGTCATAGGGCATTGGCCTAGCGGATGGGTCGTCGCTTATCCAGTGCCACCATCGGTGCGGTTCTCTCACCAATTCGCAACCATGCGCTGGTATCGCCGTGGCATGAGGCAGGCGATGGGCTGGATTGGCGTGGCGCTGGTGCTGTTTGCGCTGTGGGTTACCGCGCGGCGCGACTGGGTGCGGCTGACCCGTGCCAGCGTTCGCGTGCCGGCAAAGGTCGTTGGGCACAGCACCAGTTGGGACGATGGCCAGCGCGCCTATGCCGCACGGCTGGTGTTCGATCTGGATGGCCAGTCGATCGAAGTGGTCGATCAAGTGTTCAGCAGTCGGCCCAACCCGCCGATCGGTGCCGAATTATGGCTGAATTACCCGATCGGGCGGCCCGATCTGGCGCGTATACCGCGCCCCGTAACCTGGCTGTTGGTCTATGCCGCGCTGCTGACGATGCTGGTTTTGCTGGGCATGGTGCTGTGGGCGTGATTGCCCGGCGCGCGATCAGCGCTTGTCAGCCGCACCGGTTTATGACCAAGGGGTCGCACCCGCGCCGGTGTCATTCCGATTGGGCACGCGCAACCGCTGAAAATCAGCAGACAGGATACCCCATGCCCAATATCCGTTCGGTCAACCGTCGCCACAAGCGCGCCATCGTTTCCAATCTGGCCCGTGCCAAGGCCGCCGAACGCGCCGCACTCGCCCCCGTTGAGCCGGTCAAGGCGCCGGAATAACGCGCATTGCCCGTGGACACGATCGACCCCGCGCTTGCCGAACTGGGCTGGAAACCGTTTTTCAGCGCCCAGGTTTCGGCGGACGAGGGGCATACGTGCCTGCCGGTGCGGGTCATGACGGTGCATCGCGGCATGATCGCGGTCGCCGGCGCCGGGCTGGAATGCACGATCCCGTCGCATCTGCCCGCGTCCACTGGTGAAGAGGACCGCCCGACGGTCGGCGACTGGCTGCTGATCAGCCGCGACGCCCGCACACCTGTGCGCATCCTCACCCGCGCCAGCCTCTTCAAACGCCGCGCGCCCGGTGGTGACCATCGGTTGCAACTGGTGGCGGCGAATGTCGATACGCTGTTCGTGGTCGCGTCGTGCAACCAGGATTTCAACATTCCCCGGCTCGAACGTTATCTGGTGCTGGCGCGCGAGGTTGGCGTCACGCCGGTCGTGGTGCTGACCAAGATCGACCGCGCCGATGATCCGGAACACTATGCCGATCAGGCGCGCGCGCTGCAGCCGGGGTTGCAGGTTGAACTGGTCAACGCAAAAGACCCCGCCAGCGTGGCGCGGCTGGCCGCTTTGTGCGGACCCGGTGAAACGGTCGCGTTGCTGGGATCATCGGGCGTTGGCAAATCGACCATGGTCAACACCATGCGCGGGACCGACACCATCGCCACGCAGGCAGTGCGCGAACACGATGGCAAAGGCCGCCACACCACCACCGCACGCGAAATGCATAGGCTGGCGCGCGGCGGCTGGTTGATGGACACGCCGGGGATGCGTGAATTTCAGATTGTCGACGCTGCCGAAGGGCTGGCCGAAGTGTTTGACGATGTCGTCGCGCTGGCATTGGACTGCCGTTTCACCAATTGCAGCCATGAAACCGAGCCGGGGTGCGCGATCCGCGCGGCAATGGTACAAGGCACACTCACGCCCGAACGCCTCGCCCGCTGGCGCAAGCTGACGGCGGAAGACGACAGCAACACCGGCAGCCTGGCGCAGCGCTATGCGCGCAGCCGCAAGGCGCCGAAATAAGGACCCGCACCATGGCTGATCTCTATCTGAAAGCACTGGAGGCCGAACGCAAAAGTCTGTGGGCCGCCTGCCGCCTGAAAGGCCTGCCCAAAGGTACGCCCGAACGCATGCGGATCGACGAACTGGATGAACTGCTGGCCGCGCACAAGGCGAAGAAGGCCGGATAACGCGCTGGCCCACTTGACCACGCCGCCCGGTCGGGCTCTGTTGCGCGCCAACAGCGCATCGCGGGAGAGCAAGGTTATGGGTATCGTCGTCCACCATCTGAACAACAGCCGGTCGCAACGCGTGCTGTGGCTGTTGGAAGAGCTGGGTGTGCCGTATGAAATCGCACACTACCAGCGCGATGCGGTGACCAATCTGGCGCCACCCGAATTGAAGGCGGTGCACCCGCTGGGCAAATCGCCGCTGCTGGAAATCGATGGGCGCATGATCGAGGAATCGGGCGCGATCGTGCAAGTGCTGTGCGAACGCTATGGCGCGGATAGCTGGCTGCCGGCGCCGGGCAGCGATGATGCGCTGCGCCACCTGGAACTGATGCATTTTGCCGAAGGTTCGGCGATGACCCCGATCCTGCTCAACCTGTATGTTTCGCGGTTGGGGGAGGGCGGGGCACCGCTGCAGCCGCGCATCGATGAACAGCTGGCGGCGCATTTCGGCTACCTCGAATCGATCCTGCGCCCGTCGGGGCATTTTATCGGCGATGGCTGGACCGGCGCCGATGTCATGCTCAGCTTTCCGGCGGAAATTGCGGCGATGCAGGCGGCAGCGACGTATCCCAAATTGGCGGCCTTTGCCGCCGCCGTTCATGCTCGCCCGGCGTGGCAGCGCGCCCGCGAAAAGAGCGGGGTCTATTTCGGGTCATGACCGGCGGGGCGGAATGGCAGGGCCGCGTCGGGCGCGCCTGGGCGGATGAATGGCGGCGCACCGATCGCAGCTTTGCCGCGTTTACGCCGCATCTGCTGGCGGCGATCGCGGCACAGGCTGGCACCCGCGTGCTCGATATCGGCTGTGGCGCCGGTGATTTGAGCCTGGGTGTGGCCCGCGCGCGGCCCAACGCCCAGGTGACCGGCATCGATATCTCCAGCGATCTGATCGCCGCTGCCAGCCAGCGTGCGGCCGAAACCGGCGCGCGCCATGTGCGCTTTCGCCACGCCGATGCGGCGGAATATCGCGATGCCGATGGCGCGCCCGATCTGCTGGTCAGCCGCCACGGCGTGATGTTCTTTGCCGATCCGCCCGCGGTGTTCCGCCATCTGGCCGCGCAATCGGCACAGGGTGCGCACATGGTGTTCAGCTGTTTTCGCGGGCGCCAGCACAATCCGTGGGCCAATCTGTTTGATGGCGTGCTGCCGGCGGCAATTGCCGCGCCGGCTGATCCCCTGGGGCCGGGTCCTTTTGCCTTTGCCGATCCCGATCATGCACAGCGCTGTCTGGCAGGATGGGCCAACCTGACGTTCACGCCGGTGGATTTCACCTACGTGGCGGGCGCGGGCGATGATCCGGTGGCCGATGCGATCGGCTTTTTTGCACGGATCGGCCCGGCAGCGGCGCGCCTGGCCACAGTGGCGGGGGATGACCGGGCGCAGCTGCTGGCCGCGATGGCGGGCGTGCTGGAAACGCACCTCCACCACGGTCAGATCGCATTGCCGGCGTCGGCGTGGATCGTGACCGCGCAATCCGATCACGCATAACGCTGAAACCCGCTTGTTCCTGCGCGCCTGCTCGCCTAATCGACCATGCCATGACATCAACGAACGAAATCCGCCGGTCCTTTCTCGACTACTTTGGCGCACAGGGCCACGACATCGTGCCGTCGGCGCCGCTGGTGCCGTACAACGACCCCACGCTGATGTTCACCAATGCGGGCATGGTCCCGTTCAAGAACGTGTTTACGGGGCTGGAAACGCGGGCCACGCCGCGCGCCACGTCATCGCAGAAATGCGTGCGCGCCGGGGGCAAGCACAACGATCTGGACAATGTCGGCTATACCGCGCGGCACCACACGTTCTTTGAAATGCTGGGCAATTTTTCGTTCGGCGATTATTTCAAGGAACAGGCGATCACCCATGCGTGGACGCTGCTGACGCGGGAATGGGGCCTGCCCAAGGACAAGCTGCTGGTCACGGTCTATCACACCGATGATGAGGCGCACGCGCTGTGGCAGAAAATCGCCGGGATCAGCGAAGACCGCATCATCCGCATCGCCACCAAGGACAATTTCTGGGCGATGGGCGATGATGGCCCGTGCGGGCCGTGTTCCGAGATCTTTTACGACCACGGCGACCACATCTGGGGCGGCCCGCCGGGATCGCCCGAAGAAGACGGCGACCGCTTTATCGAGATATGGAATCTCGTGTTCATGCAGTTTGAACAGACGGCGGGCGAAATCACCGGCAGCCTGCCGCGCCCCAGCATCGATACCGGCATGGGGCTGGAACGCATCGCCGCGGTGATGCAGGGCCAGCATGACAATTACGACACCGACACCTTTCGCGCGCTGATCGCCGCCAGCGAAAGCCTGACCGGGGTGAAGGCAGAGGGTGAAAACCGCGCCAGCCACCGCGTGATTGCCGACCATCTGCGGTCGTGCAGTTTCCTGCTGGCGGACGGCGTGCTGCCATCGAACGAAGGGCGCGGCTATGTGCTGCGCCGGATCATGCGCCGCGCCATGCGCCATGCGCATCTGCTGGGTGCTGCGCAACCGCTGGTGCACCGGCTGGTGCCCGCGCTGATCACCGAAATGGGCGCCGCCTATCCCGAACTCGGCCGCGCCCGCGCGCTGATCGAAGAAGTGCTGGAGCGCGAAGAAACACGGTTCCGCCAGACCCTGGCCAACGGCATCCGCCTGCTCGACGATGCCACCACCGGGCTGACACAGGGCGACAAGCTGCCCGGCGAAACCGCGTTCAAACTGTATGACACGTTTGGTTTCCCCTATGACCTGACCGAGGACGCCCTGCGTGCGCGCGGTATCCATGTCGATCGCGCCGGGTTTGACGCGGCGATGGCGCAGCAAAAGGCTGCCGCGCGCGCCGCGTGGAAGGGCTCGGGGCAATCGGCCGACAGCGAAGTGTGGTTCGACATTGCCGAACGCACCGGCGCCACCGAATTTACCGGTTACACCGCCACCACGGGTGAGGCGCAGGTGGTCGCGCTGGTGCGCGATGGCCGCGAAGTGGACGAAGCCACCACCGGCGATACAGTCACCGTGCTGACCAACCAGACGCCATTCTATGGCGAATCCGGCGGGCAACAGGGCGATGCCGGCACGATTGCGGGCGCTACTGCCGCCGCCGGCCTGGTGATCGCTATCAGCGACACGCAAAAACCGCTGGGCAAACTGCACGCGCATGTGGGCGTGATTGCCAGCGGCACCGTGCGCACCGGCGATGTCGTGCGGCTGGCGATCGACACCACCCGCCGTGATGCGCTGCGTGCCAACCATTCGGCCACGCACCTGTTGCACCAGGCGCTGCGCAACCGGCTGGGCGGGCATGTCACGCAAAAGGGCAGCCTGGTTGCGGCCGAACGCCTGCGCTTTGACTTTTCGCAACCGGTCGCGCTGACGCCCGATGATATCGCGGTGATCGAGGCCGAAGTGAACGCGCAGATCCGCGCCAACACCCCGGTCACCACCCGGCTGATGACCCCCGACGAAGCGATCGAGGCCGGCGCGATGGCGCTGTTTGGCGAAAAGTATGGCGATGAAGTGCGCGTGCTTACGATGGGCACGACCGATGGTGATCACGCCTATTCGCTGGAATTGTGCGGCGGCACCCATGTGCGCGCGCTGGGCGATATCGGCGTGTTTCGCGTGATTTCTGAATCCGCGGTATCATCAGGTATCCGCCGGATCGAGGCGCTGACCGGCGAAGGCGCGCGGACCTGGCTGGTCGGGCGTGACGAAGCGTTGAAGCACACCGCCAGCCTGCTGCGCACCACCCCCGATGAGGTGGAGGCGCGCGTGGCTGCGCTGCTGGACGAACGGCGCAAGCTGGAACGCGAACTGGCCGAGGCGAAAAAGGCTTTGGCGCTGGGCGGCGGCACGTCCGGCGCGGGCACAGCGGATGAAACCGTCAATGGCGTGCAGTTCAGCGGCCAGGTGCTTGACGGGCTTGATCCCAAAGATCTGCGCGGGCTGCTCGATGCGGCCAAACAACGGCTGGGTTCGGGCGTGGCGGCGATTGTCGCGGTCAACGATGGCAAGGCCAGCATTGCCGCCGCGGTCACCGACGACCTGGTTGGCCGGGTCAGCGCGGTCGATCTGGTGCGCGCCGGCGTGGCCGCGCTGGGCGGCAAGGGCGGCGGTGGCCGGCCCGACATGGCGCAGGGCGGCGGGCCCGATGGTGGCAGTGCGGCGGCGGCGATTGCCGCGGTGCGCGCCGTGATCGCCGGCTGAACCCGCCAACCTTTTCGGGCACCCCCCTTGGCGGCACGCGCTACTGCCCGTAACCTGCTTTCATGCAACGAAAAGCGGGGGAAGCGATGCGTACCAGTAAACTGCGTAAATGGGCTGCTGCGGCGGTGGCTGTGGCCTTGCCCGGAATCGCGCTGGCAGGCGCCGGGGCGCCAGCGGCACGCCACGCGGTTACCCCCGATGATCTGATGGCGCTGGTCAGCGTGCATGGCCTGGCCTGTTCGGCCGATGGGCGCACCGCGGCCTGGGTGACCACCACCAGCGATCTGAAGGCCGACAAGCGCCGGTCACGCATCTGGCTGGCCGATCTTGCGGTTGGCGCGCCGCGCGCGATCACCGCTGCCGAAAGCGACGCCGGCAGCCCGCAGTTCAGCCCGGACGGGCGCAGCATCGCCTTTACCGCCACGCGCGGCAAGGATGAGCATGATCAGATCTGGCTGCTCGACCGGCAGGGGGGTGAGGCTGAACGCCTGACCGCGCTGGAGGGTGACATTTCGGCTTTTCGTTTTTCGCCCGATGGCAAACGGCTGGTGATTGCAATGACCGATGCGGCGCCCAAACCGCCGGCGGATGATCCCAAACGCCCGCTGCCGCTGGTGATCGATGATGTGCAGATCAAACAGGATACGGTCGGGTTTCTGACCGCGACCAGCCATGATCACTTGTGGCTGTTCGACATGACCACGCGCAAGCTCAGCCGCCTGACCGCGCCGGGGCCGTGGGACGAAAGCGCAATGGAATGGTCGCCCGATGGCCGCGAAATCGCGTTTGTGGCCAGCCACCGCACCGATCCCGCCGCGCCTGATACAGCTTGGCTGGAGGTCGTGGCAGCAGTTCCCGATGCCCAGACCTCCAATGTGCAACCGCGCGTGGTCGCGCGTTTCGGCAGCACCAGCGGGCAGGCGCTGGTGTGGTCGGCCGATGGCAGGCGGATTGTCCATACGGTCGGGCTGTCGACGCCAAAGACCAGCGATTACAGCCAGCCTTTGCTGTCCGAAACCGATCTGGCCACTGGTATCACGCGGTCGTTGCCGGCGGCGGTGGACAAGGAAATCGCCAATCCGGTACCCCTAGGCAAAGGGCTGGTCGGCGGCCTGCTGAGCGAGGATCGCCGGGAATTCGCGGTCACGATCGACCCCGCAACTGGTGCTTTTCAGCGGCTGAACACCCCGGTCGTGGCCATCGCTGACCAATGCGCAGCCACTGACGGCGGCAAGGGCCCGCGCGCGGTCATCGCCAGCGCCGATGGCAGCCCGAGCGAGGTCCACGTGCTGAACGGTGGCAAGCTGACGCGCCTGTCGGCGCACAACGTGGCAGTGTCCGACGCCGTGGCGTGGAGCGTGCCAGAAGATTTCAGCGCGCGCGCCAGCGATGGCAATGATGTGCACGGCATGCTGTTTCGCCCGGCCGGGTATCAGCCGGGCAAGCGCTATCCCACGGTGCTGTGGATTCACGGTGGCCCGACCGGGCAGGATGCGCACGATCTGGAACCGGGTGCCGAAAATTCGCTGCGGCAGATGCTGGCGGCGCAGGGCTATGCCGTGCTGGCGGTCAATTACCGCGGCAGTTCGGGGCGCGGGCAGGACTATTCCGCCACCATCGCCGCGGATTGGGGCAACAAAGAGGTGAAGGATCTGGATGCCGCTGTCGATTGGGCGGTGTCCAGTGGCATCGCCGATCCCGACCGGCTGATGGTTGGCGGGTGGAGCTATGGCGGCATCCTGACCGATTTTCTGATCGTGCGCGAACCCCGGTTCAAGGCGGCGATGAGCGGTGCGGGCGAAGGCAACATCCTGGCGTTGTTCGGCGTCGACCAGTATGTGCACCAGTACTGGCAGGAAATCGGCCTGCCGTGGCAAAACCCGGATCTGTGGCTGAAACTGTCTGAACCGCTGCTCCATGCCGACCGGGTCCGCACGCCAACGTTGTTCATGGGCGGCATGGCCGATGACAATGTGCCGTTGGTCGGTGGGCAGCAGATGTACCAGGCGCTGCGGCTGACCGGGGTGCCGACCCGGCTGGTGGCCTATCCGGGCGCCTTCCACGGCATCCACCGGCCCAGTTTCATGCGCGACCGGATGGATCGCATCATCGCGTGGTTTGCCGGCCATCAGCCCAAATGAGCCACCAATGAGTCAGGGCCCGAATGCGCCTGCGCTGGTCGCGGCACGTCTGGCGCTGGGCACCGGGGATTTTGCGCGGGCGGCGCAGATTGCGGAAGGCTTGGCGCGGGCCGATCCCGCACTGGCGGAGGCGCGGTTCGTGCTGGGGGTCGCGCTCGCGGAAACCGGGCATATGGTTCATGCCTTGGGGCAGGTGCAGCGCGCGGCCGATCTTGCGCCCGACAATGCCGAATACGCCGCCCAGCTGGCCCGGCTGCTGATCCAGTTGCAGCGGGATCAGGCGGCGCGTGATGCGGCGGTGCTGGCGATGGCGCTGCCGACCGATGATCCGCTGGTGCTGGATACGCTGGGCTGTGTGCTGGCGCGGCTGGGCGATCATGGCGATGCATTGCCGCTGTTTGCGCGCGCGGTCGGGGCCGAGCCGGACGTGCTGTCGTTTCGGTTCAACTATGCCAGCAGCCTGGGATTTTTTGGCGAGACCGAAGCGGCCGCTGTCCAGTATGAGGCGATGATCGCGCGCGATCCGGCCAATGGCGCGGCGCATTACGGGCTGGCCGGATTGGCGCGGCAAACGGCGCAGCATAACCATATTGCACGGATCGAGGCGGTTCTGCCCGCTGCGCGCGACCATGGCGAACGGGTGCGCCTGCACTATGCCGCCGCCAAAGAGCACGAGGATCTGGGCGCCAGTGACGCCGCGTTTGCGCATCTCGATGCCGCCAACCGCGCGCACAAGGCCCATATCGGCTATCGCGCCGATGCCGATGCGGCGGTCTTCGCTGCCTTGCAGGCCAGCTTTGCCGACCTTTCGTATTTCTCCGGGTCTGCAGGCGCGTCGGCGGGCAGCGCGCCGATCTTTATCGTGGGATTGCCACGGACGGGCACCACGCTGGTCGATCGCATTCTGGGGGCGCAACCGCTGGTGCACAGCCTGGGCGAATTGCAGGCGATGCCGCTGGCGATAAAGCGGCTGACGCAAACGCCGTCACGGCTGGTGCTGGATGACCAGACGATTGTGGCGGCAGGCACGGTTGAACCCGCCGCAGTCGCCGCTGCCTATATGGCGCAGGTGGCGACACAGGCCGGCGCGCAGGCGGCGATCGACCGGGGAGCGCACCTGGTCGACAAATTTCCGCTGAATTTTCTGTACGTTGGCTATATCGCGCGGGCGTTTCCCGATGCGCGGATCGTGTGTTTGCGGCGCGATCCGATGGACAGCGTGTGGAGCAATTTCAAACACCTGTTCGCGCTTGCCTCGCCCTATTACGGGTACAGCTATGATGTGGCTGATACGGCGCGCTATTATGCGGGGTTTGCGCGCCTGATGGCGTTCTGGCGCACGCAGTTTCCCGCATCCGTGATGGAACTGCGTTATGAAGACCTGCTGGCCGATCCGGAGGCGCAGACCCGCGCGCTGCTGGCGCATTGCGGGCTGCCGTGGGATGCTGCGTGCCTGGATTTTCACAAGTCCGGCGGCGCGGTCGCCACCCCCAGCGCGCAACAGGTGCGTCGCCCGATCAACAGCGATTCGCTGGGCCGGTGGAAACGCTATGCGGCGCACATGGCACCGGTGCGCGATGTGTTTCGCAAATGCGGGATTGCCGTCGATTGACTGGCACGGTGGCTGGCGTACCCGCCACCGCGCCGGCCCAATCAGAACGTCTTGGTCAATTCGATCCCGGCACGACGCGGGGTCAGCACGCTTTGGGTGTAAAAGCGTGAGGCAAAGCCGTTATCGATGATGCGGTTGCTGAGGTTGTTGCCAACCCCGGTCACCGCGTATTTGTTGAACAGGTTGTCGGCATAGAGCTTCACTTCAAAGTCCTGATCGACAAATTTGTAGCCGATTGATCCGCGGCTGGTAACATAGGCAGGCAATTTCTGGCCGAAACCCTGATTGCCCGGGCGTGTGAACACATCACCGTTATAAGTGGCCGACATGTTGAAGTTCAGGCGATTCATTCCCACTGGCACATCATAATCGACGGCCAGCGTGCCAGAATGCTTCGCCGAGCCTGGCAGGCGACCGCCCGCCAGTGCGTCTGTCGATGTCTTGCCACCATGGCCATAGTGGATCAGATTCGGCACGTTTGCAGTCAGATGGGCATCGTTATAGGAATAGTTGCCGCTAATCGTCAGGCCGTCTGTCGGCTTGGCGGCGAACGTCATTTCGATGCCCTTGGACACGGCCTTGCTTCCGTTGACAGTGATGCCGATCGCGCCGTTCACGGTCACTGTAGCCAATTGCGGCCCGTTCCACAGGATGGTGTAGGCCGCCAGCGCACCACGCAGTTTGCCACCAAAAAGCGAGTAACGGATTCCGATCTCCTTGTTGTACGTAATATCGGGGCCATAAATCAATTCGTTAGGCAATGCGCACAAGTTTTGCTTGTCGGGATCAAGCACGGGCGGGCACGGTGCGACATCGTTGATGCCGCCAAGCCGATAACCCTTTGAAAAGGTGAAATAAGCCAGAAAATCGCGGCTGAATTTGTATGAGGTATTCAACTTCCATACCGCGCCGCTTTTTGATGTCTCGCCCTGTGCACCTTCATAAGGGACATCGGGATAGGGCGCGTAAAGTGGTAATGTTGAACCACCGTTGATTATGGCCTTGTAATGGAAATAGCGAAGTCCGCCGGTGATCTGGAATTTCGGCGTGAAGTTTACGGTCGCTTCACCAAAGGCCGCCTTTTCTTCGTTGGAGCTGCGCACGAACGATGCATATTCCCATTCGTCGGGGCGATCGACGCCAGCAAAGGCCGGGAAACCCGGGACCACTTCGTGATAATTGCTGGCATAACTCATCTTGTTGTAAAAACCGCCCAGTGTCCAACTGATTGGGCCACCGTGTTTGGAAACCAGTCGAATTTCCTGATTGAACTGAATGCGGCTGGTGTTCTGAAGGTTGTAGCTGGTAAAATTTGGAAACTGTTCGTAGCCATAATTCAGGTCGAGCAACAGATCGGTGTTATCGCGCTGACGAAATGTTTTCTGTTTGGTCCACGCGGTGTCAGAAACCAGTTGCGCCAAATGGCCAATATCAGCCTCGATCTCGATCGCATAAAGATCGGCTGTGCGCTGTTCGGGCTCAATATAGCGCTTTGAAGCCTCATACCGACCGGTGCCAAGCACGCCGCCACTGTTGATCTGATCGCCGTTGGTGCGTGTCGTTTGATGCGCCCATGTCAGATAGGCGCGCAGGCCATCGACCGCAAAGATGCCCAGCGTGTGGCGCATCGAAAAGGTCTCTTCAAAATTGACGCCATTCACAGTGTGAACATTTGCCGCCATTTGCGCGGGCGTGGCGTTGTTGACGTTCCAGCCTACCGGCGCCGCACCAGTGACCGGGTCGGCGCCGACGATGACGCCCGGTGCTTCGGGGAAAGCGGCAGTCGACGTATAGGGACCACCAATCTGGCCACCGGGTTGTGGATTGGACACGCCGGGTTGGTTGACGATACCGACATAGTCGATGAAACCGGGATTGTTCCAATAACCAACCGATGACCGCAGCGCCAGTTTGCCCGCAATCAGCGGAATGTTGACCGTGCCATCGACATCGGCGCCGGGCGAATGCGCGTGGCTTTCGCCAAACATGCGCATGTTGACGCGGCCTTCCCACTTGTCGGGGTTGGGGCGGTTGGGCAGATAGCGGATCGCCCCGGCCAACGTGCCTTCGCCGTAGAGCGTGCCCTGCGGCCCCAGAAGAGTTTCGACCCGTGCGATGTCCATGAATTTAAAATCGGCATAAATCGGGGTTTCGCCAAGATAGATCGCCAGCGCATTGTCATAGTCGTTGCCCTGCGATGATGTGTCATTGGCAGATAGGCCGCGCATGATCACCGTACCGTTGCTGCTCGGCCCGGTGTCGCGGATTGTCAGCCCGGGTGTGATGGCCCCCAGATTGTGCACATCGTCGATATGCTGCGCCTGCAGCGCCTGCGACGAAACCGCGCTGATGTTGATCGGCACGTCCTGCAGCGAGGTGGAGCGGCGGGTGGCGGTTACCACAATGGTCTGTTCGTTCGTGTTGGTGGACGCGGCCGCGGCGTCGGGTGCCGCGTCGGCAGCACAGGCGGCAATTGGCCCCAGGCCGAACAGGGTGGTGGCGGACAGCAAAGCCCAGCGGATGGCAGTTCGATTGGTCATGCGGCCCTCATGGTCTTGTGTTCTTTTTCTATCCGGCAGGTTCCGTGGCGCTTGATCTGGCGCTGGTGCTTGCCGGTTACCGATTGCTGCTGCGGGTTTGGAAATGGCCGTCGCAGGTTTACTTTTGTTAATTTTGCCTATGGGAAACAACCGCTTCGCCGCCTATGCGTCATTTAACGTATGCGACGTGGGTGCCGCCGCCGCTGGCACCAAAGGGCAGGTCGGCAATGGCGGGCCGTGGGGGCCATCCGCAGAAAGCACAAAGAAAAGGGGGCCCCGGTCGCCGACCGGGGCCCCCTTTTTGAAAGATGTGCGGGCCCAGGCGGGCCGGCGCGCGGTCAGGCCGGTGTGGCCATCGCGGTACCCAGGTTTTCGACAATCGCGTCGAAAAACTTTTCGGTGGTCATCCATGGCTGATCGGGGCCGATCAGGATCGCCAGATCCTTGGTCATCTTGCCGCTTTCAACGGTTTCGATGCATACGCGTTCCAGCGTTTCGGCGAACGCCACCACATTGGGGGTGTCGTCAAAGCGGCCGCGGTAGATCAGCCCGCGGGTCCACGCAAAGATCGACGCGATCGGGTTGGTCGAGGTCTGCTTGCCCTGCTGGTGCTGGCGATAATGGCGGGTAACGGTGCCATGCGCCGCCTCCGCCTCGATCGTCTTGCCATCGGGGCTCATCAGTACAGAGGTCATCAGGCCCAGCGAGCCGAACCCCTGGGCAACCGTGTCTGACTGCACATCGCCGTCATAGTTCTTGCACGCCCAGACAAACTTGCCCGACCATTTCAGCGCCGATGCGACCATGTCGTCGATCAGGCGGTGCTGATATTCGATGCCGGCGGCGGCAAACTTTTCCTGGAATCCTTCGGTCTCAAAGACTTCCTGGAACAGGTCCTTGAACCGCCCGTCATAGGCCTTCAAAATGGTGTTCTTGGTCGACAGGTACACCGGCCAACCCAGGTTGAGACCATAGTTAAGGCTGGCGCGCGCGAAATCGCGGATCGAATCGTCCAGGTTGTACATCGCCATGGCGACGCCCGCGCTGGGGAAATCAAACACGTCGAGGTCGATTTTTTCGCCGTTGTCGCCATCCCACACCAGCCGCAGCTTGCCCGGGCCGGGGATCAGCGTGTCGGTGGCCTTGTACTGGTCGCCAAAGGCATGGCGGCCAACCACGATCGGGTCGGTCCAGCCCGGCACCAGCCGCGGCACGTTGCGGATCACGATCGGTTCGCGAAACACCACCCCGCCCAGAATGTTGCGAATCGTGCCGTTGGGCGATTTCCACATTTTCTTAAGGTGGAATTCTTCGACGCGCTGTTCATCGGGGGTGATCGTCGCGCATTTTACACCGACACCGTACTGCGCAATGGCATTGGCCGAATCGATGGTGATCTGGTCGTTGGTTTCGTCGCGTTTTTCGACCGACAGGTCATAATATTTCAGGTCGATATCGAGATACGGAAGAATGAGCCGTTCACGGATCCATTGCCAGATGATCCGGGTCATTTCATCGCCGTCGAGTTCGACGACCGGGTTTTTCACCTTGATCTTCGCCATGTCGGTGCTGTGCTTTCGTGCGTAGGGTGCGTGGGCTGGCTACCGGCCCCGCCAGCGCGGCAGATCCAGCGTCATCGCCCGTCCCTTAGCAGGTGCAACGCCCGGTGCAAGGCGCGGCGCGTGATGGTTTGCACCGGGTTTTCGATAAGGGTGCGGCCGGGTTTGGCACTGGACAGCGGTGGGGTTTGCCGCCTAAACCTTAATCAAGCGATTAACACTCTATGGAGGATGCGATGAGCGATACCCAGACCGCCGAAGTTCTGACGCATGTGGAGGGCAATGTCCTGATCGTCACGATCAACCGCCCAGAGGCCAAGAATGCCATGAACAAGGCCGCAGCCGAAGGCATCGCGGCGGCGATGGACCGGCTGGATGCGGACGTCGATCTGCGCTGCGCGATCCTGACCGGTGCCGGCGGCACGTTTTGTTCGGGCATGGATCTGAAAGGTTTCCTGCGCGGTGAATCGCCGCATGTGCCCGGGCGCGGGTTTGGCGGGCTGGCGCAATGGACGCCGAAAAAACCGATCATCGCCGCGGTTGATGGCTATGCACTGGCCGGCGGGATGGAACTGGCGCTGTCGTGCGACCTGATCGTGGCCAGCGCGTCGGCCAAATTCGGCATTCCCGAGGCCAAGCGGGGCCTGGCGGCGGCGGCCGGCGGGCTGATCAAACTGCCCCGCCAGATTCCCCCGCGCGTGGCGATGGAACTGGCGCTGACCGGCGATTTCATCACCGCCCAGCGTGCCTATGAACTGGGTTTCATCAACCAGATCAGCGAAGGCCCGTCGCTGGATGCGGCCAAGGCGCTGGCCGCACGCGTGGCGGAAAACGGCCCGCTGGCGCTGATTGCGTCAAAGGCGATCGTCCGCGAATCGCACGATTGGACCGAGGCCGACATGTGGGACAAGCAGTCTGCGCATATCCAGCCGGTGTTCAGTTCTGCCGATGCGCGCGAAGGTGCATCGGCCTTTGCCGAAAAGCGCAAGCCCAACTGGCAGGGGAAATAACCGCGGGACGCACCCGGCCCGGCCCTTTCCACAAGGGGCCGGGCCAGTGCCGGCCATGAAAAAACCCGCCTAAGCGCTTGGCTTGGCGGGGTTTTTTCGTGCGATGGTGGGCGTAGCAAGGATTGAACTTGCGACCCCTACGATGTCAACATAGTGCTCTACCACTGAGCTATACGCCCGACACCATCGGCAGAATTGCGGTTGCCTTGCGGCATCCGGGACCGGCGCTTTAGCCACGCTTTATCGGCCTTGCAAGGGGATATTGGCCAGCGGGATGGACCGTTGTCCCGTTACGCCAGCGGGTTCCCGCTGCCGGCGTCCGGTTACGACAGCGGGTTCCCGCTGCCGGCCAGCGGGTGATCGATGAACAGGCGTTCCACCTCCATCACCAGGTCCTTCAGGTGAAACGGTTTTGACAGCACGCGCGCCTGCGGTGCCTCACGGTTGGCCTTCAGTGTGACGGCGGCAAACCCGGTGATGAACATCACCTTGGTCGCCGGGCTGAGATCGGCACAGCATTGCGCCAGTTCGATGCCATCCATTTCGGGCATGACAATGTCCGACAGCAACAGATCAAACCGCTGGTGGGTCAGCAGCGGCACTGCCGCGGTGCCGCGATCGACCGCCACCACATCAAACCCGGCGTTTTCCAGCGCGCGCGCCAGATAGGTGCGCATGGCTTCGTCGTCTTCGGCCAGCAGGATGCGGATCATGGTCACCTTCTTTGTTTGCGACGGTCCCGGGGGTGCCGGCGGGGGATTTGGCCGACACCTGCGTCGCGATTCCTGTGGTTATAGAACGGCCCGGTTAAAATTGTGCCGACGAATCGCTCCGGATAATTGGTCGTGCGGCACGATTGGCCATACGTCGCAGCTTTGACACAATCGCCGTTCGGTTGCAGCCTGTGTTTCATGTCAGTGACACGCGATTTTGCCAACGATTCGCAAGGGCGATTCGCGCCGGGAGGCGTGGGTTCAACCACGGCTGCCCTGCGTGGCGGCCACATTCCCGGGCTGCCCGGTGCGCCGGCGTTTCGCGGGCGGATGGCCGACGCCGCGGCGATGCCGGTGGTGCTGGCCGCGCCACATGGTGGGCGCAGCTATCCCGGTGATGTGCTGGCGGCGTTGCGCGCACCCGAACATGTGTTGCTGCGGCTGGAAGACCGCCTGATCGACCGGTTGACCGACGCGGTCGCACACGAAACCGGTGCACCGTTTCTGGTGGCAGAGGCGCCGCGCGCGATGATCGACCTGAACCGCGCGGGTGAGGATATCGATTGGGACATGGTCGCCGATGGGCCCCGTCCCGATCAGCGGCATGATTTGCACCGGTCCACCACGCGCCATGGCACGCTGCTGTCCACCAGCCATTCGGTGCACCGCGCGCGCAACGGGCTGGGGCTGGTGCCGCGCCGGTTGCCTGGGGTGGGCGAACTGTGGCGCGGGCGGTTGCGGTATGATGACCTGCGGCAACGCATCAGCGGCATTCATCAGCCCTATCATGCCACGCTGGGCCAGATGCTGGCCGCGGTGCAGGCGCAATGGGGCGCCGCGCTGCTGATCGATCTGCATTCGATGCCGCCCTTGCCAGGCAATGGCGGGCCACCGCCGCAAATGGTGATTGGCGACCGGTTTGGCACAGCGTGCGATGGTGAACTGATCGCGGCGATGTTCGCGCACCTGTCCGCCGCGCGCTGCCCGTTTGCGCACAACCGGCCCTATGCTGGCGGTTTCGTGCTGGATCACCACGCTCGCCGCAGCGACGGCATCCATGCGGTGCAGATCGAGATCGATCGCACCGCCTATCTTGACGCGGGGCTGGCCAATCCCGGGCCGGGGTTCGATGCGGTGGTGGCGTTGCTGGTGGCGATGGTGCGGCAAATGGCCGGCCATGTCGCCGACCTTGGCCGTGACCGCCTGCGCTGGCGCACCGCGGCCGAATAGCGCCGTAGCACCTAAAAAAACCACCTGGAGCGAAGCTCCAGGTGGCCAAGGTTCAGGGAGGAGGTGCGTCCGAAAACGCACCAGTCGCACCGGGCCATGAGGGGAGCACCGGCACAACACAGCAAATATACGCAAGCACATGCCATAGCGCAAGATTTTTTGCATGAACGGCGCGAAACGTGGTGTTCATCCGGGGGCAAGGTTTGTCGCGTTGGGTCGCGTGACATCATGTCAAAGTTCACGGACGTGAACGCATGCCGCCCGCCCCGGACGCCGTGGCAGGTGATGTCGTGTCAGGTAAAGCGGTTCGACCCTGGCGGATCGCTCGCGGGATAGCTTTCATCGCTGGCCTGATCCACCTTGTCCCAATGCGGCTGGTCACCCGCCATGGCGTCCGGCCCGGCATTGCGGACGTTCACCGCGCCGGGGGTCGATTCGCCGGTTGCAAACGCGGATGGCGGCGGTGCGGCATCTGCCCCGCGTCGGAACGTGACACAGCGATACAGCCCATAGGCAGCCGCAGCGGCGACGCTGATTGTCAGCAGGGGCGTCTTTAACAGGATCATGGCGGCTCTTTCGGTGCGAGGCATGCCTGTTCAATGCTTGTGGCGGCGATTGGGTTCGTCGGCCTGCGCGAAAAAATGCCTGCACCCGCTATGGGCGCCCGGGCCGCGATCCAACAGAAAAGGGGCCGCCGGTCACCCCGGCGGCCCCCATCAATCGGTATGTCGGTCTGAAATCAGAACGTCGGCAGCGGCGGCGTGGGTGCCTGCGGGCCTTTGCCCTGCGCCGCCTGCAGCGCAAACACGCTGCTGATCAGTTCCAGCGAAAAGATATGGGCATACAGCAGCGGCAGCAGGCCGCTTTGCGCCCAGCCGCGCAGGATATCGCCGCGCATATTGCGCAGCTTTTCCTGATCGACCATTTGGAACCCGCGATAAACGAACGGGGGCGTGCCTTCCGCGCCCTGGATCGACACTTCGCCTTCCATCAGCAATTCGTGCTTTTTCAGCTCTTCGATAAAGGCCTGCGTGCGCTGGCCAGCCTGTTCGAACTGTTCGCAGAAATTCAGCGCGGCCTGTGTGGCGGCGGAGGGCGCTTCACCGTCGAACAGCGGGTTGCCATCGGCAAAATCGCCGATCAGGCCCGATGTCGGGTCAAAACACAGCGACAATTCTTCCGAAGTCGGCTGCAGCTTGGCCAGCATGAACGGATAACGGCGGCCATAGGCGGGCAGATAGACGTTGTTGATAACCGTGCCATCGTCTTCGACAAACACGTTCACGCCTTCGTTCAGCCCCATCAGCGCCAGCGGCACGGTGTTTTCGCCGCTGGCGAATACGATCGGGAAATGGCGGCCAGCCTGCGGAAATTCTTCGACCGTCAGCGGCACGGCATGCTGGTTGACCAGCCAGGCGGCCTTGTCCACGTTGCGCGCGCGCCAGGTGGCGTGGTCGCGCGTGTTCAGCGGGACCAGATCGTTGTAAAACAGGGGCAGGTTGGCAGGCGCGCTGGCCATCGGTCACTCTCCGTCAATCGCTGTGCACTTGCAGTGGCAAAGCTGGGTCTGATGCTGATCCGGGCACCCGCGCCCCCCAGCGAACGAGCGCCGTTTAGGATAGGCGCGATAGGCGCGCAAGGCCACCTGCAACACCCCTGTCACATTGCCGCAAAATAGATTTGTGTGCGATGCAGGCGGGTGTCACGCGTTCCTATGCGAACCGTCCAACGCGATGACGTATTGAGGTGACCCCGCCGTCAATAGAATTCGTCATTCCCGACGGGATCGGGAATCCAGCAAACATCAGACGCGGCAGCGTCTTTGCCGCATGGGAATCTGCCAAACGGCTGGAATGCTAACGCATTCAATGTTTGCTGGATTCCCGATCCCGTCGGGAATGACGAGTCAAAGCAAATGACGACTGGTATTACACCAGTTTCCCCGGATTAAGCAGGCCGCGCGGGTCAAGCGCCGCTTTAACCGCGCGCAGCATGTGCATCGCGGCCGGGTCGCCCAGCCGGTCCAGTTCATCACGTTTCAGCTGGCCAATCCCGTGTTCGGCCGAAATCGATCCGCCCCATTCGGTTACCAGATCGTGCACCCGGCGGCTGATCGCCTTGCCGGCGGTGGCCGACCATGCTTCGCCATCGACGCCGGCCGGGGCCAGGATGTGGAAATGGATGTTGCCATCACCCAGATGGCCAAATCCGACTGCGCTGGTGCCGGGAAATTCGCGTTCCATCAGCGGCGCGGCATAATCGATGAAATCGGCCATGCGGTCGACCGGCACGCTGATGTCGTGTTGCATCGCCGCGCCCTTTGCGCGTTCGGCCGGCGCGACCGAATCGCGCAACCACCAGAACGCTTCGGCCTGCGCCTCGTTGGCGGCGATCGTGGCGTCGGCCACCAGCCCCGCCTCAAACGCGCTGACCAGCAGCGTTTCGGCCAGCGCGGGCAGGGCGTCTGCCGCGGCGGCATCGGCCACCAGTTCGATCAGCACGTGCCAGGCATGGTCGCCCTCCAACGGTGCGCGTGCGGTGGGAAGATAGTCGAGCACGGCGTGCAAGGCATGGGCCGGGATCACCTCAAACCCTTCGAGCGCAGGCCCCGCCTGGTCCTGCGCATGCAGCAGCAGCGCACGCGCGGCCTGTACCGTGGGCACCCCGGCCCACAGCACTGCGCGCGCCGCAACCGCCGGTTCCAGCGCCAGCGTGGCGGCGGTGATAATCCCCAGTGTGCCTTCGGATCCGATGAACACCTGTTTCAGATCAAACCCGCGGTTGTCCTTTTTCAGCGGAACCAGCTGGTTGAACACCGATCCATCGGCGAGCACCGCCTCCAGCCCCAGCACTTGCGCGCGCATGCTGCCATGGCGCAGCACTTGCGTGCCGCCGGCATTGGTGGAGATCAGCCCGCCGACCGTGGCCGATCCTTTGCCGCCCAGCGTTAATGGAAAGCGCAAGCCCTGGCGTTCAACCGCCTCGTGCAGTGTCTGCAGGATCACGCCGGCTTCGCATTCCACCTGGCGCCCGGTCGCATCGATCCGGCGGATCGCATCCATCCGGCGCATGTTGATCAGCAGTGCATGGCCGCTGTCATCGGGGGTGGCGCCGCCGCACATGCCGCTGTTGCCCCCCTGCGGCACGATCGGCACGCCATGGCGCGCGCACAGTTGCACCACACTGGCGACTTCGGCAGTGGTGGCGGGCGTTGCCAGACCCAGTGCGCGCCCGGTATAGCGGCCACGCCAGTCGGTCAGCCACGGGCCGATCACATCGGGATCGGTGGTAAAGCCGCGTGGCCCGAGCAGGTCCATCGCCGCGGCGATAAACGCCGCAGGCGCTGCATCGGGGGTGGTGGTGGCGGTGTCGGTTACAAGTGTGGTCATCGGCAAACGGCTACCGCCGGGGCGATGGCCGGGCAATATATTTTTGCTTGGGCTTTTGTCGGCAGGGTTCTTAATTGGCGCTGGGTTAAGCGGTCATTCAATTGGCGCGGGGCATTCACCATCCCGTGGCCCGGCAAACGACCGACCGATGGCCAGAGGATAGTAACAAGCGTCAGCATGATGGGTCACACAAACACGATCGGGCAAGGCCACTGCAACCGCGCAGCAGCATCGCGTGCAGCGCCGTGGTGCGGCAGGTTGCTGGCTGGTGCGCGGCCTGCACCGGCCGGGCTGGCGCGTTGATCCATCGCCGCATCTGGATGGTGGCCGCAGCGCTGCTGGCGCTGGCCGGGGCGTTTGACGGGTTTCCGGCAGCGGCGGTGGACGCGGGCAGGCTGCTGGTGCCCGGGTTTGCCGGTCCGGCCGGCAGCGCGCAGAACCTGGCGCGCGGGCTGGCTGATCGGGATTGGCGCCAGGTGCGGATTGAACAACAGCTGATCATTCGCATCACCCCGGGTGAGCCGGATCGCGAATTGCCACCGCCCATCCCGCTACCGCCGCCCGAACGCATGCGCGAACGGCGCATTCCCCCTTGTGTGCCGGTCGCGGCGATTGCCGGGGTGCGGCCGCTGGCCAACAACCGGCTGGTACTGTTCATGCACAACCGCCGGATGATTGCCGCGGATCTGGCGCGCAATTGCAGCGCGCGCGATTTTTATCTGGGATTTTATGTCAGCCCGACTGCCGATGGGTTGCTGTGCGCGGTGCGCGACACCATCCATTCGCGCGCCGGGGCGACCTGCATGATTGCCGAGGTGCACGAACTGGTGCCCCGCAACTGACCGACGGGTCTTTCCCGTCACCCCTGCGCCGGCCGTACCCGTGATTACCACTGGCATGCGGCTTTTGTTGACTTTCGCGGGATATTCGGCATAGCGCAGGCAGGTTTTTCACAGGCGCGCCTGCTATCCGCGGGGCATCGGTGATGCGGGCTTGTTCTGCCGGGTTTTGCACACCCTACGGGGCTGATCGTCCGCACCTGAACATCCTCAACTGCCCCAGGGGGCGGCCAGTCCGCCCGAAATTTTCAATCCGTTCGTTACAGGATAACCGTTTCCTTATGAAGTTCGCCGATCTCGGCCTGTCTGACCAGTTGCTCCAGTCGGTGCTTGATGCCGGCTATGATGAGCCGACACCCATTCAGGCGCAGGCGATCCCGTCGGTGCTGATGATGCGCGACATCATCGGCATCGCCCAGACCGGTACCGGCAAGACCGCCGGGTTCGTGCTGCCGATGATTGACATTCTGGCGCATGGCCGCCGACGCGCGCTGATGCCGCGGTCGCTGATCCTGGAACCGACTCGCGAATTGGCCGCGCAGGTTGCGGAAAATTTTGAAAAATACGGCAAGAACCACGATCTGAAGATGGCGCTGCTGATCGGCGGCGTGCAGATGGGCGACCAGGTCAAGGCGCTTTCGGATGGCGTGGACGTGCTGATCGCCACCCCGGGCCGGTTGATGGACCTGTTCGAACGCGGCAAGATCCTGCTGACAGGTTGTGAATTGCTGGTGATCGACGAAGCCGATCGCATGCTCGACATGGGGTTCATCCCCGATATCGAAACGATCTGCGCCAAATTGCCGACCACGCGTCAGACGCTGCTGTTTTCCGCAACGATGCCGCCGCCGATCAAGAAACTGGCCGACCGGTTCCTGTCGAATCCCAAATATATCGAGGTCGCGCGCCCTGCCAGCGCCAACATCAACATCGCGCAGTACAAACTGCGCGTGCCGGCCCGCAACAAGCGCGATGCCTTGCGCGAAATTCTACAGGCGGATGATGTGACCAACGCCATCATCTTTGCCAACCGCAAGACCACGGTGCGCGACCTGGCCACCACCCTGAAACGCGCCGGGTTTGCCGCGGGCGAAATCCACGGTGACATGGACCAACCCGCGCGCAATGCCGAATTGCAGCGGTTCAAGGACGGGGTGATCACCATCCTGTGCGCATCCGACGTGGCCGCGCGCGGGCTCGACATCAAGGGTGTCAGCCATGTGATCAATTTTGACACGCCCTGGCATCCCGATGACTATATTCACCGCATCGGCCGTACCGGTCGCGGCGGGGCCAGCGGCCGCGCCTATACGCTGGTGTCGGATGAAGACCTGGAAGCGATCGGCAATGTCGAAAAGCTGACCGGGATGACCATTCCCGAAATGACCCTGCCCAGCAGCGCGGCGCGTGGTGCACAACCTGCCACGGTCGATGACAGCGCGCGGCCGGTTCGCGATGATGCGGCTGCCAGCGATCAGCCGGCGGGTGAACGGCGGGGACGCCGGCGCAGCAGGGACCGCGCCAAACCGCAGGATGCCCAGACCGCCCGCGCCGAAACCGCGCCAGAATCAGCGCCAGAATCCGCGCCCGCAACCGCCCCCGAACCCGGTGCGAAGCCAAAGCGCGAATCGCATAAGGCGGAATCCCGCGCGCCCGCGGAAAAGCGCGTTACGCCGGCTGCCCCCGAACGCTCGACGGCCGATCGTGATGGTCCGGTCCAGGCCGTCACCGCACCGGCGCCGCGCGCACAGCGGGCCGCCGCAGCATCCGCATCTGCCGATGATCTGGGCGTGTGGAACGGCCCGATCCCCGGTTTCCTGCAGGTTTCGGCCTTGTCCGAAGCGGCCTGAACCAGCGCAATCGTCACAGGTTTGGCCCCCGCCTACCCCTGGGGGTGCGCGGGGGCTTTGCATGACGGGCGACATTCCGACAAACTTGGCTGACCGTTAATGAACTTTTCGTAATGTTATGCGAATCCCCCAGCATGGTCGAACGGGACATCGATCAGGGGAACGTACGATGCGAAATGGGAAACAGCTTCTGAGCGCGCTGGCCGGCGATGAAACCGGCGCCACCGCGATCGAATATGGGCTGATCGCGGCGCTGATCGCGGTCGCGGCAATCACAGCGATGGGGTCGCTGGGCAATGCGCTGTCCAACACCTTCACGATGGTCAGCGGCAAAATGGTGAGCGCGCAGTCGGGTAAGCTGTAACCAGGGCGGAGCGAATGTTGCGGGGCCAGATTACACTGGGGAAAGCTGGGCCTGGCAACATGACCAATGTTTAATCAAATCTTCGGTTTCTCATGCGACATCCACGTTCGGGGACTATCAGGGTTACGAACGAGGACGATATGATGAAGGGCTGCCAAAACTTTTTCCGCGCCTTGGGCCGCGATACTGCCGGTGCGACTGCCATTGAATATGGCCTGATGGGCGCGCTGATCTCGGTCGCCGCGATCACCGCGATGGGTGCACTGGGCAATTCGCTGGTCAACACCTTCAACTATGTATCGGCGCAGGAAACCGCAGCCCAGGCCGGCAAGCTCTAAGCCGAAGCCGCGCTGCAGCGCAGTCGTGGCGACCCGCCTGGCAACGCCGGGCGGGACAACGTTTTGTTCGGCAGTTCATGCGCGTGCGCAGCGCGTTCGCGCGCGTCAGGCCGGCCTGACGAAACTGTCGAGCACGCGTTTGCGCCCGCCGCTGTCAAAATCGATTTCCAGCTTGTTGCCATCCTGCCCGGCAATTTCGCCATAGCCGAACTTGTCGTGAAACACGCGCCGCCCGGGGCCCAGATCGGTGCGCGGGCGCGCGGCAAAGCTGGCTGCGCTGCGCGTCGGTTCGGCAATGCGGCGCGGGGTCACATCGATCGGCGCGGCGGCGGCGCGCTGCCAGCCGGGGCCGCGGCTGGCCACCTTTGACGGGTTGGTGCGCACTGCATCGGCAAACGGATCGGCATGTTCGGACCAATGCGCGCGCCACAGCGATGCGCCGCCGGTCATCGTGGTTTCTTCCTCAACATGGTCGGCCGGCAATTCGCCGACAAACCGCGACGGGATCGAACTGGTCCACTGGCCATAGATGCGGCGGTTGGCCGCGTGCAGGATGGTACAGCGTTTGCGCGCGCGGGTGATCGCGACATAGGCCAGCCGCCGTTCCTCTTCCAGGCTGGCCAGCCCGCCTTCATCCAGCGATCGTTGCGACGGGAATACGCCTTCTTCCCACCCGGGCAGGAACACCTGGTCGAATTCCAGGCCCTTGGCGGCGTGCATGGTCATCAGTGTGACCTTGGCGTCGCTGGTATTGGCATCGTTGTCCATCACCAGGCTGACATGTTCCAGAAAATCAGACAGCGTCGCGTATTCTTCCATCGCGCGCACCAGTTCGGACAGGTTTTCCAGCCGTCCGCTCGCCTCGGCACTGTGTTCGTTCTGCAACGCGGCGGTATAGCCGCATTCGTCCAGCACCGTGCGCGCCAGTTCCGCCGGGGTCAGCGTGGCCGCGCTGTCACGCCAGCGCGCAAAATCACGCACCAGCGTCGCCAGCGTGGTGCGCGCCCGCGCGGGCAATTCATCGGTATCGATCATGTCATGCGCCGCGCGCAACAGCGGCACGCCCTGCGCGCGGGCAAACCGGTGCAGTTTTTCCAGCGTTTTTTCGCCCAAACCACGTTTGGGCGTGTTCCAGATCCGTTCAAACGCCAGGTCATCCGACGGTGATCCGACCAGCCGCAGATAGGCCAGCGCGTCGCGCACCTCTGCACGTTCGTAAAAGCGGAAACCGCCAACGATGCGATAGGCCAGGCCAATCGACAGAAACCGTTCTTCAAATTCGCGGGTCTGGAATTGCGCGCGCACCAGGATGGCGATGGCGTCCAGCGGGCAGCCTTCGCGTTCCAGCCGTTCAATTTCTTCACCCACGCGCCGCGCTTCTTCGGGGCCATCCCACACCCCGATCACGCGCACCTGGTCACCGCCAGCGGCCTGCGTCCACAAAGTCTTGCCCAGCCGTTCGGAATTTTCGGCAATCAGCCCCGATGCGGCGGCCAGAATGTGCGGCGTGGAACGGTAATTCTGTTCCAGCCGGATCACCGCCGCGCCAGGAAAATCCTTTTCAAACCGCAGGATATTGGCGACTTCTGCACCGCGCCAGGAATAGATTGACTGGTCATCATCACCCACCACGCATATGTTGCGGCGGACTTGCGCGATCAGCCGCAGCCACAAATACTGCACCGCGTTGGTGTCCTGGTATTCGTCGACCATCACATAGCGAAAGCGCTGCTGCCACGATTCCAGCACATCACGGTGGGTGCGAAAAATGTTGAGCATGTGCAGCAGCAGATCGCCAAAGTCGCACGCGTTGATGGCGCGCAGGCGGTCCTGATACAGCTGGTAAAACCGCTGGCCTTTGCCATTGGCCCAGGATTCATTCTCCATCGCATCGAGATCGGCGGGGTTGAGCCCGCGATTTTTCCAGCGGTCGATCAATCCGGCCAGCACTTTGGCGGTCCAGCGCTTGTCGTCCAGCCCGTCGGCCTGGATCAGCTGTTTGATCACCCGCAACTGGTCATCGGTGTCGATGATCGTGAACGTCGCTGTCAGGCCCACCAGTTCGGCATGGCGGCGCAACATCTTGGCCGCGATCGAATGAAACGTGCCCAGCCACGGCATGCCCTCGACCGCGGGGCCGATCAGCGCGCCCACGCGTTCACGCATTTCGCGCGCGGCACGGTTGGTAAAGGTCACGCACAGGATTTCGCTGGGCCAGGCCAGCCGCTGGCGCAGCAGCCAGCCCAGCCGTGCGGTCAGCGCTGCGGTCTTGCCAGTGCCCGCGCCCGCCAGCATCAGCACCGGGCCGTCGGTCGTCAGCACCGCCTCTCGCTGCGGCGGATTGAGCCGGTCGAGCCAGTCGGGCACAGCGGTGGAATCAGTGCGGGCAGGGGGGGCGGGGGATGTCGTCACCCGGAACAAGTAGGGAACTTGGCCGGGCTAGGCAACCGTCAGCGCGGTTAAAACTCGCTCCAGTCGTCTTGCGGCAGCGATTTTATGGCCAGATTGCCGCGGTTGATGGCTGGCGCTCTGGTAGGCCGCTGGGGTGCAGCACTGGCCGGTTGTGCGGGGCGATGGCTGCGGCCGTCGTTCAGTTGGAATCGCGTGACATTGCCGGCCAAACGACCGGCTTCGTCGGCCAGGCTTTGCGCGGCGGCATTGCTCTGTTCGACCATTGCCGCGTTCTGCTGCGTCATGGTGTCCATCTGCTGTACCGTGGTCGATACCCCTGCCAGCATTTCCACTTGTTCCTGCGCGGCCTGGGCGATGCTCTGGATCAGGTCCGATACTTCGCCAACACGCGTCACGATCTGGCCCAGCGCCTTGCCGGTGGCGCCCACCAGCTCCACGCCCTGGCCAACATGCTGCCCGCTGGTGTTGATCAGGTTTTTGATTTCGCGCGCGGCATCGGCGCTGCGCTGCGCCAGCGCGCGCACTTCGTTGGCCACCACGGCAAAGCCCCGGCCCGATTCGCCGGCGCGCGCCGCCTCCACCCCGGCGTTGAGCGCCAGCAAGTTGGTCTGAAACGCGATGGCGTCGATCACGTTGATGATCTGGCTGATTTCCTGCGATGAAGTCTGGATCTTGGTCATCGCCGCAACCGCGTCTTCGACAATTTGCCCGCCGTTCGTGGCCTCACGATGCGCGGCGGCGATCGACTGGTTCACCTCGGTCACGCTGGCAGCGTTGCGCGCGACCAGCCCGGATACATTGCCCATGGCGCGGCTGGCATCCTGGATCGATGTCGCCTGCGCCTCGGTCCGGTTGGCCAGATCGTGCGAGGCGGAGCGGATTTCACCCGAAGCATTGGCGATCGATTGCGACGAATGCGAAACGACCGTCAGCGTATCCGCCAGTGAGGCAATCGCGCTGCTGAAATGGTCGCGCAACGGTTCGGCGCGGGCCGGCAAAGGTTCAGCCAGCACGGTGGTCAGGTCGCCATCGGCCAGCCGTGCCAGCGCGCTGGCCAGCGCGGTGACAACCTGTTCCTGGTCCAGAGCGGCAGCGTGGACAGCCTGCGCATTGGCGCGAAACACCATCATCGCCTGGGTCATGCGTCCCACACAGTCGGTATGGTCGGCAAACCGGATCGGACTTTCCAGATCACCCCGCGCCAATGCCTCCATCCGCACCACCGTCGCCACATAGGGGTCACAGATTTGCTGGCCGCTGGTCGCCACCGTCACCAGCACGCCCAGCAAAGCCGCGCCCGCGATCAGGCCGGGATAGAACGCCCCGCCACCCAGCCCGGCCCAGAGCGTCGCGGCCAGCGCGACCCCGGCCCATCCGCCGTGCACCACCATCAAAACCCGGAATTTCACCCGGATCGGGGCATATTGCCTGAACCATTCGATCATTGTTACGGGCCTTGTCCATGGCGCATGCGTTGGCGTTTTTTGCGCGTTGGGTCCGGCTTAGCCGCTGCAGGGTTGCAACTTTCAACCGCGCTCTTGCGCAAATTTACGGATGACTTAACGCTGATGATCGCAAATCCGGCGCCATAGCGTTTTCGGCAGAGGGTAGTGGGGGATCATGATCGCGCGGCAAATCCATCCGGTGCGTCAGCACGCGCGCATCCTGGCCGCCAGCCTGGTCGGCACGGCGGTCGAGTTTTATGATTTCTACATTTACGCGACCGCGGCCGCGCTGGTGATCGGGCCGCTGTTTTTCCCGGCGCAATCGCCCGCCGCGCGCACGCTGCTGGCGTTCATGACGTTTGGCCTGGCGTTTGTCGCACGCCCGGTCGGGGCGGTGGCGTTCGGGCATTTCGGTGATCGGGTCGGGCGCAAATCGACGCTGGTGGCATCGCTGCTGCTGATGGGCGCATCGACCTTTGCCATCGCCTTTCTGCCGACATACGCCATGGCCGGGCCGCTCGCGCCGGCGCTGTTGTGCCTGTTGCGGTTTGGCCAGGGTTTTGGCCTGGGCGGCGAATGGGGCGGGGCCAGCCTGCTGGCGGTGGAAAACGCGCCGCCCGGGTGGCAGGCGCGGTTTGGCGCCGCGCCGCAACTGGGCGCGCCGGTCGGTTTCCTGTTTGCCAACGGGCTGTTCCTGATCCTGTCGCTGACGCTGCCACCTGCTGCTTTTGCCGCGTGGGGCTGGCGCGTGCCGTTTCTGGCCAGCGCGCTGCTGGTCGGGGTCGGGCTGTGGGTGCGGCTGAAAATCGGGGAAACCGCGGTGTTTCGTGCCGCGATCGCGCATGTGCCGCCGCCGCGTGTGCCGATCGGGCAATTGCTGCGCTATCATGCCGGGGCGGTGGTGGCGGGCACCGCCGGGGTGGTCGCCTGCTTTGCGATCTTTTACCTTTCCACCACATTTGCGCTGTCATTCGCCACCAGCCACCTGGGCTATACCATGCAGGGTTTTCTGGCGGTGCAACTGGTCGCCAATTTTGCGCTGGCCGTGGGCATCGTGCTGGCCGGCTATTGGGCCGACCAGACCAGCCCGGCGCGCGTGCTGGCGATCGGTGCCGCGCTGACCATGGTGGTCGGGCTGGTGTTCGGCAGCGGGCTGGCATCGGGATCGGTGCCGCTGGTGCTGGCCACGCTGGCGGGCGCGCTGCTGGTGATGGGGCTGGCCTATGGCCCGCTGGGCGCCTGGCTGCCGACGCTGTATCCGACCGGCGTGCGCTATACCGGTATATCCATCGCGTTCAATTGCGGCGGCATCCTGGGCGGGGCATGCGCACCGTTCGTGGCCAGCTGGCTGGCGCTCGCGGGCGGGGTTGCCTATGTCGGGCTGTTCCTGACGCTGGCGGGCGCAGTGACGCTGACAGGGGTGCTGCTCGCCCCCAAACAACGCATGTGATCAGGGTGTTACACGCAGTAGCGTGATTTTTGCCTTGCCCACCTTGCGTTCCACATCGATCGTGCAACCGGTGATCTCGATCGCTTCGTCCAGTGCGGTTTCCAGGCTGATCCAGGTTGCCGGGCCGATCCAGCCCAACCGGGTCAGCTTGTCGATCGCCACCACGCCCGCGCCGCTGCGATAGGGCGGGTCCATCAGCACCAGATCAAACGCGCTGCGCGCCGGCCCCAGCGCCAGCACCGATCCTGCGCGCACCGTGGCGCGCGCACCGGCATCCAGACTGGTGATATTGGTGCGGATCGCGGCCAGTGCTTTCGCGTCGCTTTCCACCAGCAGCGCGCTGCCCGCGCCGCGCGACAGGGCCTCCAGCCCCAGCGCGCCCGACCCGGCAAACAGATCGCCCACCGCCAGCCCGGAAAAATCGCCCAGCCGGCTGACCAGCATCGAAAACAGCGTTTCGCGGGTGCGATCGGCGGTGGGCCGGGTGGTATCGCCGACCGGCGCAATCAGCTTTCGGCCGCGCCAGTCGCCGGCAATGATCCTCATAGTTTCAGCGCTTTGCGGAAGGTTTCGACATCGTTCTGGCGCACTTCGACCGCGGCCCCGCGTGGCAGGTCGCCCAGCGGAAATGGGCCATAGGCGGTGCGGATCAGCCGCGACACTTGCAGCCCCAGGTGTTCCAGCACGCGGCGCACTTCGCGGTTCTTGCCCTCGGTCAGCGTCATTTCCACCCACTGGTTGCGCCCGGTACGGCGTTCCATGTTGGCGTTGATCGAACCATAGCGCACGCCCTCGATCTCGATCCCTTCGCTCAGGTCCTCCAGCCGCGACTGGCTGATGTCGCCAAAGGTGCGCGCACGATAGGTGCGCGGGATGCCCGATGCCGGCAGTTCCATCGCCCGTTTCAATTCGCCATCGTTGGTCAGCAACAGCAGGCCTTCGGTGCTGAGGTCTAGCCGCCCGACCGGCATCATCCGCGGCGTGCCCTTTGGCAGGGCGTTGACCAGCGCGTTATAGATCGTCGGTCGTCCGGCCGGATCGCGCTCGGCGGTGATCAGACCTTCGGGCTTGTGAAAGCGGAACAGTCGCGCCGGGGCGGCGGCGGCCACCATCTTGCCATCGACGCTGACCCCGCGCAGGTTTTTCAGCACGGTGGCGGGCGTGGTCACCACTTCATCGTTCAGCCGCACGCGGCCTTCGCCGATCAGGCGTTCCACCTCTCGCCGGCTGGCGATCCCGGCGCGCGCCAGCAGCTTGGCGATGCGTTCGCCTTCACGCGGGGGCGCATCCGGATTGACGGTGACGGGCGTGGTGGCACGCGGGGCATGGATAGCGGCGGGCCGTCGCGGCGGGCTGCTACCGGGTTTCAAAGGGCGAGACATCGCGCGCCCATACGCTGATCGCGGGCTTGCGTCACCCCCTTCATCAATTGGGGCTGGCACCCGCCCCGATCGCGGTTAGGGATGGACCGCAGCATTCGCACAACGCACAAGGTGGCCATGGTCCAGCAACAGAGCATTCCGGCGGCAAAGCCCGTGCAACATCCGCGCGGGTTGCGCGTGCTGGGCGTGGCGCTGCGCAGCCGCAAGGCGGGAACGATGCTGGCGCTGGGGTTTTCATCGGGGCTGCCTTATGCGCTGCTGATCGGCACGCTGAATGCGTGGCTGGGTGATCGCCATGTGGCGATGGCGACGATCGGCGTGCTGGCCTGGATTGGCCTGGCGTACAGTTTCAAATTCCTGTGGTCGCCCGTGGTGGACCGGCTCAGCCTGCCGGTGATCGGCGCGCTGGGGCGGCGCAAGGGATGGATTCTGGCGTGCCAGATCACGCTGGTAGGGGCCTTGGCGGGGTTGGCGCTGACCGACCCGGTCGCGGCGCTGGGCCGGTTTGCGCTGATCGCGCTGATCGCGGCGCTGGCATCGGCGACGCAGGACGTGGCGATCGACGCGTGGCGGATCGACGTGGCGGATGAGGTGGTGCCGGTCGAATTGCTGTCGTCGCTGTACCAGTTCGGTTACCGTCTGGCGGCGCTGATTGGCGGCGCGTTTGCGCTGATCCTGGCGGCGCGGCTGCCCTGGCCTACGGTCTATGGCATTATGGCCGGGCTGATCGCGGTGGTGGCGCTGATCACGCTGGGCGCGCCCGACACGCCGCGCCCGTCCAGCGCGGCCGACGATGCCATGGTCGATCAGCCCGCTCCGCTGCTGCGCGCCGGGGCGCTGGTGGTGGTCGCATTGGGCTGGGGCTGGGCGATCGGCAGCATCGGCCTGTTCATGGCGGCGATGCTGTCACCCGCGATGCCGGGCGTAACGCGGCCATCGGTGGGCGATTTTACCCGCAGCCACGCGCCCTTGATCGTGCTGGCCACCGTTGGCCTGCCGCTGCTGGTTGCCGCGCTGACCAACCGCGCACGCCGGCATGACGGGGCATCGCACAAAGGCCCGGTGCTGGCGATTGATCACCTGTGGCTGGCGCTGGTCGCGCCGCTGGCAGAACTGTCGGCGCGGCTGGGCTGGCGCGTGCTGGTGATGATCGGGATGATCCTGACGTATACCCTGTGCTACAATGTCTGGGGCAGTTTTGCCCTGCCGTTCTATCTGGATTTCCTGCATTATTCAAAGGACCAGGTGGGGGTCGCCTCAAAGATTTTTGGCATTTTCATGACCATGGCGGGCATTGCGCTGGGCGGTGTGCTGTTCGTGCGGCTGGGGCGCATGCCGACCATCCTGATCGGTGCGGTGCTGCCGATGCTGGGCAATTTCGTCTATGCCGATCTGGCCGACGGGGCGGCGCATATCGACGCCTTTGCCAATGCCACCGGGCTGTCGGTGGTGGGTGCCACGGTCGGTATCGATGCGCACCTGCTGCGGTTGTATGTCGTCATCAGCGTTGAAAACATCGCCACCGGCATCGCCGGGGCGGCGTTCGTCGCCTATCTGTCGGGCCAGGTCAGTCGCAGCCATACGGCGGTGCAATATGCGCTGCTGTCGTCGATGACTTTCCTGATCGGATCGCTGGGCAAGGGCATTGCCGGCGAAACGATTGACCATCTGGGCTATGCCACCATGTTCCGCTGGACCGCTGCGGCCGGGCTGGTGGCGGTCGGCTTCGTCCTGCTGGAATGGGCCACGATGCGGCGCGCAGCGCCACAGATTCGGCAGGAATAAAACTTTACACAATGTCCGTTCGTGCTGAGCCTGTCGAAGCACAAACGGACATTGGGCATGGTTGCGCTGGTAAATTGGGCACTGCGGCCGAACAGGCCTTAGTCGGGAATTTCGTCATTCCGGCTTAGCACATCGCCGGCCAGATAGAGCGAACCGGTGATCAGCACATCGCCGCCCGGTGGCAACGCCGCCAGCGCGGCGGCCACATCGGGCGCGGCTGATACCGGCACCGCGCTGAACGGGGCAAAGGCATCGGCGTGGTGCGCAGCGTGGCCGGGGGCGGGCACGATGGTGACTGACAGCACGCCATTGCCCAGCGGGCGCAGGATCGCGCCAGGGTCTTTGCTGGTCAGCATGCCGATGATCACGTGCACCGGCGGCTGACCGGCCAGGTGCTGTGCGATCGCCAGGCCGGCATCGGGGTTGTGCCCGCCATCCAGCCAAACGGTGCGCGGGCCGGCCAGCATGGTCAGCGGGCCGGGTGCCAGCCGTTGCAGCCGCGCGGGCCAGCGCGCGGCGACAATTCCGCGCGCCATCGCCTCGGGCGAAACCGTAACTGTGTTCTGATGCCGCAGCATCGCCACCGCCAGCGCGGCATTGTCGGCCTGGTGCGTGCCGGGCAGCGTGGGCAGGGGCAGCGTCAGCGTTCCACGCCCGTCGTGATAGGCAATGGTGTCGGTCATAGTGGCGTGCCATTGGTGGCCGCGCATGACCAGCGGCGCCCCGCGCGTGGCGGCTGTGGCGATGACTGCGGCGGCCGCCACGTCGGGATAAGCCTGCGTCACCAGCGGTACGCCCGGTTTGCCGATCGACGCCTTTTCAAACGCGATGCGCGCCAGCGGCGCCTGCGGCACGTTGTCTTCGGGTACCAGCAGAAACGCCTCGTGATCGATGCCCAGCGTGGCGATGCCGCAGACCGCGGGCGCGCCCAGCACATTGGTGGCATCGTGCCGCCCGCCCAGCCCGGTTTCGATCACGCAGGCGTCGGCCGGCACGCGGGCAAAACCCATGAACATCGCCGCCGTGGTCACTTCGAAAAAGCTGGGGGCCAGGTCTTCGCCCGCATCCAGCGCCTCGGCCAGCAGCGCGGCCAGCAGGGCATCGTCGATCAGCCGTCCGGCCAGCCGGATGCGTTCGTTGTACCGCACCAGATGCGGCTTGGTGGCGGTGTGCACGATCAGGCCCTGCGCCTCCAGCATGGCGCGCAGAAAGGTGCAGGTCGATCCCTTGCCATTGGTGCCCGCGACATGGAACACCGGCGGCATGTGGTCATGCGGATTGCCCAGCCGCGCCAGCAGCGTGCGCACGGTGTCCAGCCCCAGCCGGCCTTGCGGCACTGACAACTGCCCCAGCCGGTCAAGCTGTGCCTGCACCGCCGGGTCATCGGAAATGGCAAAGTCCTTCACGCCCGAAACCGTCGGTTCAGGCGGCCCGCGCGGCGGTCAGGTAATCGATCAGGTTGGCCAGCGTCGCCTTCATTTCGTGGCGGTGGACAACCATGTCGATCATGCCGTGGTCATACAGGTATTCCGCGCGCTGGAACCCGGGGGGCAGCTTTTCACGGATGGTGTCCTGGATCACGCGTTGCCCGGCAAAACCGATCAGCGCGCCCGGTTCGGCAATCTGGATATCGCCCAGCATGGCATAGCTGGCGGTTACCCCGCCGGTGGTCGGATCGGTCAGCAGCACGATATAAGGAAGCCCCGCCGCGTGCAGCCGGCTGATCGCCACGGTGGTGCGCGGCATCTGCATCAGCGACAGGATGCCTTCCTGCATGCGCGCGCCGCCGGCCGCGGTTACCGCGACATAGGCACACTTTTCGCGGATCGCGAGTTCAACCCCGGCGACAAAGGCATTGCCCACCGCCATGCCCATCGATCCGCCCATGAACCCGAAATCCTGCACACCGACCACCGCCGGCTTGCCATCGATCGTGCCATAGGCATTGGTATAGGCATCGTTGTGCTGGTTGGCGCTGCGCGCCGCCCTGATGCGGTCGGCATAGCGTTTGGTATCGCGGAATTTCAGCGGGTCTTCGCGCACCACCGGCGCGGGCATCAGCGCATACCCTGCGTCCATCAACTGATCCAGCCGCACATCGGTGCCGATCCGGCCATGGTGTCCACAGCGCGGACAGACCGACAGATTGTCGGTATAATCCTTGATGAACAGCATTTCGCTGCACCCCGGGCATTTGATCCACAGGGTGTCGGTGGTGTCGCGCTTTTGAATGAACGACAGCGAATTGCGAACCTTTGACAGCCAGCTCATGCCGGAACACTCCGCGCTTCATGGACGGCCTGCGCCAATTGCGCGACCAGCGCACGCACCGGTTCGGCCGCAGCCGCGCCGTGGGTGGCAACCAGGTCGACAATCGCCGATCCCACCACCACGCCATCGGCGACGCGCGCGATCGGCCCGGCCTGTTCGGGGGTGCGCACGCCAAACCCGACCGCGATCGGCAGATCGGTGGTGGCCTTCAACCGCGCGACCGCGTTCTCGATCGAGGTCAGCGCCGCCGATTGTTTGCCGGTGATGCCCGCCACTGACACATAATACACGAACCCCGATGAACCGTTCAGCACCACCGGCAGCCGCGCGGCATCGGTGGTCGGCGTCGCCAGCCGGATCAGGCTAAGGCCATGCGCACGCAGGGCGGGGCCCAGCTCGGCATCCTCTTCGGGTGGAATATCGACACAGATCACGCCATCGACGCCCGCAGCGGCGGCGGCATCGGCAAACCATTCGGGGCCACGGATGGTCATCGGGTTGGCATAGCCCATCAGCACCAGCGGCACTTGCGGATGGCGCGCACGAAACCCGGTGGCAATGTTCAGGATCGCCGCGGTGGTCGTGCCCGCACCCAGGCTGCGCAGATTGGCGGCCTGGATCGCCGGGCCGTCGGCCATCGGATCGGTAAACGGCATGCCCAGTTCGATCACATCGGCGCCGCCCGCCACCAGCGCGTCCAGGATCGCCGGGGTGGCCGCAGGCGTGGGATCGCCGGCGGTCACAAAGCACACCAGCGCCGGATGCCCTTTGGCAAAGGCGGCTGCCAGCCGCGCGCTCACAGGGTCACCCCCAGGTGTCCGGCGACGGTAAAAATGTCCTTGTCACCACGCCCGCACAGATTGGCCAGGATGATGGTATCCTTTGGCAATGTCGGCGCGATTTTCTGCACGGCGGCAATCGCGTGCGCGGGTTCCAGCGCGGGAATGATCCCTTCGGTCCGGCACAGCAGCTGAAATGCGCCCAGCGCCTCATCATCGGTCACCGAGGTGTAATCGACCCGGCCGTTTTCCTTCAGCCAGGCGTGTTCGGGGCCGATACCGGGGTAATCCAGCCCGGCGCTGATCGAATGGCCTTCGATGATCTGGCCATCGGCGTCCTGCAACAGATAGGTCTTGTTGCCGTGTAGAATGCCCGGGCGTCCGCCCGCCAGGCTGGCCGCGTGATCCTTGTCCAGGCCATACCCTGCGGCCTCAACCCCCAGCATCTTCACCGATGGATCATCCAGGAACGGGTGGAACAGCCCGATCGCGTTTGATCCGCCGCCAATCGCCGCCACCAGCAGATCGGGCAGGCGGCCGGTGCGCGACAGCATCTGCGCGCGCGCTTCACGCCCGATCACGCTTTGAAAATCGCGCACCAGTTCGGGATAGGGGTGCGGGCCGGCGGCGGTGCCGATAATGTAGAACGTGTCTTCGACATTGGCGACCCAGTCGCGCAGCGCCTCGTTCATCGCGTCTTTCAGCGTTTTGGCGCCAGCCTGCACCGGGATCACCTCTGCGCCCAGCAGTTTCATGCGGAACACGTTGGGCGCCTGCCGCTCAACATCGGTCGCGCCCATATAGATCACGCAAGGCAGGCCGAATCGCGCGCAAACGGTGGCGGTGGCCACGCCGTGCTGGCCCGCGCCGGTTTCGGCAATGATGCGGGTCTTGCCCATGCGCATCGCCAGCAGGATCTGCCCGATGCAATTGTTGATCTTGTGCGCGCCGGTATGATTCAGCTCGTCGCGCTTGAACCAGATCTGCGCGCCACCCAGCTCTTCGGTCAGGCGCGGCGCGAAATAGAGCGGGCTGGGGCGGCCGACATAATGTTCGAGCAGATCGTCGAATTCGGCCTGGAATGCCGGATCTTCCTTGGCGCGGCGATACTCCGCCTCAAGATCCAGCACCAGTGGCATCAGCGTTTCGGCGACATAGCGCCCGCCAAACTGACCGAAATGGCCGCGTTCATCGGGTTGGTTGCGGAAACTGTTGGGGTTTTGAGTGGTCATGCGCTGATGCTTTACTGAAGCCCGGCAAATTGTCCAGATGGCCGCAAACGGCATGCCCCATTAGCCGCCAGACCGCTTCAGGAGCGCGCCGGTCGGCCCATTCAGCTCCGCGAAAGCAGCAACTGCCTAGGCGGAGTCTGCCACGTCGTGAAGGCGGCTCCGTTTCGGCGGGGCCGCCTTTATCGTTATCCGCGCGCGGCCGCGCAGAACGCCGCGATCCGGCCTGCATCTTTTACGCCAGGCGCAGATTCCACACCCGATGATACATCGACCGCGGGCGCGCCGGTCACTGCGATGGCCTCGGCCACGTTGTCGGGGTCCAGACCGCCGGCCAGCATCCACGGCAGCGCCGGCCGCACACCCTTCAACACCGACCAGTCGATGCGCAGGCCGTTACCGCCGGGCAAGTCGGCACCGGCGGGCGGCTTGGCATCAAACAGCACGCGTGTTGCCGCGCCGGCAAAGGCATCGGCGGCGGCGACATCATCGCGGCTTTTGACGCCGATTGCCTTCCACACCGAAATGCCGTGGTGCGCGGCAATCGCGGCCACTTGCGCCGGGTTTTCGCGCCCATGCAGCTGGATATGGTCCAGCCCGACGGTGGCGATCACGCTGGCCAGAAAATCAGGCTCCGGATCAACCAGCAGGCCGACCACGCCCACCCGACCGGCGGCGTATGCCGCCAGTTGGGCTGCGAAAGCCGGTTCGACATGGCGCGGGCTCTTGGCGAAAAACACCAGCCCGATGAAATCGGCGCGCGCGGCAATGGCGGCATCCATCGCGGCCATGCTGTTGATGCCGCAGATCTTGATCAGGGGGGCGGGCATGGTTTGCGTCAAGCCAGATCGCGGGTCAGCACGACCATCGCAAAGGGATGGTCGCCCGGCACCGGAAACGGGCGCACTTCGCCGCTGTCGCGATAGCCGCGCCGCTGGTACCACGCGATCACGTCTGCACGCCGGTCGATCACGGTCATTTCCATCGTCTGCGCGCCGAATTCGCGCTGTGCCGCCTGTTCGGCAGCGGCGATCAGCGCGCTGCCGATGCCGCCGGCCTGGCAGGCCGGATCGACGCACAACATGCCCAGATAGGAAAGCGATCCGCCGCAATCGGTGATGGTGACCGTGCCGATCAACACGTTGTCGTGATACCCCAGCAGCACGCGCGATGCCGGATCGGCGATGGTGGCGGTCAGATCGGCGTGCGTCGTGCGTTCATCGTCCAGCAGATCGGCCTCATGCGTCCAGCCGGTTCGCGCGCTGTCACCGCGATAGGCGCGTTCGACCAGCGCCCGCAGCGTGGGCACGTTGTCTGCCGTGGCGTAGCGCACGGTCAGGCCTGTCAGGGTCGTGCCGGTCGTCATCATGGCACCGGTTACAGCGTGCCTTCGATCGCACGGGCGGCGGCCACCGGTTCTTCGGCATGGCTGATCGGACGGCCGATCACCAGCACGCTGGCCCCGGCATCGCGCGCGGCGCGCGGGCTGACCGTGCGTTTCTGATCGGCGGCCACGCCATTGCCGGGGCGCAGGCCGGGCACCACCAGATAGCCGTGCTTCCACCGCTTGTGCACCGCGGCCACTTCGTGGCCAGAACAGACGATACCGTCCAGCCCGGCCTCTTGCGCCAGATCGGCCAGGCGCAGCGCCTGATCATAGGCACTGCCGCCCACGCCGATCGCCGCCATGTCATCATCATCCAGGCTGGTCAGCACGGTCACCGCGACCACACGGGTGTTTTCGCCTGCAGCGGCCTTGGCATCCTCCATCATCGCGCGCCCGCCGGCGGCATGGACGGTGACGATCGCCGGTTGCAGCACGTGGATGGCCTGCATTGCGCCGGCCACGGTATTGGGAATGTCGTGCAATTTCAGATCGAGAAAGATCGGCAGGCCGATTTTGGCGATTTCATGCACACCGTGCTGGCCATGCGCGCAAAAAAATTCCAACCCCAGTTTCAGCCCGCCCACATGCGCGCGCACTTTGGTGGCCAGCGCGATTGCCGCATCGAGCCGGGGCAGATCGAGCGCGAGGTAGATCGGGTTGCTCACTGGTTCAATCGTCCTTCAGATGGGATCGTGGTTTGGCATGGCAGACAGATCGACGGTGCGGCGGGCGTCATCGGCGGCCCGCGCCTGAGCGTTCGACTGAGCGTTCGACTGTGCGTTCGTCATGGCGATGGTCTGCGTCGCCAATGTCGCCTCCAGCGCGGCAATCCGGCGGTTCAGCCGCCATTGCGTCGCGCGGTTGATCAGCGATGTCGGCACAAACCCGATCAGCAAGGCGCCGATCACCAGCGCCGATGCCTTCGTCTCCCAGATCAGACCCGGCCAGATATGCACCGCAATCGGATCAGGATTGGCATAAGTAAACGCAAACAGCACCACCACCAGCAGCACCACCCACCCGATTTTCAACCCGCGCATGACAGTCCCCTTATGAAAAGAGATGCCCCCCTACACCCCGTAGATCATCGCGGGGCGTTCAGGGAAGCGGTTTTCGCCGATGACGTCATTCACCAAAGACGCGGGCAAACATCGTGTCGATCGCCTTGAAATGGTAATCCAGGTTGAACTTGTCCTCGATCTGCGCGGGGCTGAGTGCCGCGCTGACCTCCGGATCGGCCTTCAGCAGTTCGAGCAGCGACAGCTGACCATCGGATTCCCACACTTTCATGGCATTGCGCTGGACCAGCCGATAGGCATCGTCGCGCGACAATCCCGCCTGCGTCAGCGCCAGCAACACGCGTTGCGAATGGACCAGGCCGCCCATGCGATCCAGGTTCTTCTGCATGCGTTCGGGATAGACCACCAGCTTGTCGATCACGCCGGTCAGCCGCGCCAGCGCAAAATCCAGCGTGATGGTGGCATCCGGGCCGATGAAGCGTTCCACCGATGAATGCGAAATGTCGCGTTCGTGCCACAGCGCCACGTTTTCCAGCGCCGGGGTCACTGCCGATCGCACCACGCGTGCCAGCCCGGTCAGGTTTTCGGTCAGCACCGGGTTGCGCTTGTGCGGCATGGCTGAAGAGCCTTTTTGCCCGGGCGAAAAATACTCCTCCGCCTCCAGCACTTCGGTGCGTTGCAGATGGCGCACTTCGATCGCCACGCGCTCGATCGAGCTGGCAACCACGCCCAAAGTGGCAAAGAACATCGCATGGCGGTCGCGCGGGATGACTTGCGTCGACACCGGCTCCACCGCCAGGCCCAGCGCCTGCGCCACATGCTCTTCAACCGCCGGGTCGATATTGGCAAAGGTGCCGACCGCGCCCGAAATCGCACAAGTTGCGATTTCGGCGCGCGCCGCCACCAGCCGCGCGCGGTTGCGCGTGAATTCGGCATAGGCCTCGGCCAGTTTCTTGCCAAACGTGGTCGGTTCGGCGTGGATGCCATGGCTGCGGCCGATCGTCGGCGTGTGCTTGTGTTCATAGGCGCGGCGCTTGATCGCGGCCAGCAGCGCATCGATATCGGCAATCAGCAGGTCGGCCGCACGCGCCAGCTGCACGCTCAACGTGGTGTCCAGCACGTCGGAACTGGTCATGCCCTGGTGCATGAAGCGCGCCTCTGGCCCCACTTGCGCGGCAACCCAGTCAAGGAACGCGATCACGTCGTGTTTGGTCACCGCCTCGATCGCGTCGATCGCGGGCACATCGATCACCGGATCGGTCGCCCACCACGACCACAACGCCTTGGCCGCGCTGTCTGGCACCACGCCCAGCTCGGCCAGTTTGTCGGTCGCGTGCGCTTCGATTTCAAACCAGATGCGATAGCGCGCCTGGGCGTCCCAGATCGCGGTCATCTGCGGGCGGGCATAACGGGGGACCATGGGCAGCCTGTCAATTTGGATGATGATGCCCCGCCGCTAGGGGCTGGGGTGGGGAAAGGCAAGTCTGGCCAAACATCGATGGTTGCCTCCGCCGTTCGAGCTATATACATAGGAATATAGGACGAACGGGAATGTCGGGGGCTGTTTGCATATGCACAGGGGTTTGACGGGGCTGCTGGCCGGATCGGCGATGGTTTTGGCAATGGGGACAACGTCCCGCGCTGCTGACGCATCCCCCACGCCCGATGCCGGCGGTGCCGCATCGATCGTGGTGACCGCGCGCCAGCGGCCAGAGGACGCGCAAACGGTGCCGGCCGCGCTGTCGGTGGTGGGCGGCGCCGCGCTCGACCGCAGCTATACCGTCAACACCCAGGGTCTGGCGGTGCTGGTGCCGGCGCACAACTACAGCTCGGCCAATCCGCGCAACACCGCGTTTACGTTGCGCGGGTTGGGGTCGAGCGTGGTCGCGGTCAGCCAGTCCAACGACGGGCTGGAAAGCGGCGTCGGCTTTTATGTTGATGGCGTCTATCACGCGCGCCCGGCCACCGCGGCGTTCGATTTTTCCGATATCGACCGGATCGAAGTGCTGCGCGGGCCACAGGGCACATTGTTTGGCAAGAACACCACTGCGGGCGCAATCAACGTGATTTCGCGCGCGCCCGAATTCACCCCCTCGGCCAGCCAGGAGCTGAGCTATGGGGATCGCAACTGGCTGCAAGTGCGGGCCAGCGCCACCGCGCCGCTGGTGGCGGACCGGCTGGCCTTTCGCCTGTCCGGCGCGATCACCCGGCGCGATGGCGTGATCCATAATGTCACCAGCGGCGCGGACCTGAACGGCGTGGGCACGCAGGCGGTGCGCGGGCAATTGCTGTTTCAGCCCGATGCCGCCGTGCGCGTGCGGGTGATTGCCGATTTCACCAATTTCGATGCCAGCTGCTGCACGCAGGTATTCCTGCGCGTCGGCACATCGCTGCGCGCAGCATCAAAACAGTATCCGGCGCTGGCCGCCGCCGCGCACTATGCCCCGCCCAGCACCAATCCCTATGACCGGCTGACCGACATCGATGCCCCGGTCAATTCGCGCACCAACGAAGGCGGCGTGTCGGTTAATACCGACTGGAACCTGGGCGCGGCGACCGTGACCGCGATCAGCGCGTGGCGATTCTGGAACTGGGATGCGGCCAATGACCGCGATTATACCGGGCTGCCGATCCAGTTGGTGCAGCATATCCCGTCGCGGCAGGATCAGCTGAGCCAGGAACTGCGCATCGCATCGAACGGCGATCATCGGCTGACGTATGTTGCCGGGCTCTATTATTTCCACCAGGTGCTGACCGGGCATCCGATCTCGATCTATGGCCCCTATGGCGCGCCGTGGCTGCTGGGCAAGACCACCGGCGCCAATGCCACGCCGGTGCCGGCCAATTTGCTCGACGGTTATGGCACGACCGGTGACACGCGGCTTTCCACCGACAGCTATGCCGCCTTTGCCGAAGTGAACTGGCATATTCTGCCCGGCCTGACCGCTACTGGCGGCGCGCGCTATACCCGCGAAGTCAAGGACGGCGCCTATGCCACCAGTGTGTCGGGCGGTTTGACCACCGCCAGCGCCGCGCTGAATGCCGCCAAACTGTCGATCCTGCGCCCGCAAAGCTATACCGCGCACGCGGTGGAGGGTAGCGCATCAGGCCGCGCCAACCTGGCCTGGCAGATCACGCACAGCACCATGGGCTATGTCAGTTGGGCGCGCGGTTTCAAATCGGGCGGGATCAACATGTCGGGCCTGCCGCTGGATGCCGGCAACAACCCGGTGCTGGCCACCGCAGTGGTGCGCCCCGAACGCCATGACGCGTGGGAACTGGGGGTAAAGACCCGATTGTTTGCCGACCGGCTGACCGTCAACGCCGATCTGTTTCAGACCAAAGTGCATGATTTTCAATCGACGATTGTCGACAGCAGCCAGACGGTCGCGCTGCGCGGCTATCTCGCCAATATTCCCGAGGTGACGGTCAAGGGCGTGGAGGCCGACGCCGCGCTGCACCTGGGCGGGCTGACGCTCACCGGATCGCTGGCCTATGCCGATGGCGTCAACACCAGCTATCCCGCCGGTCCATGCCCGCTGGAATTGCAGACCGCGACGACGGCGTCATGCAACCTGACCGGCAAATCATTGGTTGGCCTGCCAAAGTGGTCGGAATCGCTGGGCGCTGATTACACCCTGCCAATGCGCGGCGGCAGCGCCATCGTCCTGCACAGCGATACCGTCTGGCGCAGCAGCTATAACGGTGATCCCACGCTGTCGCAGTACACGCAGATCGACGGCTACAGCCTGACCAACGTCAGCGTGGGCTGGCGATCGCCGCACGGCTGGGAAGTGGCAGTGTTTGCCAGCAACCTGTTCAACGCCAACTATATCCAGAACCTGACCGTGCAGGCCGGCAATTCGGGGCTGATCCTGGGCACGCCCAGCATCCCGCGTATTATCGGAGTTACGTTCCGCGCGAAGGAATAAGCGCATAATTGCTACCGACATTGTGAATCAAAAAACAATCCGTTCGTGCTGAGCTTGTCGCAGCACACACGGGATGTTTGAATTTGCGCGCTTTTTACCTGCTTGTGGGCAACCGTTGGCGCGTGTGCTTCAACAGGCTCAGCTCGAACGGGTCCAGGCAGCGTTGACAAATTCCAGCCAGACGTTGAAAGCAGCTTACGGCTTTGCGGAGATCAAAACCTGCGTGTCGGCACACGCCCCAATTGCGGCCTTATACCAACGAGCGGTGAAGCTGACTCACGGTGGGGATTCCCAAGCGGCTGATT
>NZ_JBBATI010000031.1:0-50953 GCF_040398825.1 Novosphingobium sp.
ACGCCGAAAATCGCGGTGGCCCCGAAAAGCTACACCACGCGTTGGGACACGATCCAGGTTTTGGCAGCAATACGACAAACAGGAGCACTCGGTTTGTGGCTTGCAGACTTGCACGCCAAACATGCGGCCGACTTTCGCGACACCCTCATCAAGAAATATGGATTGCCCGCACCGCTCGCGGCAGCGTTGGCGGCCAGCGCAGAACTGGAAAGTGGCTTGGATTCTTCCGTTACCCAAAGCGGCAAAAACGGACATGGCCAAGGCCTGTTCCAGCTGACCGATCGTCCACGCAAAGACTTATTCAAAAAATTTAGCGGAACTACCATCGAAAAATCCACCGCAGACCAGCAAATCAAATATCAGGTCTACGAATTGACCAACAACGAGAAGCATACATTTGCTTTGGCTCAGCGGGTTGGGTCCGATGCGGCCAGCCTTGCGGCAGGGTATTCTTATTACGTCGTCAGACCTAAACAAAACTTTCGAGATTCTGCAGATAGATATGCTGTCGCGCGTGCACTCGATAAAATCCCGGTCAAATAGAAATTTTGCGTTTTAAGGAACAGTCCAGACAGCAGAACAGTGCATCCAGTGACGATATTTGTACGGTGCATCGATTTTTTCGGTATCCCAGCACCAGCCGAGGTGCACCAATTTTAAATAAATACGGCCGCGCAACAGGCAGATACGACCATTTGCATCCATTCCCGGGGCCCTGCAGCGTTCGTCAAGTGAGTCCTCCTTGCGGATCAAGGCTTTGACCGCGGCACTCATATGTTGAGGCTGATCAGCCAGCGCGGCCACTGGGTAATCCAGTCCCCCGAACATGAAAACGGCAAGCGAGACAAATTTCATGCGCTTTCGCATTGGATCATTTTCCGCATCAAGACTGCTTCGTCACCATCATAACTTGTTTGTCGTGAATTTCGAATAATTTCATTTGAGTATCGTGCCAAGCTTGCTCGGAAGTGGATATGTAGCGGAGGTGCGTCATTTCTAATTGGAGCTTACAATCCGTTAGTTCGATAATAATGATTATGTTAAATAGGGTGCGGGTTGAGCCGTCACCCGCCAGGCCGGAAATGCCGAAACGCCAATGCCGCCGCCGCGATGATCCCCGACCAGACGAGCGCCATCCACACCAATGCGGGCCACGCGTTGCGCGGAATGCGAAAGCCTCGCGTTATCCCGCCGCCAAGCACCAGCGTCAGCGCCATCACTATGGCGATCACTTGCACCCAGTCGTCCATGCTCACAACACACGCTCCAGGCCGTCATATCCCGGTTCGGTATGCGGCGGCAGTTCCTCGCACAGCGCACGATAATCCATCGATTTATCCAGGTGTGTCAGGATTGCATGGCCGACCCGCGCGGCATCGACCAGTTCCAGCGCCATCGCCAGATGCGCATGCGTCGGATGCGGATGGCGCCGCAGGGCATCAACCACCAGCACGTCGACACGATCGAACAGCGCGACCATATCAGCGGTAATTTCACTGAAGTCTGTGGCGTAACCGATTGATTTGCTGCCCTGATCAAACCGGTATGCGGTTGATTGCGCTGGCCCGTGCGGCATCTGGCAATGGCTCACGCCGATACCTCCGACCATCCGCACCCGGTCCAGATTGTCGATCGTGCAAATTGTCGGATAGCCGAATTGCCCGGCAAACACATAGCCAAAGCGCATGCGCAGGCGCCGCACGGTTTCATCGGCGGCGTAACTGGGCAATGGCGCACCACGGCCCATCCGCAGCGCGCGCAGATCATCGATGCCATGGGTATGGTCGGCGTGATCGTGCGTCCACAACACGCCATCGATCCGGCCGATGTTCGTGGCCAGCAACTGCGTGCGCAAATCGGGTGGAGTATCCACCAGCAGACGCGAACCATCATCACCTTCGACCACGATCGCCACGCGCGTGCGGCGGTTGCGCGGCTCATCAGGGTCGCAGTCACCCCAATCGTTGCCGATGCGCGGCACCCCGGTCGATGTGCCCGATCCGAGCATGATCAGCTTCACAGGCCGGCTTTCGCAAACAGCGCGCGAAAATTGGCGCCGGTCGTTTCTGCCAGCGCCGCTGGTGTGACCCCGCGCAACCGCGCCACACAGTCCAGCGTGTCGGCAACGAACGCCGGTTCACACAGGCGTCCGCGATGCGGGATCGGTGCCAGAAACGGCGCATCGGTTTCCACCAGCAGCCGATCTTCAGGTATTTCCACAGCAAACGCCGCGAGGTCTTTGGCATTCTTGAATGTAACAATCCCCGACAGCGAAATGGTCAGCCCCAGCGCCAGCACCGCCCGGCCGAATTCAGCGGTCGCGGTAAAGCAATGGATCAGCGCCGGGAACGCGCCCCTGGCCATTTCGTCGATCAGGATCGCCAGCGTGTCCGCTTCGGCATCGCGGGTGTGGATGATCACCGGCAGGCCGGTTTCGCGCGCCACGCCGATATGGGTGCGAAACAGCGCCTGTTGCACCGCACGGTCGGAATGGTCGTAGTAATAATCCAGCCCCGTTTCGCCGATCGCAATCACGCGTGGATCATGGGTGGCGTCACGCAACACGCCGGCGCCCAGATCAGCATGGCCATCAGCCTCATGCGGGTGGATGCCGACGCTGGCCCACACATCGGGTTCGCGGTGCGCGGTGGCGACCACATCCGCCCATTCGCTTTGCCGTGTCGAAATGTTCAGGAAACCCCGCACGCCGCGTGTGCGTGCACGCGCCAGGATATCACCCTGCTGTTCGGCCAGGCCTTTGTAATTCAGGTGGCAATGCGAATCGATCAGCATCAGGCGGTGGTTTCTTCGGGCGCGAGGTCGATGCGCGGGAACGCTGCTACCGGCGTGCCGAGGCGTTCACCAGTGGCCACGCGGGCCATATACCAATCAGCACGACCCAGATCGGTGATGCTGCGCTGCTCCACTGGCAAGCCAAGCTGGTCCAGCACTTTGGCCGCCGTGGCCGGCACCACCGGCGCAATGGCAATGGTCAGGTCGCGGATCGCCATGAACAGCGTGTACAGCACCGCGCGCATCCGTTCGGGATCGGTCTTGCGAAGGGCCCAGGGCGCCTGTTCATCAACATAGGCGTTGCAGGCGAACACGGCACGCATCCACGCCTCGATCCCGGCCGAAAAGTTCAGCGCGGCAAATTCGCGCGGCAATTCTTCACGCGTGGCGCCCGCGACGATCGCCAGCAGCGTGTCATCGGCGTCGGTGCTGGCAAACATGCCCAGTTCACCATCGCAGTTCTTGAAAATCATCGACAGCGTGCGCTGCACCAGATTGCCATAGCTGTTGGCCAGTTCGGCATTGCACCGCAGCGCGATTGCCTCTGGCGAATACGACCCGTCCTGGCCAAACACGACCTCACGCATCAGGAAATAGCGCAGCGGATCAACGCCGAACCTGGCCGCCAGATCGATCGGATCGGTCACATTGCCCAGCGATTTGGATTCTTTTTGCCCACGGTTGAGCAGGAACCCGTGGCCAAACACCTGTTTGGGCAAGGCTACGCCTGCGCTCAGCAAAAATGCCGGCCAATAGACCGTGTGGAACCGCACGATATCCTTGCCGATCAGGTGCAGGTCCGCCGGCCAGAACCGTTTGAATTCGTCGGTCTGGTCGGGCCAGCCCAATCCGGTCAGATAATTGGTCAGCGCATCGACCCACACATACATCACGTGGGCCTGATCATCGCCCTCACCCGGTTCGACCGGTACCGCGATGCCCCAGTCAAAACTGGTGCGCGATACCGACAGGTCGCGCAGGCCGCCCTCGATAAACCGCACGATTTCGTTGCGGCGGCTGTCGGGCTGAATGAATTGCGGGTTGGCGGCGATATGCGCCAGCAACCGGTCGCCATAATGCGACAGCCGGAAAAACCAGCTTTCCTCCACCGTCCATTCAACCGGCGTGCCCTGGGGCGACAGTTTCTGCCCGCCCTCACCCGGCACCAGTTCGCTTTCGTCGTAATAGGCCTCGTCGCGAATGGAATACCAACCTTCATAGCGATCGAGGTACAGATCGCCATTGGCCTTCATCCGCCGCCACAATTCCTGCACGGTGGCATGGTGGCGCGGTTCGGTGGTGCGAATAAACACATCATAGCCGATGTTCAATGCCGCGCACATATCTATGAAATGTTGCGACATTTCATCGGCCAATTGCCGCGCAGTGACGCCCAGGTCACGCGCCTTTTGTGCCATTTTCAGCCCGTGTTCGTCGGTGCCGGTCTGCAACCGCGCATCGCGCCCGATCGAGCGCATGAACCGCACGATGCAATCGGCGGCGATCGCTTCATAGGCGTGGCCGATGTGCGGCTTGCCATTGGGATAGGAAATTGCGGTGGTAATGTAATAGGGTTCGCCCATCGGGACGGTCACTTCCTGTTGGCGCGGGTTGGCTTAGTTGCGCCCACCCCTAGTATGGGCCACGCCTGCCAGCAAGGCACCGATTTCCAGCATCAGCAACCCGGGGTCATAGTTATAGGTTGGCGCCTCACGCGCCAGGCGCACCAGCGCGACATGGGCATCGGCCAGCGCGGCGTGGCTGCGCGCATCGCCGGTACCCATCGCATCGACCAGCACCATGCGCGCCGCGGTCAGCGCGGCCATCTGGCGGTCGCGGTCGGGCCGCTGGCCGATCGCCGCTGCCAGTTCGGCCCGCAGTGACAGATCGGCATCGCCGCGCGCCACCAGTGTGTGCATCAATTGCCACACCCGGCCGAGGTCCTGTTCGGCAAACGCCAGGCCTGCGCCCGGCGCGCCTGCCCCCACCGCGATCGCCGCATCACGCGTCAATGCGTCAATCCCTGGTGCGAGCAGATCCAGCGCCCGCCCCATGTCCTGCGCATCCAGCGGGTGAAACCGCAACACCTGGCAGCGTGACCGGATGGTCGGCAACAACCGGCCGAGCTGGTGTACGATCAGCAAAAAGAATGTGCCTTGCGGTGGTTCCTCAAGACTTTTCAGCAAGGCATTGGCGGCGGCGGTTTCCAGCAAATCAGCCGCATCGATCACCACCGCCCGGCGCGCGCCCAGCGTCGGCCGCGTCACCAGGCGCCGCTGCATGCCGCGCACCTGATCCACGCTGATATTGCGTTTGGTGGCAAAGGGTTTGCCGTCATCGCGCTTTTTGGCTTCGTCTTCGTTGGCGGGCAGCGGAATCAGCGTGTGAATATCGGGGTGGTGGTCATATGCCGGTTGCACCACGGCCGGTTCGGCCACCAGTTCGCTGGCCGCGGCGCGGGCAAAACTGGCTTTGCCCAGCCCTTCGCGTCCGACCAGCATCCATGCATGGTGCATCCGCCGGCCGCCGCGCGCAGCATGCCATTCGCGCCATACCGCATCGTGGCCCAGCAGCGTCACAGGTCTGCCAGCGCCGACAGCACGCGGGCGTGCACGGCATCGGGCGTGCCACCGGCATCGATGATCGCAAACCGCTGCGGGTCGGCATTGGCAAAGCGGCGGAACGCGGCGGCCACGCGCGCGTGATAGGCGGTATCGCGGCCGCCGATGCGGTCGTTTTGCCCGTGATCGCGCAAGGCCAGCCGTGCGGCCGCCTGCGCCGGATCACATTCCAGCAGCACGGTGCGATCGGGCAGCAGGCCTGCGCTGCCGATGGCATGCAGGGCCAGAATGTCGCCATCGTCCAGGCCGCTGCCGCCGCCCTGATAGGCCCGGCTCGAATCGAGAAAACGGTCGGTCAGCACCCATTCCCCGCGCAGCAATGCCGGGCGGATCAGGCGATCGACATGGTCGGCACGCGCGGCGGCAAACAACAGCGCCTCTGCCCGCGGGCCCCAGCCGTCGCCGGCGGTATCGAGCAGCATCGCGCGGATCTGTTCGGCGCCGGGCGTGCCCCCCGGTTCACGCGTGGTCACTACCGCCATGCCGCGCGCGCGCAACGCGGCGGAAAGCATTTTGAGCTGGGTCGATTTGCCCACCCCTTCCCCGCCTTCCAGCGCGATAAACCGGCCAGGCTGTGCGGGCGGCGCAATCATGGTTGCACCGCGCCGGTCATCGCCGCCAGACCATCGCGCAAGCGGTCAAACACACCGCCGCTGGCGATCGCGCGCGCCGCCACCAGCGGCAGATGCTGAATCGGCTGCCCGGGCGCGCGCACGATCAGGCTGGCCACCGGGGCACCCTGTGCGATCGGCGCGGTCAGTGGCGCCTTGTACCGCACGGCCAGCGTGTATTGCGGGGGCACCCCGTGCGGCGTGGCGATGGCATAGGCGTGCGGGACAACCAGATTGACGCTGCGCACGGTGCCGCCCTGCACCCGCGCGGTGCCCAGGCTGGCGCCGGCCGGCGCAATCGGATGCGAATCCCATGCGGCAAAGCCCCATTCGGCAAATTGGCGCGATTGCTGTGCGCGATCGTTGGGGCGGCCATAACCACCCAGCACAAAGATGATCCGACGGTCAGCGCGCACCACAGACCCGACAAAGCCATAGCCTGCCTCTCCGGTAAAGCCGGTCTTTACCCCGTCGGCACCGGGGGTGTGGCCATACAGCGGATTGTGATTGGCCTGTGCAATACCGTTGAATTCGGCGCGATCGTGGCCGTAAAACCGGTGATAGAGATCGGGATGGCGGGTGATCAGCGCGGTGGCCAGCGTGGCCAGATCGGCCGCCGAAACATAGGTTTGACCTTCATCCATCCAGCCATTGGGCGTGTTGTAATGCGTGTCGCGCAGGCCCAATTGCTTTGCCGCGTCGTTCATCATCGCGGTAAAGCCGGGAACCGATCCGGCGATCCCTTCGGCCAGGACAACACAGGCATCGTTGGCCGATACGGTCACGATACCTTCCAGCAGGTCGGCCACCGTGGTGCGGCTGCCATTGCCCAGGAACATCGTGCTGCCCACGCGGTGCCATTTGCGAAAGGTTTCGTTTCGCATCTCAAAGCTTTGATCCAGCTTCAATTTTCCTGCTGCGATCAATTCGAACGCGACATAGCTGGTCATGATCTTGGTCAGCGATGCCGGCACAAACCGCCGGTGCGCATCGCGCGAAAACAGCACGCGGCCCGAATTGACATCGACCATATAGGCGGTCGGCGCGGTGATATCGGGCATCACCGTGGGGTCGGCCGGCGGTGCCGGGCTGCGGCGCGCCAGCGCGGCCACCGGCAGGCACACCAGCATCACGGCCAGTACAGCGCATGCCCGGCGGTGTGGCGCACGGGCAGACGGGCGGACAATCGGTGAATGCGGCAGGATCATGGGCGGGTCGACTTTGGCATGCTTTTACAACTGTAGCGTCGCATCACCGACCCTGGGCGCCCTGCCCGCGATCAATCGTGGTGCAGGATGATCGCACCGGCATAGCCCGACTGCTTCGCCTTCGCCAGTGCGGCGCGGGCCTGATCGTCACCCACCGCAACAATCCGTACGCGCCACAGCTTTCCGGCGGGTTCAACCTTGCCGCCAACCTGTGCCGCCGCCTTTTGCGCCCGTTCGCGCGATGAAAAGGCCGCGACCTGCACCCACAACCGCTTTGCCGGTGTGGTTGTTGCGGCCGGTGGGGCGACGGTGGCTGGCTCGGCCGGTTTTGCCGGTTCGTGATGTGGCGCAACCGGTTTGGTGGCAGGTGCCGCGACCACCAACGGCGGCGAGCCCGCTACCGGGGGCGGTGCTGGCGGTGGTGCGGGCTGCTTTGCCACCGGGGCAACGGGTATAATCGGGTCCTGATGCGGCAGGGCGGCAGGGCGCGCCTGCGCCACGGGCCGGGGCGCGGGTGATGGGCGCGGCGTCGATACCTGGCGGGGAGTCGATACCTGCCGGGGAGTCGATACCTGCCGGGGCATGGCCGTACCTTGCGCCGGCACGCCTGCCAGCGCGACCGATGGTGGCTCATCCGGGGTCACCGGCGTCGCCACACCCAGCTTGCGGCGCAGCGCGGTCAACAGCCCGGGCGGGGTTTCCATGCGATCGGGCGCACGGTTGCCCTGCCGCAGCAGCGCGCGTTCGGCCTCTGGCGGGTTGACCCGGCGCACTCGCACCGCGGCATCGGCGCTGGATGGCAGCCCCAATTGTGCCCAGGCTGCGGGCGACAGTTCGATCAGCTGTTTGCCCGACATCGGCCCGCGCCGGTCCAGGCGCACCAGCACCGTGCGCCCCGAATCGAGCGCGGTCACCTCAACATAACAGGGCAATGGCAGCGCATGGTGCGCGCCGCTGATGCCCGCACCATCGCTGCCGGCATGCGCAAAACCCACCGCATCGTAATTCAGCGTGTCGGCAGGCGTATAGGTGACCCCGCCGATGACATAGGGATCGCCGATGGTCACCGGATAATCGCCCTCTGGCCCCAGCGCCGTTGCGGCCAGGGCTGCGGGTGATGCGGGCGGGCGGGTGCGACCGGCGGCCTGCGCCCCTGCCGGCGCCAGTACCAGACCGGCCCACGCCGATGCGCAGGCCAGCCGGGCCAGAGTGCTAGTGACTGATTTCATCGGCGAGCAATCCTACCGAAAGGGCGTAAAAATTCGAACAGTTGTAATCAAGGATAACCCGATAATTTCCGGTTAGCAGCCAGGCCGGGCGTCCGGGCCCATCGGGCTCCAGCAAAGTCGCCTGGACATGGTCATCGGGCCAGGGCCCACGCGCCGGGGCCAGCCCCAGTGCGCGCCATTCGGCGATCGTATGCCAGCGCGAATGGCGCACAAACACCTGCGGACAGCGTGGGCTGTTCATATGGTTGGCCTGCGCGACGCGGTCGAACCCGGCCGGCACAGTGACCGCGATTCCCCACGGTTCGCCTCGTCGCCAGCCGGCATCACGAAAATAATTGGCAATCGATGCCAGGGTGTCGGCCCGGTTGGTCCAGATATCGGCCAGCCCGTCTCCATCGGCATCCTGCGCCACGCGCAGATAGACGCTGGGCAGGAATTGCGGATTGCCAAACGCGCCCGCCCAGCTGCCCTGCAGCCGCCAGCGCGGCACACCACGATCGATCATTTTCAGCAGGGCGATGAATTCCTGCGAAAACAGTTCGCGCCGCCGCCCTTCATAAGCGAGCGAGGCGATCGCGCGGGGCAGATCATAGGTACCGGTAAAGCTGCCGTAATTGCTTTCATGCCCCCAGATCGCCAGCACGATCGGGCCGGGCACGCCATAGCGCGCCTCAATCTGTGCGATCAGCGGTGCGGATGCGCCATACAGCACCCGACCGCGCGCGATCCGCCCGGCATCGACATGATTGCGGCGATAGGGTTCGAAACGCGGGATCGCCCCCGGTGTACCCCCGGGCTGGCTGCGGTCGTGCCACACCACTTCGGGATCATAGGACAGCGTGTCGACCACCGCGTGAATCGTCGATTCGCGCACCCCTTCGCCGCGCGCCCGTTCCGCCAGCGCTTGCAGAAAGGTCCCAAAACCCATCTGCCCGGCAATGACAGGCCGGGATATCGTTGGCGCGGGCGCAACCATCGGCGCGGGCGTAACCATGGGCTGGCCGCCGGCAGTGGCCCCCGGCACCAGCAATGCGGATAGTATGGTCAGCGCCGGGGCAAGCCTGTGAACGACACGCATCATGCCCCGGCTTGTCGCACAACGCAGGGCCGGTGTGAAACCCTGATGTTGATCCGGCGGGAGAATAACCAAAACCACCCCGGGGCGGTGGGTGGCGCCTTCGAAACAGACTCTTGCGAAAACCACTTGCCTTCATCGCCGGTGGAACTATCGACGGCGGCCTGAAACACGCAAAGTCAGGGCCAAGGCCCTGGCCGTTGTGCACGGACAGGTGGCCGAGTGGTTTAAGGCAGCGGTCTTGAAAACCGCCGTGGGTGCAAGCCCACCGTGGGTTCGAATCCCACCCTGTCCGCCAATTTCAACGTGGTCGCTGCAACACCGCTGAAGTCGCGGTGTGTCCGCCCGCCCCGGTACACGCGGTGGCAGGCGGACAGGAATGAAAACCGCGGGGTCTCAACTGGCTTCGTGGTCAAGCCGCTTGCCCAGGGCATCGATTGCGGTACGCAGGACCGTGCGCAACCGGTTGAACGCTTCATCGGTGCTGGCCAGCGCATCGATCTCGGCCCGTGTCGACGGTGCGGGCAGTGCGTGCAGTTTTGCCAGCAGACCGGTCTGGTCGGCAAAAACCGCATCGAATGCACGATCGGCCGCCGATACCGCCGCATCCTTCTCGTCGCCCGCGATCTCGCCCATCGCACCCTTGATATCGGCAAGGCACTGACGAAGAAAATCAAGCACGTTGATCCAGGCCACCTTCAAGGCCTCGCCCTGATCATGGCTTGGCGTTTCAGTGCCATTTTTGGTCAGTTGGCGCCATATCTCGCGATAGGCTTCGGCGGTGACGGGGAATTCACCGCTTTCGATACGGATCGTGTTGAAAATGCGCAGGACCTCTTTCAACCGGGCGTGGGCCGAGGTTGTAAAGAGCAGATCGTTTCCGGTCAGTTTGATGACAGGCTTTTGCTGCATGGCGGTTATGGCATGGTCCAGGCCATTGGCAATATCGCGGGCATAGGGGCCAAGCTGTGACCAGTCGGCCGCCGAAAACGCTTTGGCAAAGGCAGGCCTGGCTAATCCCGCCACCAGCACCACAGCAAAGCCGCTTTCAAGAAACGCGCGTCTTGACCAAATCACGTGATCCTCCAATCGTTTGCATAACAAGGCATTGTCATAACAAGAGCGGGGCGCCTGCGGTTCGTCACTTCTTGACCGCGGCTGCCGGTGAAACTGGCGTCGGCAACGCCAGATCGCCTTTGGTGCATTGCGCAGTGCCCTTGTTGGGTGGTGTCGGGTCCTGCGGGGTGGACCAGGTCATCATGCCGGTCTGGCGGTTGATGGTGGCCGGGCGCGGGGTGCCGCCATCGCTGGTCCAGCTGATCGTGGTGGCGGTGATCGTCGCGGGCCAGGTCTTGACCTGACGTGGCATTCTGGCGCGGGCCAGAGCGTCCTCAACATTGCCGCCGCCGTTCAGGTTGTGCATGCCCGGGCGATTTTGCAGCGACAAGACCGATTTCACCTGGCTGGTCGCGGTATTGACCCAGATCACCTCAACATCGGTGAATCCGTCGAAGGGCTGAAATTTGCAGACCATGTTGATCGTTTCAGCGTTGTTGGTTGCGGCCAGGGCCGCTGGCGCTGCGATCAGCGTGCCGGCTGCGGCCACGGCCATGGCAGCATGTTTGCGCAAAGTGTTCATGGCGATTCCTGTCGTTGACCAAGGCGAGCACGCTCCTTCGCCAATGAACGTGACAATTTTTCGACAGATCCGTGAATTTTGGTCCCGCCCGGTCGCAATCTTCCCGTCACGACGGGGCAACGCGCAATGCTGGCAGACATGCGACGCCCTGGCTTACGGCGCGATCCGATGCTCGCCACGCCCGGCGTGCACCAACTTTGGGGATGTTTTACGTAATTGAAAGATGCCCGGTGGTAACTGCCACGTTGATCATGCCGATCGTAACTGCGGAAACCTTGTGGCAAACCTGTATTCGCGCTTCAAAACCCAGATGGCCGCTGCCCCGCAGCGGAGCGCGCCACCGCGCACCAGCGGGTTGTCGGGGTCGGACGCAGAAGAGATGTGCGCGGCGCTGGAATCGCTCAACCTGGGCGGACTGTGGTCGACTGATGCCGCGGGCAAGCTGACCTATCTGTCGCCTGCGGTGCGCAAGCCACTGGTGCAAGGCGATTACGCCGATGGCAAGGAATTCCTGAACCTGTTCGTGCCGCCACGCGCCGGGATCGACGGGCAGCGCACGCTGCCCTTTGTGTTTGCGCGCAAAGGCCATTTTGAAGGCGTGATCGCGCGTACCAAGGCCAGCACCAGCGATGGTGGCAGGGACCATGAACGCGAAACGCTGTGGTCGGTATCGGGCGTGCCGATTCCTGGCCCCGACGGCGGCTTTGCCGGTTTTCGCGGCCATCTGGTGGACGTGACCAGCGAACGCCAAAGCGCCGAAGAGGCATCGCAACTGGCCACCACCGACGCGCTGACCGGATTGTCAAACCGCCGTCGCATGGCCGATCTGCTGGAACGCACGTTCGCCGCGTTTGCACCGCAAGGGCGGCCCTGTTCGGTCATGCTGATCGATCTCGACCGGTTCAAACAGGTCAACGATACGCTGGGCCATGCCGTGGGCGATGCGCTGCTGAAACAGGTGGCGCAACGCCTGATCCTGGTGGTTGGTGACAAGGAACGCATCAGCCGGCTGGGTGGTGACGAATTTCAGGTCATCCTGCCCGATGTCGAAGACCGCGGCCGGCTGGGCGATCTGGCGGGCCGCATCATCACCATGTTGTCCGAACCCTATACCATCGATGGCGATCGTTGCACGATCGGCGCGTCGGTCGGCATCGCGGTCAGCCCCTATGATGGCGAAACCGTCGACAATCTGGTGCGCAACGCCGATCTCGCGCTCTATGCCGCCAAACATTCGGGGCGCGGCCGGTTCCGGTTCTATTCCAACGAAATGCTGGAAACCGCCGAACAGCGCCGGCATCTTGAAGAAACGATGCACGACGCGCTCGCCAAGGGTGAATTCGAACTGCATTACCAACCGCTGGTCGAAGTGGCGAGCAACCGCGTGGTGGGGACCGAGGCGCTGGTGCGCTGGAACCACCCCGATCGTGGCATGCTGTCGCCTGCACTGTTCATCCCGATTGCCGAAGAATCGACGATGATCTGCCGGATCGGCGAATGGATCCTGCGCAAGGCCTGCGAAGACGCCGTGCAATGGCCCGGTCAGGTGCGGGTGGCGGTCAACGTGTCACCGGTACAATTTGCCGACCAGACATTTCCCAAAGTCGTGGCGATGGCGCTGTCATCGACCGGGCTTGATCCCGACCGGCTGGAACTGGAAATCACCGAAAGCGTGTTCCTGCAGGAAGGCGCGGCGACAGATGCGATGTTCAAGGCTTTGAAAGGCCTTGGCGTGCGGCTGGTGCTCGACGATTTCGGCACCGGCTATTCCAGCTTGTCCTATCTGCAGAACGCGCCGTTCGACAAAATCAAGATCGACCAGAGCTTTATCCGCGGCGCCACCAGCAACAGCAACCGCAACCGCGCGATCATCAGCGCGATTGTCGCGCTGGCCGATGCGCTGGGCATGGACACGATTGCCGAAGGGGTTGAATCGTTTGACCAGCTGACGATGGTCCGCGATCTGAAGATCGGCCATGTCCAGGGCTATATCTTCGGCAAGCCGGTCGCGGTGGATGTTCTGTTCCAGAACCTGCTGGCCGACGCCTGGGTGCTGAAACCCGAAGGCCCGGCGCACCAGCGCCCCGAACGTCGCGCGATGTTCCGCACCATCGGGGTCATTCACGAAGACCACTATTATCCGGTAACCTTGCGCAACCTGTCGCTGACCGGCGCGCTGATCGAAGGGCTGCTGGAGGTGCCGGTCGGCACGCCGTTCATGGTCGATTTCGGCGAAGGCCAGTTCGAACTGGCCACGGTCATGCGGTCACGCGAATCCGCACAAGGCATCCGGTTTGAACGCGAACTGGTCAGCGACGGCAACGGCGGTCTGTGCACCCGGCACCGGTTCCTGCCGCACCATCTGTCCGCCGCCGGCGTGCCCAAAAATTCCGAAGAATTCCTGACCAAGCAGGCCGGGTTGCTGGCTACCGGCAAGATCAGCATGCCACGGTTCGGCATGGCCAACCGGGGTACGCAACGCAATCCGGGTTAGCCCTTCCCGGCGTGTTGCGCCGGAAATGAGTCAGATATGGATGGCGCGGCCATAGGCGGCCAGCACCGATTCGTGCATCGATTCGCTGATGGTCGGGTGCGGAAACACCGTGTGCATCAATTCCGCTTCGGTCGTTTCCAGCGTCCTGCCGATGACAAAACCCTGGATCATCTCGGTCACTTCGGCGCCGATCATGTGCGCGCCCAGCAATTCGCCGGTGGTGGCGTCGAACACGGTTTTGACAAACCCTTCCGCTTCACCCAGGGCGATTGCCTTGCCATTGCCGATGAACGGAAACGTGCCGGCGCGCACGGTATGGCCGGCCGCATTGGCCGCCGCCTCGGTCATGCCGACGCTGGCGATCTGCGGATGGCAATAGGTACAGCCCGGGATGTTGCCACGGTCCATCGGGTGCGGGTGGACATCCTTGTTGCCCAGTTCCGCCGCGATCGATTCCGCCACGATCACACCTTCGTGGCTGGCCTTGTGCGCCAGCCAGGGCCCCGGCGTCACATCGCCGATCGCCCACACGCCTGGCGCACTGGTGCGGCCATAGGCGTCCGTGGCGATGATCCCGCGTGTGGTGGCGATGCCCGCCGCCTCCAGCCCGATCGCTTCGGTATTGGGCACAATCCCCACCGCGACGATGACATGGCTGAACCGTTCGTCGACCATGGTGCCGTCCTTGCGTTTGATCCGCGCGGTCACGCCCTCGGCATCCACCGCGATCGTTTCAACGCCCGATCCGGTCAGCACGGTCATGCCCTGTTTGGTCAGTGCCTTTTCCAGAAATGCGGAAACGTCCGCATCCTCGACCGGCACGACCCGGTCGAGCATTTCCACCACCGTAACCTTGCTGCCCATATCATTGTAAAAGCTTGCAAATTCGATGCCGATCGCGCCCGAACCGATCACCAGCAGCTTTGACGGCAATTCCTTTGGCGTCATTGCGTGGCGATAGGTCCACACGCGGTTGCCGTCGGCCGGGGCGAACGGCAGATCGCGCGCACGTGCACCGGTGGCGACGATGATATGTTTGCCGGTCAGTGCAACCGTACCCTTTTCGCTGGTGACATCGACCGTGCCCGCACCGCTGATCACGCCGGTGCCCATATGCACGGTGATCTTGTTCTTCTTCATCAGGTGGGTCACGCCCTGGTTCAGCTGTTTGGCCACACCGCGTGACCGCGCCACCACCGCGCCCAGATCGGCACGCACATTGTCGGCGGCCAGGCCATAGGCCCTGGCATGCTGCATCTGGTGAAACACTTCGGCCGATCGCAACAGCGCCTTGGTCGGGATGCAGCCCCAGTTGAGGCAGATCCCGCCCAGGTTTTCGCGTTCGACAATCGCGGTTTTCAGGCCCAATTGCGCAGCGCGGATCGCCGCCACATAGCCGCCCGGCCCCGATCCAAGCACGATCACGTCATAGCTGTCAGCCACGCTCAACTCCTTGATATCATGTCAGTGCGGTGCGGCACACCCGATCAGGCGACCAGCGCCAGCGGATCTTCCACCAATGCCTTGAACACCTGCATCAATTCCGCACCATCGGCGCCATCGATCGCGCGGTGGTCAAAACTGCCAGTGACCGACATCACCGTCGCCACCGCCAGCGCGCCATCGACCACCCATGGCCGCGCCTCACCCGCGCCGACCGCCAGGATCATCGCCTGCGGCGGATTGATAACCGCATCGAACGATTTGATGCCGTACATGCCCAGGTTGGACAGGCTGGCGGTGCCGCCCTGGTATTCGTGCGGCTGCAATTTGCCGTCGCGCGCCTTGGCTGCCAGCGCCTTCATCTCGGTGGCGATGGCGGACACCGATTTTGACCCGGCATCGACAATGATCGGCGTAATCAGGCCCGACGGCGCGGCGACCGCCACTGAAATGTCGACCCGGCTGAAACTGCGCAATTCATCGCCGGCAAAGCTGACATTGCATTTCGGCGTGCGTTCCAGCGCCTTGGCCAGCGCCTTGATCACCAGATCGTTGACCGACAGTTTGATCCCCTGCGGCGCGAGTGCGGCGTTGAGCTGCCCACGCAGTTTCAGCAGGGCATCAAGCCGGACATCGACGGTCAGATAGATATGCGGAATGGTCTGCTTGGCTTCGGTCAGGCGGCGCGCAATCGTCTTGCGCACGTTGTTGAGCTTCGACGCGGTATAGGGAATGCCGAAATCGGGCACCGGCGCCGGTGTCGGCGCCACTGCCGTGGGTGGCGTGGCGGCAACTGGCGCAGGTGCCGGTGCCGGCGCCGGTGCCTGAGCGGCGACCACTGGCGCTGCGGCTGGCGCGGCGTCAAGATCGGCGCGCACGATCCGGCCATTGGGTCCGCTGCCGGAAACAGTGGACAGATCGATGCCCTTTGCCTGCGCGATCCGCTTGGCCAGCGGGCTGGCCAGCACGCGTGCCCCTGCTGCTGCAGGGGGAGCCGCTGGCGCGGGGGCCGTGGCGGGTATGACTGGTGCGGCAACCGGCGCCGGGATTGCGACCGGCGCTGCCGGCGCTGCCGGCGCGGTTGCTGGCGCAACAGTCGTGGCCCTGGCCGGGGCTTCTTCGTCTTCGCTGGCGATCGTCGCGATCACCGTGCCGACTTTTACCCCTTCGCTGCCTTCACCAACATCGATCGACACGATCACGCCTTCGTCAACCGCCTCGAACTCCATCGTCGCCTTGTCGGTTTCGATCTCGGCCAGGATATCGCCCGACGACACCTTGTCGCCCGCCTTGACCAGCCATTTGGCCAGCGTGCCTTCTTCCATGGTGGGGGAAAGTGCGGGCATCTTGATCGCAATCGGCATGGCGGGCGTTCCGTTCTGGCAGGATTATCGCAGTTTAGGTGTGCACTTTGGCCAAATGTAACCTATATGGTAAAAAACCACACTTTCAGCCTTTGCGCCATTTCACTAACATGGTGCCACAGGTCAAGCCACTTGGCGTTTCCCTCGCATACGAATTATGCAACAAGGCACTACACCACGGCATCGCGCGCCACGACATCGCGCGCCGCGCGGCGCGCCGCATGCCGGGGCACGCCGCCGTAGAAGGATAATTCAATGGGGGAAATGCCAGGCACCGTGGCGCCGCAGACCGGCGCACAACCGCGCGTCTATCTGGTGATCGTCGATGAAACCCCCGAATCTGCGCATGCGCTGCGCTTTGCTGCGCGCCGCGCGCTGCGCACGGGGGCCCAGGTGCACATGCTGGTGCTGGTCCCGCGCGGGGATTTTCTGGCGTTCGGATCGGTTCAGGCCACTATCGAGGAAGAGGCGCGCGACCGGGCAGAAATGCTGGCGAGCGTGGCGGCGGGCAGCCTGGCCAGCGAATCCGGGCTGGTGCCGACCATTGTCGTGAAATCGGGCGACGGTGCCGATGTGGTGCGGGCCTATCTGCGCGACCATGATGAAGTGTCGGCGCTGGTGATAGGCGCGGCGGCCGGATCATCCCCGGGCCCGCTCGCCACCTACTTTGCCGCCACCGCCGGCACGCTACCCTGCGTGCTGATGATCGTGCCTGGCGGCACTGATGCCGCACGGATCGACGCGGTCAGTTGATCTGCACTCTTCAGCGCTTGCGCCCCTGGTGGCGGATGTTGCCCGGGCGGCCGCGTTTTCCGGCCAGATGCGCGCCGACGCGCTTGCCTGGCCCGGCGTTTTCGCCGCGCTGCGCCAGATGTTGCCCCCGCCGTTCGATCGCGCTGGCCCCGGCATGCAGGTCAACGGGTTCGAATTTCATCGCCCCGGTCAGCGGGTTGGCCTCGGCCAGCCGCAGTTTCAGGATCATGCCGATCGCAAACTGTTCGCCGCTCTGCTCACCAATCAGTCGCTGCATTTTTTCGTCATAGCCAAACCGTTCGGCACCCAGCGTCGATACCGGCACCAGCCCGTCACCCCCCAGCCCGATGATAGTGGCGAACAGGCCGAATTTCTGCACGCCCGTGATGCGGGTTTCAAACACTTCGCCCACGCGCACTGACAACCAGGCCGCAACATAGCGATCGATGGTATCGCGTTCGGCCTCCATCGCGCGGCGCTCGGTCTTGCTGATCGCGTCGCTGATCCGCGCCAGATCGGCCCGGTCACGGTCGGCCAGGCCAGACGTCGGCGGCAGATCAGCCTCCACCGGCGGGCGCGGCTGTTCCAGCGCATAGGCATCGACCAGCGCGCGATGCACCAGCAGGTCGGAATAGCGCCGGATGGGCGAGGTGAAGTGGGCATAACTGCCCAGTGCCAGCCCGAAATGCCCGGCATTGCGCGGCCCGTAATAGGCCTGGGTCTGGCTGCGCAGCACCGCCTCCATCACCAAGAGCTTTTCCGCCTCATCCGTCACGTCTTTCAGGATGCGGTTAAATAGCGATGGCGTAACCACCTGCCCCAGTGCCAGTTTTCGGCCAAACGTAGCGAGGTAATCCTTGAGCGCGATCAGCTTTTCGCGGCTGGGCGCTTCGTGGATACGATAGACCACCGGGGCCACTTTGGCCTCCAGCGCCTTGGCCGCGGCGACATTGGCGGCGATCATGAAATCTTCGACCACGCGGTGCGAATCGAGCCGTTCGCGCACCGCGATTTCGGCAATCCGCCCCGCTTCATCCAGCACCACGCGCCGTTCCGGCAGCTCCAGCGCCAGCGGATCGCGCGCCGACCGCGCCGCATCCAGCAATTTCCACGCGCCCCACAAATGCGCCAGATGCGGCGCGGCGGTGCCACCATCGATGCGCGCCTGCGCATCCTCATAGGCGATGACTTCGGCAATCTGCACCCGCGCACGGGTAAACCGCCAGGCGGTCACCTGCCCGCGCGCATCGATCGTCAGGTGGCAGGCCATTGCCGCGCGCGCCTCACCCACTTTCAACGAGCAGACATCCGCGCTCAGCACATGCGGCAGCATCGGCACCACGCGGTCGGGGAAATAGACCGAATTGCCGCGCTTGCGCGCTTCACGATCGACCGCGCCGCCGGGACGCACGTAAAAACTGACATCGGCGATGGCGACCACCGCGCGATAGCCGCCGGCGCCGTCGGGTTCGGCCCAGATCGCATCGTCGTGATCGCGCGCATCGCTGGGGTCGATCGCCACGATCGGCAGATGCGTCAGGTCTTCGCGCGTGTCGGCGTCGACGGGCAACGTGGCCGCGCGCTGCGCCTCATCCAGCGCCTCCTGAGCAAAGGCCACCGGGATGCCGTGTTTGTGGATGGCGATCAGGCTGAATGATCGCGGCGCCAGCGGATCGCCCAGCACGGCGGTGACCCGGACGCCTGCGCGCGGGGAGCGTCCGGCCGGTTCGGCCATGACCAATTGCCCGGCGACCGCGCCGCCCAGATCCGAAATCGGCACCGAATGGCGCACGCGTTTGTCCACCGGCGCCAGCCAGCCTTTGCCAGTACCGTCGAGCTCGACCACGCCCAGCACTTGTTCGTCCATCGCCGGCAGAACCTTGATCGGCATGGCGATCCAGCCCGCATCGGTTTCCTCATTGCTGGCCAGCACGCGGTCGCCCACGCGCAGCGCTGGCACCGCTCTGGTGCCAGGGCGCCCGCCGGCCTTGCGCGGTTCCATCACGCGCAGCCGCGGCGGCGCGCCGCCATCATCGGGCTGCCAGTTATCGGGCACCGCGACCGGTTCGCCTTCGTCGATTTCGATCACGCGCAGCACGGTGACGCGCGGGATCCCGCCCATGCGGTGAAACGCTGTGCGGTTGCCATCGATCAGCCCTTCTTCGGCCATGTCTTTCAACAGGGCCTTCAGCGCGATCTTTTCGGTGCCTTTCAGCCCGAACGCCTTGGCAATCTCGCGCTTGCCGGCGGGTTCTTCGCTGGTGGCGATGAAATCAAGCACCTGCTGGCGCGACGGCAAGCCCTGGGGCAATCTGGCGGGGGGTGGGATGCGGGTCATTGGTTCTGGCCATGCTCGCCCTGACGCCGGTTTGCAACCGCGACGGCGGGCATTGTCCGATCCTTCACCCCGTTGTGCCGGATGATCCCACCGCCGATCACATCGGTTTGGCGACCTTGATGTCCCATCCGGCGCGGATCGGCCGGTTGGCGGCGCCGGTCCCATCGGCCTGGTCGCACGGCACGATCAGCGCGCCATCGGCCGCGGCTTCACCGCGCCGGTTGATCGTGACGTGACCGGTTTTGGCCCCGGCGCCAAACGCGGACAGCGGCGTGGTGATCAGGAATTTCAGCAGTTTGTCATCGCCAGACACCCGGCATGCCGGCACGGCGCGTGCCTCACGCTTTTGCACGGCGGGCAGCAACAGGCCCGACGGCGCGACGCAACTTTGCGCGGCAGCCCGGTGGTTGGTGCCCCCGGTACCCTTGGTGTTGATCGCGTGGGCGGTTACCGTCGGGGCGACCCCAGACCCATCGATGGTAAAATCGGCGCTGACGCCCGACGCGTCGATACCGCCTGCGGCATCGCTGCCTGCGTCAACGCCAGCGCGTTTCACATGGGGTCCGCCACCAGCACCGGCATGGACGTCGATCTGGACGGACAACACCGGTTCGCCCGCTTGCGGGGAAACCGAACAGGCGGACACTCCCCAATCGTTGGTCATGACGTATGGCTTGTGCATCCGTTCTGCCATCGGCGCCATCTCTTGCGCGCTGGCCTGTGCCGCAACTGCCGAAATCATCGCCGCCACTATCGCGCTGCGCATAACGACTCTCCCATCAACCGGGTGGTGATCCCCCGGCATTGCGCGCGGTTTGACACAGATCGCTAATCGCCACCAGCCGCGCCAATGAAACCGTTTGGTCCGATTGCGTTTGAAAACCAACTGCGCCGGGACAATCAGGGGTTGGCGAATCCCCCGCCCGGCAGTGCAGAGGCGATCGGGCTGGCGCTGCCGTCGGCGGCGATTGCGCTGACGCCGAAAAACCAGTCATCGCCGCGCACACCATCCAGCAGCGCGGTGGTGGCAGATGTGGTCAGCATCTTTTCCTCCCACCCCGGCGCATCGGTGCGACGGCGCCATATGGCATAGCTGGTGGCGCCGGGAACCGCTTTCCAGCCCAGCGTGGTAAAGGTCTTGACCGCGCCATTGACATCGCCGGTCGGCGGCACCGGCGCAGCGGCCAGCGCGGCCAGCGCACGCACGTTCAGCCGGGTGACTTTGGCCAGATAGGCAAAATCCATGCGGTCGGGCGTGTCGCCATAGACATGACCGCCTTCGACACGCGGGGTTTGATGCTGCGCCTCGTAATTTTCGACCGCGACGGTGATGCGGATGGCGGGATAGCCGGCCTCTTCAAACGGCAGATGGTCACCGCCACGGCCCATGCGATCGGCGCGCCAGACCTGCCGCACGGCAAACCCCGGTTCACCAAGGCCGGCAATAAACCGCGACAGATTGCGCGAAGGGCTGTCGTTTTCGCCGCCGATCAACCGCTGCGCCTGGGTCAGCGCGGCATCGGCATTGGCGCGCGGGCCTTCGGAAAACACGCGCACGTGCGCATCATCGACCGTGCCATCAGACCCGCGGGAATTGCCGACAATGTCATTGTTGAGCACGGCTTTCACCGTCCAGTGCTGCGCACGGGCATAATCGGCCAACAGCTTTCCGCCATACAGCCCCTGTTCCTCCCCCGACAGCACGGCATAGACAATCGTGCCGGGAAAATGGCTGTGGCACAGCACGTTTGCGGATTCGAGCACCAGCGAGGTGCCCGATGCATCATCGTTGGCGCCCGGCGCATCGCCCACCGGGTCCATGAAATCGCCACGAATGCTGTCGATATGGCCCTGCACGATCACCACTTCGTCGGGGCGTTCGGCGCCACGCTGGATCGCCACCACATCAACCAGCCGGGTCGGATTGGGCGCGCGTTTGCCGGTGATCATGGTTTCGGGCTTTACGATCTGCACCGCATCACCACAGGCGGCGCGAAATTCGCCCTCTGCCCAGGTGCGCGCCGCGCCGATCCCGCGCACCGGATCGGTCTGCGATGACAGCGTGTGGCGCGTGCCAAAGGCTGCCAAGCGCATGACCCGCGCCTTCAACCGTGCCTCTGACACAGCATCGGCAGGGGCGGCAACAACGGGGGTGGCGACCAGCGCCGCGGCGATAAAGGCGATTGTTTTCATCGCGCCAGACTAGCGCCCCGCCCGCCCAGGGCAAGGCGCCACAGCAGGCAATCAATAGGCGCGCGCAACAAAAATGGTTTCGACCGCCGGTTCGCCGGTGAACAGGCAGGTTCCGCCGGGCACGGGCGCATCCAGCGGGGTGTTGCGGATGGTCAGTTTCAGCGCCTTCAACTGTTCCACCACGGCATCCAGCGCGGCCCCGGTCGGGCGCGACCAGCCCAGTTCCACCCAGCCCGGCGCCAGATTCGACTGTTCGCGTTCGTCGGCAAAATAGGCGTTCAGCCCGGCCATATCGGTAATACCGCGCTTGATCCGCGCATCGCGATAGCCGGTTGCCTGTTCATGCAACACGCGACCATAGGCCTCGATCTCTGCCACGGCCACCGCCAGAAACGCATCGCGCGGCATGCCGGTAAAATCGACCTTGCCATCGGCGCGCCACAGCCGATCGCGCCGCAGCACCGAAACCGCCGCGCCCTCTGCATCGCGGCCACCAATTTCCAGCACCAGCGGCACGCCCTTTTTGACCCAGGCCCACCGCTTCGCCGTGGCCTTGCCCGGCCGTTTGTCCAACAGCACGCGCACGCGTTCGCCATAGACGGTCTGCGCGGCCAGCGCGGCGCGAATGCCTTCGCAATAGGCCAGTAGCGCGTCATCACCATCGTTGTCGCGCAACATCGGCAGGATCACCACCTGTTGTGGGGCGATCTGCGGCGGGGTGCGCAGGCCATCGTCATCGCCGTGGGTCATGATCACCCCGCCGATCAGCCGTGTCGAAACGCCCCAGCTGGTGGTGTGGCACAGCGCCTGTTGCCCGGCCTTGTCCTGATAACGGATGCCTGCGCTTTGCGAAAAGGTCGTGCCCAGATAGTGCGAGGTGCCGGCCTGCAGCGCCTTGCCATCTTGCATCATCGCCTCGATCGAATAGGTCGCGACGGCGCCCGGAAACCGTTCGTTTTCCGATTTTGGCCCGGCCACCACCGGCATGGCCAGCACGTCTTCGGCAAAGCTGCGGTACATTTCCAGCGCGCGCAGTGTTTCGACCCTGGCGTCGGCCTCATCGGCGTGGGCGGTATGCCCTTCCTGCCACAGGAATTCGCTGGTGCGCAAAAACATCCGCGTGCGCATTTCCCAGCGCACCACATTGGCCCACTGGTTGGTCAGCATCGGCAGATCGCGCCACGACTGAATCCACCGCGCCATCGCCGCGCCGATCACCGTTTCCGATGTCGGGCGCACCACCAGCGGTTCTTCCAGCTTTGCCTCTGGATCGGGGATCAGCCCGCCCGCGCCATCGGCGATCAGGCGGTGGTGCGTGACAACCGCCATTTCCTTGGCAAAGCCATCAACATGTTCCGCCTCTTTGGCAAAGAACGACAGCGGGATGAACAACGGGAAATAGCAATTGTCGACGCCGGCGGCCTTGATCCGTTCGTCCATCAGTTTCTGGATGCGTTCCCAGATGCCATAGCCCCAGGGTTTGATCACCATGCAGCCGCGCACGCCGGATTCCTCGGCCAGTTCGGCCTCGGCAATCACGGTCTGGTACCACTGGGCAAAGTCGTCGGCGCGCTTGACGGGCAGCGCATGCTTGATCGTGATCTGGTTCATGCGCCCCGGTTAAGGGCGCCAGCAGATTCGGGCAACACCTTGCGCACAACCAATTTGCGCCGCGCGCAAACCTGGCTGAACAGCCTGCCTACTTCACCAGCTTGTCGAGCTTCTTCTGCATTTCCTCAACCTGCTGGCGCAGCGTCGCCAGTTCGCCGGCTTCGTCGGCGGCGGGCTTTGCAGCCGCGGATGGCGTGCCCGGTGCACCCGGGACAAATGCCGATGCCGCCGCCTTGAAAATTTCCATGTTGCGCTGGGCCAGTTGCGCCAGCGGGTTGGCACCGATGCTGTCCTCGATCGCCTTGCGCAGCTTCACCTGGTTCTCGCGGAAATGGTCCATCGACGCTTCCAGATAGCCCGGCAGCAGTGCCTGCATCGAATTGCCGTACATCGAAATCAGCTGGCGCAGAAAATTGGTCGGCAACATCTGCCCGGCGCCCGCTTCTTCATCCATGATGATCTGGGTCAGGATGGTATGCGTCAGATCGGCCCCGGTTTTTGCATCAATTACCTGAAAATCAATATTTTCCTTAACCATCTGGGCCAGATGGTCGAGCGTGATGTAGCTGCTGGTGCGGGTGTTGTACAAACGCCGGTTGGCGTATTTCTTGATGATGACGGTTTCGCCATCCTTCGCCGTATGTGCCATCGCGCGCAACCCCGTTTATGATCTGGTTAGTCCCACCTTAGCAGCCGCAGTATGTGCAATGCAACAAGCGCGTCAATGCCCCGATGATCAGGTCACGATCCGGGCAAATCGGCGGTGCAACCCGGTCAGCAATTCGTATTGCGACAGCCCGCTGGCGGCGGCGGCGTGCGGCAGGTCATAATCAACCGTCAGCCAGTCGCCTTCGCGCACGTCCGGTGCCGCTGACAGATCGATCGCGCTCAGGTCCATCGACACCCTGCCCACCACCGGCAGCGGCGCAGCACCGGCGCGCAGCACACCACGGTTGGACCAGCAGCGCAAATAGCCATCGGCATAGCCCAGCGCGACCACCCCCAGCCGCATCGCATGCGGCGCAACAAATGTCGCGTTGTACCCCACCTGGTCGCCCGCATGCAGGTTGCGCACCTGCAACACCGCCGCTTCCGGGTGGGCGACCTGGCGCACCACACCGGCCAGTTCGCGCCGCGCCACACCGCCATACAGCGCGATGCCTGGCCGCGTCAGATCGGCATGATAATCCGGGCCCAGGGCAATTCCGGCGCTGTTGGCCAGGCTGTACCGGCGCGCCGGGATCATGGTTTGTGCCAATTTGAACTGCGCCAATTGCTGCGCGTTTTGTGCAACATCCTCATCCGCGCTGGCCAGGTGGCTGATCAACAGATCGATATCGAGCTGTGCCAGCAGCGGGTCGGCCAGATCGGCCATCGCCAGGCCCAGCCGGTTGATGCCGCTATCCACCATCACGTGGCACACCCCGCCACCACCGGCCAGCCAGCGCGCGACCTGTGGCAGCGAATTGAGCACCGGGCGCACGCCCGTGCTGCGAGCCCAGGCGACATCGGCATGATCGATCGGGCCGTGCAGCACCGCCACCGTTTCGGGCGGGACATGCGCAATCACCGCCGGCACCTCTGCCCAATGCGCCACAAACCAGTCGCGGCAGCCGGCACGCGCCAGCACCGGCACCACCTGCCCTGCGCCCAGCCCATAGCCATCGGCCTTTACCGCCGCGCCAGTGCGCGCGGTTGCGGCCATCTGGTCAAGCGCGCGCCAATTGTCGCCCAGCGCCTGCGCGTCAAGCCGCAGCCGCAGCGGCGCCGGCGGGGCCTCAGGATAGTCCGGTGCGATCATTGTGCAGCCGGCAACCGGGCATGGCGCAGGCCAACCGCGGCAATCGGCAGCGCCACCAGCACCACCACCCAGGTGTACCACAGTCCGGCATAGGGATTGCCGGTCTGCGCCACGATCAGGCTGGAAATAAACGGCAGGAATCCGCCGAAATAGCCGACCCCGATGTGATAAGGGATCGACATCGAGCTATAGCGTATGCGCGGCGGAAACATTTCGGCCAGGATCACCGCTTGCGGGCCATATGTCGCCGCCGACAGCGCCATGGTCAGCACCAGCCCCGCCACCACGCCGATCATGCCCCACAGCGACGGATGCACTTTGCCCAGATTGTAACCAACGCCCGCCAACGCCGATTCCAGCACGGCACGGCGCGCAGTCTTGTCGCCGGCATGCCACGCTGTCAGCGGCAAGGCGGTCGATCCCGCGCGCAGGGCCAGCACGGGCGCCAGTTCCACCCGATACCGCACGCCCGCCGCGGTCAGATCGCCCAGCAACCGCCCGCAGTCGGTTTTCTGCTCGGCCGCAAAGGCATCATACCGGCAATCAGCCCCGGCCACCACCACCGGCGCCCGCCGCGCCATATCGGCCAGCGCCGGATTGGCCGAGCTGCCGATCAGCCAGGCCGCCGGAAACAGCAGCAGCAACGCCGCCACATAGCCGCCAACAAACGGCACCGCGCGCCCGACCCGGTCGGCCACCCAGCCAAACGTGATGTTCAGCCCCATGCCAAACAGGCAGGCCACCCCGACCAGCACCTCTGCCGTGGTATCATCCACCCGCATACCGGTTTTCAGCAGCGACAATCCTGAAAACATGGCGGTGTACCAGATCACCGAACCACCGGCAGAAATGCCGAACAGCGCGACAAACAGCCGGCGTTTGTTGCCGGGATAAGTCAGGCTTTCCTTCAGCGGATTGGCGGCCAGTTCGCCTTCATCCTGCATCGCCTTGAACACCGGGCTTTCCGACAGTTTCAGCCGCATCCACAGCGACACCGCCAGCAGCCCCAGGCTAAGCAGGAACGGCACACGCCAGCCCCATTGCGCCCAGACCTCAATCGGCATCGTCGCCTTGCACAGCAGTACCACCACCAGGCTGAGCACAAAGCCGCCCATCACGCTGGCCTGGATGAAACTGGTATAGAACCCGCGCCGTTCGGGTGCGGCATGTTCGGCCACATAGACCACCGCGCCGCCATATTCACCACCCAGCGCCAGCCCCTGCAAAATGCGCAAACCAATCACCAGCGCCGGGGCAAACAGCCCGATTTGCGCCGCCGATGGCACCAGCCCGACCCCGGCCGTGGCAATGCCCATCAGCACCACGGTGATCAAAAAGGTGTATTTGCGCCCCAGCCGGTCACCCAGAAACCCGAACACCATCGCGCCGACCGGGCGAAAACCGAAACCCACCGCAAACACCAGCCAGAACAACAGCGTCGACAGCATCGCGTTGTCGGCCGGGAAAAAGGTTTTCGACAATATCGGCCCGAGCGTGCCGTAAATGAAAAAATCGTACCATTCGAACACGGTGCCGGCCGATGACGCGGCAATCACCAGCCGCATGTCGGCGGCGCTGGTGGCCGGCACCAGGCCCTGCGCGCTGTCATTCCCCATGCTTATTGCCCCACGTCTGCGTCACTCACCCCGCCAATGCCCCAAGCGCAGCATCCCATGCCAGCACAATCGCACCGTGGCGTGAAGGATGATCGCGAGCGGCGGCAATCACCGCAATGCCCGGCCAATCAGGCGTTGTGCCCTGCCCCGCCAGCCAGGCGCCGATTTGCGCTCTGCCATCTGCGATGGCGGCACGATCACGCCCGATGGCGGCACTGGCAAACACCTGCGCCGCGGCCTGCCCGATTGCGCAGGCATGGGTGCGCACGCCGATCGCGGTGATCTGCCCGGCGGCGTCGCAATCCAGCCCGATCGTCAGCGCGCTGCCGCACGTGCGCGATCGCGCCTCACCGCGCAGGGGCAGCGCATCATTCCATGGCCACGCGGCCAGACCGGTGGCTGCGGCAAGCACTGCCGAAGTGTAAAGCGCTGCCGCGCGGGGGGCCGTCATTCGGCGGGGTCCGACGGGGGCGGGCGGTGGCGGTGCGCGCGATGCGACGGACGCGGGGCCGGATCATCGCCAGTGGCGGCACTGTCGTCCACGGTGTCCCCAGCCCCGCGATGCGTGCCATGCAAGGCATCACTGCGCCGTTGGCCCACCATGGTCATCAGTTCATCGCTGGCAGCATTCAGAAACGGATAGGTCCGCCCATCTTTCAGCCAGGCCGGACGACCTTTGACGCCCCACACCATATCATAGGCAAACACCAGCAGCGCAAAGGCCAGCACCATGATCACAAAGCCCTTGATCGCGCCAAACCCGAAACCCAGCACGCGGTCGATCGGCCCCAGCAACGAACCCCGGCTGGCCTGGCCCATATTGCGCGCGAGCATCCGGGTAACAAACCAGGGCACCACCAGCAGGATGCCAAACGCCAGCACCCCTGCCCCGGTTTCATTGCCAATCGTCGGGGTCAACACAGCGGTCAGCGGGGCATGGCCGTAATGAACCGCCAGCAGCCGCAGGCACCAGCCCAGCAGCGACACCACTTCCTCGACAAAGCCGCGAAAGAAGCCGCCGATTGCGGCCAGCCCGACCACCAGGAATACGACATAGTCAAAGCCGCTCATGTTTTCCGGTCCAAGAGACTGCTTCGAAAGTCGCCGACAAGCGCGTTTGTGCTGCTCACCGCCCCGTACCCCTGGCCCACCCGCCCATTCAAGATAACCTGTGGGCGGATGGGCCGGGGGTGCGGGGCGGTGGGCGGCACTTTCAACAAAGACTCTAAGACCCGCCCATGATCCGGTCAACGAGATTTGGCAGCAGCGACAGCCCGGTATGGCGCGCGCCGCCCTCCGCCTCGATCCCGGCCGGGCCAAAGGTGCGGGCAAAACCCAGCTTGGCCGCTTCGCGCAGGCGGATCGCGGCATGCGCAACGGGGCGCACCTCACCCGCCAGCGAAACTTCGCCAAACCACACTGCCTCGGCCGGCAGCGGCCGGTCGGCCAGTGCCGATACCAGCGCGGCGGCCACCGCCAGATCGGCCGCCGGATCGGTCAGGCGATAGCCGCCCGCGACATTCAGATAGACCTCTGCCGATGAAAAGTTCAGCCCGCAGCGCGCCTCCAGCACCGCCAGCAGCATCGCCAGCCGCCCGCTGTCCCAGCCCACCACAGCGCGGCGCGGGGTGGCGCCACTGGCCAGCCGCACGGTCAACGCCTGAATTTCCACCAGCACCGGCCGCGTGCCCTCCAGCGCCGGGAACACCGCGCTGCCGGCCACCGGATCGGCCCGGCCCGACAGGAACAACAGCGACGGGTTGCCCACTTCCTCCAGCCCGGCACCGGCCATCGCAAACACGCCGATTTCATCAACCGCGCCATAGCGGTTCTTCAGCGCGCGCAGAATGCGGTACTGGTGGCTGCGCTCGCCTTCGAAACTCATCACAACGTCGACCATATGTTCCAGCACGCGCGGGCCGGCGATCGATCCATCCTTGGTCACATGGCCGACCAGCACCACCGCCGCGCCGCTGTCCTTGGCATAGCGGATCAGTTCAAACGCACAGGCGCGCACCTGGCTGACGGTGCCCGGCGCGCCCTCGATATTGTCCGAATGCATGGTCTGGATCGAATCGATCACCACCAGCGCGGGCGGCGGCATGCCGGCCAGCGTGGTCAGGATGTCACGCACCGATGTGGCGGAGGCGAGCAGCAACGGCGCCTTGCCCAGCCCCAGCCGACCCGCGCGCAACCGCACCTGGTCCGACGCCTCTTCACCGCTGATATAGACCGCGCTGGCACCAGCGGTGGCCATGTTGGCGGCCGCCTGCAACAACAGCGTCGATTTGCCGATGCCCGGATCACCCCCCATCAGCACCGCCGACCCGGCCACCAGCCCGCCACCCAGCGCACGGTCGAATTCCGCCAGGCCGGTCGCGCGCCGGGGCGGCAGTTCTACCGGATGGTCCAGCGGCATGAACCGCACTTTGCGCCCGCCGCCCGACAGATCGTGCCGCGCCGAAAACACGGTTTCGGGCGCCTCTTCGGTCAGCGTGTTCCATTCGGAACAATCGGGGCACTGGCCCTGCCAGCGGTTTGATACACTGCCGCAGGCCTGGCAGACATAGCGGCGCTTGGGTTTGACCATAACCGCTGCCTAACCCGAACATTTGGGGAACACAACACCCTGTTGCAGGGTGGGCAACCCGACAGCCTGACCACGCTTTCAGCCGGCATGTCACCAAAGGGCAACACTCACCGCACTTTCGTGTCCGCAAGCCAGACCAAAGCCACGCACATCATTGCCGCACCGCAACACAAAGCCGAACAGTAGGTCTGTAGCCTGCAAGCCATCCAGCGCAATCCGCGCAAATTGATCGAAGTCAATTTTCGTTAAAAATGATTTTGGCAAATCAGATCTGAAAATAAACCGCTACCATCGTCGAAACCTGCATTTTTTCGAACATAATCATATGATGGATGCATCAAAACATACTATTATCGGGATCACCCTGTTCAGATGAATTGAAATTGTATTCATGATTTCCATCACGCATCATCCCAATTCCCGGCATGCGCCCGGTCGGGGTCGGGGCAGAATGCCCGACATTCATGCATGGCATAGCCCCCTCATAATTTCTCATAATGCCTTGTCTCGATTGTCACCGCCCGGCATAACCCGCGGCAAGGACGGCCAGCGTAATCGCGCAGGCCCTTTCTTCCGCCCGGAGACGGTGCGGGGCGAGCCATGGGGGTGGTTGCGGGTATGCGTTATGCAGCCCCAACCGGTCGCGTGCGCTGGCTCCCGCTGCCGCCGGTCCGTTCGGTATAAAACCCAGGGGGGTTGTATGAAGACCAGTACCCAGATGTTGAAGTTTGGTTTGTTCGCAGGTTCGGCGTTGTTCGCGCTGACCGGCACCGCGCATGCTGAACAGGCTGCTGCTCCTGCCGCTGCTTCGGCGCCCATTCCCGGCGAAATCATCGTGACCGCACAGCGCCGCGACCAGTCGATTCAGGACGTGCCGTTCACGCTACAGGCCCTTAGCGCCGACACGCTCAGCAAACTGAACGTTACCACGTTCAACGATCTGTTGAAATTCACGCCCAACGTTACGTTTGGCAACAACGGGCCAGGTCAGGGTGCGATCTTTATGCGCGGCCTGTCGGCAGGTTTCGCCGGAGAGCAGTCGGCCGGCACTATCGGTGGCTTCCCCAACGTCGCGATCTATCTCGATGACCAGTCAATGCAGTTTCCGGCACACAATGCCGACGTCTACATCGCCGATATCGAACGCGTTGAAGTTCTCGAAGGTCCGCAGGGTACGCTGTTCGGCGGCGGCGCACAGGCCGGCGTGGTGCGGTACATCACTGCCAAGCCAAAGCTCAGCAAGTTTGAAGCCAAGATGGAAGGCAGCTTTAGCGGCACCGCTGGCGGTGCGCCGAACGCAGCATTCAATGCCATGATCAACCTGCCGATCGTCAAGGACAAGCTGGCCGTTCGCGCAGTGATCTATGACGATCATCATGGCGGATACATTGACAACGTCTATTCGACGTTCACCCGCCAGCCGAGCGACATTGGTTCGTACTACCTTGCCTATGGCGGTAACGGCAACCAGCTGACCCCGGCGCAACAGAGCAATGGCGGCCAGTACAACAACGCCAGCATGGTGAAGAAAAGCGCCAACCCAGTCGACTACATTGGCGGCCGTGTTGAACTGGGCTGGAACATTGCACCCGACTGGAATCTGCTGCTGACCGAATCGTATCAGAAGATTGACGCATCGGGATCATTCGCGTCGCAGGATTACAGCTATGACAGCAAGCCGCTGGGCAAGCTGCAAGCGACCCTGTTTGAACCCAACTTCAACAAGGACGATTACTGGAACACGGCCTGGACCCTTGATGGCAAGGTTGGCGATTTCAAGGTGATCTACACTGGCGCCTATATGGCACGCCACATTTCGACGCAGGGCGACTATACAAACTATGCCCGTGCCAAGTATGGCATTTTCTACCAGTGCACGGGCGGCGCCAATTATTACTGGAACGTCGGCAAGGCGCCTTACTGCTACGCGCCAAACGCCTACTGGACCGACCAGATCCGCACGACGCATCAAAGTCATGAATTCCGTGTGACCACGCCAGAACATTCACGGATCCGTGCGATCGCCGGCCTGTATTATGAATCGTTGAAGATTCAGGACAACAACGATTGGGATTACAAGACCATCCCGTCGTGCGACCCGACAATGACTGCCGCGGCAATCAAGGCATCGGGCAGCGTTTGCCTCGGCCTGATTGCGCCGAACCCCGCTGCAACACTGAACGTGAAGGGCCCCCGTGGTCCGTTGGTCGCGTTTGGTGAAGACACACAGCGTGGCTACAAGCAGTATGCTGCATTCGGTTCGGTTGATTTTGACGTCACACCGCAACTGACGTTGACCGGCGGCACACGCTATTACAACTACAAGGAATACGAAACCGGCTCGGTCTACAGTTCGTTCAACGGCGCATGCTATCAGGTTCCGGTCTGCGTCAGCGGATCAAACCTTGATGCATTGGGTCTGAAAATCAGCTACCACGGCTTCAAGAGCAAAGCCGTGATTTCCTGGAAGCCGCAGGAACACACGCTGGTGTACGGTCTGTTCAGCCAAGGGTTCCGTCCGGGTGGGTTCAACCGTGGCCCCAGCGCGCGCGTGCCTGATCCAATCGCGCCGCACGCTCCGCAGCTGCTGGTCCCGGCCAGCTACAAGCCTGACTCCCTGACCAACTGGGAAATCGGTTTCAAGACCGACTTGTTTGACCGCAAGGTGCAGCTGAACGTCTCAAGCTATTACATGATCTGGCAAGACACCCAGCTCGGGTTCTTCAACCCGGCAGGCGGTTACGGCAATACGGCGTTCGGCACCAACGGGCCCAACTATCACATCAAGGGCGCCGAAGTGCAGATCGTTGCCCGCCCGGTCACCGGGCTGACGGTGCAAGGTTCTGCAACCTACAACGACAGCAAGCAATCGAACGCACCGTGCTTCATCGCCAACAACCCGGGTGTTTCATCATTCGGCAAGTGCATCACGGAAGTGTATGTGAACAAGACGGTCAAGCCGGTTTCCAGCCCGTTCGGTGCGGTGGGCGGGATCACCCCGTTCAGCCCGCACGTGCAGGCAAATGCCCGCGCCCGTTATGACTGGGCCGCTGGCGGTGACATGAACTGGTTTGTAGCTGGTGGGATTTCTTACACCAGCTCGATGTACAACGAACCGGCGACCTATCCGTCGGGCTACATCGCTGCTCCGGCAGATCCTTCGTCGCCAAACGTACTGAATGGACAAGGCGTTATTGTTCCAGGCACCACAGTGCTGCGTTACAAGATGCCCGGCTATGCCACGCTGGATGCGTCGATCGGTTTCACCCGCGACAATTGGTCGGTGACGATCTATGGGGAAAACCTCTCCAACTCGCACGCCAGCTCGTTCACGACCTCAGCGGAATACCTGAAGACGCAGATTCCAATCCGTCCGCTGATCTACGGCGTGAAGGTTGGAACCAAGTTCTGATCTGACTAACGCTTCGGTGGTATTCCGACAGCAGGGGCGGCACCTTCGGGTGTCGCCCTTTCTGCTATGAACAGAGCGCGCACGGCACCGAACGGGTAAGGATGCCCTTCGTCTGGAGCGAATACCGGCAAGATGGTATCACCCGGCGACTCGAAACCTTAGGCCAGCGCGCCAAATCGCTTTAAAAACAGAAACGTGGAGCGGTTGATCGGGCGCCGTCAGATCACGAACCGGTCCAGACCCGGATCTTTGCCGAAAGTCGAAAAGTACCATGGCCTCGCAAACGACAATCCCCGCCCCACCAATGTCACCGATCGAGTCAGAGGTTGCCCGGCTGGGTGCCATGCAGGCGCAGGGCAATTACCAGGGCGCGCTGGATGGCGCGACACCGTTGCTGGCCAGGCACCCGAAAAATCGAGACTTACTGTTGATTGCGGCAATGGCTCTGCGATTTCTGCAACGGACCGATGATGCCTTGGCGATGCTTGATCGCTTGGCCGAAGATCACCCGCAATTCAGCCAGATGCTTCTGGAACGCGGGCTTTGTAATGTTGCGCGGCGCGATGCGCCCAGGGCGATCGCCGATCTGCAAGCTGCAGTGGCCATCAATCCGTCCCTACCAATGGCGTGGCGTATGCTTGACGGCCTGTGGCGCATGACCGGTGATGATGACAATGCTGCGATTGCTGCGCGCCACTGCGCCCACCTGGCCAGCCTGCCGCCACCGGTGGTGCGCGCCAAAATGCTGTTTGGTGATGGCGCAGTCGATCTTGCCGAAGCGCTGGTGCGCGAATTTCTGCTGGCATATGGCGACCACCCGGAGGCGATGCGCCTGCTTGCCCAGATCGGGTTTTTGCGTAACGTGCTTGATGACGCCGAATTGCTGTTTGCCGGCGTGCTGATGCTGGTGCCGGATTATCACGAGGTGCGCGGTGAATATATTCAGACGCTGATCGCCCGCCACAAATTTCCACAGGCTCGTGAAGCACTTAAACCGTTGCTGGCGGTTGACCCTCAGAACAGCGAATATCGCACGCTGACGGCGACAATCGCGGTTGGTCTGGGCGAATTCGAGACCGTCATTCCGCTGTATCGCGACTTGCTGGCCGAAATCCGCGACGGCGATTTTGACAGTGCAGGTCGCCGTGCCGATTTCAACCTGTGGCTCGGGCACGCTTTGAAAACTGTGGGCAGAGTGGATGAGGCAATCGCCGCATACCATGCATCGACAAAGGCGCGGCCTGACTTTGGCGATGCTTGGTGGAGCCTTGCCAACCTCAAGACCTACCGCTTTTCAGATGCAGAAATCGCCACCATCCGTGCCGGGTTGGCTGCAGCCAAGACCACCGAGGTCGACCGCGTGCATCTTGCCTTTACATTGGGCAAGGCACTTGAGGATCGCGGGGATCACGCGGCATCGTGGACCGCCTATGCGCTGGGCAATGTCACCCACCGCGCCAGCAACGACTATCACCCGGATGTGTTCGAAAACAACACCCGTGGACAGAAACGCATTTGCACGTACCAGTTTTTTGCCGAGCGCACTAACTGGGGCGTTGCGGACGCCGATCCGATTTTTGTGTTGGGATTGCCGCGTTCGGGCTCGACGCTGATTGAACAAATCCTGGCGTCTCACAGCCAGGTCGAAGGCACGCAGGAATTGCCCGACATTCAGCGCATCGTGCATGACCTGCAGGGGCGCACAATGGATTTCGACAATCCGCGGTACCCGACGGTTCTGACAGAGCTGTCGGTCGATGCCATCCGCACGTTCGGGGAGCAATACATGGCGGATACCCGGCCCCACCGCGCGCTGGGCCGGGCCTGGTTTATCGACAAGATGCCCAACAATTTCCGCCACATCGGGCTCATCCACCTGATCCTGCCCCATGCCACGATCATCGATGCGCGGCGCAACCCGATGGATTGCTGTTTTTCCAACCTGAAACAGCTGTTCGCGCAAGGGCAGGAATTCACCTATTCGATGGAAGATATCGCCCGTTATTACCGCACTTATCTCGACCTGATGCGGCATTGGGACAGCGTGTTGCCCGGCCGCGTGCTGCGCGTGATCAACGAAGACCTGATCGATGATCCCGAAGGGCAGATCCGGCGCATGCTCGACCATTGCGGCCTGCCGTTCGAAGATGGCTGCCTGAATTTCCACCAGAACACCCGCAGCGTACGCACGCCCAGTTCCGAACAAGTGCGTCGCCCGATCAGCCGCGACGGCGTTGATCAGTGGAAGCCGTTTGCGCAATGGTTGGGGCCGCTATCGGATGCGCTAGGCGATGCGTTGGACACCTGGCGGGATTGATACGCTGTTTGCAACGCTGCCGTCTTTGAATGCGGTTAGGGCATGCCATCAGTAGGAGTAGCAGTCAGGCTTATGAGCAAAGTCTATGATCTGGCGGTGATCGGTGGCGGGGTGATCGGGCTGGCGCATGCGATCACTGCGGCGCGGCGGGGCAAGCGCGTGGTGGTGATCGAGCGCGATACCCGTGCCAATGGCGCATCAATCCGCAATTTCGGGTTTATCACCGTCACCGGGCAGGAACGCGGGCATTCATGGTCGCTGGCGCGCCGCACCCGCGACGTGTGGGATGAAATTGCCCCGTTGGCCGGCATCCCGATCGAACACCGTGGCCTTTATCTAAGCGCGCGATCGGCCGAGGCAATCGCGGTAATCGAGGCGTTTCTGGCGACAGAGATGGGCGAAGGGTGCAGCCTGCTGACAGGTGATGCGTTTCGCGCCGCCACTGGTGGACTGGGCGGCGCCGACCTGCACGGCGGATTGTACAGCCCGCACGAAATTCGCATGGAATCGCGCTACGCGATCGCCCTGCTGGCGCGCTGGGCGCAGGAACAGCTGGGCGTCGATATGTTGGCGCAGACAGTGGCCTTTTCCAGCCTGCCGCCCCGTATCGAAACATCGCGCGGAGTGATCCAAGCTGGACAGGTGGTGGTGGCGCCGGGCGATGATTTTTCCACGCTGTGGCCCGACCGGATTGCAGCGTACAATCTGCGCCGCTGCCGCCTGTCGATGTTGCGGCTGGCCAATCCCGGGATGCGCCTGCCCGGCGCGCTGATGAGCGATCTGTCGCTCACGCGCTATGCCGGCTATGCCGCCCTGCCCGAAGCCGCTGTGTTGAAAGCGAAATTGCTGGCCGAACAGCCGCGCCATTATGACAACGGCGTGCACCTGATTGTGGCGCAGGGCAGCGATGACACGCTGATCGTGGGCGACAGCCACCATTATGACGACCTGCCCGGTCCGTTCGCCCCCGCCAGCGCCGAAGACGACATTCTGGATGAATATGCCCGCGCCTTTGGCCGCGCTGCACCGCCGGTGATCGAACGCTGGGTGGGCACCTATGCCAGCGCCGATGACCGCACGTACCTGGTTGATACCCCCGCGTCCGATGTGCGGCTGGTTATCGTTACCGGCGGTACCGGGGCATCGACATCATTCGGCATCGCCGAACAGGTGCTCAACGAATTGATGGGAGACGCATGATGACCTTTCCGGTGAAGGCGGTGATTTTCGACTGGGCCGGGACAATGGTCGATTTTGGCTGCATGGCGCCGGTCAACGCGCTGCGCGACGTGTTTGCCGGTGAAGGCGTGCCGATTACCGAGGCGGAGGCGCGCGCCGACATGGGCGTGGCCAAATATGACCACGTGACTGCGCTGCTGCACGAACCGGGTGTGGCCGCGCGCTGGACCGCACATTTTGGCGCGGCGCCGACCGTGGCCGATATCGACCGCGTCTATGCGCTGGTCGAACCGGCGATGGTAGAGGCGGCACAACGCGCGGCCGAACTGATCCCCGGCGCGGCGCAGGCCTATGCCGATTTGCTGGCGCTGGGGGTAAAGGTCGGATCGGGCACCGGCTATACACCGGATATGATGGCGGCCATCCGGGTCAAGGCAGCGGAGCAGGGCTATGCCCCTGACGTGGTCATTTGCGCCGGTGATACGCCAAGCGGCCGCCCCTCCCCGCTGATGACCTGGGCCGCGCTGGTCGCGCTGAACACCTGGCCCGCACATGCCGCAGTCAAAGTGGATGACGCGCCGGTCGGCATTGCCGAAGGGCGCGAAGCCGGCTGCTGGACCATCGGCGTGGCGGCGTCGGGCAATGCCGTCGGGCTACCTGCGGCGGGCCTGGCCGCGCTTGACCCGGCAGACCGGGAGGCGCGCATTGCCGCTGCCGCTGCATCCTTGCACGCAGAGGGCGCCGATTTCGTGATCGATGATGTGTCGCACCTGTTGCCGGTGATCCACCAGATCGCCGCCGCCATCGCTGCGGGCCAGAAACCGGGCAATTATTCGGCATGACCACGGCGGTTCCACCCGCCGACGGCCTGCATGCGGCCGGCGCCATTGGCGCCATGCAGCGCCGGTTGGGCCGCGCGCCGGAATGGCTGTTCGGGGTCTATGCCGGGCTGATGGCGTTTGGCACCTATTTTTCGATCTATGCCTTTCGCAAGGCGTTTGCTGCCGCGCATTTCAGCGGCCTCTCTCCCGTGCTGATGGTCGACTACAAGGTCGCCCTGGTGATCGCGCAAGTGCTTGGTTATGCGCTGTCAAAGCTGATCGGCGTGCGCGTGATCGCCGAATTGCCCGCGCATCGGCGGATTGGCGGGATCATGTTGCAGGCGCTGATTGCCGAAACCGCGCTGGTGGCGTTTGCGCTGATCCCGCCGCCATGGAACCTGGCCGCGATGTTTGTCGATGGTATCGCGCTGGGCATGGTGTGGGGCATGATATTCGGCTTTGTCGAAGGGCGGCGCATGTCCGATCTGATCGGCGCGCTGCTATGCGCCAGCTTTGTCATTTCGTCGGGCGTGGTGAAATCGGTCGGCAGCATGGTGATGGCGGCACATGTGGCCAGCGAATGGTGGATGCCCGCGGTTACCGGCGCGCTGTTCATGCCGCTGCTGGCGCTCAGCCTGTGTGGGCTGGCCACCCTGCCCCCGCCCAATGCGGCGGATATTGCCGAACGCGTGGCGCGTGTGCCGATGGATGGCCCGGCCCGCCGTGCGTTGCTGCGGCGGTTCGGTCCGGGGCTGACCGCGCTGGTGCTGATCTATGTCCTGCTGACGGCGCTGCGTGATTTTCGCGACAATTTTTCGGCGGAAATCTGGGCCGAACTGGGCCTGGGCGGCAAGTCGGAACTGTTTTCGCTGACCGAATTGCCGATCAGCGTGATGGTACTGGTGGTGCTCGCCACGCTGACGCTGGTCCGCAACAATTCTCGTGCGCTGGTGATCAATTTCGTGCTGGTGGCGCTGGGGCTGGCGCTGGCGGCGGCCAGTTCGCTGGCCTTTATCCTGCACGGCATCGGCCCGGTGATGTGGATGACCGCGCTGGGTGGCGGGCTGTATCTGGCCTATACGCCGTTCAACGGCATGCTGTTCGATCGGTTGGTCGCGGCCACCGGCAGCGTCGGCAATGCCGGTTTCCTGATCTATATTGCCGACGCCAGCGGCTATGCCGGCTCGGTAACACTGCTGCTGCTGCGCAATGTGCCCGGGTTTCGCCTGCCCTGGACGCAATCGCTGCTGGATGCAGGGCTGGCCTGCGGCACGCTGGGCCTGGCGCTGATGGTGTGGGCGGCAATCTATTTCCGGCGCAAGCTCAGCCGGGGATAGAGCCTGATGGAAAGCACAAATCACTGAAATTGAAAGCCCTCCCCCTCAGGGGGAGGGTTGGGTGGGGGTGTCCAGCGCCTGTTGATCGCGCGTCGCTGCCGACGTTGGACACCCCTCCCCATGAGGGGCGGGGCTGAAGAAGGCCTGGCCCATATCCTTGAAAGGTTCGCCCGCTATTGCTTATAAAACTGCGGAAACCGCGTACGCAGGCGTTCGACCCGTTCCACGTCCCAGCGGCGGATATAGGGATGGTCGGGGTGGCGTTGCATGAAATGCTGGTGGTATTCTTCGGCTGGATAGAAAGTGCCGTTTTCGATTTTTGTCGCGATCGACTTGTCGAACACATGCGCGCGATTCAGGCTGGCAATGTACTGCTGCGCCAGTTCGCGCTGCTGTTGCGATTGCGGAAAAATCGCCGAACGATAACTGGTACCTTCATCGGGCATCTGCCCGTTCACTTGCGTCGGATCGTGCGCCACCGCAAAATAGACCTGCAACAGGCGGCCATAGCTGACCACCGACGGATCATAGGTCACGCGCACGGTTTCGGCATGGTTGGTGGTTTCGGTTGAAACAGTCTGGTAATCAGCGGTCGCTGCGGTGCCGCCGGCATAGCCCGCGACCACCGATTTCACGCCTTTGACGTGTTCAAACACGCCCTCCATGCCCCAAAAGCACCCGCCGGACAGTACGGCAACCTCTTTGCCAGCCGCTTTCGTCGGTTGCGCAGGCGGTTCGGGAAAGGGTTGGCGGCCGGGTTGCGCGGTGGCCGGGCCGTTGCAGGCGGCGAGCAGGGCAAACCCTGTGAGCAAAGCAAACTGGCGCATCATGCGGCTCCTGGATGAAAGGCAAGGGCAACGCCATTCATGCAATAGCGTTTGCCGGTCGGGCGTGGCCCATCGTCGAACACGTGGCCCAGATGCCCGTCACAGCGGTGGCAGTGCACTTCGGTGCGCGGCAGGCCGATCTCGTAATCGGTGTGCGTGTCGACCGCGTGTGGCAAAGGCTGCCAGAAACTGGGCCAGCCGGTGCCGCTGTCAAATTTGGTCGCGGACGAAAACAGCGGCAGATCGCACCCGGCGCAGGCAAACTGGCCCTTGCGGTGTTCGTTCAGCAGCGGGCTGGTAAACGGCCGTTCAGTATTGGCATGGCGCAACACGCCATAGGCCGCGGGGTTAAGCCGTTGGCGCCATTGCGCATCGCTGAGATCGAACGGTTTGACGGCAGCGCGGGCGATTGAGGCCAGACCGGAAGCGGCCCCGGCCAGCAACAGCCCCATCAGCGAACGTCGATTGATCGGCATGGTACCCATCCTTGGTTGAATGCAGGACACGGACGCTGTCGCCCTGTCACTAGCCTATTCGTACAAGATAGGGGTTCGGTTTCACCGATGCCAAAATATTTCGGGAGATTGCGTTTTTCAACAACCGCAAAATTGCAAAAAGTGGTGCCCCTGGCCCGACTCGAACGGGCACGGATCTCTCCATCCGATTTTGAGTCGGACGCGTCTACCATTCCACCACAGGGGCACTCTGGAAAAGCGCGCTAGCGCGTCTTTCCCGATCGATCAACCGGCCTTGTTCGCTCCGGCAATCAGTTTCAGCATCTTTGCATGCAAGTGGTCGTTGGCGGCCAGCACGGTTTCGGCGCAGATCGCATTGGACCGCCCGCGAAAATCCGACACAAACCCGCCCGCTTCGCGCACCAGCAGGCACCCCGCGGCCGAATCCCAGATTGCCAGGTCGGTTTCCCAGAACCCGTCAAAACGCCCCGCCGCAACCCACGCCAGATCAAGCGCAGCGGCGCCATTGCGGCGAATGCCGGCAACGCGCGGGCCCAGTTCCTGGTAAATCCGCGTCCACAACGCCGCATCGCCACGATTGGAAAACGGAATGCCGGTGCCGATCAGCGCCTCATCAAACACCCGCCGTGCCGAAACGCGCAGACGACGGTCCTGCAACCAGGCGCCGCGCGCCTTTTCGGCCCAGAAACTCTCGTCGGTGATCGGCTGATAGACGATCCCGGCGATCACATCGCCCCAGCCCGATCCATCGGCGCCCTTGCCGTCCAGCGCCGGTTCCTGCACCGCGATCGAAATCGCAAAATGCGGGATGCCGTGCAGGAAATTGGTGGTGCCATCCAGCGGATCGACAATCCAGCGCGGCTTGGTCGGATCGCCGGCGATGGTCCCGCCTTCTTCCATCACGAACCCCCAGTCGGGGCGCGCGATCAGCAGTTCGTCATAGATCGTGCGTTCGGCATGCTGGTCTGCCTTTGACACAAAATCGGCAGGCCCCTTGCGGCTGACCTGCAGATGTTCGACTTCGCCGAAATCGCGCCGCAGCCGCGTGCCGGCCTTGCGGGCGGCGCGCTCCATGACGCGAATCAGGCCTGAAATGGCTGCCATCCGGGTCAGCCTACCTTGCTGACATAAGTACGCTCATAGACGTCGACGATGATCCGCGTACCGGCGCCGATATGCGGCGGCACCATCACGCGCACGCCGTTGTCCAGAATCGCCGGTTTATAGCTGGATGATGCGGTCTGGCCTTTGACCACCGCATCGGCCTCAACGATGGTCGCTTCAACCTGGTCGGGCAATTCGACCGAGATCGGGCGTTCGTCGTACATTTCCAGCAGCACGGTCATGCCATCCTGCAGAAACGCCGCGGCATCGCCCAAAAGATCTGACGGCAGGGTGATCTGGTCATAGTTTTCAACATCCATGAACACCAGATCGTCGCCCTCGGCATACAGGAACTGGAAATCCTTAGTGTCGAGCCGGACACGTTCGACCGTATCGGCCGACCGGAACCGCACGTTGTTCTTGCGCCCGTCGATCAGGTTCTTCATTTCGACCTGCATGAACGCGCCGCCCTTGCCGGGCTGGGTGTGCTGGGTCTTGGCAACTTTCCAGATGCCCTTTTCGTATTCGATGATATTGCCCGGACGGATATCCACGCCGCTGATCTTCATGATGGAAAGAGCCTTGTGTTCGAAAGTGCGTTGAAAAAGCGCCGCCCTCGCAGCGCAATGGAAGTGCCTTGGCCCGCGCCTTAGCCGCTGGCGCCAATTGCTTCAAGTCACCGGCGTGTGGTACCGCATGCGGTGTGATGAAACGCATGATCCCTCTTTCGAGCCAGGCGGTGCGGGCGGCACTGCTGCTGGTTGCCGTCACCGGCCTGTGTGGCAGCGGTACCGCGCTGGCGGCGCCCGGCGGGCAATTACGCGTGCTGTTGACCGGATACTGGGTGTGCGAGCAAAGCGGCGATGCCACCACACCGCCGGTGCCGCGCCCGCAGGACAGCTTTCGCGTGGTTGCCGACAGCAGCTATCGCGCACCGACAGGCGATAGCGGCAGCTATCTGTTGCTCGGCAGCGATCTGGCGATGACTTCTGGCCCGTTCGTGGGTCGGCGCTATGTGCTGATTGGCCAGGGGATTCTTCACCCGCTCGATGCCGCTGGCCAGCGCACCACCGATCGCTGTGTGCGCCAGGGCGGTGCCGCCGCGCGCGACCGTGCCAGTGATACTGCCGGCGGTGCAGGTACGCCGGACTAGGAGCCGGCGCGCGCCTGCGCTCCGGTGGCCAGTGCCTGGACAAAATCGACAATCGCCTGCGCCTCATCACCGCCCCAGACGGCGTGGCTGACCGCCAGGAAATCGGCGCCGGCGGCGACCAGCGGTACGCAGTTGGCCGCGGTAATCCCGCCGACCGCGACCACCGGCAGTTCAAACAGTCCGGACCACCATTGCAACAGTTCGATGTCGGCACGGATCTCGGTCGGCTTCGTCATGGATGGAAAGTACGCACCAAACGATACGTAGTCGGCGCCCGCTTCGCCGGCCTCCATCGCCGCATGGCGGCTGTCGCGGCAGGATACGCCGATCTGGGCGGCACGCCCCAACCGTTCCCGTGCATCGGCAACATCGCCGTCATCGCCTGCCAGATGCACGCCGTCGGCGCCCAGCCGCCTGGCCAGGCTGATCGATTCGTTGACGATGAACGCCACATCGCGCGCGGCGCAGATCGCCTGCAGCGGCGCGGCCAATTTTGCCGCCGCATGTTCGTCGATGCCTTTGACGCGGAACTGGAACGCCGCCACGGGCCCGGCATCAAGCGCACGCGCCAGCCGGTCTGGAAAGGCGCCCGACACATCGAGCGGCGAAATCAGGTAAAGCTGGCAATCGGGCACGGTCATGGCCGCATGCGCTAAACCAATCGCGCCGATTTGCAAATCCCGACCGCCACTGGCGGCATGGAAAACGCCCCTTCCCCGGTTACCGGGGTAAGGGGCGTGCCTTTTCCCATCCTCGTCGCAAACCAAAAACGCTTTCGCCGGTCAGGCGGCAACCGCCGCAGTCTTGACCGTAGAGCCAGCATAAATTTCGTCGATCGCCGCGCCCAGCGCCGCATCAAATTCGGCATCGGTCATCTGCACGCGCAAATCTTCCAGCAAGGCGCGGCTGAAACTGGCGATAATCCCTGCGTTCTTGGCCAGTTCGGCGCAAGCCTCAGGCCGTTTGAACCCACCCGACAGCGCCACCAGGCGCAACACGCCGGGGTGCCCGACCAGCGGCGCAAAAGTGCCGGGCACTTGCGGCAACGACAGTTTCAGCATGACCTGCACCCCGTGCGGCAAAGCATCGAGCGCGGTCAGAATTTCCTGCAACAACAGCGCATCGCATTGCGCGCGCGTGGGGCTGGTGATGGTCACTTCGGGTTCGATGATCGGCATCAGCCCGGCCGCAAGCACCGTTTCCGCCAGCGCGAATTGCTGTTTGACCGCCGCAGCGATGCCGACCGGGTCGGCGGAATGGATGACCGAGCGTTCCTTGGTGCCGAACACGCCCAGCGCGCGCGCGCGCGCCAGCAGTTCACCCAGGCCCGCGATCGGCTTCAACAGCTGGACGCCGTTCGCCTCATCCTCCAGCCCCTTGTCGATCTTGATGAACGGCACCACGCCCTTGGCGTTGAGCGCGGCGGGCACTGGCTGGCCATCGACCAGCCCGTCCATGGTGCGTTCGAACAGAATCGCGCCGATCACCTTGTCGCCGCTGAACGCCGGTGACGAAATGATTCGCGCGCGCATGGCGTGGATCAGCGCGAACATTTCCGCATCATCGGCCCAGGCGCCAGCCTCGATACCGTAGCCCTTCAGCGCCTTGGGTGTGGACCCCCCCGACTGGTCAAGCGCGGCGATAAAGCCCTGGCCAGTGGCAATTTTGCGGGTCTGTTCAGCGTGGTTCATGGGGTGTTTCCGTGCATGAAATGGGTGCCGCACTGGCCGGATGAAGCGTTGCGTATCGTTTCTTGCATACCTATGCGCTGACGCCCTCTAGCGGGAAGTCGGTTGCAGTGCAACATCCGGTGGATGTCCTTTTTTCGACCGTCGGCACCGTACCCGTCGCCCATTCGGCCATGCCCGTCGCCCGTCACTTGACCCGATCAGGATTTTCAGGCGTCCTGTCCGAACCAATCCACAGGAGCATTCATGCGCGCGCTGCTTTTTTCAGGTCTGCTGGCACTGGCCGCGCTGCCCCTGGTCGCGCTGCCCCTGGCCGCGCATGCAAACCCGAAAGTGGGCCAGATTGCGCCCGATGCACGATTTGAAACGGTCACCGGCCAGAAATTTGATCTGGCGTCATTGCGTGGCCAAGTGGTGATCATCAATTTCTGGGCAACCTGGTGCGTGCCCTGTCGTCAGGAACTGCCGCTGCTGGACGCCTATTATCGTAAGCAAAAGGACTATGGCCTGGTCGTGCTGGCGGCCACGACGGAAGATTCGGTACCCGAATATCAGCTTAAAAAACTGTTCGGAATCATGGCGATAACACCGCTGCGCCGGCTGAAGGGCCCTTATGCGCCGCTCGAAGGCGTGCCGACCAACTACGTGATCGATCGCGCCGGCGTGGTCCGCTATGCCGAGGCCGGCGCGTTTTCGCTGGAATCGTTGAATGATGTGCTGGTGCCCTTGCTGCGTGAAGCGCCATCGCAAACCGGCACCACAACCGCGGCACTGATCCCGGCGACCATCCGGCCGGGCGCTGCGTTCAGCCGTTGAGCGCGGCCACCCCGGGCAATTCCTTGCCCTCCATCCATTCCAGAAACGCGCCGCCGGCGGTGGAAACATAGCTGAAATCGCCCGCCACCCCGGCATGGTTGAGCGCAGCGACAGTGTCCCCGCCCCCGGCCACCGATACCAGCGCGCCCTCTTTGGTCAGCGCCGCCGCCGATCGTGCCAGCGCAACCGTCGCGGTATCGAACGGCGCAATTTCGAACGCGCCCAGCGGCCCGTTCCACACCAGCGTGCGACAGGTTTTCAGCACGTCCGCCAGCGCCTCGACCGCTTGCGGCCCGATATCGAGGATCATTTCATCGGGGGCGATTTCGTGCACATTGCAGATGCGCAGCGATGGCGGGTTCGCCGCGAATTCCTTGGCAACCGCCGCGTCATAAGGCAGGTGGACGGTGCAACCGGCGGCCTCTGCCGCGGTCAGGATTTCCTCGGCCGTACCGGTCAAATCGTGTTCGCACAGCGATTTGCCGACATCGACGCCGCGTGCCGCCAGAAACGTATTGGCCATGCCCCCGCCGATGATCAGATGATCAACCTTGCTGACCAGGTGTTTCAGCACGTCAAGCTTGGTCGAAACCTTGGCGCCGCCGACCACTGCCGCCACCGGGTGTTCAGGCTTGCCCAGCGCCTTTTCCAGCGCCTCCAGTTCGGCCTGCATCGCGCGCCCGGCATAGGCCGGCAGCACATGCGCCAGGCCCTCGGTCGAGGCATGGGCGCGATGCGCGGCGGAAAAGGCATCGTTGACATAGGCCTGGCCCAGCCGTGCCAGCGCCGCCACAAATGCCGGGTCGTTCTTTTCCTCACCGCCATGAAACCGCGTGTTTTCCAGCACGGTGATCGATCCGGGTGCAAGCGCCGCGACCGCCGCCTCTGCGCCTGCGCCACAGCAATCGTCGATGAAACCCACCGCGCGCCCCAGCACAGCCGACAGCGCCGGAACGATCGGGCCCAGCGAATCCGCTGGCACACGCTGGCCCTTGGGCCGCCCGAAATGCGCCAGCACCAATACCCGCGCGCCCTTGTCGGCCAGTTCCGCCAGCGTGGCCACGGTGGCGCGCAGACGGGTATCGTCGGACACCTGGCCATCGGCCATCGGCACATTCAGATCTTCGCGCACCAGCACGGCCATGCCGGTCACATCGCCGATATCATCGAGAGTTTTGAAGGTCACGGGGCGGGTCCTTTGACGATATGAGCATGACATCGGGGACCCGCACCATTGCCGGCGTCGGACACCCCTCCCCAACCCCTCCCCTGCGGGAGAGGGGCCTTAGGGGGCGTTGGTCAGATCAGGCCGGCCATCACGCCGGCAGTATCGACCATGCGGTTGGAAAAACCCCATTCGTTGTCATACCACGACAGCACGCGCACCAGTTTGCCATCGATCACCGCGGTTTCCAGGCTGTCGATGGTCGACGACGCCGGGTCGTGGTTGAAATCGATCGAGACCAGCTGTTCTTCGGTATAGGCCAGCACGCCCTTCATCGGGCCTTCGGCAGCGGCCTTCAGCAGCGCGTTGACTTCGGCCACCGTGGTGTCGCGCTTCGGCGTAAAGGTCAGGTCGACCACCGACACATTGGGGGTCGGCACACGGATGGCCGAACCATCCAGCTTGCCCTTCAGATCGGGCAGCACTTCGCCCACGGCGCGCGCGGCACCGGTGGTGGTGGGGATCATGTTCATCGCCGCCGCACGCGCGCGCCGCGGGTCCGAATGGATCTGGTCGAGGATCTTCTGATCGTTGGTATAGCTGTGGATGGTGGTCATCAGCCCGCGTTCGATTCCGATCGCTTCGTGCAGGATCTTGGCAAACGGTGCCAGGCAATTGGTGGTGCACGATGCGTTCGAAACGATCGCGTGCGCCGCGGTGAGCTGGTCATGGTTGACGCCATAGACCACGGTCAGATCGACATTCTTCGCCGGCGCCGAAATCAGCACACGTTTCGCGCCCGCATCGAGATGCTTTTGCGCGCCTTCACGATCGGTGAAAAAGCCGGTGCATTCCAGCGCGATATCGATCCCGTCGGCGCCATGCGGCAGCTTGGCCGGGTCACGTTCAGCGGTCACCTTGATGCGCTTGCCATCGATGACCAGGTCGTTGCCGTCGACTTCGACGGTGCCGTGATAGGTGCCGTGCACCGAATCGCGCTTGAACAGCCGGGCGTTGGCGACCGGGCTGGCCAGGTCGTTGATCGCCACCAGTTCCAACCCGCAATCGGGGCGTTCCAGAATGGCGCGTGCCACGTTGCGGCCGATACGTCCAAAACCATTGATTGCGACTTTGGTCGCCATGTCATGTCTCCTGCAAAGGTGTGCGTGTTTGCCCCGCGCGCGGTGCGGCGTGTTCTGAATTACGCCAGACGATCAAGGATGCGGGGAAGGATTTTTTCCGCCGTCAACCCGAAGTGGTCGTACAGTACCTCAGCCGGGGCCGATGCACCAAACGTATCGATGCCGATGGTCAGCCCGTCGCCGGTGTATTTCTGCCAACCGGTGGTCACGCCGGCCTCGATCGAAACCTTCAGCACGCCCTGCGGCAGCACATCGGCGCGATAGGCGGCATCGGCGGCGTCAAACAGATCCCAGCACGGCATCGACACGACATCGGCGCCGATACCCCTGGCCTCCAGCGCGGCGGCCGTGGCGACAGCGATTTCCACTTCGGAACCGGTGGCGATCAGCACCACCTGGCGTGGCGCCGTGGCGGCGATCAGGCGATAGGCGCCCTTGGCGGATCGGTTGCCCTCGGCCGCATGGCGCAGTTGCGGCAGGTTTTGCCGCGACAGCGCCAATACCGACGGCGTGGCCGCGCTGGCCAGCGCCAGTTGCCAGCATTCGGCGGTTTCGATCACATCGGCCGGGCGGAACACGTGGATATTGGGGATCAGCCGCAGGCTCATCACATGTTCAACCGGCTGGTGCGTTGGTCCGTCTTCGCCCAGGCCAATCGAATCATGCGTCAGCACATAGATCACCCGCGCATGCTGCAACGCGGACAGGCGGATGGCATTGCGGCAATAGTCCGAAAACACCAGGAACGTGCCGCCATAGGGGATGACCCCGCCGTGCAGCGCCGCACCGTTCATCGCCGCGGCCATGCCGAATTCGCGGATGCCATAATGCACGTGGCGGCCGCCATAGGCGTTCTGGCCGAACGACGGCGTCGCCTTTACCTTGGTCAGGTTCGATCCGGTCAGATCGGCCGATCCGCCAAACAGTTCGGGCACCAGCGGCGCCAGCACATCCAGCGCCAGTTCCGACGATTTGCGCGTGGCCAGTTTGCGCGGGCTTTCCAGCCAGCCGGCAAACGCCGCATCGGCGTCGCCCAGCGGCGGCAATTGCCCCGCCATGCGCCGGTCAAATTCGCCGCGCAGCGGGTGTTCGGCGGAGGCCGCAGCCCAGGCCGCGTGCGCCGCACGCCCGCGATCACCAGTGCGGCGCCAGGCTGCCAGAATGTCGGCAGGGATGTCGAACGGTGCAGCGGTCCAGCCCAGATTGGCGCGGGTCGCAGCGATTTCATCGGCGCCCAGCGGGCTGCCATGGACATTGTGGCCGCCCTGCTTGTTGGGCGCGCCTTTGCCGATCAGCGTACGGCACGCCACCAGCGACGGGCGCGGATCGGCGGCGGCCTCTGCCAGCGCGCGCGCAATATCGGCATAATCGTGCCCGTCGCACGATGCCACGTGCCAGCCGCTGGCGCGATAGCGGGCGGCGACGTCTTCGCTGGTCGACAGGCTGGCATCGCCATCGATGGTGATGCGGTTGTCATCCCACAGCACATTGAGCCGCCCCAGCCCGAGCGTGCCGGCCAGGCCCACTGCCTCGTGGTTGATGCCTTCCATCAGGCAGCCGTCACCGGCGATCACCCAGGTCTTGTGATTAACCAGCGTGTCGCCAAACACCGCGTTCAGATGGCGTTCGGCCATCGCCATGCCCACCGCCATCGCCACGCCCTGCCCCAGCGGGCCGGTGGTGCATTCCACCCCGGGGATCAGAAAGTTTTCCGGATGCCCGGCGCACACGCTGCCCAGCTGGCGGAAATCACGGATATCATCCAGCGTGGGCGAGGCATATCCCGACAGGTAGAGCGAGGCATAGATCAGCATCGAACCGTGCCCGGCCGACAACACAAACCGGTCGCGGTCGGCCCAGTCCGGCGCATCCGGATCAAAGCTCAGGAATTCGCTCCACAGCACGGTGGCGACATCGGCCATGCCCATCGGCATGCCGGGATGCCCCGAATTGGCCGCCTGCACCGCATCCATCGCCAGCGCGCGAATGGCGTTGGCCATTGATGCTGGCGTTACCGCTGCCAGTGTTCCGGTTTCGCCGCTCATACCACGTGCACCCTTATTGCGGCGCGCGAGAGCCCCACGCGCAACGTATCAAAGCGGATTATGCCGATTCGTTCGCGGTCTCTTGGTACTTGGCACACCGGTCGTCAAGGCTGCGACCGGCGACCCGACCGCCCCACCCCGATGCTGGCCCGACCAGCGCGTCGCGCATTCCTATGCATTGGCGGAAATGCTGGATTGCTGCGTTGGTCTGCGGCATATGCGCAGATGGCCGGTGCAGCACTGGCCCGCCCCTGTCGCCATGCCACCGGGGCGCTTGCACGCATCGGGCGATGTGCTAGCGAGAAGCGATGGACACCGGACGATTGGAACCCGAACTCGACCGGATCGCGCTGGCGCTTGACCGGCTCGAACGGGCTGCCGCTGCGCGCGATACGCAACTGGCCGAATTGACCGCGTTGAAGGCGCGGCACCGGCGGTTGAAGGACACCGTGGCCAAGGAACTGCATCAGCTTGACCTGTTGCTGGCCAACCTGCCGGAACCACCGGCGGTGATCGAAACACCGGACGCGGCCACGCCGTCATGACCACGCCGACCACCAACGTCACGCTCAATATCGGCGGCCGCAGCCACGTGCTGGCGGTTGCGCCGGCAGAAATCCCGCATATCACCATGCTGGCGGCGATGATCGATGAACGCATGCGCAATCTGGGCCCGGGCCAGGGCCAGACCGAGGCGCGCATGCTGTTGATTGCGGCGCTGATGCTGGCCGATGAATTGCACGGCCTGCAAACGGCCCCGCCCCCACCACCGCCGACAATGCCACCGTCCACGCCTACGCCGCAGAACAATGCAATCGCGCCCGAATTGCTGGCCCGCGTCGCCGCGCTGGCCGATCGGGTGGAAAAGCTTGCCGCACATCTTGAGCATTCCGATCAGGACGCCTAGATAGGGGGTGACGGGTTCTGCCCGGTACGAGCCGCATGAACATCCCTGAGGCTATAACTAATCCTATGGGGGCTGTCCCTGACCTGGATCCTGGTCCAGGACACATGGTTCCCACCTGACGTCACGCGTCAGAGGATTTTCCGAGCAAACGACCCATGGTGGGCCCGTCACCCATCCCGCTGATACCGCCAGCGCTGATCCTGGCCAGACAAACCGGACCAGCCTGTGCCCCACGGCTGGCCTGATCAAAAGGACTACCCCCCTACGTGTCGGACCCGGTGTCGCTGGCCAAAGCGCAATTGCGCAAAACCCTGCGCGCCGCGCGGCGCGAATATGCCGCCGCGCTCGACCCTCGGGTGGCGGCGCTGGTGCTGAAACGCCCGCCCGCAGCGCTGGCCGGGCTTGTTCCGGCGGGGGCGACCATCGGGCTGTATATCGCCACCAGCGGTGAAGCCCCGGCGCTGGGCTATGCCCGCCATTACCACGAAGCCGGGCACGCAATCGCGCTGCCGTGGTTTGGCGGCCCTGACAGCGCGATGGAATTTCGCCAATGGCAATCGGCGCATATCGATGAACTGCTGGAAACCGGGCCGTTCGGCACGGGACAGCCGGCATCGACGGCGCCGCTGGTCACGCCCGACGTGCTGTTTGTGCCACTGGTGGGGTTTACTGCCGCCGGTGGCCGGCTGGGCCAGGGTGGCGGGCATTATGATCGCTGGCTGGCCGCGCATCCCGAAGTGCCAGCTATCGGTCTGGCGTGGGACTGCCAATTGGTTGGCGATCTGCCGCACGAAGCGCATGATCGGCCGCTGATGGCGGTCGTCACACCCACCCGGCTCTTTGGGCCATTTGCGGAACATGGCCGATGATCGAACCCGATGTTGAACGTTTCCGGCCAACCTGGCGCAAACCGGTGGGCATCCTGCTGCTGCTGCTGGCGCTGGGCATCTATGCCGGGCTGGTGGGCGAATTGTCGGGGCCGTTGGGCCAGTTGCCGGTGCTGGTGCAGACGCTGGCCTATATCGTGCTGGGCACGATCTGGCTGCTGCCGCTGCGGCGGTTCCTGATCTGGATGGAAACTGGTCGCTGGGGCTAAACCCTAACCCGGCCGCATTTCCTGACGTTCAAACCATGGCGCGAGTGACGGGACTTGAACCCGCGACCTCCGGCGTGACAGGCCGGCAC
>NZ_JBBATI010000032.1:0-50621 GCF_040398825.1 Novosphingobium sp.
ACGAATCAGACATCTGCAACCTTCGCAACCACGATGTGTGAATGCCGTAGCCCCTAAGGGGAGGGGCTTATGTTGGTTCAGCCCAGCACTTCGGCCACGGGCACGTAGGGATAGCCGAGTTCAACCGCGACGGCTTCGTACGTTACGTGGCCTTCGTGTACGTTCAGGCCGGCGGCCAGGTGGGCGTCGGCGCGCAGGGCGGCTTTCCAGCCCAGGTTGGCCATGCGCAGGGCGTGGGGCAGGGTGACGTTGTTGAGCGCATAAGTGCTGGTACGCGCGACCGCGCCGGGCATGTTGGCGACGCAATAGTGCACGATGCCATCGACCATATAAGTCGGTTCGGCATGGGTGGTGGCGTGGCTGGTTTCAAAACAGCCGCCCTGGTCGATGGCGACATCGACCAGCACCGCGCCCGGCCGCATGGTGGACAGCATGGCGCGCGTGACCAGTTTTGGTGCGGCGGCGCCGGGGATCAGCACGGCGCCGATCACCAGATCGGCCTCTGCCACCAGCGCGGCCAGCGTGGCGGTGCCGGCATAGATCGTGCTGGCGCGGCCCTGGAAATGGTTGTCCAGCCGTTCCAGCACCTCTGGGTCGCGATCAAGGATGGTGACATCGGCGCCCAGGCCGACCGCCATTTGCGCGGAATTGAATCCGACTACGCCGCCGCCGATGACGACGACTTTGCCCGGGGCCACGCCGGGCACGCCGCCCAGCAGCACGCCGCGCCCGCCATGCGCCTTTTCCAGCGCGGTGGCGCCGGCCTGGATGGCCATGCGGCCGGCAACCTGGCTCATCGGTTTCAGCAGCGGCAGGCTGCGGCCCGGGCCGGTGACGGTTTCATAGGCGATCGCGGTCACGCCCGATTTGATCAGCGCGGCGGTCTGTTCCGGGTCGGGCGCAAGGTGCAGATAGGTGTACAGCACCTGGCCTTTGCGCAGTTGCGCGCATTCGATCGCCTGCGGTTCTTTCACCTTCACGATCATGTCGGCGCCGGCGAAGATGGTCGCGGCATCGGGCTTGATGGTGGCGCCGGCGGCCTCATAGGCGGCGTCGGCGGCGCCAATGCCCAGGCCTGCGCCCGCCTGCACCCACACGTCATGGCCATGCGCGACCAGTTCGCGCGCCGATTCCGGGGTCAGCCCGACGCGGTATTCGTGGTTCTTGATTTCGGTGACGGTGCCGATGCGCATGGGTCGCTCCTGTGTCGAAAAACTGTGCGCGCAGAATAATCCCGGGCGTGCGCAATGTATCACCCGATTTCACCCTTGTTGCGGGGGTCGCTGCAATGGTATTGCGCATCATGGGCAATTATCGGAAAATTTTTGCATGGATCGTACCGACCGCAACCTGCTTGAAGCGCTGCAAAACGATTCGTCGCGATCGGTGGCCGATCTGGCAGAGCTGGTCGCGCTGTCGCCATCGGCGTGCCACCGGCGGATCAAGGCGCTGGAAGAGGCGGGGCTGATCGCCGGCTATGCCGCGCGGGTCGATCCGCGCCGGCTGGGGCTGGCGGTGGAGGTGTTTGTCGAAATCACGCTGACCAGCCAGAGCCGCGAGGCGATGGACCGGTTTGAGCGTTCCGTGGCGGATTTTGACGACATTCTGGAATGCCACCTGATGAGCGGCACCGCCGATTACCTGTTGCGCGTGGCGGCGGCGGATCTGTCGGACTATGACGCCATCCACCGCGAATGCCTGGCGCGGCTGCCGGGGGTATCGGCGATGCGGTCATCGTTTTCGCTGCGGCGGATCAAACGCATGGGTGCCTATCCGGTCAGCCGTCTGCGGTGACGTCAAGCCCCGCCCCTCAGGGGGAGGGCTATTTATCGTGCGCTGAACCGGTTGCGTTTGCCATCGAAGCTGAGCGTGACGTGTGCGCCGATCAGGTCGGTTTGCGCGGCCAGCGCCAGCGTCGCGTCGTCGGCGGCGTTGGCGATAAAGCGCGCGCCGTCGGCCATGGTGCCGATGACGATGGCATTGGCGGGTTCGCCCCTGGTGCGCCACACGGTATAGGTTTCAATGGTGCCGGTGCCATTCGCCTCGGCCACGGGCACCACATCGGCCACGGCATCCAGCCCGGCCTGAATGGCATCGTGCGCCAGCGCGCGCCACGGTGCCGCGGCCGATGACAGCACCATCGCCGCGTATTTGGATTGGAACCCGCCATTGGCACCGATCAGCCCATAGCGCGCCTCGCCATGGCCGCGCAGCCGTTCCGCCATGCTGGCCACCGCGTGCAGCGAATAGTTGTTTCCCGCGCCGCCAAAATAGGGAAGCCCGCCGGTTACGGTCAGTCCGCGTGGATCATCCGCCGCCAGCCCCAGTGCGCCCATCGCATTGAACACCGGGATGGGAAAACAGCTGTACAGATCGAACGCGGCAAAATCGGCGGGCACGCGCCCGGCCAGCGCCAGTGCGGCCGCAAGCGTGGCACGGGCGGCAGGATAGGCATCAATCTGCGGTCGGGCGAGGATGTCCTTTTCCTGCGCCGTGGCGGCAGCGTGGATAAAGGTCCAGTGCGTTTCGGGAATGCCGGCGGCGCGGGCGGCGGCCACGCTCATCAGCAGCACGGCGGCGCCCTGGTTGACCTGATCGCGCGACACCAGTTTGATCGTGTAGGGATCGCTGACCAGCCGGTTGCGCGCCGTCGGCGTGGCGATTTCGTCGGTCGTCAGTGGTGATGACGCGGCGCAGGCATAGGGGTTGGCGGCGGCAATGTGCGTAAACGGGGCAAACAGGTCGCCCATCATGCGCGCATAGCTGACGCGATCGGCGTGCAACCTGCCGCGCCGGGCGTTTTCCATCAGCGCATAGGCGATCGGGGGCGATACTATGCCATGCGCGATGGCCAGCGGCGACAGCAGGCCTTTGACGCCCAGCCCGCGATCGTCCATCGCGGCATCGTCGGTTTCGGCCCAGTCGCGGATCTGCCCCTGTGCGGACAGGTGGCGGGTGGACGAAATCGCCTCTGCGCCGAACACCAGCGCGGCCTGCGCTTCACCGGCCAAGATCCGCGCGCCCATCTCCATCAGCAGGGTGACCGGCGATTGCCCGCCGACTTTGTCCAGCACGGCCAGCGCGGGCGTGATGCCCAGCCGCCGCGCCACGGCCAGCGGGAATTTGTCAGGCTTGCCGAATGGAAACGGCGCGGCGTTGGAATCCTCAAACGTGCGCACCGCACCCACGGCGGTGATCGCGGCGCGGGCGCGGTCGGCCGCCCCGCTGTCGGCCAGCGCTGCTTCGGCTGCGCGCGCGGCCAGGTCAGCGGCGGAAAGGCCGACATAGCCTGCGTCTTCAATGCGTTCGACCGCCTGGCCGACGCCGACGATCACCGGTGTGCGTGGATCAAGCGCGGCATGGGCAGTGGTGGGCATGAGCATTCCTGTGGTGATTTAACCACACGATTAAGAGCGCGGATTGGCTGCCCGGGCAAGCGGAAACTGCATGGGCTTCAGCCGATCCTGTCCAGCATCCCGGCCAGCGCGATCCGCGCATCGCTGTCCAGCCGTGGTTCGATCGACTGGCTGATGGCAGCGGCATAGGCCGGCCACATCGCCGCCCGCCGCGCCGTGCCCTCGGCCGTCAGTGCCACCAGTTGCCCGCGCGCATCGCCAGGGGCGGGGGTTACCGTCACCAGCCCGGCCTGCGCCATCCGCGACAGCAGCCGCGACAGATTGTACTGTTCGATGCCCAGCGCGGATTGCAGATCGCGCGGGCGGGTGGGCCCGCGCCGTTCCAGCGCGGCCAGGATGTCATACCATTCGATCGGCGGCAGCCCGCCGCGTTTCAGTTCGCGGCGGGCATGGCCCAGTGCGCGCGCGCTGGCCGACAGCAGGCGATCCCAGGCGAGCAGCGTGATGGCGGCGGGTGTGGTCATGGCCATTGTGATGGACCGCGCCGGGGCGGGGCACAATTCCGGTTCGATGCCGATGCATCGATTAACCGGTCGGCAGGGATTGCCCGTTTGATGCCGTTGCATCGAAATGTCCATGCAGCGGCATCATGTTTCCATGCCGCTGCATGCATCAGCCACCTTCGACAACGGGCTCCATCGCCACTTCGGTCACGATGGTGTGGTCGGCGGCGTGCATGTCGCCGGTTTCGATCTGCAGCGTCAGCCGTTCCTGATCGCGCGCGCGGAATTTGGTTTCGGCGCGGCCGATCGCCTCGTTGGACAGGCCCACGTCGTCAAGCGCCAGCCGCGCCATGGCAATCGCCGATTCCATCGTTTCGCGGATGACATATCTGGCCGGGGTGGGATCGAGCAGGATCTTTGACCGGCGGTCGAACACGCGGACATGGATCGACGCCTGGGGAAAGGCGTGGTGCACGGCCTGTACCAGCGCGGCATCGATCTGATCGCCATCGATGCAGAACAGGATCATCGCCGCATCGGCCGCGCCGGCCTGGCGCAGCACATCCAGCCGGGTGCCTTCGCCAAAATAGACTTTCATCCCGAACGCGGCGGACCGGTCGATCGCGGTCACGTTGCGATCGATGCAGGTGACCGCAATGCCGCACGTCATCAACATCTGGCCCACCGCCTGGCCAAACCGGCCATAGCCGACGATCAGCGCGCTGGCGCCATCGCTGGCGGGTTGTTCGCCCGGTGCCTCACGCGTCGCCTCCTGATCGGCGGGTGGGGTGCGGAACCGGCGCGTGGCGGTCATCAGGAACGGGGTGGTGGCCATCGACAGCGTGACCACCGCGCCAAACAGGCTGGCCGCCTGGGGCGCGATCAGCATGGCGCGGGTGGCCTGGGCAAACAGCACAAAGCCGAATTCGCCGCCCTGGCTCAGCAACAGCCCCAGCGCCAGCGCGGCGCGCCAGCCCATGCCGAGCATTGCGCCAATGCCGATGATCACCGCGGCCTTGATCACGATCACCAGCAGCGCCATCGCCACCACAAACAGCGGATCATGGATGATCGCGCTCAGGTCCAGCATCATCCCGACCGACAGGAAAAACAGCCCCAACAGGATCGACCGGAACGGTTCGACATCGGCCTCCAGCTCATGCCGATAGGGTGATCCCGCCAGCATGACCCCGGCGATGAACGCGCCCAGCGCGCTCGACAGCCCCAGAAATTCCATCAGCGCGGCGGCCGCCAGCACGGTGAACAACGCCGCCACTACAAACATCTCGCGCTCGCCCAGATCGCCGATCAGGCGGAACAGCGGCCGCAGGGCATAGCGCCCGGCCAGCACCAGCGCCACAATAGCTCCCGCGGTTTCCAGCACCATCTGCCAGCCGGGCGGGCCACCGGCATCGGCCGGATTGCGGCTGAGCGCGGCGACAATCGTGATCAGCGGGATGATCGACAGATCCTGAAACAGCAGGATGGCAAACGCGCGTTCGCCAAACCGCGTTTTCAGCCGGCCCGATGATTGCAGCATCGGCAGCACCTGCGCAGTGGACGACAACGCCAGCGGCAGCCCCAGCGCCAGCGCCGCGGCCTGGCTGAACCCGGTCAGAAAATGCAGCGCGGCGGCCAGCACCAGCCCGCACCCGGCCACCTGCATCAGCCCGGTCAGGACGATATCGCGCCGCATCCGCCACAGCCGCGCCGGTTCCAGTTCCAGCCCGACCAGAAACAGCAGCAGGGTGATGCCCAGTTCGGCAATGCCCATTTTCTGTTCGGCCTGGCCCACCAGCCCCAGGCATTGCGGCCCGACCACCACGCCCGCCAGCAGATAGCCCAGCGTGGCCCCCAGACCGAGCCGGCGGAACAGCAGCACAAACGCGAGCGCAAAGCCCAGCAGCAGAAAACCGTCGTGCAGCAAGGGTGAAGGCGTGTTGGTGTGCAGCGGTCTGCTCCCGGTTTGCTGGGTTTGCGTGAAATCAGCGCACCTGCGCACGCGTCGTCTGTTGTCGCGTTCCCGGTCATGACGTCAAGCATTTTGGCCGGTGTTGGCGCCGCGCTGCAATGCTGTTGACATCATTGTAGGCAACAGCGAAATTCCAGACGTTGCGTGATCAAGCCAACGCCATATCAACGGGAGAATACGATGTCAGTTAGCGGTGTTTATGAAGTCGTGACGAAAACGCCGATGGGCGAACAGAAATCCACCCTGACGGTCAACGCCGACGGCGGCGCGTTCACGGGCAGCAACAACGGCCCGATGGGTGCGATCGAAATTCCCGACGGCGTGGTCGACGGCGACACGCTGATCTGGTCCAGCAAGATCACCTCGCCGATGCCAATGAAGATCGATTGCAAGGCGACGATCACGGGCGACAGCGTGGCTGGATCGGTCACCGCCGGCATGTTCGGCACTTTTCCGATGACCGGCACGCGCGTCGGTTGATGGCCTGCGAAGGGGCGCCTGATACCGTCAGGCGCCCTTTACGCGCTTTACGACCCCCGAAAATGACAGCACTGGCGCACCATCGGCGCTGATTACCCCGCGCACAAACAGCAAACTGCGCCCCCCGGCAATGCGTTCGCCGCGCCCGATCAGCAGTTGCCCGGCATAGGCCGGCGCCAGAAATTCCGAATTCATGCTGACGGTCACGCCGTGAATTTCCTCCCCCTGTGACGCGCCGAGCATGAACAGTGCAAAATCGGCAAAGGTCATCAGGCACCCGCCGTGGATGCTGCCATGGCCATTGCGGTTGTGTGCCGCCGGGCGAAACCCGCAGACAATGCCGTGTTCATCGTGCGCGACGTAAAACGGTCCGGTCGAATCCTCGAACGGGTCATTGCCTGCCCATTGGTGCCATCCGGCCCATTCACCCTGGTCGATCAGCCGCAGATTGCCCCGGAATGGCGCCCCCGGCAGTGGACGGATGGCAGGCGCGGGCGGGGCGGCATGGTCGGTCACGCGAAGGAACTCCTGTGGCACAAGGCGCCGGGAAGGCTGATGGCGGCGTTGGCGTAGCGCCTTTGATGCGTCAACCCCGCAGATGTGTGGCCGCGGCAGCGCCCGAGCCCGCCTGCGCCCGCCCGCGGCAGCGCCCGAGCCCGAGCCTGATACGTCTTGATGCAATTGTTGCCCGCTATCGGCGCCACCACGACAATTAAGTGTTTCCGTTCGGACAACCAAACGCGTTAGGAAGCCCGCGCGGTCGCACGTTGCGATCCGTTGCAAGGTGGCAGATCGCACCAGCACCCCTGTCATTGGGCGCTGGCGCGGGCCCACGGAGGATTGCCCTGTCCAGTTTCCCATCGCCGGGTTTTACCCCGCAAGGCCCCGAAACGACCGATGACGCCCTGCGCCGATCGCGTCCGCGCTGGCTGGCGTGGTTGCTGGTGGTGCTGGCGATCGTGGCGGTGGCGCTGGCTGCACGGTGGTTTGCCGCTGCCGGGGTCACCAAAAATGCCAAATCGGGCCGGCCTCCATCGGCGGTGGCGGTGGCCCCGGTGGTGCTGGCCGATATGCCCGAAACGGTCAGTGCGATCGGCACGGTCACCCCGCTCGATACCGCGACCGTGCACACCCAGCTGTCGGGCAATGTCACCGCGATCCTGTTTCGCGAAGGGCAGATGGTCTCTGCCGGCCAGCCGATCGTGCAGATTGATCCGCGCCCCTATGCGCTGACCCTGCAACAGGCCGAAGGGACGCTGGCGCGCGACAGCGCCACGCTGGCGATGGCACGGCTTGACCTGCAGCGGTATGAAACGCTCAGCATGCAGGATTCGGTCGCGCGGCAGACGCTGGAAAATGCACGCACCACCGTGGCCCAGCTGGAGGGCACCGTCGCCACCGATCGCGCCGCAGTGGGCTCGGCGCGGCTCAACCTGCAATACACCACGATCAAGGCGCCGTTTGCGGGCCGGATCGGGCTGAAACAGGTCAGCGTCGGCAGCTTTACCACGCCATCGGATGCCGCCGGGGTGGCGGTGGTGACCCGCATCGATCCCATCGATGTGCAATTTTCGATTCCGCAGGCGCTCTTGGGCGATGTTCAGCGCAAGGTCGGCAGCGGCGCCGGGCTGCCGGTCACGGTGCTGGACCAGGATAACAAGACCGTGTTGGCGCAAGGGGCGTTTTCGACCTTTGACAACCAGATCAACACCGCCACCGGCACAGTCATGGCCAAGGCACGTGTGGCCAACCCGCCGGTTGCAGCGTCGGGCGCGGCATCGGGTGCAGCAGCGCGGGCGCTGTTTCCCAACCAGTTCGTCAACGTGACGATGCTGGTCGATACCCTGCGCCAGGTGCCGACAGTGCCGGTATCGGCGCTGCGCCACGGTACGCAGGGTGATTTCGTGTTTCTGGTGCAACCTGACAAGACCGTGAAAATCGCCGTGGTGCGCACCGGGCCCAGCGATGGCACGCGCACCGCGATCCTGTCCGGGCTGACCCGCGGGCAGGTGGTGGTGTCCGAAGGCGCCGACGGGCTGGACAACGGGTCCGCCGTGCGTCTGCCCGGAGATAAAGGTGTTACAGCGGGCGGCCAGCGGCGCAAGGGCGCGGGCGGGGCCGGCAACCCGTGACCGACAGCGATATCGCGGCAAACCCGCCGACCGGCGACACCCTGCCGGGCGGCCCGTCGCGACCATTTATCCTGCGCCCGGTGGCGACGATCCTGTTGATGGTCGCGTTGCTGCTGGCCGGGCTGATCGCCTGGGGGCAATTGCCGCTGTCGGCGCTGCCGCAGGTGGATTACCCGACTATTCAGGTCAGTACGCTGTACCCGGGGGCCAGCCCCGATGTGATGGCGCTGACGGTGACCAGCCCGCTGGAACGCCAGTTCGGGCAGATGCCCGGGCTGACCCGGATGACATCCTATTCGTCGTCGGGCGCATCGGTGGTCACGCTGCAATTCGCGCTCGGGCTGTCGCTTGATGTCGCCGAACAGGAAGTGCAGGCGTCGATCAACGCGGCCAATTCGCTGCTGCCGTCCGATCTGCCGGCACCGCCGGTCTATGCCAAGGTCAATCCCGCCGATGCGCCGATCCTGACCCTGGCGGTCACATCGGCAACGCGGTCGCTGGGTGAAGTTGACGGCATTGTCGAACGCCAGTTTTCCAACAAGATCGCGCAAGTATCGGGCGTTGGCCTGGTCAGCCTGTCGGCGGGCCAGCGCCCGGCGGTGCGGATCTTTGCCAATGTGCAGGCGCTTGCCGCGCGCGGGCTAAGCCTGGAAACCATCCGCAACGCCATTGCCAACGCCAATTCGAACATTGCCAAGGGCAGTTTTGACGGCGCGGCGAAAAGCTGGACGATCGATTCCAACGATCAGCTCGGCAGCGCAAAGGCCTATGCCGACCTGATCGTGGCGGTGGCCAAAAATCAGCCGGTGCGGCTGAAAGACGTCGCCAGTGTCGAAGACGGCGTGGAAAACGTGCGCACCGGCAGCTGGATGAACCGGCAACCGGCGGTGATCATCGATGTGCAGCGCCAGCCCGGCGCCAATGTCATCGCCACCGTCGATGCGATCAAATCATCGCTGCCCGATCTGCAGGCGCAATTGCCCGCCGATGTCAAAGTGACGGTCCTGACCGACCGGACCGAGGGCATTCGCGCGTCGGTGTCGGATGTGCAGTTTGAACTGGTGGTGGCGGTGCTGCTGGTGGTGCTGGTGATATTCCTGTTCCTGGGCTCACCACGCGCGACGCTGATTGCCGCGATATCGGTCCCGCTCAGCCTGATCGGCGCATTTGCGGCGATGTGGGCGCTGGGTTTTTCGATCAACAACCTGACGCTGATGGCACTGACGATCGCATCGGGGTTTGTGGTCGATGACGCGATCGTGGTGATCGAAAACATCGCGCGGCATATCGAGGACGGGATGAAACCGTTCGATGCCGCGCTGAAAGGTGCGAGCGAAATCGGCTTTACGATCATATCGCTGACGCTCAGCCTGATTGCGGTGCTGATCCCGCTGCTGTTCATGGGTGATGTGGTCGGGCGGCTGTTTCGCGAATTCGCGATCAGCCTGGCGGTGACCATCGTGCTGTCGGCGGTGGTCGCGCTGACGGTGGTGCCGATGCTGGCGGCGCGGCTGTTGCGCCCGGCGCATGCCGAACGGCGGCTGGCCGTGGTGGACAAGGCGATGGCGCAATTCGACCGGCTGGCGCGCAGCTATGCGGGGGCACTGGATTGGGTGATCGATCGCCCGCGCGCGACGCTGACGGTGTTTGCGCTCAGCCTGCTGCTGGCCGGCGGATTGTTCTGGGTGATCCCCAAAAACCTGTTTCCGGTGCAGGACACCGGCCAGATCCGCGCGACCGTGGTGGCCAGCCCCGATATCAGCTTTGTGCAGATGGCCGCGTTGCAGCAACGGGTTGCGGCGGCGCTGCTGGATGCGCCGGGGGTGGCGTCACTGTCATCGGCGGTGGGCGTCGATGGCCAGAATGCCGCGCTCAACCAGGGCCGGATGATCATCAATCTGCAACCCGTGACCCAGCGCGGCAGCCTGGCCACGATCACCGCCGATCTGGCCGCGCGCGCCGCGCACGTGGCCGGCGTGCGCATCTATCTGCAACCGGTGCAGGACCTGACCATCGATACCGAAACCGGGCTGACCCCGTATCGTTTTTCGCTGCAGGGCGCCGATGCCGACGTGGTCAACACCTGGGCGCGAAAACTGGCGGACAAATTGCGCGATGATCCTGCGCTGGTGGATGTCAACACCGCCAGCCTGGGGGCGGGTCGGGCAATCACCATCGATGTCAACCGCGATGCCGCCGCGCGGCTGGGGCTGTCATCGCTGACCATCGACAACGCGCTGTATGATGCGTTTGGCCAACGGATCATTTCGACGATCTATACCCAGTCCAGCCAGAACCGGGTGATCCTGTCGGCCGCGCCGGGTATGCTGGCCGATCCATCGGCGCTGGCGCGGTTCTATATCCCGTTGAGCTCTGGCACGCAGGTCGCGCTGGGCACGGTCGCCACCATTCGCGAAGGCTGGGTGCCGCTGGAACTGTCGCGGCAAAACCAGTTTCCCAATGCGTCGATCGGGTTTGATGTGGCGCCCGGTGTGTCGCTGGGCGCGGCGGTCGCCTCGATCGAACGGGCAGAGCAGGAGATTGGCCTGCCGCTGTCGGTCACCACCGATTTTTCCGGTGCGGCATCGGCGTTCCGGTCGGCACTGGGCAACGAACTGCTGCTGGTGCTGGCGGCGGTGCTGGTGGTCTACATCGTGCTGGGCGTGCTGTACGAAAGCTTTATCCACCCGGTTACCATCCTGTCGACGCTGCCCTCGGCAGGGGTGGGCGCGCTGATCGTGCTGCTGTTTTCGTCATACGGGTTGGGGGTGATTGGCGTGATCGGCATCGTGCTGCTGATCGGGATCGTCAAAAAGAACGCGATCATGATGATCGATTTTGCCATCGCCGCCATGCGCGAACAGGGTCAGGACCCGCTGACCGCGATCCGTCGCGCCGCGCTGTTGCGGTTCCGGCCGATCATGATGACCACCTTTGCCGCGCTGTTTGCCGCGCTGCCGATGATTTTCGGCACCGGCATGGGGCATGAACTGCGTCAGCCGCTGGGGCTGGCGATCGCCGGCGGGCTGATCCTCAGCCAGGTGCTGACGCTGTTCACCACGCCGGTGATCTTTCTGGCGTTCGAAGGCCGGCGGGCGGCGCGTGACGGCCGTTCCGGTCCGGCGGCGCCACCGCCAGCACCGCAAGTGCCAGCACCGCAACCGAATCCGGCGTGAACTTTTCCGCGCCTTTCATCCGCCGGCCGGTGGGCACCGTGCTGTTGACGATCGGCGTGGTGCTGGCCGGGGTGCTGTCGTTTTTGAACCTGCCGGTGGCGCCGCTGCCGCGCATTGATATTCCGGTGATCCAGGTTCAGGCCAATCTGCCGGGGGCCAGCCCGGCGACGATGGCCAGCACCGTTGCCAGCCCGCTCGAACGGCACTTGCAGGCGATTGCCGGGGTGACCGAGATCACCTCGCGCTCCACCACCGGTTCGGCCAGTGTTGTCATCCAGTTTGATCTGGCGCGCGATATCGATGGCGCCGCGCGCGATGTGCAGGCGGCGATTGCCGCATCGCGCGCCGATCTGCCGACCACGCTGAAATCACAGCCCAATTACCGCAAGATCAACCCGGCCGAGGCGCCGATCCTGATCCTGGCGCTGACCAGCAAGACGCGCACCCCTGATCAGATCTATGACGCGGTGGCCAATATCGTGCAGCAGAAACTGTTGCAGGTGAACGGCGTCGGCAATGTCGAACTGGGCGGCGCGGCGCTGCCGTCGGTGCGGATCGAAATCAATCCGACCGTGCTGGCGCGCGACGGCATCGCGCTGGAAGACGTGCGCACCGCGCTGCAATCGGCCAGCACCAACCGCCCGCGCGGGGTGATCGAAGGTATCAGCACCAGCGGCAATGGTCTGGCCTGGCAGGTCTATGGCAACAATCCGGCGCTGTCGGCGGCCGATTTTGCGCCGACCGTGATTGCCTGGCGCAATGGCGCGGCGGTGCGGCTGATGGATATTGCGCGGGTTATCGATGCGCCCGAAGACACGCGCACGATGGGGCTGTTCAACGGCAAGCGCGCGGTGCCGATCATCGTCACCCGCCAGCCCGATGCCAATATCGTGCTGACCGTCGATGCGATCAAGGCGCAATTGCCCGATCTGCAGGCGCTGTTGCCCGACGATATCAAGCTGTCGCTGGCCACCGACCGCACCGTGACCATCCGCGCCTCGCTGGCCGAGGTGGAGGTCAGCCTGGCGGTGTCGACATTGCTGGTGGTGCTGGTGGTCAGCCTGTTTCTGCAAAGCTGGCGCGCCACGCTGATCCCGGCGTCGGCGGTGATCGTATCGCTGCTGGGCACGCTGGGGGTGATGTATCTGCTGGGGTTTCTGCTCGACAACCTGTCGTTGATGGCGCTGACGGTGGCCACCGGGTTTGTCGTGGATGACGCGATCGTGGTGGTCGAAAACATCGCCCGCCATGTGGAGCGGGGCATGAAACCGCTGCCGGCGGCGCTGCAAGGCGCGCGCGAGGTCGGCTTTACGGTGTTGTCGATTTCGGTCAGCCTGGTGGCGGTGTTCATCCCGCTGCTGTTCATGGGCGGCATATTCGGGCGCCTGCTGCGCGAATTTGCGGTGACGATGACCGCGGCGGTGCTGATCAGCATGGTCGCATCGCTGTCGGTCACACCGATGCTGGCGGCGCGATTGCTAAAGGTAGAGCGCGCGTCGGAAAGCCACCGCGACCGGTTCAGCCGCGCGGTGTTTGGCGGATCGCAGCGCTTTTTCGATTTTCTGCACCGCAATTATGCGCGCCAGCTGGACTGGGCGCTGGATCATCGCGGGCCGGTGCTGTTGCTGCTGGCGGGGGCGGTGGTGCTGAATGTCTATGGCATTTCCATCGCGCCAAAGGGTTTCCTGCCGCAACAGGATACCGGCAGCATGACCGGGGGGCTGCGGGTTGATCAATCGCTGTCGTTTCGCGCCACCGCCGAAAAGCTGACCGCGCTGGAGGCCATCGTGCGCGCCGACCCGGCGGTGGCGACGGTGGTGGCGTTTTCCGGCGGCGGGCGCGCCGGATCGGGCTTCATGTTCGTCAATCTGAAACCGCGCAATGCCCGCGCGCCGGTGACCGAAGTGATTGAGCGGCTGCGGCCCAAGCTGGCGCGCGTGCGCGGGGTCAGCCTGTTCCTCAACCCGGTGCAGGACCTGATGATCGGCGGCCGCCAGACCACCGCATCATACCAATATGTGCTCTATGCCGACAGTCCGGAGGGGCTCGCCAATGCCGGCAGCCGGCTGGTCGCCGCGCTGAAAAAGCAGCCGGCGATGATCAGCGATGTCGATATCGATCAACAGGATGCCGGTGCATCGGCCTATGTGCAGGTCGATCGCGATCGCGCCAGTTCGCTCGGCATGTCGATGATCAACATCGACAACACGCTGTATGATGCGTTTGGCCAGCGCCAGGTTGCCAATATCTACAAGGGGTTGAACCAGTATCACGTGGTGATGGAGCTGGACCCGGCGTTCAACGGCCGGCCAGAGGCGCTGGACCAGCTGTACCTGCCCACCGGCGCACCGATTGCACAGGCGCGCGACGCGGCATCGGCCAATGCGTCGCTGGGCAACCGCGCGGCGCTGGGCAGCGCGGTCAGCACCGCGGCATCAACGCTGGTGCCGCTGTCGACCGTGGCGCAATGGCGCGCGGCATCGACCAATGCGGCGGTCAGCCATTCCAGCGGCCAACCCTCGGCCACGGTGTCGTTCAACCTGCCGCCGGCGGTATCGCTGGGCACCGCCGCCACGCTGATTGCGCAGACGCAGGCGCGGTTGGGGCTGCCGGCCACGGTCCACGGTGATTTTGGCGGCACCGCCAAAGTGTTTCAGCAATCGACCGCCAGTATCCCCTGGCTGATCGTCGCGGCGATCGGCACGATCTATATCGTGCTGGGCATCCTGTATGAATCCGCGATCCACCCGCTGACGGTGCTGTCAACGCTGCCCTCGGCCGGGCTGGGGGCAATTCTGGCGCTGATCGTGACCGGCGGGCAATTCGACATCATCGCGCTGATCGGGATCATCCTGCTGATCGGGATCGTGAAGAAGAACGCCATCCTGATCATCGATTTTGCCATCGAAAGCGAACGGCAGCTCGGCATGGCGCCGATTGACGCCATTCGGGAGGCGTGCCTGCTGCGCTTTCGCCCGATCCTGATGACCACGCTGGCAGCGGCATTTGGCGCGCTGCCGCTGGCGATCGGGTTTGGCGACGGGGCCGAACTGCGCCGTCCGCTGGGCATCGCGATTGTTGGCGGATTGCTGGTCAGCCAGCTGTTGACGTTGCTGACCACGCCAGTGGTCTATCTGGCGCTGAACCGCTGGCGCCGGCGTTCACCGTTTGAACACCTGCTGGCGCGCCACAGTGCCGCGCCCCCGCGCCCGGAACCGGGCGGCGAACCCACCCTGTCAGGACCCGTATGATGACCAAAGCCATGCTCAACCGTGCATTTGTGCCGATCGCTGCGGCGACGCTGCTGGCGGGTTGTTCGTTCGCCCCGGCCTATCACGTGCCCGCCAGCGTCACGCCCACGTCGGCGTTCCGCGCCGATCCGGGCTGGGTGCCGGCCAGCCCATCGGACGCGGTGGCCAAGGGTGCGTGGTGGCAGCTGTTCGGCGATGACACGCTGACCGCGCTGGAGGCGCGCGTGCTGATCACCAACCAGAATCTGGCCTATTATCGCGCCGCCTATGCGCAGGCGCTGGCGACGGTCCGGGTCGATCGCGCGGCCCTGTTGCCCACGGTCGGCGTGACCACCGGCGCGTCGCGTGACGGCACGGTGTCTGGGCGCATCCCCGCAAAATCGTCATTTTCCGCCACCGGCACCGCCAGCTGGACCCCGGATCTGTGGGGCGCACTGGCCAATACCACGCGCGCCAGCAGCGCCACTGCGCAGGCGTCGGCGGCGCAATTGGCCAATGCCACGCTGTCGGCACAGGGCGCGCTGGCCACTGATTATTTTGTCTTGCGCGGGATCGATGCACAGGCATCGATGCTGGACGAAACGCTGGTGTCCTATCGCCGCTCGCTGGAAATTGCGCGCAACAAATATGCGGCCGGCACGGTCAATTCCGCCGATGTTGACACTGCGCGCACCACGCTGGCCAATGCCGAGGCCAGCCGGCGCGACCTGACGCGGCAGCGTGTGGCCTATGAAACCGCGATTGCGGTGCTGGTGGGCGAAAACCCCGGCACGTTTGCGCTGGCGCCCGCGCCGTGGCGGCCGGTGGTGCCGGTGGTGCCCGGCGTGCTGCCGTCGGCGGTGGTGGAGCGCCGGCCCGATGTCGCTGCCGCCGAACGCCAGGTGGCGGCGGCCAATGCGCAAATCGGGGTGGCGCGCGCGGCGTTCTTTCCGCAAGTATCGCTGACCGGATCACTGGGGTCCAGCGCAGGATCGGTCGCCGGGCTGTTTGGCGCGGCCACATCGTTGTGGTCGCTGGGGGCGAGCGCCGCGCAAAGTGTGCTCGACTGGGGTGCGCGCAACGCGCGGGTGGCGGGCGCGCGTGCGGCCTATGACGGCACCGTGGCCACCTATCGCCAGACCGTGCTGACCGCTTTTCAAGAGGTGGAGACCAATCTGGCCGCCTATGACGGCTATCGCGCAGAGGCGGTCCAATACGCCACCGCAGCGCAAGCGGCGGCGCGGGCAGAGGCGGTTACGCGCAACGAATATCAGGCGGGCACCATCGATTTCACCACCGTGACTGTGGCGCAGGCCACCGCCCAGTCCGCGCGGGTCAACCAGATCCAGAACACCGTCAACCAGCAGAACGCCGCGGTCGCGCTGATCCAGGCGATCGGCGGGCAATGGACCGGCCCGGTTGCTCTGGCGCCAGCGCCGCGCTGACCTGGGCAATCAGCCTGCGGTCAGGGCATAGAGCCGGTATTCGACGCCCGCGCTGGTTTCGCGTGCTTCGCCGACTGCCAGCGTGCGGTTTAGCCAGCCATAGCGCGCATCGCCGGTTTCAAACCGCGCCTGCACCTGAAACAGCGTATCGCCAAAATCACAGGATTCGCCCGCAGCCAGCCGCGCGGTGACCGCGGCGGTGATCTGATACAACCCGGTGTAGCGCACATCGATCAGCGCGCCATCGTGGGTTTCAAAGGTTTTGCGCACGTCCAGCTGGCACAGGCCATCGCCACCTTCGACCATCCAGTCGCCGCCGCCCGGCAAAATGCGACCGTGCAGGCGCGGACCCGCAAACGTCCCTTCACCCACGATATAGGTGGTGCGCGTGCCGAACGGGGTCTGCCCGATCGCCTGCACCGTGATCGGGTTGGAAAACGACAACAGCGGTTCAAGCGTCAGCATGCCCGGTATTCCCCCCCCAATGCGCGCCATCAGGCAATATCGATAACCACGTTGCCGATCAGATCGCCGCTTTCAACCGCCTGATGCGCCGTCACCGCGTCCTCCAGCGGCACGCGCAAGGCTATGCGCGGGCGCAGGGCGCCTTGCGCCATGGCAGCGGCCAGCCGGTCGATCACCAGCGCGCGCGCGGCGGGCGGCAATAAATAGACCAGCAGCATGCGCACAGTCACGTTCTTGAACATCAGCGGATAGAACGGCAATTGCGGTGTCGGGTCGGCCATCGAACCATAGGATGCGATCACCCCGCCAACCTTGATGATCGGCAGCGTGGCCGCCAGATTGCCGCCGAATTCCACCTCTACCACGCGGTCCACACCGTTGCCGCTGGTTGCGGCCATGACTGCCTCTACCACGTCCTGGTCGCGATAGTTGATGACGTGGTGCGCGCCGGCGGCGTGGGCCACGGCGGCCTTGGCCGCGCCGCTGACCGTGGCGATAACTGTCGCGCCTGCCCAGCGCGCCAGCTGGATGGCGATTTCACCCACCGATCCCGCGCCGCCGGTGACCAGCACCGTCTGTCCCGCCACATCGCCATCGGCAAACACGGCCCAGGCCGCGGTCATCGCCGGGATGCCAAGGCAGGCGCCGGTTGCAAAATCGACATCATCCGGCAATGGCACGGCCTGCTGCGCGGGCAGGCAGACATATTGCGCCGCGGTGCCATCGGATCGGCGCCACGCGGCATTCCACACATAGACGCGGGTGCCGACGCGATCGGGTGCAACCCCATCGCCGACCGCATCGATCACCCCGGCGCCATCCGAATGCGGGATCTGAAACGGCAGCGTCATCGGCCCGCGCAAACCGTCGCGCGATTTCACGTCCGACGGGTTGACGCCGGAGGCGTGCAGGCGAACGCGCACTTCGCCGGGCTGCGGCACCGGATCGGGCCGGTCGCCATGGTGCAGAACCTGTGCGGCAGGGCCGACTGCCTGGTACCACACGGCCTTCATGTTGCTGGCTCCAGATCGGACCACAGCCCTTCGGTGTGGCCATCGACGGCAATGGCCTGGCCCGAAATATTCCGGGCGGCCGGCGAAATCAGAAAAGATACCATATCGACGATCTCGCTGGGCTGGATGAACTGGCGCATGGAACTCTGGCGCTTGTATTCGGCCTCTACCACCGTGGTGTCCAGCCCGCGTGCGGCGGCGTCGCGCGCGATCACGCCGCGAATGCGCGGGCCTTCGACGCTGGCGGGGCACACCGCGTTGACGGTGATGCCCTCTGGCCCCAATTCCATCGCCAGCGTCTTGGTCAGCCCGATCAGCGCCCATTTGCTGGCGACGTAAGGACTGCGCAAGGGGCATCCGAACAGCCCGGCGTTGGATGACATCATCACGATCGACGCCGCGTGGCCCCGCCGCAAGCGCGGGATCGCCAGCCGGGTCGCACGAAACGCGCCGTTCAGATTGACATCGATGGTGCGGGTCCAGTCATCGGGCGCGATGTCTTCGCAGCGCCCGGTCGGCCCGGAAATCCCGGCATTGTTGATCAGCACATCCAGCGTGTCACCGATCGTGGCAAAGAACCGCGCCATGTCGGCATCGCTGCTGACGTCGGCGTGGCTGGTGTGGATGGCCGGATTGGCCGCACCCACGGCCTCCAGCGCCTCTGCCTGCACATCGCAGACATGCACGATCGCGCCCTGCGCCGCGAATGCCTGGGCCAGGGCAAGGCCGATGCCCGATGCGCCGGCGGTAATCGCAATCCGTTGTTGTGCCATGGCGCCCTGTCCTGTTCGTTTCACACCCGCTTACCGTGTCGGGCAGGGGGCTGCAAATGACCTGATTTGCGCCATGGGTGAAAAATTTTGCCGGGGGGTGGCGGGGCTGGCCTGATCACGCCGGGGCGGATAAGCAGGGCGCCTGAATTTCTTTTTTCGCAACAGGGGCCACCATGATCGCAACCCGACACCGCCCGTTCCGCGACCTGCTCCGTCATGGCGGCGTGGCGCTGCTGGCGGCGTTGCTGGCCGGGCCGGGGCTGGGCATTGCCCATGCCGAACCGGCGACCATGGCGCCCAGCGTGCCCGATATCGATGCGCCCGAACTGGCGGCAATCGGCCCGGCGGCGGCCGGCATGCGCACGCAGATCATCGCCGTGCATGATGTGATCGATCCGCTCGCATCGCTGGCGGCGGGCCACGCGGTCTTGGCCACGCGCGTGCTGCATCTGCGCATCTGGTACCCGGCCAAGCCCACGCCAGGCACCGCGCCAGTGACCTATACGGCCAGCCTGACCGGCGAAAAGGGCACCGCTGACGCCGCATTTACGGTGCCGGGCATTGCGCTGGCCAACGCGGCCCCGGCGGGTGAGCATTATCCGGTGGTGGTGCTGAGCCACGGGTACAACAACGATCCCGTGATGTTGAGCTGGCTGGGCGAAAACCTGGCGACCAAGGGCTATGTGGTGGTCGCGCCCGAACACCGCGATCCGCCGATCTGGGACCGCACCAAAACCCCGGCGGCGCTGCTGGCGCGGCCGCTGGACATTACCGCCACGATCAGCGCGGTGCGCGGTGGCATGCTGGGCACGCTGGTGGATGCCGACCGGCTGGGGCTGATCGGGTATTCGATGGGCGGCTATGGCGTGCTGGCGGTGGCGGGCGCGCGGCTTGATCCGCACAGCCCGGCGGTGGCGGCGCTGCCCGCCGATCTGGTTGCGGCCTATGCTGGCAGTGGCGCGAAGGCCGGAAGCCTGGTCGATGCCGGGGTGCGCGCGGTGGTGGCGATTTCGCCCGCCGGTGGCGCGCCGTGGTCGGTATTCGGGGCCGACGGCGCCGGGCTGGCCGGGGTGCACGCGCCACTACTGGTGATCGCGGGCAGCGCCGACCGCACGGTGGGGTTTGAAAAAGGCCCGGTCGCGCTGTTTGAGGGCGCTGTGCATTCCGACCGCCATATGCTGGTGCTGGTCGCCGCCGGGCACGATATCGGCACCAATCCGCCGCCGGTGGAAATGCACGCGCGGCTGTGGGACTTTGACTGGTTTTCCGACCCCGTGTGGCGCAAGGACCGCATCAACGCGATCGCCACGCATTTCATCACCGCGTTTCTCGACACCCGGCTAAAGGGTGATGTTGCCCGCGCCGCCTATCTGGATGTGCCGGCAGAGGCATCGGACCATGCCGAATGGAAGGGCGATGCGCCGGGCTATGCCGCGATGAGCCAGGGCGGCGCGAACCCCACGTGGAAAGGTTTTTGGCGCGGGCATCAGGACGGGCTGATCCTGTGGCACAAGCCGGCACAGCCCTGAAATCAGGGGCCGGTAAAGGTTTCCAGCAACCAGTCGCGGAACCGCAGCGTTTCCGGGCTGGGGCGGGTGCCGCGCGCGGGCAACAGCACATAATGCGTCAGGTCGTGGTGCAGCACGATGCCTGGCGGCGCGCTGACCAGCCCGCGTTGCAGGTGCAGCCGCGCCAGATCGGCCGATACCATCGCACAACCGGTGCCCGATGCCGCCAGTTCGAGCGCAATGGCCGAGGTATCGACGGTAAACCGGCTGACCACCGCACCGTCCGGCCAGCCCAGCTGGCGTGACAGCCCGACCCACAGATTGTCCAGCCCGACGATCTGGATCGAACTCCCGCTGGCCAGATCGAACAGCGCGCGCGCGGGATCAGCGCCAAAATCGGTACGCGGCGGGCAGACGGGGATGGATGCGGCACGGGTTAGCGCGGTCGCGGTGAACCCTTCCCATCGGCCATTGCCAAACCGCACGTCGATGTCGATCTGGCTGTCCTCCAGGTCATCGCTCCAGATCGAGGAATAGATTTTCACCGGGATGGCGGGGTGCAGCGCGGTAAACCGCGGCAGCGCCGGGGCCAGGCACAGCGTGGCAAAGCTGACCGAACAGCGCACGGTGACCGCCGCCACATTCTGCCCGCCAAACAGCCCGGCGGTGGCGATGGTCAGGTCATCCAGCATGGTGGCGACGATCGGGAAATAGGCGCGGCCGATGGTGGACAGCCGCACGCCGCGCGGCAACCGTTCAAACAGCATGAAACCAAGGTGGCTTTCCAACGCCTTGATATGCTGGCCCACCGCCGCCGGGGTCAGCCCCAATTCGTCGGCGGCACGCGCAAAGCTGAGGTGCCGGGCGCAGGCTTCGAACGTGCGCAGCCAGACAAGCGGGGGAAGCGGGGTGGCCATGGCGATACTATAAAATATTTTGACCCCTTTGCCAGATTTTATATTGATTGTCTGATGGCTTCGGCTGTCGCAAGGCCATGGCCAGCGAGTCATGGTTTGCGAGATGGTATTTGGAAAGCTTTGATTACATTATCATTGGCGCGGGCTCGGCCGGCTGCGTGCTGGCCGACAGCCTGTCGCAAAACCCGAACACCCGCGTGCTGCTGCTGGAGGCAGGGGGCAGCGATCGCGATTTCTGGATTCGCATGCCGATCGGGTATGGCCACACGTTTTACGACGCGCGGGTCAACTGGCGGTTCCGGTCTGACCCGGTGCCGGGGCTGGACGGGCGCACCGCCTATCTGCCGCGCGGCAAGGTGATCGGCGGGTCGAGCTCGATCAACGCCATGGTCTATTGCCGCGGGCTGGCCAGCGATTTTGATGATTGGGCAGCGGCGGGCAATCCGGGTTGGGGCTGGGGCGATGTGGCGCCGGTGTTCGATGCGTTTGAACACCATGTCGATGCCGATGGCAGCAGCCACGGGGCGGGGCCGCTGTGGGTGTCCCACCGCGAACCCGAATGTCACCCGCTGAAACAGCACTTTTTCCGCGCGGGCGAACAGGCCGGGCTGCCCCGGCGCGATGATCTGCCGCCGCTGGGGGACGAAGGCGTGTTTCCCTATGCCATCACCACGCGCGATGGCCTGCGCTGTTCCAGCGCCGACGCCTTTTTGCATCCCGCCCGCCGGCGCCACAATCTTGAGGTGCGGTCGCACGTGCTGGTTGAACGCGTGGTGTTTGCCGGGCAGCGCGCGACCGGCGTGGCGGTGCGTGGCAAGGGCGGAACGCAGACCATAACCGCGCTGGGCGAAGTGATCGTGGCGGCCGGTGGCGTGGGATCACCGGTGCTGTTGCAGCGGTCCGGGATTGGCCCGGCGCCGCTGTTGCAGGGGCTGGGCCTGCCGGTGGTCAAGGCCAATCACGCGGTCGGGCGCAATCTGCAGGACCACCTTGGTATCAATTACCTGTATCGCGCCAACGAACCGACGCTGAACGCGGTGCTGGGATCGTGGCCCGGGCGGATCGCGGCGGGCATACGCTATGTCCTGCGCCGGTCGGGCCCGCTCAGCCTGTCGATCAACCAGATTGGCGGCATGGCGCGCACCCGGCCCGATCTGGCGCGGCCCGATGTGCAGCTCTATTTCAACCCGCTCAGCTATTCGACCGAGACCGTGGGCAAGCGCGAATTGACCAAGCCCGACCCCTGGCCCGGCTTCATTATCGGGCACAATTCCTGCCGCCCGACCAGCCGCGGGTGGATTGCGCTGCGTTCGGCCGATCCGCACGACGCGCCGCTGATCCAGCCCAATTATCTCGATACAGCACAGGACCGCAGCGATGTGGTGGCCGCCGCACGGCTGATCGGCCGTATCGCCGCGACCCCGGCGATGGCGGACCTGATCACAGCGCGCGCGTTTGATATCGATGCCGCCAGCGATGCCGAAATCGTCGATGATTTCAAGGCGCGCAGCGGCACCGTGCACCATCTGTGCGGCACCTGCAAAATGGCGCCAGAGGCGGACGGCGGCGTGGTCGATGCAACTTTGCGCGTTTATGGCGTGGATGGATTGCGGGTTGTCGATGCGTCGATTTTTCCCAATATCACCTCTGCCAACACCAATGCGCCCACGATCATGGTGGCGCGCAAGGCTGCCGACCTGATCCGTGCCAACTGAAAAAGGCTGAAAACCCGTGCCGAAAATTGCCAGGCTGGAAACGTTTTCCAACGCATATGTCGGTTTTGTGCGGCTGACCACCGACACCGGCGACGTTGGCTGGGGGCAGCTGTCGACGTATACCGCCGACATTACCGCCACCATCTTTCACCGCCAGGTTGCGCCGTGGGTGCTGGGGCGCGATGCGCTGGATATCGATGGCGCGGTGCGGATTGTCGAGGAACGCGAACACAAATACCCGGGCAGTTATCGCTATCGCGCGCTGGCCGGGCTGGATACCGCGATGTGGGATTTGCGCGGGCGCATGGAGGACAAGCCGGTGGTCGAACTGATCGGTGGCAAAGTCCAGGCGTTGCGCGCCTATGCCTCATCGATGAAGCGCGACATCACGCCAGAGGATGAGGCGCGGCGGCTGTGTTCCCTGCGCGATCAATACGGGTTTGACGCGTTCAAATGGCGCGTGGGTGCCGAATGCGGGCGCGATGTGGATGAATGGCTGGGGCGGACCGAGGCGGTGATCCCGACCGTCGCGCGCGCGCTGGGCGATGGCATGGCCAAGCTGGTCGATGGCAACAGCGGATTTTCGCCCGCACGCGCGATCGAAGTCGGGCACATGTTGCAGGACGAAGGCATCGGCCATTTTGAAGAGCCGTGCCCCTATTGGGAATTTGATCAGACCCGCGCCGTGACCGCCGCGCTCGATCTGGATGTGACTGGCGGCGAACAGGATTGGGACCTGGCACATTGGCAACGCATGATCGATGGCCATGTGGTCGATATCGTGCAGCCCGACGTGATGTATATGGGCGGGTTGTCGCGCACGCTGAAGGTTGCCCACATGGCGGCAGCGGCGGGCATGCCGTGCACCCCGCACAGTGCCAACCTGTCGCTGGTGACGGTGTGCACGATGCACTTGCTGGGCGCGATCCCCAACGCGGGCAAATACCTGGAATTTTCGATCGAAGGCGACGACTATTACCCATGGCAGGATGGCCTGTTCGAAGGCGATCCGTTCAACGTCGATGGCGGGAAAGTCACCATTCCGTCGGGGCCGGGCTGGGGCGTCACCATTTCGCAGGACTGGCTGGACCGGTCGACTTATCAATTGAGCGAGTTCACCGCATGACCAACGCCTATGCCGCCGCCTATCTCGATTCCGGTGCACTGCCCGTTCTGCCCAATGGCCATTTCATTGATGGGCAATTTCAGCCGCCCATCAATGGCCAGATGATGGACAGCCTTGATCCCGCGCTGGGGCGGCCATTTGCCGCGTTTGCCGCGGGCGACGCCGATGATGTCGAACGTGCGGTGGCATCGGCCACGCGCGGGTTTGCGGTGTGGCGCAAATCGACCCCCGGGGAACGCCATGGCGTGTTGTCGCGCATGGCCGCGCTGGTGCGCCGTGATGCCGCGCTGCTGGCGATGGTTGATTCGCTCGATTCTGGCAAAGCGCTGGGTGAGGCCGAGGGCGATGTCGGCGCCACCGCGCGCTTGTTCGACTATTACGCCGGGATCGCGCTGACCATCGAAGGGACGCAGATTCCGCTGGGTCAGGACCTGATCAGCATGACATTCCGCGAACCCGTCGGTGTGACGGCGCATGTCATTCCGTGGAACTACCCCACCGGTACCTTTGCGCGCAGCATTGCCGCCTGTCTGGCGGCGGGCTGTTCGGCAGTGGTCAAACCGGCGGAAACCACGCCGTTCACTGCGCTGATCATGGCGCAATTGCTGGTAGAGGCGGGGTTGCCCGCAGGCGTGGTCAATGTCGTGACCGGCACCGGCGTTGCCGCGGGTGGTCCTTTGACTGAACATCCTGCCATCCGCCACGTTACCTTTACCGGGTCGGTCACCACCGGCGCGCGCGTGGCGCAAGTGGCCGCGCGCAACATCGCCAGCGTGACGCTGGAACTGGGCGGAAAATCGCCTTTGATCGCGCTGTCGGATTGCGATGCCATGGCGGTGGCCAATGGCGCGCTGTGGGGCATCTTTTCCAACGCCGGGCAGGTCTGTTCGGCCGGATCGCGGCTGATCATCGCGCGGCCGCGGCATGACGAAGTGGTGAGTCAGCTGGTCGCATTGACCGAGGCGCTGAGCGTCGGCCATGGGTTGCGCGGCTGCGATATCAACGCGATCAATTCGGCCGCGCAGCTGGATCGCATTGCCGCGCATGTCGATGGCGCACGCGCGCGGGGCCGCACGATCCTGACCGGGGGCGCAACCGGCGCGGATGATGCGCGCGACACCGGGTGGTTTTATCGCCCCACTTTGATCGATGATCTGCCCGGCGATGACGCGTGCGTGACGCAGGAAATATTCGGCCCGGTGCTGTCGATCCAGATCGTCGATTCCGATGAAGCGGCGCTGGCCGCCGCCAACGCCACCGAATTTGGCCTGATGGCAGGGATATACAGCCGCGACATCACGCGCGCGCTGGCGATGGCGCGCGATCTGGATTCGGGGCAGGTGACGATCAACGATTATTGGGCCGGGGGCATTTCGGTGCCGTTCGGCGGGCGCAAGAAATCCGGCTATGGCCGCGAAAAAGGCCACGACGGCATTTCGGCATTCCTGAGCACAAAGGCGGTGACGATCCGGCTGACTCCGCCGCCCGGCGCGTGATCGGTTTGCGCTTGACACCACGGGGGATCGGCCGAAAGTCCGACCCGCAGGGGATAATCATGGCGCCGGGGACACAGGCACAGATCAGATGGGGCGTCGGCGTCTGCGTGGCGGCGCTGGTGGTGGTCGCGGTCGTCGCGTTCGTGCCCGATCCGCTGTTCCGCTATCGCACCATGACCACCACGCTCGACAATGTGGCGGGGCTGGATGCGGGCACGCCGGTGGCGTTTCGCGGAGTGGTGGTGGGTGCGGTGCGCTCGGTCGCGCTTGATCCGGTCAGCCGCAATTTTCGCGTGGCGCTGAATGTGCGGCGCGACTGGCGGGCGTCGGCGTGCAGCTATGTCAGCGCCGCCGCCGCCAACCCGTTTACCCCCCCGGCGATCGAACTGGTGGCGATCGAACCCGCTGTGGCGGCGACCCCGGCGCAATGCCAGGTAGCGATGGTGGCGCAGGATTGCGTGGCTGTGCCGGGGCTGGATGCCGGGGCAGGGGCGATTGCCGGATGCCGCCGCGCGCCCGATCTGATCACCTCTGCCACCATGGCGGTGAAGCAGGCGGCCAGCGTGGCCGCCACTGCCAACCAGATGGCGCAACGCCTGCAGGCGATGCTTGGGTCGGGCAGCGGCGGGGCCAATATGGCGCAGATTGCCGACAACGCGACACAGACCCTGGCCGCGCTCAATTCGCTCAGCGATCATCTCGATCGCAGCTTTGTGCCGGGGCGGGGCGATCTGGCGGTATCACTGGGCAATGTGCGCACGCTGACAGGCAAAATGGCCAAGGTGAACGTCGCACAAGTCGATGGCATCCTGCAGAACGCCAATGGCGTGGTGGCCGACAACCGCGCCAATCTGGCGGTGCTGGTCGATCAGGCCGCCAAAAGCTCCACCCATGCCAACCAGCTGTTGGAAGGCGCATCGGCCCAATTGGTTGAGGCGACTGCCAATCTGAAACGGATGAGCGCCAACATGGATGCGCTGTCCGAACGGCTGGCCGCGGACCCGACCTTTGTGCTGCGCGGCCAGCAGTTCAAGGACCCACCCGGACTGGAACCCAAAAAGTGAACAAGCGGGCTGCAACGCAGTGTATGTTGGCGGCGCTGATCGCGCTGGGCACCGGCGGTTGTGCGGTGATGGGCAAGGCCGATGCGCCGATCACGCTGCGGCTGGCGCCCGCAACCGGCGCTGCCCCGGCGACAAAACCTGATCCGCGCAGCGTATCGGTGGCGGGGGTCGATGCCACCGGCGCCGCTGCCAAAACCCGCTACGCCTTTATCGACCCAACCCGCCCCGGCGAAATCAACCAGGCCAAAAGCCTGTTCTGGGAAGTCCCGCCGTCAAAGGCGGTGGAGCTTGCCCTGGTCACCGGCCTGCGCGCCCGCTTTGCCGCCGTCACTGGCCCCGGGCTGTCGCTGCCCGCCGATCTGCGCGTACTGACCACGCTCACCCGGTTTGAAGAAGTGTCGGGCACCCCCGGCAGCGCGGTCGTCGCATTCGACGCCACCGTGATCGAACATGGCAAAGTCGCCCGCACCGGCACATGGTGCGCCCGCGCTGCGTTTGCCGGACCGAGCCCCAGTGACCGTGCGCAAGCCTTTGAAGCGGCGCTGACCGGCGCGACGACCGCCTTTGCCCAGGACCTTGCCAGCGGAGCGACACCGGCGGGTTGCTGAATGTCCTCCCCGGTCGGGGAGGATCGTGCGTGTTTTGCCGGGTCGCCGTATCAACTCCGCGCGATGCGGGTGGCGGCCTCCAGCAGTTCGGTGGGGAACATCGCGACGATCGTGGAATTGTGCTCGACGCCGATTTCGCTCAACGTTTGCAGGCGCCGCAGTTCAAGCGCGCCGGGTACTTCGCCGATCGTGCGCGCGGCTTCGGCCAGCGTGGCAGAGGCTTCTTTTTCGCCCTCGGCCTTGATGATCCGTGCGCGTTTTTCGCGAATGGCTTCGGCTTCACGGGCGATGGCGCGCTGCATCTGTTCGGGTATGTCGAGATCCTTGATTTCGACCGCATCGACATTCACGCCCCATTGCTGAACCGTCTTGCCCAGGATGTCGAGCAGGCGGGCATTGATGGATGTGCGGTCTTTCAGGATCAGATCGAGCTCGCTTTGGCCGATGGCATCGCGCAGGCCGGTTTCGGCGGCTTGAATCACGGCGCTGGACCAGTCGACCACCGTGGTCACCACTTTGGCGGCATCGACCGCGCGAAACCACAGCACCGCGTTGATCTTGACCGCGACGCCATCGCGCGTGACGGTTTCCTGCGTGGCGAGCGAAAAGGTGATGACGCGCATATCGATTTTTACCACGCGTTCGATCAGCGGGATCAGCCAGAACCAGCCCGGGCCCTTGGTTTCCATCAGGCGGCCCAGCCGGAACACCACGCCGCGCTGGTATTCCTGGTTGATGCCGAAACTTTTTAGCGCCAGCACGATCGCGATGAGGATCAGGACGAACCCGAACCCGGAAAATGCTTCTGGCATGAAAACTCCTTATCGCCGGGCGCATTTGCCAGCATGACGCAGGTTATGCGCCGCTAACCGGACAAAGTCACCAGTCGCCCACGCACCAGATGCAGCACGCGGTCACACAGCCGTTCCGCCAGTGCGACGTCCTGGGTCAACAGCAGCAGGCTGCGCCCGCGCGGGGTGATCTGGCGCAGCAACCGGGTTTCCATGTCGGGCCCGCAGGCGCGCAAAGCCTCAAGCGGTTCATCCAGGACCAGCAGTTCGGGGTTGCGCAGGAACGCGCGCGCCAGTTCCACGCGCTGGCGTTCGCCCTGCGACAGGTCGCCCGCGCGCATGGCGGCGGCATAGTCGATGCCGAATTCATACATCACGCGGTCCAGCCGGCGGCGCAACCGCGCGCGGGCGGCGCTGACCGCGCCCAATGCCAGCCACAGGTTGTCCTCCACGGTCAACCCGCTGATCAGTGATCCGCCTTGCAGACCAAGGCCACAGCGCGAACGCAGGATGCGGCGTTGCGGGGGTTCGGCATTGACCAGGCTTTCACCGAACAGCGTGATCGTGCCCGCCAGCGGATCGGTCAGGCCGCTGGCCAGCCGCAGCAGCACCGATTTGCCCGTGCCGCTGTCACCCACCACGCCCACGCGTTCGCCCGCGCCCACGGTCAGGTCGATACCATCGAACAGCCGCACATCGCCCAGCACCAGCGACACGCCCGCCATCGTGAGCACCGGCGCAATACTCATGACAGCGCGCTCCACAGCGCGGCGGCGACAAAGATCGCCAGCAGCCCGGTCACAAATGCGCGGCCGGCGTTGCGGCCGATGCCGGTCGGCACACGCACCGGCGCAGCGCCGATGGTGGCGCCCACGCCGAATGCGAGACACGCGAACAGCAGCGCCTTGGCCATGCCGATCAGCAGCGCGTGGCCGCTGGCCGCCGACACCGCGATCGCGGCCATATCACGATAGGCGACATGCGCGGCCAGATGAACGGGCACCATCGTGCCCGCGAGTGCCGCGGCCGCCACCGCCAGCATATGCACCGGGCTGGCCACCAGCACCGCGATGATCGGCGGGCCCAGCACGCGTGGCACCGGATCGTGGCCCATCGCCTCAATCGCGTCGATTTCGCGCGCCAGGGACATCGCGCCCAGCCGTGACGACAGTTCGACCGACACGCTGCCCGATGCAAACACCCCGACGATCAGCGGCAGCACTTCGCGCAGCAACACGGTGTCGAGCGCGCCCAGGATCAGCAGGGGCGCATCATAGGACTGCAACAGGCGGCCGACCGACACCCCGGCGATCACCCCGGTCAGCGCGGCCAGCACCGACAGCGTGGGCAAGGGGCCCCAGGTGAACCGCGCCAGCGAGTCGGTCATCCCCGCCTCTACCAGCGGATCGCCGGTCCACAGCGGCGCCCATACCCCGCGCAGCGCGCGCGCAGTCAGCCACGCGCCGGTGCCGATACCGCGCACAAACGCGCTGACGGGGTTCATGCGGTCAGCCATGGCGCCACCCTGATCCGGCCATCAGGTGCCAGCCGGACCACGGGGCAGGCATGATCCGGCGTGGCGTCGCGGGCGATCACCAGATCGGCGCCGGCCAATACCGCATCGCGGACCCCCGCGCCGGGCAGGGCGGCGACCATCGTGTCGGCCTGCGCCAGCAGCGCCTGCACCGCGCTGCGCCCCGCCGGATCGAGCCGATCGATCAGTGTTCCGGCATTGCCGGCGACCACGATGCGCACGCGTGCGTCGCACGTGGCCAGCGCACGGCGCGTGGGCGCATCGTCGATCGCGCCCGACAGGATCACCACCCGATCGGGCCAATGCGCCGCCACCGCCGCCAGCAGCGCGGGCAGCCCGGCGACCAGCGCTGTGCCGACCCCCGGTTCGATCGCAACGGTCAGCACGCGCAGGGTGCGTGCGCCGCTGGCCGCCAGCAGCCGGGTCATCACCCGCACTTGTTCGCGGTCGAGGTCTTTCACCGCCTCGGTCAGCGCATGATAGGGCACGATATCGGGGTGCAGTCGCCGCGCATCGTCGCGCTGCGTCCCGTGGACCCAGCCATCGGCCAGCTTTGCCGCCATCCAGCGGTCGTGTTCGGCGCGGGCCAGGTCCTCCAGCTCGGCTGGTTCCAGCCGCAGCGGCGGGCCGCCACCCGGGGTGACACGGGCACCGATATCGCGCAGTTTCAGTTGATAACAATCGGCCACCAGCCGGTTGTCATCGCGAAAACCATCGGCCAGATTGTCCCATTCCTGCATCGATGCGCGCGATCCGATGCGGTCGCCGGCGGCCAGCCGCCCTTCAAGATAGAAATCGTGGATCGACCGCGCCAGCGCGTCGTGCGCATCCTGCAGCAGCCCATCGGCGTCGGCAAACTGGTCCAGCCCGCCAAACGCGTGAACCATCGCGCCATGGTCTGCCACGGTATCACCAGCATCGCGCACGTGCACCGGCGGCATGGCACGGTCGTGCTTGCGGTAATACCGGTCAACCGCCGCCACCAGCGCCGGCGCCACGGCGGTATCGTCGGGGTCGATCAGCACCGCCACCGGGTCGGCCGCGCCGGACAATGCCAATGCCACCGCACGATCGGCGTCCGCCCAGTCGGCCGGCGCGAATGCCAGCGGTGACAGGCTGTCGGCACCGGGATGGGCGGCCTGAAACCGTGCCGCAGCGCCGGCGGCAGCGGGCACAACGATATGGAATTGCGGTCGTACACCATCACGATAATGCGTGCCGGCCAGCATGCGCAGGACATAGCGTTCGATCAGCGGTGAAAATCCGAACACCACCACGCGGCGCTGGTCCACCCCGGCGCGGCGAAACCGGTCCAGTGGCCAATCCAGAAACAGTTGGCGCGCAGCCAGGTCGGCCAGCGCGGCAAAGCGCAACCGCGCGATGGTCGTGGCCGTCTGCGCCGCCGTGGCGGTGATTTTTGCGCACAGTGCCGGATCATCGATGCGGGCGATCACCGCCAAGGGATCGCCCGCGGCACGCACCTGCGCCGCATGCTGCAACACCCGTGCGGCCCAATCGGCATTGTCGCGCGGATCATCACCCAGCAACAACACGCTGCGCGCGCGGGCCAGGCCCAGCGCGGCAACGCTGTGCGCAAGATCGGCCATTGTCACAAAGCCTGCGCCGCGCCGCTGCGCTGCGCGGGCCCAGCCGGCAGCGTGATCATCCTGCCACAGCAGCACCGCACCGCCGGTTGCCTGGGCCTGGGTGGCGGCAATCCGCGCCAGTTCGCCCGTCCCGGCAATGATCACGTGATCCCCGCGCAACCGCACCAGCCGCAACCGCAGCGGCGCGCGCACCAAAATCCACAGCAGTGTGGCGGCAAACCCCAGTTCCAGCAGCGGCAGCACCAGCGCGGTCAGCGCCAGCAGCGGTGGCGGATCGGCCCCGGCGTCATAGGCGGCGGGCAATTGCCCCAGACTCAATCGCGCCAGATCGGCCAGCCCCGGATGCGGCTGCACCATTTCCGCCGCCAGCGCCACCACACCACCTGCCAGCAGTGCCAGCAGCATGGCCACCCACCCCGCACCGGGCGCGCGGAGGGCAAAGCGGGCGCCGGTCATGGCCGGGCTGGTCAACCCCTGGTGCGGATGCGCAGGGCCGCCGCCGCCACGGTGCCGGGCTGGGCGCGGGTCAGGCGGGTGTTCAGCCCGGTCAGGAATTGGCGTTCGGTCGCATAGCTTTCCAGTTCGGTGCCGAACAGCGGCGTGGCAGAGGCGATGGCGATGATCATTTCGGGGCCGAACGGCGCGCCGACCTGAAATTGCACCTGGCCCGATCCGCCGGTGCCGATGCCGACCTGGCGCAACCCGCGCCGCCCCACTGGCGCCTGGCCCTGGTACAACGTGACCGCGCTGCCGTCGTTCTGCAGATAGACCACGGTCAGCCACGGCCGCGCGGCGGTTGTCTGCGCGCTCAGGCCGAATTTATCACCCGCGTTCATCAGTACCGGGTCACCCGTCCGCGCCGCACCGGTTTCAGTTTGTGCAACCAGCTTTACCCCGCCCACGGCAAATGCGGCGGCCAGCGTGGTTTCCGCCTCACACTGTGGCCAGGGGTGGTAATCCATATCCCATTTGGCATCGGGGTCGACCGCCAGCAGCGCCTTGTGCAGGCCATCCAGCGCGTCTTCGTCCCCGGCAAAGCCCGACAGCACGGGATGGGGGCCCTTTTCACCCAGCCGTGCGGTGCCGCAGGGCAGGCTGGCCATTCGCGCATCCAGCGCCTGACGCGGGGTCAGGTTGCCCGCCTGTTCGGGCGTCGGTGGCACGTCGTGCAGGCCTTGCAAGGCATAGGCTTCGCCCGCCAGCCGCGTGAAAGTATCGTAATCGATCCAGACATAGCCCTGATCGCCCCAGTCTTTGCCCCAGCTGTTGATCACCCGGAATGCCTGCCGGTCGTCATCATACCCGACCAGCGTCATGGCATGCAGGTTGCTGTCTTCGTGGCGGGAATGGGTATAGGCGGCCGACCCTTTGAAGGTCATGAAATCGTCGGGCGCGGGCATTGTGAACACCACCGGCTGCTGCCGGAACAGGGCGCCGCGAATGTCATCGAGCACCACTGGCGATTGCGGGTCACGCGCATTTTCGCGGCTGATCGCGCTCCACCCCCCCAGTTTCTGATCGGTGCTGCCGGACACCAGCGACTGGGGTGCCGGATCGTTGCAGATATTGGGATTGTCGGGAAAATCCGCAAACGTGGCGGTCCCTTCGTTTTTCAGCAGTTTCAGCGCATCGATCACGCGGGTCGGCACCGTGCAGCTTGATCCGTTCGGCCGCAGCCGGTTGTAGACATAGACCGGGCTGGGCTGTTCGGTGGCGAGCGCCACGCGATGGCCCAGCGTCAGCCCGCGCAGATAGCCAAGGCCGGAATAGGCGGTGGCCCAGGCGGTGCAATCGGGTTTGGGGTATTGGTTGCCGGGCAGCGGAAACATCGGCGACAGATCAACGTGGCGGGGCCGCCAGGCGCGGAATGTGCCCAGTTTGGGCAACGCGGCATACTCTTCGGGTGAAAGCGGCGTGGCCCCGGTGGGATAGCGCGTGGGCGGGGGTGCCACGGTGGCGGCATCCGGTACGGGCGCCGCTGCGCCAGCGGGCTGCGCCTGCACACTGGTGCATATTCCCCCACTGCCCAGCAGCAGCAGTGCCAACGCCAAATTGTGTCGCATAGGAAACTCCCCCGCCCGATGGACCAATGCAAGAGCGTGATGCGAAAAAGTGGGTACCGGTTTTTCGCAAATAATCACGCGTAAACAAAGACTCTAGAGCAGGATGCGATTCTTTCTTATCGCATCCTGCTCTAGAACCGGTAACCCAGCGTCAATGTGGCCGCATCATAGTTTGCCTGGCTGGTTATTGTGCTGGGGGAATGGGTGTAAAGCAGCCCCATGCGGATCTGTTCGAACCGGCTTTTCTGTTCGGCCTCACGCGTGCGCACGCCGATGCTGATGCCCAGTTCGTGGATCTGGTTGTACGGCAGGTGGTCGATGCCGGTCAGCGCGGTAAACACATAACTGGCGCGAAACGAGCTTTGCCGCCCGAACATGCGCGATTTCAGCGGCATTTGATAGGCCAGCCCCCCGCGCAAGGTCCACAGGCCCTGCGGTTGAAAAAACAGCTGTTTGGCCAGGCCCAGTTTTAGCGTGTGCGAATAATCGACCATGCCGCCGATCACCAGATCGCCCCGCCCGACCTGGGCAAACTTGTACCGGGACGTGATCGAGGCACCCGCGCGCTCCCCGCCTTTGCCGAAATAGGTGCTGGTCTGCAGGTTGCTGTAACTGGCGCGCGGGGTCAGCGTGAAATTGGGTTTGACCGGCACCTCGATCCCGGCGTTGACCGTGCCATAAACCGCGGTGGCGCCACCGAAATTGGCCGTAAACGTGCCGCCCGCGCCATTGGGGAAAGTCGCGGTGAACAGATCGGCATGGATAATGTTGACCGGCACATCCAGCAGGAACCGCATGCGCGATCCTTCGCCAATGCGGCGCGCGTGCTGATAATGCAGGTCATAGCGTTCCAGTTTCTGCAGCCCGGCCTTGCCATAGGTAAACGCCCCGCCGATCGTATCGGAATCGCCATCGGGGGTCTGGGTATCGGTGCCTTCGGCCTGGATGTTGAACAGATCGAGCGCGACTTGCGCGTTCTGCACCGGCATCGAGGTCGGGCTGCCATACGATGGGTCGGCCGCCTGATAGCCGACAAACGGCCCCTGGGTCTGGGCATACGCCGTGGCCGGAACCATCGCCAGCGCCAGTGCCGCCGTGCTGGCCTGCAAAATCCTGCTGTGCATTTGTGCCTCTCCCCTGAAAATAACGATCAATTGGCTGCTTCGTCGGGCCGCAGGTCGCGCACCACGCGCAGGCCCATGTCGTCACGGCGTTTGCCATCAGCCACGGCAAAGCGGTTGGCGCTGCGCAATTCCGCCGGCACGCTTTGAAACGATCCGCCGCGCGCGACATGCGCGGTGCACGGCGTGCCGGCGCAATCGGCGGTCACCTCCCACGCGTTGCCGTTCATCTGGTAAAGGCCAAAGGCATTGGGCAGATAGGCGTTCACCGCCTCTGGATAGCCGCGATAGGGCGCCTTGGCCGATCCGCGATAGCTTTCGGTCTGGTCATAATTGGCGTCGCCCGGCGAAATCGCATCGCCCCACGGGAACGCGGACGTTGCACCGGCGCGGTCGGCATATTCCCATTCCAGCGCGCTGGGCAGGCGATAGGCCAGGCCCGATTGCACCGATAGCCACGCCACAAAGGCCTGCGCATCGCTATAGCCGATACCGGTCGCCGGGATCAGCGGGTTGGGATTTTCCTTGGCCCAGCTGGAAATGGCGCGGCACGCCTTGTCGCGCACGCAGGCCACCCATTCGGCAATCGTGACCTCGTACACGCCAATGGCAAAGCCGTGATTGATGGCCACATCGTGCTGCACCGGTTCATCGCTGCCGCGCCCCGGTTCGTTCACCGGCGAACCGATCGCCCCGGTGCCGGCGGGAACCAGGCGCATATAGGGGCAATTGGCGCAGTCGTAAAACCGGCCGACGCTGGTCGCATCACAAGTGATGAAGCACGGCGGTTCGCCCTGCAGGCCGTAATCAAACGTCGGTTTCTGGAACGCGGCGCCATCTTTGCCGGCGTTCAGCGCGACCCGGTCTGACGTGCGTTTCAGCGCGGTGGCGATATTTTGCTGCGGCCGGCGGATTTCTTCGGCCAGCACGCGCGAAAAGGTGCCGTCGTCAAACGCGACCTGATCGGCGCTGGTCGAAAACGCCACCAGATAGCCCTGATCGGGACGCAGCAAAGTATCCGACGGGCGCACCAGCCGGCGCAGGCCCTTGGTGCGGTCACCAGCGGTATCGGCGATCATCGCGGTGTTGCCGGGCGCGGTGGATTCCGCCGGCAGCGGCGGCTCGTTCAGCACATTGCGGCACATGTCGAGGATGATCAGCACGTTTTTCGCGCCCGACCCCAGCAACGCGCGGGTCAGCGCCGCACGCGTCAGGCTGGTCGATTGCGGGGTCAGCGTGCGTCCGGCGTCAACCGGCAACAGCATGACATCGCCAAACGTGCCCAGCGCCGCACCGTGCCCGGAATAATACAGCACGCCGAACGCCTGCGGACCGGCCGCCTTTAACGATTCGCGAAAAGTGGCCAGGGCGGCCTGCATCTGATCCAGCGTCAGATCATGCCGCACGGTCACCGCGCCGGCACCCGACGCATCGGTAAACCCGCTGACGTTCAACGCCGCGGCCACGCGATCGCCATCGGCGGCGGTGGCGTGCAGCGGATCAAACGCCTGATAGGCGGAATTGGTGATGACCAGCGCCAAACGGGGTTCGCGCGCCTGTGCCGCCCCGGGCAGCACGCACATCAATGCCAGCGCCGCGCAGACCAGCGCGACGATGCGCGCGCGCATGTGTTCCGGCAGGACAGGTCTGCCGGGCAGGATCATTGCGCGGCCCGGGGTTTGAATTCCACCTGGGTCACCACGCCGACCAGGCCATCGACATGCAGCACCGCGTCATAACTGTCTGCCGCGGCAAAGGGGTTCTGGGCCGGGCCGCCAAACAGCCCGCGCAGGAATGAAAAGAACCCGCGGCTGGCCTGGCAATAGGTATCGACCGAAACGATGCCGCCCGATGCCTTCACCTCTGCCAGCCAGGGCGCGAGGTCGGCCGGGGTGCTGCCGCTGACCGGGAACGGTTCGGCAATATCGACAATCACCGGCCCGGATTTGCGCGCAAGTCGTTCGCGCAAGGCGTTGCGAAACGCGCCCGTGGTACCAAGCGACACATCGGTATGGACAAACGGCCGGTCGCAGGTGTTGACCACGGGTGGTGGAGGCGGCGGCGGCGGTGGCGTCGGCGCGGGTGCCGGCGCGGGAACGGGCGCCGGGGCAGGCGCGGGAACGGGCGCGGGTTTGGCCACCGGATGCAGCACGATCACCCCGCGCGTGGCGGCTTTGTCGGCGGGTATCGCGCCGGGTTGCGCAGTGCCGGCCTGTCCCGTGGCGGCCTGTGCCATACTGACCGTAACCGACGGGGCCAGGACGGCGGCAAGAACAGCCATCGGCGCCGCCATAGTGATGGTACGCAACCGTCTGTGATCCCGGTGTGACATACAGCCCCGCTCCCCAAGCCATTGCTTTACCCTGTGTTAGGGTTAGTATGTCGCCAGAACACAGGCAACAGGCAAATAGTCGGCCAGAACCGCGCAAGACATTTCTGCAGGGAGGTGTGACATGAAACACAGCATGATCATGAAACACATCGCACGCGCACAGACATCGATTGCGCTGCTTGGCGCCGCCATCGTGGCGTCTGTTGCGCCTATGACTGCCCATGCGGAAACGCGCGCCTTGCTGGTCGGGGTGTGGACGTTCAATTCGCCGATCTTTGGCAATCTGAAGGGTCCGCAAAACGATCTGGGCGCGATGGAAGCGGTGGTGCGCGGCCAGGGTGCCAGCGATGTGACCGTGCTGCGCGACCGCGATGTGACGCGCACCAGCGTTGAAACCGCGCTGCACGCGCTGGGCACGCGGTCAAAGCCGGGCGACTGGGTGGTGTTCTATTATTCCGGCCACGGGGCAGAGGCGGACGCCGCGGTCAAGGGCACTGCTGATGGCGATACCGACCAGTTCGTGCCACTGCCCGGGTTTGACGAGGATAAGCAGGACCCCGAACGGTTTATCGTCGACAAGGATTTTTACAGCTGGATGGCGCGCTATATTGCGCCCGACGTGCACATCCTGATGATTGCGGATACGTGCCATTCCGGGACATTGAACCGGTCGATCGATCCTGCATCGTTCCGGTTTACCCCGCGCACCGGGTTTCGCGGTGGTGGCGATACCTTTGTGCTGGTCCCGCATCCCGGGCCTCGCTTTGCCCCGCTGGCGGCGGATACCGATGCCGTGGTCACTGCCGCAGGTGCCGGCAACCGTGGCGGCGGCGATATCATTGCGCTGGCCGCGCCGGCCGCGCCGCACGCCATCGATCGCCCCGATCTGGCCAACCTGATTTATATCGGCGGCGCGCAGGACAAACAGCTGGCCGAAGAAGCGGGCATGCCGGTCAGCAGCGCGCCAGCACGCGGGGTGATGACCTGGACGCTGGAAAAGGGCCTGACCACGCCCGGCAAGGATGGCATACACCTTGCCGCCGATGGCAACCAGGATGGCAAGGTTACCCCCGCCGAACTGGGCGAATATCTGGGCAGCCAGGTGCGCATGCTGACCGGCCAGCGCCAGGAACCGAAAACCACGTTTGTCGGCGCCGCGGGTGATATTCCGCTGTTTGCCGCCGTGCCGGTGATGCAACCGGCGGTCGGCCCGGTGCTGCCGGGGGTGTTTACGGTGGCCGCCGCCGGGGTGGGGGTGGTGGCGCCGACGCCCGATCTGCCATGGCGCGCGGTCGGCACGCGCGAACAGGCCGATTTCATCTGGGACCGCACCACTGGCAAAGTGTTTCACCGTTCGGGTGACATGGTGGCGCAAGATGTCGTCGGCGCCCCGGCCTTGCGCGGGGTGATCGAAAAGTGGAACGCGGTAGAGGCATTGCGGCCGCTGATGAATGAAAGCCGGGTGCGCGTCACGATCGGGCCAAAGGCCAACGGCGTGCGCTATGCCCCCGGCGCCAAGGTTGCGATCGATCTGCGTTACAGCGGGAAAACCGGCGGCAATGGCGCCAGCACCAGCGCGGGCTATGCCACCATCTTTAACCTGGCGTCCGATGGTACGGTGCAACGGCTCTATCCGCTGACCGACGATGATGGCGACGGGCAATTGGGGCCGGGCGGCACGCTGCCCCTGTTTCAGAATACCGCGGTGGCGCCGTTCGGCACCGATCACGTTGTCGCGCTGGTGCTGTCGCAACCGCCGGTCGCATTACGCGCCATGCTGCGCAGCATTGATGGCCAGCGGCTGGCCACGCGGGTGGTCGGGCCAATCCGCGACCTGCTGGCGCATGACGGCGCGCTGTCGATCGGGGAGCTTTATACCGGGCAGTGATCAGTTGTCCGGCCCGTGATCAGTTGCTCAGCACCACGGTCTGGCTGGCTTGCGCGCTCTTGTTCTGGATATCGACGCGAAACCGCGCATCGCTGGGCGGCGTGATCTGGCACACCGGGGCATAATCACCATGGTCATCCAGGCACACGGTTTTGCCCGATTTGTCCAGCAGCCGCATCAGCAGGTTGGTGCCCGGCGCGCCGATCGCGCCCAGCCGCAGCCGTTCGCCACCCTTGGCATCGACCACGAATTGATAGGCCGCGCGCGGGTTCACATTCAGCACGCGGCGCACCAGCCCGCTGCCAAACGCCGACGACAGCACCCCGCGCGCACCATTGGCCTCTGCAATGGAAATTTGCTGCAGCAGCATATCGTTGCCGGTGGCCATGCTGCGCGCCTCTGCATAAAGCGCCTTGGCGGTAAAGCCGGTGTCGTTCTTGTCCCCGCTAACCGGTATTTCGTCCAGCATCCGCGCAGCAGTCAGCATCGCCACCGGATCATGCGTGCGACGGGCATAATCGGCAGTGCCACGCGCGGTCATCGCCTGTTCAAACGGATCGGCGGGGCCGGGCACCGGCGCCTTGACCGGGGCTGGCGTGGCCACGGTTTCAAAGGGTGCAACGGTTTGGGCCAGCGCGGGGACAGACGCAAAAATGCTTGCCGCGATGGCAAGTCCTGCTGTTAAGTCTGGGCGTGCTGTTAAGTATCGTGCCATGGCGCTGAACTCCACCAGATCGGGAAACGCGAATGTCAGGGGATAGCGCATCCGCCACCGGTGATCCACAGGTCAATCCATCCGGCAAACCGCTGGCCAGCATTGGCAACCGCATCGCCGGGCTGGCGGCGGGGGTGACGGGCACGCTGGGCCAGCGCGATTTTGCCGCGTTCATCAGCTACAGCCACCGCGATATCGCGATTGCGCGGTGGTTGCATGCCGCCATCGAAAACTATCGCGTGCCGCGCGCGCTGGTCGGGCTGGATGGCGAATATGGCCCGGTGCCCGCGCGCCTGCGCCCGGTGTTCCGGGATGAGGATGAACTGGCCGGCGCCTCTGCACTTGGCCCCCGGCTGGAAGGGGCGCTGGCGCGATCGCGCGCGCTGCTGGTGATCTGTTCCCCGGCGGCGCGGGCCTCGCAGTGGGTGGACAACGAAATCCGCCTGTTCAAACAGCTCAATCCCGGGCGCCCGGTGTTTGCGGTGATCGCGCATGGCGTGCCGGGCCAGGACGACCAGGCCTGCTTTCCCGAAAGCCTGCTGTGGGACATCGACGCGGCCGGCCAACCCGACCGCACGCAACCGGTGGAACCATTGGCGCCCGATCTGCAAGCGCTGGACAAGCGGGTGGTGAAACTGAAGGTCATCGCCGGCCTGCTGGGCGTGCCCTATGACCGGTTGCACGACCGCGAACAACGCCGCCGCCGCTTTTTTGCAGCGATCTACAGCAGCGCCTCACTCATCCTGATCCTGGTCTTGAGCGGGCTGACAATTGCTGCGTTCAGCTATGCCCGCATCGCGGTGCGCGAACGCAACGCGGCCGAAGTGGCGCGCAAAGCCGCGGTAAAAGAACGCAACGACGCCATCGCCGCGCGCGATTATGCCGAACGCCAGACCTGGCTGGCGCAACAGGCGGCAGGCAATATCCGCAGTTTCGTCGGGCAGGACTGCGCGCCGGCAAAGGGCGCAGACCGGGGGCAATCTGCCCCCTGACGCTGCGCCGCTGCGCGCAATCCAAGCGAACCCGCGCCCACCGGACCTTTGACGTTTGCCACACCAATCGGTTTCGAAACAATTGGCAATCACCGCAGCACCGGGCATACCCCTGTCGGGGAGAGATGTATGGATTTGAAACGAGAACCAAGCGCGGGCGAACTCCGCTTGGTGATCGCAGCATCGGCCGCGGGTACGGCGTTCGAATGGTACGATTTTTACATCTATGGCACGCTTGCCCCGCTGTTCGGCAAGATGTTCTTTCCGGGCAGCAGTCCGGCCGCCGGTTTTCTGCTGGCGCTGGCGACCTTTGGGGTCGGCTTTGCGGTGCGGCCGCTCGGCGCGGCCCTGTTTGGCACGTTCGGCGATCGGTATGGCCGCAAAACCACCTTCCTCGTCACCATCACGCTGATGGGGCTGGCCACGACCGCGATCGGCTTGCTCGGGACGTATGCGCAGTGGGGCATCGCCGCGCCGGTCCTGCTGGTTTTGCTGCGCGCGCTGCAGGGCCTGGCGGTCGGCGGCGAATATGGCGGCGCGGTGATCTATGTTGCCGAGCATGTCTCGGTCAAAAAGCGCGGCTTTTACACCGGGTTTATCCAGATCGGTGCGACCAGCGGCTTTTCGCTCAGCCTGCTGGTGGTGCTGCTGACCAACACGCTGGTGGGCGGCGCTGCATGGGAGGCCTGGGGCTGGCGCGTGCCGTTCATCCTGTCGCTGGTGCTGTTGGCCGTATCACTGTGGATGCGGCTCAAGCTGTCGGAAAGCCCGGTGTTCGCGATGATGCGGGATGCTGGCGACGTGTCCCGGCAACCCCTGCGTGAGGCGTTTGCCACGCCGGCGCGGGTGCGCCGCCTGGCTGCGGTCATGCTTGGCGGTGCGGTGGGGCAGGCGATTGCGGGCTATACCGGCATGATCCAGCTGCTCAATTTCCTGCAGGTTTCGGTGCATGTCGATCCGGTGCTGACCCGTGTGCTGCTGATTGGCGTGCTGGGCAGCCTGGCGATGGGCAATGTGCTGGCGGGCTGGCTGTCAGACCGGGTGGGGCGCAAGCCGGTGGTGCTTTCAGGCTATATCATGTTGCTGGTTGTGCTGTTCCCGATGTTCCATCTGATTGCCGATCAGGCCAATCCCGCACTGGCGCGCGCGGCCGCGCAGCACCCGGTGGTGGTTGCCGGCCCGGATTGCACGTTCAACCCGTTTGCCCAGCACGGCCAGGCCAGCGCCTGCGGCAATGTGCTTGATACGCTGACCCGGATCGGCGTGCCCTATACCAAGCAGGCCGCACCCGCCGCAACACCGCCCGTCGTGACGATCGGCGGGGCACCGACCGACCCGGCGCAGCTGGCGCCCGCGCTTAAGGCGGCGGGCTACACGCTCGAACCGGTCACCCCGCCGGCGCAGAACCTGGTCATCATCGTGCTGGCCATGCTGGCCATCGCGCTGCCGGGGGTGCTGGCCTATGGCCCGATGGGTGCGTGGATGGTCGAACTGTTCCCGGCACGGACCCGCTATTCCTCGCTCGCCACCTCGTACAATTTCGGCGTGGGCATCTTCGTCGGGTTCATGCCGTTCATCGCGCAGGCCATCGTCGCGACGACCGGCGATATCATGGCCGGGTTCTGGTATCCGTTCGTGATGACGGTCATCGCGCTGGTGGTGGCGGTGCTGGGTCTGCCGGAAACGGCGGGCAAGCGCCTGACCGAAAACGCTGCGGTTTGATCCGGCGCGGTGAGACGGGGTTCAGGTTTCACGGAACGCGACACCGTTTGTCGCAAATTGGCGCGCCCTACAGGATTCGAACCTGTGACCACCGGCTTAGAAGGCAGGTGCTCTATCCAGCTGAGCTAAGGGCGCGCGCAGGGTGTGCCATAGTGCGGGAGCGGGGCGGTTGCAAACGGGTCTTGGGTGGCGGGTGCCCACAGCTTTGTTGGGGTGGGGCGGGTTGGGTGCTTTTGCGCGGGGGGCGCGTGGGTTATTCCGGGGTTCATTGCGATGAACCTTTAAAGCCCCCCCCCTTCAGGGGAGGGGTTGGGGTGGGGGCTCTCCCCCGGCGCGGAGCCAAGTCGAGAGCCCCCACCCCCGGCCCCTCCCCTGAAGGGGAGGGGGGAACAAGGGTTTTATTGCAGTGTCATAGGGTTTTGGGGAGGATGTGAATGGCTGCGCTGGTGTATCGGGTTGCTTCGGCGTGTGCCGCACTGGGCATGGTGCTGGCGGGGCCGGGCTTTGCGCAAGTCGCGGCCGACCCCGGGCACGATGCGTTTGACGCTTATCGCGGGGATCGGTCGACCGGGTGGCTGGGGCAGACGCGGTCAGAGGTGATGGCGTTGAATGGCATGGTCGCCACCAGCCAGCCGCTGGCAAGCGAGGCGGGGATTGAGGTGCTGCACGCCGGCGGCAACGCGTTTGACGCGGCGGTGGCGACCGCGGCGGCGATCAATGTGGTAGAGCCGGAGGCGACCGGGATTGGCGGCGACATGTTTGTGATCGCGTGGCTGGCGAAGGAACACCGGCTGGTCGCGCTCGATGCCGCAGGCCGCGCACCGATGGCCGCCACGCTGGCGCATTACCAGGCGAAGTATGGCAAGGACATGCCCGAGGACGGCGTGCAATCGGCAGTGGTGCCGGGCGCGGTGGATGGCTGGACCACGCTGCTGGGCCGGTATGGCAAGGCGGATCTGCACACCGTGCTGGCACCGGCCATTCGCCTGGCCGAACAGGGCTTTCCGATCAGCCAGCGCATTGGCACCGAATGGGCGATGAGCGCCGATCTGCTGGCCAAGGACCCAGACACTGCCAAAATCTATCTCAACCATGGCAAGGCATGGGGCTGGGGGGATATTTTCCGCAATCCTGATCTGGGCAAGGCACTGCGGCTGATCGCCGATGGCGGGCGCGATGCGTTTTACAAAGGGCCGATTGCGCAGGCGATCGTTGCCAAATCGCAGGCACAGGGCGGGCTGTTTGCGCTGAGCGATTTCGACAAGATCCACGCGCGCTGGGTCGATCCCATCAGCACCACGTTCAACGGCTATACCGTTCACGAAATGCCACCCAGCACGCAGGGGTTTGCGGTGCTGGAAATGATCAACCTGGTCGAACAGTGCATGGCGCCGCTGGGGCTGAAACCCGGGTCTATCAACCCGAAATCGGCGGATTTCTGGCATTTGATGATTGAGGCGAAGAAGATCGCCTATACCGATTTGCGCAAATACAATGGTGATCCCGATTTCACCACGGTGCCGGTCGCGCGGCTGACGTCAAAGGAATACGCGCGGTCGCAATGCGCGAAGATCGACATGGCGCATGCTGCAAAGCCCGATATGGCGGCCGAACCGCTGGGCGGCACCGCCTATATCACCACCGCCGATAGTGAAGGCAACGTGGTGTCGTTCATCTATTCGGTGTACAATTTCTTTGGCTCGGGCGTGACGGTGCCCGGCTATGGCTTTGTGCTGAACGACCGTGGCGCAGCGTTTTCGCTGCAGACTGGCCACCCCAACGCGATCGCGCCGGGCAAGCGGCCGTTTTACACGATCATCCCCGGTTTTGTGACCAAAGACGGCAAACCCTATGTGTCGTTCGGGGTGATGTATGGCGATCAGCAGGCGCAGGGCCAGGCGCAAGTGCTGGTCAACATGCTGTTGTTTGGCGCCAATCCCCAGGCGGCGGGCGATGCCGCGCGGTTTGCCCATGCCCAGCGCACCAACCGCTTGCAGATTGAAAGCCCGGCCTTTGATGCGATCGGCGCCGATCTGAAGGCACGCGGGCACGATGTCCATTCCGCCAACGGATTCGACATGGGCGGGTATCAGGCGATCATGATCGACCCGGTCACCGGCGCCTATCGCGGCGCATCCGACCCGCGCAAGGATGGGGAGGCGATCGGGTTTTGAGGGGGGCAGGCTCGGTCAAAGACGACGGCTTTGGCTAAGCTTTTGCCAACTTCCCAAAGCCCGTTCGTCCTGAGCCCGTCGAAGGACCCGCGCGACGGATGAACTGTAGCTTTTCCAATGCTTTGGGCCAGCGTTAGCGCGTGTCTTTAGCTTCGCTGGCCTACGGCTCGACGGGCTCAGGACGAGCGGGTGTTGTTTGGGTTTCGGAGCAAGCGCGGCGTTACCCCGCGTGCGCCAGGCCAAGGTGGCGCAAGTACCATTTCTGAAAGGTTTCCAGCCCGCGTTCCTGCTGCGAATAGCGGCCGGGGGTGTAGCGGTGTGACAGGATGCCGGTCTGGTTGTCCTCGGTAATGGTCTTGTCCTGCAGCGTGGTGCGGTCCCAGCCCCAGACCATTTTTTCGACATCATAGTTTTCGGCCTGGCCATCGACCAGCCACAGGATGTCGACATCGGTGGTCATCGCCGTGCGCGGGGTAAAGCGGAACATCATCGCGAAATCGTTGTCGGCGACGATGTGGCTCATCGGGCTGAACGCCAGGTGCATGCGGCCAAAATCCCAGTCCTGGCGCTTGCCCATCAGGGTGGAGGCGGGTTGGCCGTCCTCGGTTTCGCTGATGTAACCTTCGCGCATGGTGCGCTGCATCAGCAGGCGCAGATGCGTGGTTTCCGGGCCGTCATCGACATTGCCCAGCGGGCGCCCCATGGCGGCGGCCTTTTCCTCCCACGCGGCCAGTACCGGGCCATAGCTGGCCATCGCTTCGTTAGGGCCGGAACTGGGCCCGGCGCCCACCGCCAGCAGTGCGTCGGCCGGGTGCATCGAACAGAATTCGGGATGGGCCGGCTGGCAGTGATAGCATTCGAGGAAATTTTCGACGACCAGCTTCCAGTTGGCGGCGGTCGGATAGTGGCCGATATGCGCGACTTTGGCATTGGCAAAGCCGTGGTAATCCAGGATCGCGTCAAATTCGCCGAACGTGGCATCAAAATCGTCGGGCGCGTCTTCGCTCAGGTTGATGAAGATCAGCCCGTGATAAACCCGGCTGTGACAGGCGATCAGGCCGTTGTCGGCCTTGTTGAAATCGTCGGGCATCAGCCGTGCCGAGATCAGCGCGCCATCCAGCCCATAGGTCCAGGCATGATAGGGGCACACCAGTTTGCGCGCGTTGCCGCTTTGCGCCGAACACAATGTCGATCCGCGATGGCGGCAGAGGTTGTAGAACGCGCCCACTTCGCCCGCGGTATCGCGGATCAGGATGATCTGTTCCTGCCCGACATGGAACAGCACGTAATCGCCCACGTTGGGGATTTGTGACGCGTGCCCCGCCATGATCCATTTGCGCGACACGATTTCGCGCATGTCGTCGGCGAAAATCGCATCGCTGGTATAGAACTGGCGCGGCAGGCTGTAACCTTCGCGCAGGCCGGCGGCGAGAGTTGCGGTGGTGTCGGTCATCAGCATTTGATCCTTGCGCCAGCGGGGTCGAACAGCGGTTTGAGCGAGGCGAGCGCGGGATAGCGCACGCCGGCAATTTCGATTTCATAATCATCGGCGCCAATCGCGCCGACCACACCGCCATCGGGCGCCGTGACATAGCCCAGCGCGCAGGCGCCGCCCAACCCATGCGCGTACATGCCCGAACGGACATAGCCGGCGATGCGGTCACCCTGCCAGATCGGTTCGTTGTGATAGAGCATGGGTGCGGGATCGCGCAGCAGGAATTGCACCAGCCGCTGGCGCAGGCCGTCCTGCTTTTGGCGCTGCAATGCCGCCTGGCCGATAAAGCCGCCAGGCTTGTCCAGCTTCACCGCAAAGCCCAGCCCGGCTTCCAGCGGGGTGTCTTCATCGGTGATGTCATGGCCCCAGTGGCGATAGCCCTTTTCCATCCGCAGCGCATTCAGCGCGTGATAGCCGCAATGGGTAAGGCCAAACGCCGCGCCATGGGCGACAATCTCGTCATAGACCCCGGCCATGAATTCGGTCGGGATATACAATTCCCAGCCCAGTTCGCCCACATAAGTAATGCGGCTGGCGCGCACGAGCGCATAGCCAAGCTCGATCGTACGGCTGGTGCCAAAGGCAAAGCCCGCGTCCGACAGGTCATCGGGGCTGAGCGCCTGCAACAGATCGCGCGCGCGCGGGCCCATGATCGAAATCACGCCCATCGCCGATGTCACGTTGGTCAGCACCGCGTGGGCGTCAGCGGGAATATGGCTTTTCAGCCAGGTGAAATCCTTGATCTCGGTTTCGGCGCCGGTGACGATCAGGAAGGTGGTGGCATCCAGCCGGGTGACGGTCAGATCGGCCTCGATCCCGCCCTTGTCGTTCAGCCACTGGGTATAGACCAGCTTGCCGCAAGCAACATCGACATCGTTGGCGCAGACCCGGTTGAGCACGGCGCAGGCGTCGCGGCCTTCCAGCCGGAACTTGCCGAACGACGATTGGTCAAACAGCCCGACCGTTTCACGCACCGCGCGGCATTCGGCGGCGCAATGGTCGAACCAGTTCTGACGGCCGAACGAATAGCGATATGCGGGCGTGGTGCCCGGTTCGCCATACCAGTTGGCGCGTTCCCAGCCATAGGCCTCACCAAAACAGGCGCCGGCCGCGGCCAGCCGGTCGTGCAGCGCCGATTTGCGCACGCCGCGCGCGGTTTCAAATTGTTTGAACGGGTAATGCGTGGCGTAAAGCAGCCCCAGGCTTTCGGTCACGCGTTCGCGCAAGTATTTGCGGTTGATCTGGAACGGCATGTTGCGGCGGACATCGACCGTCCACAGATCGGCGGGCGGGATGCCGTCACGAATCCATTCGGCCATGACTTTGCCCACCCCGCCGGCCGATTGCAGCCCGATCGAATTGAGCCCGGCGGCCACAAAGCAGCCCTTCAGCTCTGCGCTTTCGCCCAGGTGATAGCGCACATCGGGGGTAAAGCTTTCCGGACCGCAGAAAAACTTCTGGATGCCGGCCGATTCCAGCGCTGGCACACGGCGCATGGCGTCGATCAGCATCGGTTCGAAATGGTCGAAACTGCCGGCGATTTCGTCAAAGCAGAAATCTTCGGGGATGCCGTCCATGCCCCAGGGGCGGGCGTGCGGTTCAAACGCGCCGACCAGCAATTTGCCCGCATCGTGCTTGAAATAGCCGCAATGGTCATAATCGCGGATCACCGGCAGCGACGCATCCAGCCCGGCAACGCCTTCGAACAGCACGTAATAATGTTCGCAGGCATGCAACGGCACGGTCACGCCGATGCTGGCGGCCAGATCGCGCGTCCACATGCCCCCGGCGAGCACGACATAATCGGCCGCGATCCCCCCGTCATCGGTGTCCACGCCGGTTACGCGGGTGCCATCGTGGCGAATGGCGGTGACCTTGGTGTTTTCAAAGATGCGTGCGCCGCGGTTGCGCGCGCCCTTGGCCAATGCCTGCGTGATGTCGACCGCATTGGCATAACCATCGCTGGGGATGTGAATGCCGCCGACAATATCGTCGACGTTGACGATCGGCGCCAGCGCCTTGATTTCTTCGGGTGTGATGACATGCACCGGCAGGTCGAACACTTTGGCCATCGATGCGCTGCGTTTCAGCTCTTCAAAGCGTTCGGCATGGGTCGCCATCGAAATCGAACCGCACTGGCGATAGCCGGTGGCCTGCCCGGTCTCCGCCTCCAGCCCGCGGTACAATTCGCCGGTATATTTGGCGAGCTTGGTCATGTTGATGCTGGGGCGCAGTTGTCCGACCAGCCCGGCAGCATGCCAGGTGGTGCCGCTGGTCAGCTGTTTGCGTTCCAGCAGCACGACATCGTCCCAGCCGATCTGCGTCAGGTGATAGGCGATCGAACAGCCGATGACGCCGCCACCGACGATGACCACGCGGGCCTTTTGGGGAAGATCGGCCATGGATCAGGCTTTCATCAGCGCGTTGTCGGGGTCATAGGCGGGGGTGGCCAGCACCACGGCCGCACACCGTTCGCCCTGCAGGATGATGTCGAACTGCGCACCCGGCACGGCATGGTCATGTGGCACGCAGGCAAAGAACAGGCTTTTGCCGGTGCGATGCCCATATCCGCCCGATGTCGTCAGGCCGATGCAGGTTTCGCCCACCATGCACGGTTCGGCGCCGCGCGCATCAACATTGGTGGCTGCGACTTCGCCATAGACGATGCGGAACCGGTCGGGCGCGGCCAGCGTGGCGGCCTTGCCCACGAAATCGTCCTTTTTCAGCGCCAGAAAGCGGCGCATGTCCGCCTCGATCATGGTCAGTTCGTTGGTCAGTTCCGAACCCCAGCCTTTGTAGGCCTTTTCCATGCGCATGCCGTTCACGGCATAAAGCCCGTAATTGGCGATCCCCAGCGGCTGGCCGGCGGTCCACAGCGCATCATACAGCGCAGGCAGGTCGGCCATGGCCGGGTGCAGTTCCCAGCCCAGTTCACCGACATAGGACACCCGCAGTGCGCGCAACGTGACCCCGGCGACGGTAATTTCGCGCCCGCTCAGGTAGCGGAAAGCGTCATTGCCCAGATCGGCATCGGTCAGGGGGCTGAGCAGCGCGCGCGACAACGGACCATTGACCACCAGCACGCCGCGCGCATCGGTGACATTGGTGATCGTCACCTGTTCGTGCGGCAATACGGCCTGGACCATCTGGTCCCAATCGCGCTGTTCGGCGGCGGCGGCCGACAGGCAATAGAAATGGTCGTCGGCCAGGCGCGTGACGGTCATTTCGCCATGGATGCGCCCGCCGCGTGACAGCAGGTGGACCAGCCCGATCCCGCCGGCGCGGGTGGGCATGCGGTTGGCGCACACGCGGTTGAGAAAGCTTTCCGCATCGGGCCCGGTTACATCGTATTTGGCAAAACCGCTCAGGTCGAGCAGGCCGACGCGCGTCGCCACGGCGCGCGATTCGGCGGCCACCACGTCGAACACATTGGTGCGGTGATAGCCGCCCTCTTCAACGCGGCCGTCGGTCGAAAACCACTTGGGCCGTTCCCAGCCATAGGTTTCGCCATAGACTGCGCCGGCGGCGGCCAGCCGGTCATACAACGGGCTGGTGCGGCTGGGGCGCCCGTCGGGCTCTTCCTCACCCGGCAGGCGGGTGGTGAAGGTCATGCGGTAATCGAGGAACACTTTGGCGCGGGAATAGGCTTCGTCAGCAAAGCTACCATAACGGCGCGGGTCGAATTCGGTCATGTTGATGTCGCTGTCGCCGTGCAGCATCCACTGCGCCAGATATTTGCCCGCGCCACCGCCCTGCGCGATGCCGAACGACGTGCCGCAGCAATGCCAGAAATTGGTGAGGCCGGCGGCCGGCCCCAGCAGCGGGCCGCCATCGGGGGTATGCGGGATGGCGCCATTGATCACGCTGCGGATGCCCACTTCGCCAAACACCGGCATGCGTTCGATTGCGCGTTCCAGCCACGGGGCGATACGATCCAGATCACCCTGAAACAGCTCGCTGGTCGATTCCCAGCGCGGCTGCCCGCCCGGCGCCCAGGCCTCTGCCAGATCGACATTTTCGTAAATGCCGATCAGCCCGCTTTTCTGTTCCTGCCGGAAATAGCCCGAGACCCACGGGCAGCGCATCACCGGGATTTCGCCGCCGCGTTCCTTGAACGCGGGGATCGGGTCGGTGACGATATAGTGGTGTTCCATATTGGTGACCGGAATGTCGATCCCGGCCATCTGCGCCACCGCCCGGGCATAACAGCCGGCGGCGTTGACCACCGTGCCGGCGCGCACCGTGCCCAATTCGGTTTCGACATCCCATTCGCCCGATGGCAGCTGGGTCAGCGCGGTCACGCGGTTCTTGCGCTGGATCGTCGCGCCCATCGCCTTGGCACCGATCGCCAGCGCGTTGCAGATGCCCGAAGGATCGGCATGGCCGTCGTCGGTGGTATAACCGCCGGCGATCACGCCATCGGTGGTGACGAAGGGGTTGATCCGGCGGATTTCTTCGGGGCTGATGATGTCCATCCCGAAACCGATGATTTTGGCATAACCCTGGATCTGGCGCAGCCACGCCAGTTCGCGTTCGTTGGTGGCAAAGCGTATGCCGCCGGATTTGTGCCAGCTGACATAATGCCCGGTCAGGCCCTCCAGCCGGGGATAGAGATCGTTGCTGTAGGCATGCATCTTGGCCAGGTTGAAACTGCCGGTCACGCTGGGGCACTGGCCCGCGGCATGCCAGGTGGAGCCCGAGGTCAATTCGTCTTTTTCGATCAGCAGCGTATCGGTACAGCCCAGTTCCGCCAGATGGTAGAGCAGGCTGGCGCCCATGATACCGCCGCCAATGATGACGATTTGCGCGTTCGTTTTCATCCGTTCCCCGGTATTGCATGGCGGTGGGCGGGCCATCCGAGCAGCCCTTGTGCGCCGCGCCGGTGGTACACCGCCATCGTGCCGGTGATAAGGCCGGGCAGGGCCGCACGACAATTCAGTTATTGTGCCGCTTTGCCAAAAAGAATTGTGGTCTTGTGCCGTGCGCGGCGGTGGCCCGGAGCGCGTGTCGCGGATGATGCCATAGGCGCTGCCAATAGCGTTTCGTCGCCCTGGGCTTGACCCGGGGTCCCGCTTCTTTCGAAGTGGAATCGAGCAAAAATGTGGCGCGCAACGGCGATACATGCCCGTTTTGCAGATCGCCGCACGCAGAACAGCGGGACCCCGGGTCACGCTGTACAGACCGGAGTCAAGGCGAACACATGTACGG
>NZ_JBBATI010000033.1:0-49805 GCF_040398825.1 Novosphingobium sp.
GACGCCGAAAATCGCGGTGGCCCCGAAAAGCTACACCACGCGTTGGGACACGATCTTAAAGGTCGCGTCGGGAGACAAAATTGCCGCCACGCGACCGGGTGCGAGTCCAAGTCGGAATGCAGATTCAGCCAATTAACGGGATGCAAGGGCAATGGCCCTTGCCCGCCGGAGGCATAAAGACGCCTACCAAAGACAACAAAAAACCCCGCCGGATCGCTCCAGCGGGGTCTTTGTTAGCGCTAGGCCAGTGCCCGTCAGGCGTCGTCGTCAGCCTTCAGCAGGTAATCACCTGCATCAGCGTCCAGACCGTGGGTTTCGCCTTCGACGGCGGCCAGGGGGTCATCGCCCATCGCTGCTTCGGCGCCTTGCTTCAGTTCTGCGGCGTGTTCCTCCGCTGCTGACTTCGGCGCGATCAGCGCTTCTTCGAAACGGCGGGTGGCGGCGCGCAGGGCGGCGTCGCGGCTGGTGGCGGCGACGCGCAGGCGGTTCATGCTGGCGCCGGTGCCGGCCGGGATCAGGCGTCCGACGATGACGTTTTCTTTCAGCCCGATCAGGTTGTCGCGTTTGCCTTCGACGGCGGCCTGGGTGAGCACGCGGGTGGTTTCCTGGAACGAAGCGGCAGAGATGAACGAACGCGTTTGCAGGCTGGCCTTGGTGATGCCCAGCAGCACTGGTTTGCCCACCGCTGGTTGTTCGCCGGCGGCAAGTTTCGCGTTGTATTCGTTCATTTCTTCGAAATCGAGCTGTTCGCCGGGCAGCAGGGTGGTGTCACCGCCATCGGTGATTTCCACTTTCTGCAGCATCTGGCGCACGATCACTTCGATGTGCTTGTCGTTGATCTTCACGCCCTGGAGGCGATAGACTTCCTGGATTTCGGCGACGAGGTATTCGGCCAGCGCTTCTACCCCCATCACTTCCAGGATGTCGTGTGGATCGGGCGAGCCGGAGATCAGGTTGTCGCCCTTTTTGACGTAGTCGCCTTCCTGAACGTCGATCACCTTGGACTTGGGGATCAGGTATTCCACCGGATCGCCCTCTTCCGGGATGATCGCGATCTTGCGCTTGGCCTTGTAATCGCGAACGAATTCGACCCGGCCAGAGACCTTGGCGATGATCGCGTTGTCCTTTGGCCGGCGCGCTTCGAACAGTTCGGCCACGCGCGGCAGACCGCCGGTGATGTCGCGGGTCTTGGCGGCTTCGCGGCTGGCGCGGGCGAGCACGTCGCCGGCGTTGACCATCTGGCCGTCTTCGACCGACAGGGTGGTGCCTGGTGCCATTAGATAGCGTGCGGCCTCACCCGAATTTTCGTCGAGCAGGGTCAGGCGCGGGCGCAGGTCTTCTTTTTTGGCGCGGCCACCGGCGCGGTTTTCGGTCACCACGCGCTGGGCGATGCCGGTCGCATCGTCGACCAGTTCGGTCATCGTGCGGCCATCGACCAGATCCATATAGCGCACCACGCCCGATTTGTCGGTGATGACCGGGGTGGTGAACGGGTCCCATTCGGCCAGGCGTTCGCCCAGTTTGATGGTGGCACCGTTGGGGTGGATCAGGTGGGTGCCATAGGGTACGCGGTGGATAGCGCGTTCACGGCCATCGCTGTCGAACACGGCGATTTCACCGTTGCGCGCCAATGACAGGCGACGCCCGCGGCTGTCTTCGATGGTCGGAATGTCACGATAGGTGACGGTCCCGTCGCACAGCGATTCCAGGTGCGACTGTTCGTTGACCTGCGCCGCACCACCGATGTGGAACGTGCGCATGGTCAGTTGCGTACCGGGTTCACCGATCGATTGCGCCGCGATCACGCCGACCGCTTCGCCGATGTTGACCGGGGTCCCGCGGGCAAGGTCACGGCCATAGCATTTGCCGCAGACGCCGACCGCCGATGCGCAGACCAGCGGCGAACGGATGCGCGCCGATTGTACGCCGGCCGCTTCGATGCGGGTGATCGCCGCTTCGTCGAGCAGCGTGCCCTTTACCACGATCACTTCACCGGTTTTGGCTTCGACCATATCTTCGGCCAGGGTGCGGCCGAGGATACGTTCGCCCAGCGAGGCGATGGTGGAACCGCCCTGGACGATCGCGCGCATTTCCAGCGCACGTTCGGTACCGCAATCTTCCATCGTGATGACGCAATCCTGCGACACGTCGACCAGACGGCGGGTGAGATAGCCGGAGTTGGCGGTTTTCAGCGCGGTATCGGCCAGACCCTTGCGGGCGCCGTGGGTGGAGTTGAAGTATTCAAGGACGGTCAGCCCTTCCTTGAAGTTCGAGATGATCGGGGTTTCGATGATTTCGCCCGACGGCTTGGCCATCAGCCCGCGCATACCCGCAAGCTGCTTCATCTGCGCCGGCGAACCGCGCGCGCCCGAATGGCTCATCATGTAGATCGCGTTGACCTGGCGTTCACGGCCGTTTTCATCCAGCGGCGTGGCGCGCAGTTCGTCCATCATGGCGGCGGCCACCTGGTCGCCACAACGGCTCCAGGCGTCGATCACCTTGTTGTACTTTTCCTGCTGGGTGATCAGGCCGTCTTGGTACTGCTGTTCATAATCGGCCACCAGCGCCTTGGTTTCGTCAACCAGCTCTTCCTTGCGCGGGGGGATGATCATGTCGTCCTTGCCGAACGAGATGCCGGCCTTGAACGCGTTGCGGAAACCCAGCGACATGATCGCATCGGCAAACAGCACGGTCTCTTTTTGACCGGTGTGGCGATAGACCTGGTCGATAACGTCCGCGATTTCCTTTTTGGTCAGCAGGCGGTTGACCAGTTCGAACGGCACGGTGTGGCTTTTGGGCAGGCATTCACCGATCAGCATACGGCCCGGTGTAGTGTCGTAGCGTTTCAGATACGATTTGCCCGCTTCGTCGGTCTGCGGCACGCGCGCGATGATCTTGGTGTGCAGCGTGACTGCGCCGGCGTGGATCGCCTGGTGCACTTCGGCCATGTCGCCCAGCAACATGCCTTCGCCGGGTTCACCCTTGCGGTCCATCGACAGGTAATACAGCCCCAGCACCATGTCCTGCGACGGCACGATGATCGGCTTGCCGTTGGCGGGGGACAGGATGTTGTTGGTGCTCATCATCAGCACGCGCGCTTCGAGCTGGGCTTCCAGCGAAAGCGGCACGTGGACGGCCATCTGGTCACCGTCAAAGTCGGCGTTGAAGGCGGAGCAGACCAGCGGGTGCAGCTGGATCGCCTTGCCCTCGATCAGCACGGGTTCAAACGCCTGGATGCCCAGACGGTGCAGCGTGGGCGCGCGGTTGAGCATGACGGGGTGTTCGCGGATCACTTCGTCCAGGATGTCCCAGACTTCCTTGCGTTCCTTTTCCACCCATTTCTTGGCCTGCTTCAGCGTCATCGACAGGCCCTTGGCATCGAGCCGGGCGTAGATGAACGGCTTGAACAGTTCGAGCGCCATTTTCTTGGGCAGGCCGCACTGGTGCAGTTTCAGTTCGGGGCCGGTCACGATGACCGAACGGCCCGAATAATCGACGCGCTTGCCCAGCAGGTTCTGGCGGAACCGGCCCTGCTTGCCCTTCAGCATGTCGGACAGCGATTTCAGCGGGCGTTTGTTGGCGCCGGTGATGATGCGGCCGCGGCGGCCGTTGTCGAACAGGGCGTCAACCGCTTCCTGCAACATGCGCTTTTCGTTGCGCACGATGATGTCAGGCGCGCGCAGTTCGATCAGCCGCTTCAGACGGTTGTTGCGGTTGATCACGCGGCGATAAAGGTCGTTGAGGTCGGACGTGGCGAAACGGCCACCGTCCAGCGGCACCAGCGGGCGCAGCTCTGGCGGGATGACCGGCACCACGTCGAGGATCATCCATTCGGGGCGGTTGCCCGAATCGATGAACGATTCGACCACTTTCAGCCGCTTGATGATCTTCTTTGGCTTCAGTTCCGATTTGGTTTCGGACAGATCCTTCAGCAGGTCATCGCGTTCCTGAACCAGGTCCAGGTCCATCAGCATCTGTTTGACCGCTTCGGCGCCGATCCCGGCGGAGAACGCGTCTTCGCCATATTCATCCTGCGCGTCGAGCAGTTCGTCTTCGGTCAGCAGCTGATAGCGTTCAAGCGGGGTGATGCCCGGCTCTATCACCACATAGCTTTCGAAATAGAGAATGCGCTCCAGCTGCTTCAGCTGCATGTCGAGCAGCAGGCCGATGCGGCTGGGCAGCGATTTCAGGAACCAGATGTGCGCGACCGGCGCGGCCAGTTCGATATGGCCCATGCGTTCGCGGCGCACTTTGGTGACGGTGACTTCAACGCCGCACTTTTCGCAGACGACGCCCTTGTATTTCATGCGCTTGTACTTGCCGCACAGGCATTCGTAGTCCTTTACCGGACCAAAGATGCGCGCGCAGAACAGGCCGTCACGTTCGGGCTTGAACGTGCGATAGTTGATGGTTTCGGGCTTTTTGATTTCGCCGAATGACCATGAGCGAATGCGCTCCGGGCTGGCAAGGCCGATACGGATCTGGTCAAAGCCTTCGGGCTTGGCCATCTGGTTGGTGAATTTGGTCAGATCGTTCATTGCGGGTTCCTCACCGGGAGGGGAAATTCATGGATTTGGTCGGCTGCGGGGGACGCGTGCCGGCGGGCGTCATCGCCCACCGGCAGCGCGCCATTATTCCGCGGCGTCGGCCAGATCGTCGTCTTCTTCGATCGATGACAGCTCGACGTTGAGGCCGAGGCTGCGCATTTCCTTGACCAGCACGTTAAAGCTTTCGGGAATGCCGGCCTCGAACGTGTCGTCGCCTTTGACGATCGCCTCATAGACCTTGGTGCGGCCGACCACGTCGTCCGATTTCACCGTCAGCATTTCCTGCAGCGTATAGGCCGCGCCATAGGCCTGCAGCGCCCAGACTTCCATTTCCCCGAAACGCTGTCCGCCGAACTGGGCCTTGCCGCCCAGCGGCTGCTGGGTGACCAGGCTGTAGGGCCCGATCGAGCGCGCGTGGATCTTGTCGTCGACCAGGTGATGCAGTTTGAGCATATAGATGATGCCCACGGTCACCTTGCGGTCAAAGGCTTCACCCGAGCGCCCGTCGTACAGCGTGACCTGGCCCGATGTGTCGAGCCCGGCCAGCGTCAGCATTGCCGACACGTCCGGTTCGCGCGCGCCGTCGAACACCGGGGTGCCCATCGGCACGCCGGCCTTCAGGTTTTCCGACAGCTCGACGATTTCGTTCAGGTTACGCGCATCGATTTCGGCGTGATACTTCGGACCATAGATGTCCTTCAGCTTGTCGATCAGCGCGCTTGGCGGCGCGGCGGTGGCCGGGTCGGGATTGTTGTGGCGCCAGTCTTCCAGCGCCTCACCAATCTGTTTGCCCAGATTGCGTGCGGCCCAGCCGAGGTGGGTTTCAAAGATCTGTCCGACGTTCATGCGGCTGGGCACGCCCAGCGGGTTGAGCACGATGTCGACATGCGTGCCGTCCGCCAGGAACGGCATGTCTTCAACCGGCAGGATGCGGCTGATCACGCCCTTGTTACCGTGACGGCCGGCCATCTTGTCGCCCGGCTGCAGCTTGCGCTTCACCGCCACGAACACCTTGACCATTTTCAGCACGCCGGGGGCGAGTTCGTCACCGGCCTCCAGCTTGGCCTTGCGGTCTTCAAACTTTTCCTGGATCGATTTGACGGTCGCGTCGTACTGCGCCTTCACCGCTTCCAGCTGGGCCTGACGGCCATCATCGGCCACCGCGAATTTCCACCATTCGTGGCGTTCGACATCGGCCAGCACTTGCTCGTCGATCTCGACACCCTTTTTCACGCCCTTCGGCGCGGCGGCGGCCACCTGGCCCAACAGCATGTCGCGCAGGCGGTTGAACGTGGCGCGGTTCAGAATGCCGCGTTCGTCTTCGCGGTCCTTGGCCAGGCGTTCGATTTCTTCGGCCTGGATCGCGCGCGTACGGTCATCGATTTCGATGCCGTGGCGGTTGAACACGCGCACTTCGACAATCGTGCCCGACACGCCCGGCGGCAGCCGCAGTGATGTGTCGCGCACATCGCTGGCCTTTTCGCCAAAGATCGCGCGCAACAGCTTTTCTTCCGGGGTCATCGGCGATTCGCCCTTGGGCGTGATCTTGCCGACCAGAATGTCGCCCGGATGCACTTCCGCGCCGATATAGACGATGCCCGCCTCGTCGAGGTTGCGCAGCGCTTCTTCGCCCACGTTGGGAATGTCGCGGGTGATGTCTTCCGGCCCCAGCTTGGTGTCACGGGCCATCACTTCGAATTCTTCGATGTGGATCGATGTGAACACGTCGTCCTTGACGATGCGTTCAGAGATGAGGATCGAATCTTCGTAGTTGTACCCGTTCCACGGCATGAACGCGACCAGCACGTTGCGGCCCAGCGCCAGTTCGCCCAGATCGGTCGAGGGACCGTCGGCGATGATGTCACCGGTTTCGACAAAATCGCCAACCTTCACCAGCGGGCGCTGGTTGATGCAGGTGTTCTGGTTCGACCGCTGAAATTTCTGCAGGGTATAGATGTCGACGCCCGACTGGCCGGCTTCGATATCGCCGGCCGCGCGGATAACGATACGCGTGGCATCGACCTGGTCGACAATCCCGCCGCGCAGCGCGCCGATCGCGGCGCCCGAATCGCGCGCCACGGTTTCTTCCATCCCGGTGCCCACGAATGGTGCATCGGCCTTGACCAGCGGCACCGCCTGGCGCTGCATGTTCGAACCCATCAGCGCGCGGTTGGCGTCATCGTTTTCCAGGAACGGAATGAGCGATGCGGCAACCGAAACGAGCTGCTTGGGGCTGACGTCCATCAGCGTGACGGTGTCGCGCGGGGCCATCACGAATTCGCCGTTCTGCCGCGCCGACACCAGTTCATCCAGGAACGAACCATCGGCACTGAGCGCGGCAGAGGCCTGCGCCACGGTGTGCTTCTGCTCTTCCATCGCCGACAGATAGACGACCTCGCCGGTCACCTTGTCATCGATCACCTTGCGATAGGGGGTTTCGATGAAGCCGTATTTGTTGACCCGCGCAAACGTTGACAGCGAGTTGATCAGGCCGATGTTCGGGCCTTCCGGCGTTTCGATCGGGCAGATGCGGCCATAATGCGTCGGGTGAACGTCGCGGACTTCGAAGCCGGCGCGCTCACGCGTCAGACCACCCGGCCCGAGCGCCGAAACGCGACGCTTGTGCGTGACTTCGGACAGCGGGTTGGTCTGGTCCATGAACTGCGACAGCTGCGACGAGCCAAAGAATTCGCGCACCGCGGCCACCGCCGGTTTGGCGTTGATCAGATCGTTGGGCATCACGGTCGACACATCGACAGAGCTCATGCGTTCCTTGACCGCGCGTTCCATCCGCAACAGCCCGACGCGGTACTGGTTTTCCAGCAATTCGCCGACCGAACGCACGCGCCGGTTGCCCAGGTTGTCGATATCGTCAACTTCGCCCTTGCCGTCCTTCAGGTTCACCAGTTCCTTCACCACGGCCAGGATGTCATCGGTGCGCAGGGTGGTGACGGTATCGGGGCAATCGAGCGCCAGGCGCATATTGAGCTTAACCCGGCCGACCGCCGACAGGTCATAACGGTCGCCGTCAAAGAACAGGCCGTCAAACAGCGATTCCGCGGTTTCGCGCGTCGGCGGTTCGCCAGGGCGCATCACGCGATAGATATCGGCCAGCGCGTGGTCGCGGTCCTCGGCCTTGTCCGCCTTCATCGTGTTGCGAATCCACGGCCCGGTGCCGACATGGTCGATGTCGAGCAGTTCCAGCCGGTCGATGCCAGCCTTGTCGAGCACGTCGAGGTTTTCCGGGCTGACTTCGTCGCCGGCCTCGATCCAGATGCGGCCGGTCGATTCGTCGATCAGATCGAGCGCCGAATAGCGGCCGAAAATTTCGTCGGTCGGGATCAGCAGCTGTTCCAGCCCGTCCTTGCCGGCCTTGTTGGCGGCGCGGGGCGAAATCTTGGTGCCGGCGGGGAAGATCACTTCGCCCGATTTGGCATCGACGATATCGAACGTCGGCTTGGTGCCGCGCCACTGGTCCAGCACGAACGGCACGCGCCAGCCGCCTTCGGCACGGACCCAGATCACCTTGTCATAAAAATGGTCGAGGATCTGTTCGCCGTTCAGACCCAGCGCATAGAGCAGGCTGGTAACCGGCAGCTTGCGCTTGCGGTCGATGCGGACGTTGACGATGTCTTTGGCATCGAATTCGAAATCGAGCCACGACCCGCGATAGGGGATGACGCGCGCGGCAAACAGGTATTTGCCCGAAGAATGCGTCTTGCCGCGGTCGTGGTCGAACAGCACGCCCGGTGACCGGTGCATCTGGCTGACGATGACGCGTTCGGTGCCGTTGATGAAAAAGGTGCCGTTGTCGGTCATGAGCGGAATGTCGCCCATGTAGACATCCTGCTCCTTGATATCGATCAGCGATTTGGTTTCGGTTTCCGAATCGACCTCAAACGTCGCCAGCTTCAGCGTGACCTTCATCGGCGCCGCGTAAGTGATGCCGCGCGCACGGCATTCGTTCACGTCGTATTTGGGCGATTCCAGGACGTAACCGTCCTTTTCCTTGATATCCAGGCTGGCGGTGCCGGCAAAATCCTGGATCGGAAACACCGACCGCAGCGTCTTTTCCAGGCCGGAAACATAGCCGGTGGCGGGGTCCGATCGCAGGAACTGTTCGTAGGATTCGCGCTGAACCTCGATCAGGTTGGGCATCTGCACGACTTCGTGGTTGTCGCCAAAAATCTTGCGGATGCGCTTTTTCACACCAGCGCGTGAGCTGGTGCCTGCGGTTGCCTTGGTTGCCATGGAGGGTATGTGCCTCTTTGCTCTGTGCGCCGGAACGGGTTCCGGCCAGGAATAATGCCACGCGCGGGTGATGGCGCCATCCAGCAACAAAAGGCCGCAGGCCTGATACGGACCATGCCCATTGGGGCAAGGGATCGTATCGGCCGCAGCCTGTTGCGTCAGATGGAATGCCGAACGTTTCCTTCCGTGGCCTTCCCCCGCGCATGGGAAAGCCTTGCTCGAAACGCTGGCTTGTGCCGCTATCTAGGGTTGCGTGGGGCACTTGTCAAATCAGGGGATGTCATTGGCGTGGCGCAGGATTTGGTTTATGGTGCATTGCGTCCGCAATCGATGGGGCTGTTGCGATGTCAGGGCTGTTCGTCCTATTCCAGATCGGTGCCAGTTTCGGCCAATGGGTCGCTGCCGCGCTCGCGCTCAGCCTGTCACTGCTGCACCCCGCCCCACGCCACCCGGTGCCGCATCGCCATGAACCCGTGCGCCTGCCCGAACTGGCTAGTGCCGCTCAGGCGGCCAAAAGCGTTAGGGTGAGCTAACACATACGCGCATCCCTCGCCTGATCGATTGGCTGGCTAAAAACCCTCATATGGGCAGTCTGTAGAAGTCGAAACAATATAGAATTTCGGCCATACTCCCTGACCTTCCCAAAAATCACACGATTGGCCAATCTGCTTGGCCCATTTGTCGGCACGCGTTTTTGTTAGAAGCCGATCCTCGGTGTCGACCACGAGATAGGAGGACGTCTCCTGCCCTGCCATACCCCAAACATCCCATTCTATTACGATCCCGTCTTTCTTGGACGCTTCGGCCAACTGCGAATAATGACTAGGAGCCCACAGCAAAAAGCGTATTTGTTGAACGGGCTTGTATGAATAAATAAAAGCAAGAGGCGCGAGAAATATCAGTGCCCACGCCAGCCACATACGAGTATGGTCGCTTTTGATTATCGCGGCCCGCATTGCGGCGATAAGAGATTCCAGAAACAAATATATAAGAACTGGGATAGAAAGCAAAAATGCTAGGAGGTTTCGGCTTGAACCGAAATACGCCGCCGCAAGCAGCAACAGCAAGCCATCGAAGACGGGCGCACTGGTAACGAAGCTGCTCCACCTTCTGAAAGAGAGCGTTTTTTTCCGAGGGTTTGCGCTGTGTTGCCACATGGGCGAAACTTGTCAGAAACAGGATGAGTGTTCAACGCCCACTTCCGACCAAAACCGGTCTTTTAAAGCGAGGTTCCGTACCACAAAAAAGCGGGACTATGGGTCGAAGCCCGGGGTGACGAGTGGGTCAGGGCAGTGCGCCACAAACGCCATCACCGCCGCGTTTCCAGCACGTATGACAACGGCGCAACGAAGGGTCGTGTCTCAGTTTGAATTTTGAGGGATCGCCTGTCGCAATCCCGCCGTAGCTCATATATTCTTAGCGCAAGGCATAGGAGGCAAAACACCATGGATGTTGAAGTGACCTCGGACAAGCGCGGATCGGTCCTGCATTTCTCAGGAGAGTCCTTATGCTGCAAAACTGAGAGGGAGATCGAGATCGCCGTTGCTCAGGCGAGACAGAAGATCGATGCCGCAGCCGTTAAGGCGAAGCGCGCAATCCTAAATGAAATTGAGAAGGGCGCTTATGGCTAAGGGCCCGCGCGGACAGAAGCGCCCAGCCGACGCGATTGGCCTTGCCATGACGATCAGCAAGATCGCTACCGGCGAGATCGAGGACACGCGCGAGGACGTGATTGCTAAGATCGACCGCGATAGCTTGACCGGCGGAATGGGACAATTATGCGGTATTTGATTGCGAATGCGCTCACGCTTGCCGCTCTGTCGATTGCAAGTCAGTCAGCGCAGGCCGGTCCTTCGACCGATTTTTCTCATATTGTGAGCGCTTGGAAGTCGCTTGATCCTCAACCCCAGCCCGCAAGGACTGGTAAAATCTTTCTTGCTCAGAGCACAGTCCCTATTTCCCAATGGTATAACTGTGCCACAAATGCCGCTGAATGGTTCCCCTCCTCCCCCTGCCCGCTCCGAACAGGTAGGCCGGGGGCCTCATCTTCTGGTTATCAGTGAGGTAAACGGGGGAATGACAAAGGTGCGCTACGCGACAGGGCGAGCTTGTATCCGCGCTCGTGACGCGGCCAGAGCGCAAATCGGTGGCGGTCGACTTCAGGCAATCTGCATCCCGCTTTAACTGGCAACGCCAAAGCCATAAATTCAAACTGAGACACTACCCAACGAAGCGAATCCTTGACTCCATCGCTGTTGCTGCTAACGGCGCCCCCTGACCGATGCGGGCCTGCCCGAGCGGTCATCCGTCCAAGACAGCTGGCGCCATCATCCGGTGGCTTAATCGTCCAGCCCAGGCGGGGAAAAGAGTTGTAAACGGCCCGATGCTCCTGCAATTGCGGACATACGGTGCCCGCGCCCTTACCGGCGCTTCTCCTTCCCTTGTCGATACGGACTCGCCCGCAATGGCGCGCAGTTTTGCGCGTCCGGCGCGGACAAACGTAGCCGGCCGTGCGGGGCATTTCCCGTTTCGGTCATTTGTGAAGGAGTATGGCATGGATCGTTCGCAGAAAGCCGATTCGGTCGCCTATCTCACCGATGTTTTCAACAAGTCCGGCGTGGTGGTTGTCACCCGCAATCTTGGCATGACGGTGGCGCAATCCACTGTTTTGCGTACGAAAATGCGTGAGGCTGGGGCGACTTACAAGGTTGCGAAAAACAGTCTGGCCAAAATTGCCCTCCAGGATACGGACTATGCGGCGATCGGTGATCTGTTCACCGGCCCAACCGCGATTGCCGCATCCAGCGATCCCGTCGCCGCCGCCAAGGTGATCGTCGATTTCGCCAAGACCACCGACAAGATTGAAATCCTCGGTGGCGGGATGGGTACCATGGTTCTGAATGCCGATGGGATCAAGGCGCTTGCCACGATGCCCTCGCTCGATGAACTGCGGGCCAAGCTTATCGGCCTCATTCAGGCCCCGGCGACCAAGATCGCCCAGGTTGTTACCGCTCCGGCGGCCAAACTGGCGCGTGTTTTTGCCGCCTATGCCGAAAAAGACGCCGCGTAACCGTTCGATTGCACCACATTCGCCCGGGCGTTCCGGGCCAATCCCTTATCAGGAGTTATCATCATGGCCGATATCGCCAATCTCGTCGCAGAACTGTCTAAGCTGACCGTGCTTGAAGCCGCTGACCTTGCCAAGGCACTGGAAGAAGCATGGGGCGTAAGCGCCGCCGCCGCCGTCGCGGTTGCTGCTGCTCCTGCCGAAGCCGCTGCCGCGGTGGAAGAACAGACCGAATTCGACGTCATCCTGACCGGTGACGGCGGCAAGAAGATCCAGGTGATCAAGGAAGTCCGTGCGATCACGCAGCTGGGCCTGACCGAAGCCAAGGCGCTGGTCGAAGCCGCGCCGAAGGCTATCAAGGAAGGCATTTCCAAGACCGAAGCCGAAGAAATCAAGGCCAAGGTCGAAGCAGCCGGCGGCACCGTCGAAATCAAGTAATCCGATTATGCCCGCCGCGCTTGCGGGGCGGGCAAGGATTGCGCAAAACAGGGGCGGCTCCATCGTGGGGCTGCCCCTTTTTCGTACCCTGCGCCCGATTGGATCACGCTATGGCCACTGTCACCGTCGCAGCCTTGCAAATCGGGGCTGATCCTGCGGGCAAAGCTGCCACCGTACAGGCGATCCTGGGGTTTGAGGACGCCATCGCGGCATCGGGTGCGGCGCTGGTGGTGATGCCAGAGGCGTTGCTGGGCGGATATCCAAAGGGCGAACAGTTTGGCGCGCACCTGGGGTATCGCACCGATCAGGGGCGGATCGACTTTGCCGCCTATTTCGCCAACGCGGTGGATATTGACGGACCGGAACTGGCCGCGCTGGCCGGATTGAGCACCCGCACCGCGGCATCGCTGGTGCTGGGCGTGATCGAACGTGCGGGATCATCGCTGTTCTGCACCGCCGTGTTTATCGAGCCGGATGCGGGGGTGGTCGCCATTCACCGCAAGCTGAAACCGACCGGCACCGAACGGCTGATCTGGGCCCAGGGCGATGGATCGACGCTGCCGGTGGTGCAGAGCCGCGCGGGACGGATCGGCGCGGCGATCTGCTGGGAAAACCACATGCCGCTGTTCCGCACCGCGATGTATGCCAAGGGTATCGATATCTGGTGCGCGCCAACAGTGGATGATCGCGACATCTGGCGCTGCACCATGCGGCACATCGCGCACGAGGGCCGCTGTTTCGTGATCAGCGCCTGCCAGGTGATGGCCTCGCCCGACCAACTGCGCCGCGACATCGCCGGCTGGGACGCCGATCGCCCGTTGCTGCGCGGGGGCAGCATGATCGTCGGGCCACTGGGTGATGTGCTGGCCGGCCCGCTGGAACACCAGACCGGTTTGCTGGTGGCGGAAATCGACAAGGCCGAGCTGGTCCGCGCGCGTTTTGATTTCGACGTTGTCGGCCACTATGCGCGGCCCGATGTGTTCAGCCTGACCGTGGATGAACGCCCGCGCGACGGGGTGGTGTTTACGGCGGATTGATGGCGCGGTCGGGCAGGGCAACGGCAAACACTGCTGCGCCCGCCGCGCTGACCAGCGCGGCAAAGCCGAATGCGCCAGAAAAGCTGCCGGTCATATCGACGATCACCCCGGTCACCAGGGGCCCGATCACGCCCGACAGGCTGCCGATCGCGTTCTGTACCCCGATCCACCCGGCCACTTCGTGCGGGCGGGCATAACCCTGCCCCAGCGCAAACACCATCGTCGGCAGGCAGCCCATAAACACCCCGGTCACCAGCAGCGCGGCCAGCAGGCCTTGCGGCCCCTGCGCCAGCGCGATCGCGGTGATGCCGACCACCGATCCCAGCTCTGCCACCACGCACAGCCAGCGTTTGACGCGTGCCGGCGCGTGCCCGCGCCGCACCAGCGCATCGGCCAACTGCCCCCAGGCCAGCGAAGCCAGCGCCTGAATCCCAAAGGTCGCGGTGGCAAACAGCGTCATCGTCGGAATCGGCAAGCCGCGCGACCGCACCAGATAGAGCGGCAGCCAGATCGACAGAAAGAAAAAGCCATAGTTGGCCAGCACATGCGCAGCGCCCATGATCCACAGCGTCCGCTGTGCCAGCAGATCGCGCCAGGGTGCGGCAGGCTGTGACACTTGCGCTGCGGCCACCGGCAAGCGCGACTGCAACACCAGCCACGGCACCACCCACACCAGGGTCGCCACACCAAACACCAAAAACACCCGTTGCCAGCCAAAGTGCGCCAGGATCAGCCCGCCCGCCAGCGCGCCCAGCGCCGGCCCCAGCGCCAGCCCCGCCGCCACCACCGCATTGGCCAGCCCGCGCCGCTCCGCCGGGACATGCGTCGCAATCAGCTTTGACGTGCAGGGAAACAGCGCTGCCTCACCCAGCCCAAGCAGCAGCCGCAGCACCACCAGCGTGGCCAGCCCTGCGGCCAGACTGGTCAGCAGCGTTGCCGTCGCCCACAGCGCAACTGCCAGCCCGAGCAGCCGCGCGGTCGGCCAGCGATCGGCCATTATGCCGACAAACGGCTGGGCCAGCCCGTAAGTCCAGAAAAACGCCGACACCGCCAGACCAAACCGGGTGGCCGACAGCCCGAGCGACTTGCTCATGACCGGGGCGGCAATGCCGATGGCGCCGCGATCGACAAAGTTCAGCATGACCGCGATCGCCAGCAGGCCGACCATCGCCGCGACAGTGCGGTGGTGCGGTTTGCGGCCATGTGTTTGCATCAGGTTACTATCCCCTCGTCACCCCGGGGCTTGTGCCACGGCGGCTGCATACAAAAAGGCAGCGGGACCCCGGGTCAAGCCCGGGAAGGCGGTGGGGGCAAGGAAAAGGCGGGGACGGAGTGACCGCCCCCGCCCTCACCAATCAGAAAAAGCCCAGTTTTTTCGCGCTATAGCTGACCAGCATGTTCTTGGTCTGCTGATAGTGGTCCAGCATCATCTTGTGGTTTTCGCGGCCGATGCCCGACTGTTTGTACCCGCCGAACGCGGCATGCGCAGGATACGCGTGATAGCAATTGGTCCACACCCGCCCGGCCTCGATCGCGCGGCCAAAGCGATAGCAGGTGTTGGCATCGCGGCTCCACACGCCCGCGCCCAGGCCATAATTGCTGTCGTTGGCAATCGACAGCGCGTCATCGGCATCCTTGAACGTGGTGGTCGACACCACCGGGCCAAAGATTTCCTCCTGAAAAATGCGCATCTTGTTGTGGCCCTTGAACACCGTCGGCTGAATGTAAAAGCCGCCGGCCAGCGCCCCGGTCATGGGCGCGACGCCGCCGCCGGTCAGGACTTGCGCGCCTTCGTCACGGCCGATCTGCAGATAGCGCAGGATCTTGTCCTGCTGTTCTTCGCTGGCCTGCGCGCCGATCATGGTGGTGATATCCAGCGGGTTGCCCTGCACGATCGCCTCAACCCGTTTGATCGCGCGTTCCATGAATTGGTCATAGATCGATTCCTGGATCAGCGCGCGGCTGGGGCAGGTGCATACTTCGCCCTGGTTGAGCGCGAACATGACAAAGCCTTCGATCGCCTTGTCGAAGAAATCGTCATCGTGCGCGGCAACGTCGGCGAAAAAGATGTTGGGGCTTTTCCCGCCCAGTTCCAGCGTGACCGGGATCAGGTTGGCGCTGGCATATTGCATGATCAGCCGCCCGGTGCTGGTTTCACCGGTGAACGCGATCTTGGCAATGCGCTTTGACGATGCCAGCGGCTTGCCCGCCTCCAGCCCGAACCCGTTGACGACGTTGAGCACGCCCGCGGGCAGCAGATCGGCAATCATTTCGATCAGCACCATGATCGATGCCGGGGTCTGTTCGGCGGGTTTCAGCACCACGCAATTGCCCGCACCCAGCGCCGGCGCCAGTTTCCACACCGCCATCAGGATCGGGAAATTCCATGGGATGATCTGGCCCACGACACCCAGCGGTTCGTGAAAGTGATAGCCGACGGTGTCATCATCGATCTGCGACAGCGATCCTTCCTGTGCGCGCACGCAGCCGGCGAAATAGCGGAAATGGTCGATTGCCAGCGGGATGTCGGCGGCCAGCGTTTCGCGGATCGGCTTGCCATTGTCCCATGTTTCGGCGGTGGCCAGCTTTTCCAGGTTGGCTTCCATGCGGTCGGCAATCCGCGACAGGATCAGCGCGCGTTCGGCCGCCGATGTCTTGCCCCAGGTCACGCGCGCGGCATGCGCGGCGTCCAGCGCCAGTTCGATATCCGCCTCATCCGACCGGGCGCACTGGCACACCACTTTGCCGGTGATTGGCGAAACATTGTCGAAATAGCGGCCATTGACCGGCGCCACCCATTTTCCGCCGATGAAATTGTCGTAGTGTTTGGCGAAAGGGGCAACCAGCCCGTCCTGCTGATCGGCAACCATGACGTTCATAACCTGATCCTCTCCATGTGCGATCCGGGCCTGTCCTGCCCGGTATCCTGATGCCGCATCATCATCCCGCGACGCCGCCGGTGCAAGCATGAAACGACGCGCGGGCGCGCGGTTTGCGCCTTTCGCCCGGCGGCGCGACCGCGTATGGCGCCGGCGACATGTTTGAAAGCCCACCCCGCACCCTGCTTGGCGAAGCACGCGCCACGGTTTCCCTGGCCGCGCCGCTGGTCGCGTCCAACCTGCTGCAGATGGCGGTGTTTGCGATCGACGTGGTGTTTGTGGCACGGCTGGGGCCGACCGCGCTGGCGGCATCATCGCTGACGGTATCGGTGTTCGGCCTGTGTATCTGGAGCCTGACCGGGCTGGTCGGCGCGGCATCACCCCTGATCGCGGCCGAACTGGGGCGCCGTTCGCACGCCGTGCGAGAGGTGCGCCGGTCTGTGCGCATGGCGGCCTGGGCCGGGATCGGCGCAGCGTTTGTGGCCATGGCGATCTGCAGCATGATCGGGCCGATATTGGCGGTGACCGGACAATCGCCCAAAGTCATCGCGCTGGCGGTACCATTCATGCACGTGCTGATGTGGGCGGCGATCCCGACCATACTGGGCGCGCTGCTGCGCAGTACGCTGGCCACGCTGGGTCGGCCCACGATCGGGCTGGCGATCACCGCGCTGGCGCTGTGCCTGAATGGCCTGGGCAACTGGCTGTTCGTGTTCGGTCATGGCGGCATGCCCGCACTGGGGCTGCAAGGGTCCGCGCTGTCGAGCGTCATGACCAGCACGCTGACGCTGATCGCCTATGTGCTGGTCATCCGGTTTGACCGCCGGTTGCGGCGGTATCGCATGTTCGGGCGGTGGTGGCGGATGGATGGCGAACGCCTGCGCGACGTGCTGGCGATCGGCCTGCCGATCACCGCGACGATCGTGGCAGAGGGCGGGCTGTTCAATGGCGCCGCATTCCTGATGGGGCGCATCGGCGAATTGCCGCTGGCGGCGCATGCGCTGGCGCTGCAGTTCGCGTCGATCATGTTCATGGTGCCGTTCGGCATTGCGCAGGCCGCCACCATCCGGGTGGGCCGGGCCTATGGCGCGGGCGACCGGCACGGGGTGACGCTGGCCGGGCATGTCGCGCTGCTGACCGGCGTCGGGTTCATGTCGCTGGCGGCGGCGCTGCTGCTGTTTGCGCCGCGCACGATCATGGTGCTGTATATCGATCCGTCGCTGCCGGCCAATGCCGCGCTGGTGGCGCTGACCGTGCAGTATATGAGCGTGGCGGCCGCGTTTCAGCTGTTCGATGGCGCACAGACGGTCACCGCATCGCTGTTGCGCGGGCTGCAGGATACCCGCGTGCCAATGGCGATCGCACTGTTTGGCTATTGGGTGCCCGGCATGGGCACGGCGGTGTGGCTGGGGTTGTTCACCCCGCTGGCCGGCATGGGCGTATGGCTGGGACTGCTGGCCGGGCTGGTGACAGTGGCGGCGCTGCTGATCTGGCGCTGGCACCACCGCGTTGCGCTGGGGCTGGTGCCCGATGCCCCGCTGCGCGATCAGGCCGCCTGATCGCGCAGGCTGAACGCGCAGGCTGATCTGGCGCGCGCAAAATGTTGCGCCACACGACAAATCTGTGGCCACCCCCACTTGACGCGACCTTGCCGCTTACCCATATCCGCCTCGCTGGCACTCTCATGCTGTGAGTGCCAGAAAGTTTGCAACACCGATCAGGCCCGTATGGGCGATCGATGAACTGGAAGAGGTAGCAACCCCATGACATTCCGTCCGTTGCACGACCGTGTGCTGGTGCGCCGAGTCGAGGCTGAGGAAAAGACTGCTGGCGGGATCATCATCCCCGACAGCGCCAAGGAAAAGCCGGCTGAAGGCGAAATCGTTGCCATCGGCACCGGTGCACGCGCCGAAAACGGCACGATCACTCCGCTGGACGTGGCGGTCGGTGACCGCGTGCTGTTCGGCAAATGGTCGGGCACCGAAGTCAAGGTCGCGGGCGAAGACCTGCTGATCATGAAGGAATCGGACATCCTCGGCGTCATCGGCTGAGTGATTTCGAACCTGTAATCCTGCATTCAAAGGACAACATACAATGGCTGCCAAGGAAGTCCGCTTTTCGCGCGACGCGCGCGAACGCATTCTCAGGGGTGTCGACATTCTCGCTGATGCGGTGAAGGTCACGCTCGGCCCCAAAGGCCGTAACGTCGTCATCGACAAAAGCTTTGGCGCACCGCGCATCACCAAGGACGGTGTGACGGTTGCCAAGGAAATCGAACTGAAGGACAAGTTCGAAAACATGGGCGCGCAGATGCTGCGCGAAGTGGCGTCAAAGGCCAACGACAAGGCCGGTGACGGCACCACCACTGCCACCGTGCTGGCGCAGGCCATCGTACGCGAAGGCATGAAGTCGGTTGCCGCCGGGATCAACCCGATGGATCTGAAGCGCGGCATCGATCTGGCCGTGCTGAAGGTTGTCGAAGACCTGAAGGCGCGTTCGACGCCAGTGTCTGGCACTGCCGAAATCGCGCAGGTCGGCATCATTTCGTCGAACGGTGACGTCGAAGTTGGCCAGAAAATCGCGGAAGCGATGGAAAAGGTCGGCAAGGAAGGCGTGATCACCGTCGAAGAAGCCAAGGGCCTGGAATTCGAACTCGACGTCGTCGAAGGCATGCAGTTCGATCGCGGCTATCTGTCGCCGTACTTCATCACCAACCCCGACAAGATGACCGTGGAGCTGGAAAATCCCTATATCCTGATCCACGAAAAGAAGCTGTCGAGCCTGCAGGCGCTGCTGCCGATTTTGGAAGCCGTGGTGCAGTCGGGCCGTCCGCTGCTGATCATCGCCGAAGACATCGAAGGCGAAGCGCTGGCCACGCTGGTGGTCAACAAGCTGCGCGGCGGTCTGAAGATCGCTGCGGTCAAGGCGCCTGGTTTTGGCGATCGTCGCAAGGCCATGCTGGGCGATATCGCCACGCTGACCGCCGGCGAAATGATCAGCGAAGACCTGGGTATCAAGCTGGAAAGCGTGACCCTGGGCATGCTGGGTCAGGCCAAGAAGATCACCATCGACAAGGACAACACCACCATCGTCGATGGCGCCGGTGCTGCTGACGAAATCAAGGCCCGCGTCGAACAGATCAAGGCCCAGATCGAAGTCACCACCAGCGACTATGACCGTGAAAAGCTGCAGGAACGTCTGGCGAAGCTCGCCGGCGGGGTTGCCGTGATCAAGGTCGGCGGCGCGTCGGAAGTCGAAGTGAAGGAAAAGAAGGATCGCGTTGATGACGCGCTCCACGCTACCCGCGCCGCTGTCGAAGAAGGCATCGTCACCGGCGGCGGTACCGCATTGCTCTATGCCACCCGCGCGCTGGCCGGTCTGACCGGGATCAACGAAGACCAGACCCGCGGCGTGGACATCGTGCGCAAGGCGATCACCGCCCCGCTGAAGCAGATCGCTGAAAACGCCGGCCATGATGGCGTTCTGGTGGCGGGCAAGCTGCTGGACCAAGCCGACGAAGGCATTGGCTTCAATGCGTCGACCGACGTCTATGAAAACCTGAAGGCTGCCGGCGTGATCGACCCGACCAAGGTCGTTCGCATCGCGCTGCAGGATGCGGCCTCGGTCGCCGGCCTGCTGATCACCACCGAAGCGGCGATCGCGGAAAAGCCCGATGACAAGGCTCCGCCTGCCATGGGCGGCGGCGGCGGCATGGGCGGCATGGGCGGCATGGACTTCTAAAGGTCCACGCTACCTGCCACACGGCACAAAAAACGGGCCGGAAGGGGAAACCTTTCCGGCCCTTTTTGTTGGCGCGATGGCGTGCATGCCCCCCGGCGATCAACCGGTCAGGGCATGCGTTGCAGCAGGATCAGGGTGACGCCGTCAAAATCCTGTTCGCGGTACGCCACAAACCCCAGCCGCGCGGCAATCGCCATTGATGCCCGATTGTCCGGTTCGATCATGCAAGCGACGCGGCGCGGGCCGTGCTGCGCATCGAACCATGCCAATGCGGCGGCGGCCGCTTCACCGGCATAGCCGCGGCCCCACACCGGTTCGGCAAAGATCCAGCCCGCTTCGGGTGTATCATCAAAATCGGCGCCAAAGCCGCGCCACGAATGAAACACCCCGCAAATTCCGACCACGTTCGGCGTGCCCGCTTCACGCACCACGAAATTGCCATAGCCATATAACGCCCAGCTGCCAGCGTTGCGGGCCAGGCGGCCAAATTCATCGGCCAGGGTCAACGGCCGGGGGCCAAGGTAGCGCCGCACAGCGTCGGGCACGACTAGCGCCGCCAACGCATGCAGATCGGCGGCGACAGGCTGCCACAGGTCAAGCCGGGCGGTGGAAACAATCGGTGCGGTCATCGCGCGTAGCTAAACGAAGCGCTCCAGCGCATGCAATGCCAAACCCACCAGTCCGCCAACAACGGTGCCATTGATGCGGATAAATTGCAGATCGCGGCCCACCGCGCTTTCGATTCGGCGCGTGACGGTGCCGGCATCCCAGCGTCGGACGGTTTCCGATACAGTGCGCACAATGTCATCGCCGTGACGGCTGGCCAGTCCGGCCAATGAACGCCGCGCAAACCGGTTGACCATGGCGCGCAAGGCCGCGTCTTCGCCCAGCGCGCGGCCAAATCCGGCCAGCCCGGTGCCCAGTTCACCCATTCCGCCAACAGCGGGCGCGCGCAACAGCGCAATCAGGCCCAGCCGGCTGCGTTCCCACAGCGCATCCAGCCAGGCGGCAAAGGCCGGGTTGCGCAAGGCATCGGCCTTCATCATCGCCACCCGCGCGCCCAGCGCCGGATCATCGACCAGATCGTGCGCCAGCCGTTCCAGCGTTTCATCAATCTTGCGCCGCAGCGGATGGCCCTGGTCCACCAGCATTTCGGCCAGCAAGGCATACAGCGCATCAAGCAGCGCGCTAGCCAGGCGGTCATCCAGCCGGGTCCACCGCATCAATGTGCTGGTGCGATCGCGAATCATCGCCCGCAGCATGTCTTCATTGGCTTCAAGCAGGGCGCCGGCACGCCGCAGCAGACTGTCGATCACCGGCAAATGCCGGCCATCGGCAATCATGCCGGCCAGCACCTGGCCCAGCAGTGGCGCAAGATCGATCCGTTCAATCTGTCGGCTGAGCAGCGCCTTGGCCGGGCGACCGATCTTGTCGGGATCGAGCGTGGCCAGAATGTCGGCCAGCAAATGCGTCACGCTGTCGCCAATGCGTGTGGTGGTGCGCCCTGGATTGGCAAGATAGCCACCGATCAGGCTGGCGACGTCCAGCCGGTGCAACCGCCGCGCCACGACCTGGTGGGTAAGGAAATTGGCGCGCAGAAATCCGGCCATGCTGTCGGCGATGCGGTCCTTGTTGGCCGGGATGATCGCGGTATGCGGGATGGGCAGGCCCAGCGGACGGCGAAACAGCGCGGTCACCGCAAACCAGTCGGCCAGCCCGCCCACCATCGCCGCCTCGGCAAAGGCGGCGGCATAGCCCAGCGCCGGGTGTCGGTCGGCAAAGTGGCGCGCGCAGACGAATGCCACTGCCATCACCACCAGCAGCGCGGTCGCCAGCAGCCGCAGACGGCGGCCGGGGTCGGCAGGAAACAGCGGTACCGGACGGCGCCGGTGCATGCGCCGGGGCGCGGTCACCTGTCCGGGTTCATCTGGCGCAAGTTGATGCAGCGCAGGGTCATTCCGCCGGATGCAGCCGGGGCGGCATGGCCGCAGCGCTGCCGTCGGCATCCCCGGTCGACAACAAACGGCGCGCCAGCCAGGGGCCCAGCCGCTTTTCCAGCCCGTCGGCCAGGCTGAACCCGGCCGGCACGATCAGCAGCGTCAGCAGCGTCGACAGTGTCAGCCCGCCGATCACCACGATGCCCATTGGCGCGCGCCAGCCACCATCGCCGCCCAGCGACAGCGCGGTCGGGATCATGCCCGCGACCATCGCCACCGTGGTCATCACGATCGGCTGTGCGCGTTTGTGCCCGGCGTCAACAATCGCATCGTTGCGCGATTGCCCGGCCGCCATTTCGACCAGCGCAAAATCGATCAGCAGGATCGAGTTTTTGGCGACGATGCCAAACAGCATCAGCATGCCGATAAACACCGGCAGCGAGATCGGGTTGCCGGTCAGCACCAGCAGGATCAGCCCGCCCTGCGGCGCCAGAAACAGCGATCCCATGTTGACCAGCGGGGAAATGAAGCGGTGGTACAGCAGCACCAGCACCGAAAACACCAGCAGGATGCCGGCACCCAGCGCGACCCCGAAATTTTTCATCAGCTCGACCTGAAAACGGTCCTCTCCGGCAGCGGTGTTCGACACGCCATCGGGCAGGTTGAGCATGATCGGCAGGCGCGCAATCGCCTCGGTCGCGGCGCCCTTTTGCACACCTGGCGGAAGGTCGGCGCCCACGAACACCCGCCGGCTTTGGTTGTAGCGCTGGATCGAGGTCGGCCCGGACCCGAAACCAATGGTGGCGACGCGCGACAGCGGCACAGAATCGCCGCTTATCGTCGGCACCGGCAGATTTTCCAGCGTGGTCATGTCGCGCCGCGATTGCACCGGCAGCTTCACCCGGATCGGCACCTGGCGGTCGGACAGCGAAAATTTTGCGCTGTTCATGTTGATTTCGCCCTGCGTGGCGATGCGCACCACCTGGCTCAGCGTCTGGGTGGTGATGCCCAGCGACGCGGCCAGATCGAAATGCGGGGTGATCACGATTTCCGGCCGGCGCAGATCGGCGCTGATGCGCGGCGCCACAATCTGGCGCAGACCGCTCATCTGGCCAACCAGCGTCTGGGCGGTACGTTGCAGCAATTCGGGGTCAGACCCCGACAGCATCACGCTGACCGCGCGACCGGTTCCGCTGCTGGGCCCGGCCTGGTTCTGGTTGGCAAAGCTGACCCGCGCATCGGCGACCTTTTGCAGCACCGGGGTCATGTCGCGTTCAAAGCGGATTGATGTGCGTTTGCGGTTGGGGCGCAGCTGGATATAGATTTCGGCGCTGCCTTCGCGGATGCTTTCCAGCGCGATGCCCACTTCCTGCTGATGTTCGATCAGCGCCAGCACCTCGTCGGTCTTGGCCTCGGTCTGCCGGATGGTGGTGCCGGGCACCATTTCGATCGAAATCTGGCTTTCGTTGAGATTCGTGTCGGGAAAGAATTGTGTGGGCAGTGCCGCCATCAGCACGAATGTCAGCACCAGCGCGCCCAGGCCGATGCCCATCATCCACAACCGGTGATCGACCAGCCGCGCACGCACCCGCAGGCGGATCCAGTTGAACCATGCCGCCAGCGGCCCGCCGCCCATCCGCGCCAGCACACTGCCGATCACGGTCACCAGTGCGGCGCCGATCGTGCCACAGGCAATCGCGGCAACCGGCGCCACCACGCCCGGCAGCGACAGCAACGTCAAAGGCTGGTAAACTGCCGAAAACCCGGCCGCAAACGCACCCAGCGCGGCAAAGACGATCGCGGTTGGCACCAGCGGATACCACCAGGAACCCGGCTGCGCGATCAGGCCCACCCGGCGCGCAGCGGCCTTGCTGGTGTCGAGCGACCAGTGCAGCACGCGCATATAGCGGTCCATCCAGACGCCGCCGCCATGTTCCTCTTCGCCATGCGAGGTCAGGAAATAGGCCGCGACCATCGGCGTGATCATGCGTGCGACCAGCAGCGAAAACAGCACCGCGACCACCACGGTCAGGCCGAAATTTTTGAAAAACTGCCCCGAAACGCCGGGCATCAGCGCCACCGGCAGGAACACCGCGACAATCGAAAAGGTTGTCGCGACCACTGCCAGCCCGATTTCGTCGGCAGCGTCGATCGCCGCCTGATACGGTGTCTTGCCCATACGGATATGTCGCACGATGTTTTCGATTTCCACGATCGCATCGTCAACCAGCACGCCCGCGACCAGCCCCAGCGCCAGCAGCGACATGGTGTTGAGCGTAAACCCCATCAGGCTCATCACCCAAAAGGTCGGGATCGATGACAGCGGGATGGCGATCGCCGAAACGATCGTCGATCGCCAGTCACGCAGGAAAAAGAACACCACGATCACCGCCAGCACCGCGCCTTCGACCATCGATGACATCGACGTGTGATACTGGTCGCGGGTATAACTGACCGAATTGAAAAGGTTTTTGAAATGGATGCGGCCGCCCTGTTCCTTTTCGATCTTTGCCAGTTCATCGGCTGTGCCGTCATAGACCGACACGTCGGATTCGGCGCGCGCGCGGGCGATGCTGAAGGTGACCACCGGCTTGCCGCGGAACTTGGCGATCGAGGTCACTTCGCTGAAACTGTCGCGCACATCGGCGACATCGGCCAGCCGCACGGTGTGCCCCGCCGCCAGGCCGACCTCGATCTGCGACAGATCGAACGCGGTTTTCGAATTGCCCAGCACGCGCACGGCCTGGCGTGATCCGGCCACTTCGGCCTTGCCCCCGGCGGCGTTGATGTTGACCGCCCGCAGCGCGGCGTTGACCTGGGTGGCGGTAATGCCCTGCCCCATCATCCGCGCCGGATCGAGCGTGACGGTGATTTCGCGATCGACCCCGCCGTACCGCTTTACCTCGGCCATGCCGGGCACGCCCAGCAACCGCTTGGTGACGGTGTCATCGATGTACCATGACAGCTGTTCCATGGTCATGTCATCGGCCGAGACCGCGAAATAGGCGATCGGTTCGGACGAGGTTTCGGCCTTGAACACTTGCGGTTCCAGAATGCCTTCGGGCAATTCACCGCGCACCCGGTCAACCGCGTTCTTCACCTCGTTGACCGCCGCGTTGATGTCGTGGCCGATCTTGAACTGGACCTGGGTGGTGGCCTGCCCTTCTTCGGTGGTGGAGGTCAGGGTATCCACCCCGGCGATCGTGCGGATGCTCGATTCAACCTTCTGGGTGATCTGGTTTTCGATTTCGGTCGGCGCGGCGCCCGGTTGCGTGATCGATACGATCACCATCGGAAATTCGATATCCGGCGTGTTCTGCACCTTCATCAGCATGAACGCGACCACGCCGCAGATGCTCAGGCCCAGAAACAGGACGATCGGCACCACCGGGTTCTGAATCGACCAGGCGGACAAGTTGCGGAAATTCATGGGCGCGTGCCTAGCAAATGTTCAGGGCGCAGCGGGTGCGGCTGTTGCCGGCGCGCTATGATCAACCTGTGGGCGCACTTTGTCACCGGGGTTGAGGAAACCGCCCGCGCGCAGCACGATATGTTCGGTGCCGGACAATCCCTGGCGCACGGTGATTCCACTGGCGGTCACATCGCCGGTGACGACGGTGCGGCGTTCGACCGTGTTGGCCGCGGTCACCACGTAGACAAACGGCCCGGTGGCATCCGACAGCACCGCCGATTCGGGCAGGACCGGCGCAGTGGTCGTGCCCGATTGCAAGGTGGCCGTGGCAAACCCGCCGGGACGCAGCGCGGCATCATAAGGCAGCACGATGCGCGCCGCGCCCTGCCGCGATGTGGTGTCGATGGTCGGCGCCAGTTGCCAGATATGCCCGGTAAAATGCCGGGTCGTGCCCACCGGCATGACATCGGCGGGGTCACCCACCGCCAGCCGCGCCAGATTGCTTTCCGACAGTTTCGCCTGCATTTCCAGTTCACCATCGCGCGCGATGCGGAACAACACGCCACTGCCGGAACTGACGATCTGGCCGGGTTCGACCTGGCGGGTCAGCACCAGGCCGGCCGCCGGTGCCACCACATTCAGCCGCGCGGCGCTGGCACGCAGCTGCGCCAACGTGGCGCGCGCCACGCGCACTTGCGCCATTGCGCCATCACGCGTGGCGGTTAGAGAATCGATGTCGGCCCGCGAAATGAACCCGTTGGCGACCAGTTTTAGCGATCGGTCGAGCTTGCTTTGCGCCAGTCGGGCATTGGCCTGCTGCACTTCGACCGTGGCCGCTGCGCTGGCGATTTCCTCGGCCTGGACCGACCGGTCGATCACCGCCAGCACCTGGCCCTGGTTGACCCAGCTGCCCGCATCGACCAGCACCTGCACCACGCGGCCGCCTTCGCCGGCGACACCCACGGGCAGGTCGCGACGCGCGGCCAGCACACCGCTGGCCGTGACCGTACCCTGCACGGTGGCGCGGCCCGGGACGATCACCGTCACGGTCTGGGCGCCGCTGTCGGCCGCGGGCGCCGCAACCGGAAACAGCGTGCGCTGAATGGCATACCACCCGCCCAGCAGCGCCAGCACGGCCAGCGCCACCAGCACCATCAAGCGGCGCGAAACGCCCGCCGGTTGCGGATCATCACCGCGGGCCGGGCTGCCGTGTTCGTCAGCGTGCGCGGGCGTCATCGGCACCTGGTCCTTGACCAGCGGACCCGACAGCGAATGCGCCAGCGAACTGGTGCTGGCGTCTGCTGCGGTCCCGGTGGCCGCTGCCCTGCTGGTCATCGTGTCCAAAATTCACCCTCATTCACACAACCGTATCGGCCCACCGTCGGCAAGTCTGGTCGCCGGCAGCCATGACGCGTGCAGCGCACCATACTGCAAAGGCGGCGCGCTGGCCATGCACGGCGGTAGCAAACCCCCAAGGGCAATAGTGATTCAACCGACAAGTGGCAATTTGGCGTCTACCAACGACGTTTGATGGCGCTGTGCGGGCACCCGAATGACCGATGCCCGCCCCGCAAAAACGAAGGGGCCGCCTGTCACTGACGACAGACGGCCCCGGTGCGCGCTGTTCCCATGCCGGCGGTGCGCCGGCCGAACCGCAAATTCAATACTTTTGCTGGCGCTCGTACAGGTCGCGGTAGTGCTGAATGCGCGTAACGCGCAGGCCCTGCATCCCCGAACGGTCGACCGCACGCTGCCATGACGCGAATTCCTCCAGCGTCAGGTTATAGCGTTCGCACACTTCATCGATCGACAGCAGCCCGCCGTTGACCGCCGCGACCACTTCGGCCTTGCGCCGGACGACCCAGCGAGTCGTGCTGGGGGGCGGCAAACTGTCTATCGTCAGTGGTTCACCCAAGGGACCGATAACCTGGGCTGGCCTGATTTTCTCGTTTTCAATCATGGCTGTTCTCGTCAGCTTGGCGGATCTGGCGTGGTATCAGCGAGATTTCGCTGGCGAGGGACGTTGTGGACTGATTGCCTTTTCCAGAGGCTGAAGAGGTTGAGTTAACGAAACCCTGCGCTCCTCCGCCCGGTTCTGGCCCGCCCGGTTCTGGTAAGCCGCGTGTGGTATCGGCGCGTTCCAGCATGCTGGCCGCGGAATCGTGAAAACTGCCCGACAACGCGCCCTGCATGCGGCCAGCCAGGTGGGCCAGTCCGGCCTGGTCGCGCCGCAGGTCCTGCGCTGCCACCAGCCGCGCGCACAATTCGCTCCAGCCCAGCGGTCGCAACCCCGGCGCGCAGTCAGTCGCGCTTTGTGCGCGGGAATCGGAAAGACCCATGTCCATAAGGGCCTCATAGACCGCAGGGGGATAAGGGACCGTAAAAGCCGCTTTTACTTGTGGTTAGGCATAATTAAGAGGATGCAATGTCTTGAGCGGGGCTGACCCCGCCCCGGCGCGCCTGAATCCCGGGTGCCATGGCATAGTGCGCCAATTTGGCCTATGGGGCGGCAATGCCTGCCCAACCCGCCCCGTTCCCCGCCGATCTGGCGCTTGATCCCAGCTTCGATCCGGCCAGTCTGTTTGACCTGCCACGCCCTGCGCCGGAATGCCGGATCGTGGTGGCGATGTCGGGCGGGGTCGACAGTTCGGTGGTGGCCGCGCTCGCCGCCGCCAGCGGGGCAGAGGTGATCGGCATCACGCTGCAACTGTATGACCATGGCGCCGCGACCGGGCGCAAGGGTGCGTGCTGTGCCGGTGACGATATCCGCGATGCGCGCGCTGTGGCCGACCGGCTGGGCTTTGCCCATTACGTGTTCGACCATGCTTCTGATTTTCGTACCTCGGTGGTCGACCGCTTTGCCGATGATTACCTGGCCGGGCGCACCCCGATTCCGTGCATCCGCTGCAACATGGGCCCCAAATTCACCGATCTGCTGCACATGGCGCGCGATCTGGGGGCGGATTGCCTGGCCACCGGGCATTATGTCCGCCGCGTGGCCGATGACACCGGGGATAAGGGCGGCATCGCGCTGTGCCGCGCGATCGACCCGGCGCGTGACCAGTCCTATTTCCTGTATGGCACGACCGATGAACAGCTGGCCTATTTGCGGTTTCCGCTGGGCGGCCTGCCCAAACCGGCGGTGCGCGCGATGGCCCGCAGCATGGGGCTGGGCGTGGCGGCCAAGCCCGACAGCCAGGACATCTGTTTCGTGCCCGATGGCGATTATGCCCGCGTGGTGGCCGCGATCCGCCCCGAAGGGCTGCACACCGGCGACATTGTCCATGCCATGACCGGCGATGTGCTGGGCACCCATCGCGGTATCATCCATTACACCGTGGGACAGCGGCGCGGGCTGGAAATCGGCGGGCAGGCCGAACCGTTGTACGTGATCGCCCTGGATGCAGAAACGCGCCGCGTGCTGGTCGGCCCGCGCGCGATGCTGGCCGTGGCGCGTGCGCACCTGGTGGATACCAACCGAATCGGCGTATTGCCCGATTTGTCCCATCCCGATTTTTCTGGCCCCGATGCCGTGCCGCTGACCGCCAAAGTGCGATCGCTGGCCAAACCCGTGCCGGTCACGCTGGAAGGCGGTCTGGGTGACGGCGCGGCGACCACAATCCGCTTTCACAGCCCCGAATATGGCGTTGCCCCCGGGCAGGCGGCGGTGCTTTATGCCGGCGACCGGGTGGTCGGCGGCGGCTGGATCGACAGCACCGAAGCCGCGATCTGATTGGGTTGGGCGCGGGGCGGGAGGTTTGACCGCACGTCTATGCAGACAAATCAGTGCCCACCCGTCCATGGCTGCAACTGGCACCCCCAGCCATCGCGATAGGTCGCGCTTTGCCCGGCCAGCAATGGATAGCGCGCGGTTACCGTGCGGGTCGCCGGGTCATCGCTCAGCATGACCCAGCCGACCGCGCCCTCCATATCCTTTTGGCAATCGGCCAGGCCGCGCCCGCCGATATAGCGGCAGGCGCACGCAACCCGCGCGCCATACGCTGCGCCCGTGCGCGAATATCGCTGCACCGGCGCCCACACCCAGGCCAGGCCCGCCACGGCCGCCAGCCCGGCCACCAGCAAGACCCAGCGCCAGCGGCGACGCGGCTGGCCGGTGGCCCCGCGCGGCATGGCAGGCGTCAAAGTTTGGTGCTGATCGGTGTTTGGCATTGCCCGCTGGATCGAACTTGGTGAAGGGTCATCGCGATGATTCTCGACCGGCTATGCCTTATCGCCCCGCTTGCGCTGGTACCAGCGCTGATCGCCTGCCACCAGGCGGCCCCAGTGCCGGTTCCGCTGAACCCGGCGGCGCTGGCCGCGGTCCGCGCCGATCCCGGCCCGGTCAGCCGCGAAGACCTGGCCGCGCGCATCGATGCGCTGTTTACCGCGCCTGCCGCCGGCGAAACCCGCGCGGTCATGGTGTGGCTGGATGGCAAGCCGATCGCCGAACGCTATGCCCCGGGATACGACCGCCAGACCCGGTTCATCAGCTGGTCGATGGCCAAATCGATCACCGGTGTGTTGATCGGCATGCTGGTATCCGACGGGCGGCTGCGGCTGGATGATTCGGTGCCGATCCCGCTGTGGCAGCGGCCCGGCGACCCGCGCGGCGAAATCACCCTGCGCCAGCTGTTGCAGATGCGATCGGGGCTGCGGCATGTGGAGGCGGGCAGTCCGCCGTATCAGTCCGATGAAGTGCGGATGCTGTTCCTCGACGGGCGCGACGATATGGCCCGCTACGCCGAAAGCCAGCCGTTGCAATATGACGCCGGCAGCACATGGGTCTATTCCACCAACACCACCGTCATTCTGGCCGACCTGGCCGCGCGCGTGCTGGCACCCGGCGCCAATCCCGACATGCGCCGGCGCGCGGTGCTGGATTATCTGCACAGCCGGCTGTTCGATCCGGTCGGCATGCGGTCGGCAGTGCCCGAATTCGATGCCGCCGGCACCATGGTGGGGGGCAGCACGATCCACGCCACCGCGCACGACTGGGCCCTGTTCGGCGAATTTCTGCGGCATCGCGGCGCCGCTGGCGGGGTGCAACTGGTGCCGCGCCAGTGGATCGATTTCATGACCACGCCATCCCCGCGCGAATCGCAATATGGCGCACAGATCTGGCTGAACCGCCGCGCCACCACGGGCACGCCATCGCTGTTTCCCGCGCGCGGCCCGGCCGACCTGTTTGCCTGCGAAGGCCACCTTGGCCAATATGTGCTGGTATCGCCATCGCGGCATCTGGTGGTGGTGCGGCTGGGCATGAGCGATGAGCAGCACCTGGACGAGGTGACATCGCGGCTGGGTGATATCGTCGCGTTATTTCGCTGATCTGGTCGCGCAAAGCGCGACGTCAGTGCAGATCAGACTCACACCCGGACTGGCGCGCCCTGGGCCAGCAGCGCCGGGCTTTCATCGCCGCCGGTGCCCAGCAGGTCCTGCCCGGCGACCGGGTCTTCATCGATCAGCCCTTCGGGATCGGGGTGGATCAGGAATTCGGTGCCGGGAAATTCGGCCGCCAGCGCGGCTTCGATCTCGTCCATCACATGGTGCGCCTCGGTCACGGACATCGATCCGTCAACCCACACGTGAAACTGCACGAAATCGCGGTTGCCGCTGGTGCGCGTGCGCAAATCGTGAATGCCTTTCAGCGCGGGGTGGCGCGCCGCCACCGCCAGAAAGCGTTCGCGTTCGGCAATCGGCCATTCGTGGTCCATCAGCTGTTCGATCGCCGCCTGCGATGCGCCCCACGCGCCCCAGCCCAGCCACGCGGCGATGCCCAGCGCAAACACCGCGTCCGCCTTGGGCACATGGCCCCAGTGATCGAGCGCCAGCGCCACGATCACCGCCAGATTGAGCACCAGATCGGCGCGATAATGCACATGGTCGGTGGCGATCGCCAGGCTGCCGGTGCGCCCGATCACGTGGCGCTGATAGGCGACCAGCGCCAGCGTGGCCGCGATCGCCAGCACCGACACCGCGATCCCGGCATCTGGTTCACCGACGCTGTCGTTGCCGAACAGTTCGGCAATCGCGCGAATGGCCAGGCCCACCGCCGACAGCGAGATCAGCACGACCTGGAACATCGCCGCCAGCGCCTCGGCCTTGCCATGGCCAAAGCGGTGGTTGTCATCATCGGGAATCGCGGCGATCCATACCCCCAGCAGCGTGGCCAGGCTGGCAACCAGATCGAGCGTGGTGTCGGCCAGGCTGCCCAGCATGGCCAGCGATCCGGTGGAAACCACGGCCCACGCCTTTAGCCCGAACAGCAGCGTGGCCACCGCGATCGACGCAAGCGCCGCGCGACGGTTCAGCGGCCCGTGGTGGTGACCATGCGGCACGGGCGGGGGCACAGGGCTGGAAACGGACAGGGTCATGACGGTTCTGTTTACGGGTAGAGCAGCGTGCTGGTCCAGCCATGACTGTCGCCATCGCGCACAAACCTGCGCCGTTCATGCAGGCGATAATCGCGGTCCTGCCAGAATTCGATGCGCAACGGCGTGACGCGATAGCCGGACCAATGCGCCGGGCGCGGCACATTGCCATCCGGGTATGTTTCGCGCAGCGCCGCCACCCGATCGAGATAGACCTGGCGGTCGGGCAGCGGGCGCGATTGGTCGGATGCGGCCGAACCCAACCGCGATTCGGGGTGCCGGCTGGCAAAATAGGCATCGGCCTCGGCCGCGGTGACCTCAGCAATCGGCCCTTCGATGCGGATCTGCCGGCGCAGCGATTTCCAGTGGAACAGCAGCGCGACATGGCCGTTGGCCGCCAGTTCGCCGCCCTTGCGGCTGTGGAAATTGGTATAGAACACAAAACCGTCGCGCCCGTGCCCCTTCAACAGCACCATGCGCACCGATGGCCGCCCGTCGGGGGTGGCCGTGGCCAATGCCATGGCGTTGGGATCGTTGGGCTCCGCCGCCTGCGCTTCGGCAAACCAGGCGTCGAACAGCGCAAACGGGTCGTGCGCGGGAATGGTATCGGACATGGCGGGCGGGGTTCCGGCGGTTGGCTTGGTGACTGGCCTTAGCGGTGGAATGGCATGGCGACCAGCCGGACTTGCGGGCGATCAAACCGGCCAATGCGCAGACTATTGCAAAGCAATGGCCCGGAAATCTTGCAGATAGCCGACCGGACGCCTACCTAACATGCCATGGTAGATCCTTATTCCATTCTTGGCGTCGATCGCAGCGCAAGCGAAAAGGATATCAAGGCCGCCTATCGCCGGCTGGCCAAGGAGTTGCACCCCGATCGCAACCAGGACAATCCCAAGGCGGCCGAACGGTTTGGCGAAATCACCGGCGCCTATGATCTGTTGTCGGACAAGGACAAGCGCGCGCAATTCGACCGTGGCGAAATCGACGGCGATGGCAACCCGGCTGCGCCGTTCGGGTTTGGCCGCGGTGGCGGTGGCGGCGGGCAGGGTGGTTTCCGCCACGACGGGTTCGAAGGCTTTGGCGGCGCGGGTGAGGGCGGTGGCCCTGACCTGGGCGACTTGTTCGAAGGGCTGTTTGGCGGGCGTGGTGGCGCCGGCGGCGGATTTGGCGGCCGGCGTGCGCCACCCCCGCGCGGGGCCAACACCGCCTATCGCCTGGTGGTGCCGTTCATCGATGCCGCCACGCGCGCACCACAGCGAATCACGCTGAAAGACGGCAAGACCATCGATCTGCGGTTGCCGGCCGGGGTTGAACACGGGTTGCAGATGCGCCTGCCCGGCAAGGGAGAGCCCGGCCCGGGCGGCACCGGCGACGCGCTGGTGACCATCGAAATCGCTGCCCACGCGTTTTTTGAACGCGACGGCGACAATATCCGCATCGATGTGCCGATCACGCTGGATGAAGCGGTCAACGGCGCCAAAATCAAGGTGCCCACCGTCGATGGCCCGGTCATGCTGACGGTCGCGGCGGGCACCAGCGCCGGCAAGACGCTGCGGCTGAAGGGCAAAGGCTTTTCGCGCAAGGACGGCGAACGCGGCGATCAGCTGGTAACGCTGGCGATTGATCTGCCGGTCGATGATGCCGATCTCAAAGCCCGGCTGGAAGGGTGGCACGACACCCGCAATCCGCGCAGCCGGCTGGGCATCTAGTCCATGGCGCGTGCGCACGGTCAGCCGGCGCGGCCACGCATTCTGAACGCGGTAGCATCCGAAACGCTGGTTCCCAGCCTGTCGCCAGAGGCGCGACGCCAGCGCGCGCTGGTGGCCCCTGACCGGTTCGATGGTGCGTGGTGGGGGCCACTTTCACCGATTCGTGCGGTGCGCGTGGTGCACCGGATGTGGGCCGGGGTGGTCAATGATGGCAGCATCCACGCCGGCAATTTCGCCTATATGATGCTGATATCGCTGTTTCCCTTTTTCATTACCGGGGCTGCGCTGGCGTCGCTGGCGGGCCGTGCCGGGTCAAGCGGGGCGGCGATGGCGACCGTGCTGGCGGCGCTGCCGCCCGATGTGGCCGGGGTGCTGGCGCCGGTCGCGCGCGGGGTGCTGGCGGCGCGCACCGGATCGCTGTTGTGGATTGGCGGCGCGGTCGGGCTGTGGACCGTCGGCAGCCTGGTCGAAACGATTCGCGATGTGTTGCGCCGCGCCTATGGCACCGAGGTTACCCGCGCCTATTGGCGGCGGCGGCTGGCATCGACCGGGCTGATCATCGCGTCGGTGGTGCTGATCCTGCTGTCGATTACCGCGCAGGTTGCCACCGGCGCCGCGCAGGAAACGCTGTTTGCGCTGGCGCCGCATCTGCACGGGTGGATCGCCGGGCTGGCGTTGACCCGGTTTGCCCCGACCCCGTTGCTGTATGGCGCGCTGTGGGTGCTGTTTGTGTCGTTAAGCCCGGCCGCCTATCAGGGGCGGCGCTATCCCAAATGGCCCGGCGCGCTGTTTGTGACGGCCTGGTGGCAGGCGATCACCTGGGCCCTGCCCAAACTGATGCGCCATCTTTTTACCTATGATCTGACCTATGGCAGCATGGCCGGAGTGATGATCGCGCTTTTCTTTTTCTGGCTGGTCGGCTTAGGACTGGTAACGGGTGCCGAACTCAATGCCGCGCTGGCCGAAACGCCAGAGGAACGCGACATTGCCAGCCAGGCCGACGGTCACGCCCGCAATGCGTGATCATGTGCAATTGACGATAACCGAACATGAGGGCGCATGACCGGATTGATGCAAGGTAAGCGCGGGCTGATCATGGGCCTCGCCAATGACAAATCGCTGGCCTGGGGCATTGCCAAACGGCTGCACGAAGCAGGCGCCGAGCTTGCCTTTGCCTATCAGGGAGAGGCGCTTGAAAAGCGCGTGCGCCCGCTGGCCGCCAGCCTGGGCAGCGATTTCCTGATTCCGTGCGATGTGTCGGACATGGCCGCGCTGGATGCCACATTCGCCACGCTGGCGGAACGCTGGCCAACGATCGATTTCATCGTCCATGCCATCGGCTATTCGGACAAGACCCAGTTGCGCGGCCATTTCTATGACACCACGCTCGACAATTTTCTGATGACCATGAACATTTCCGCCTACAGCCTGGTGGCGGTCACCGCGCGCGCGCTGCCGATGATGCCCGATGGCGGATCGATCCTGACGCTGACTTATTATGGCGCCGAAAAGGTCGTGCCGCATTACAACGTGATGGGCGTGGCCAAGGCCGCGCTGGAGGCGAGCGTGCGCTATCTGGCCAATGATTGTGGCCCGGTGGGTGTGCGTGTCAACGCCATTTCAGCCGGTCCGATCAAGACGCTGGCCGCCAGCGGGATCGGCGATTTCCGCTATATCCTCAAATGGAACGAGCTGAATTCACCGCTGCGGCGCAATGTCACGATCGAGGATGTTGGCGGCGCGGGGCTGTATTTCCTGTCCGACCTGGCATCGGGGGTGACCGGCGAAGTGCACCATGTCGATGGCGGCTATCACGTGGTCGGCATGAAACAGGAAGATGCGCCGGATATCGCGCTGGGTTGAAACCTGGCTATGCTGATGTGCAGCCAGGCTGCCCGCGTTACTGATGCGGGGCCGGTTCGGCATCGGCGGGCGGCGTGGCCAGCGATCCGGCTGGCGCAGTGCCCGGCGCGGCTTCGCTACCGGCGCGTTCGCGGGCCAATTTGGCATCATAGGCCTTTTCCAGCGATTCGACCCGCGCCTGATCGGCAGCGGCATCGGCGTCGACCGATTGCAGGCGCTTTTGCCGTTCGGCGTCGATCAGCTTGCCAAAATGCACATCGCTCGATTGCTTGCGTTCGGCATAGGCGGCGTTGATCAGCCGCATCATGCAACCGGTGGCGCCGGTGCCGCCCACCGGTGAACACGAATTGGTGCCCGCCGCGCCCACCGTTTCATAGGCCTTGACCCGCTGGGTCCACCCCTGGTTGCGGGCGTCGTTGGGGTTGTCACGCAGCACTTCGGGAATGCGGAACCGTTCGCCTTCGCCCTTGCGCGCGCAGACCGTGATCTGTTCGTCGGTCGATACCGGGCACGGGTCGTTGCCATAGACGATCAGCTGGTTGACCTTGTCACCGGCCGACTGCGCGAAAACCGGAGCCGGCGCGCCGATGGCGCAAAGCGATGCAGCTAGAATTGCGGTGGGGATCAGGCGCTTCATCACAGCAAACTCCGGCAGGGTACAACCAAGCATAGGCGGTTCCGGTGGTGAACGGTAGATGAAGTGTTGTCGTTGGCGTGCATCAAACCAGCGAAAAAATATGCATCTTCAAATCCGCGTCGACAGCCGGATTGCCGCGCGGCAGCCCAGGCGGATGGCGTGGAACAGCACCGGATAGGCCGGCGCGCGTTCGGCCCCGGCGGCAATGGCGGTGTCGCGGTGGGCGCGTTCGTCATCGCGGAATTCGCGGATGGTCTGGGACAATTCGGGGTCAGATTCGCCCAGTTCTTCCAGCTGCACGGTATAGTGCCGGTCGATTTCGGTCTCGATCGCGGCGGTGCAGGCCATCGCTGCCTCTGGCCCGATCAGTGCGGTGGCCGCGCCCAGCGCAAACCCGGCTGCCGACCACAGCGGGTGCAGCAGGGTCGGGCGAACGCCGCGTTCCACGATCATCGCGTCAAACCGTGCGCGGTGCGCGGCCTCTTGTTCGGCCATGTGGCTGATGTCGGCGGCATGCGGCGCGCGATCGCCCATCACCGCCAATTGCCCGGCATAGATCCGCGTGGCGCCGAATTCGCCCGCCTGATCGACCCGGATCATTGCATCGCGCTGCTGCTGGTTCACAACCTCAACCCTCTATCGCTTGCGCCGGTTCAGCCCGGCGATCAGCGCCGCCGCTGCCAGCGAGCCGATGCAGTTATACCCCGCCATGCTGATGCCGAACAGCGTCCACGCGGGCACGTCGCAACGGATCACCGGCGCGCTCAGGATCGCTTCGAGCGGATCGCCCGACAGATGCGTGGTTGAACAGGTCGTCAGCCCCTGCCACCAGTGGTATTCCACCCCGGCGTGAAATCCGCCGATCACCCCGCTGATCGCGATGCTCAGCGCGGCCAGAAATACCAGCCCGCGCATCGCCCGCGCATCCCCGACGACAAACGCCAGCAGCGCCGGCACCAGCGCGGCAATATGCGCATAGCGCTGCCACCAGCACATTTCGCACGGCGCCAGGCCATAGACAAATTGCGCCACCAGTGCGGTGGCCATCGCGCCGGCTGGAACCAGCAGTGCCAATGCGCGGGCCAGCCGGGGCGCAGCTGGTGACAGGTTGGTCGTGGTCATCGCAAAAAACGCCCTATCCGTGGCGGTGCGCGGCCAGCGCCGCCGGCGAGGTGCGGCCAATCGTCTGCACGGCATACCACAGCTGAAAATCGTCGATGCCCTTGGCCTTCAGTTCCTCGGGCGTCATCTTGAACCGCGAATCCGCCGCGGCATCCTTTTCCAGCTGCTTGTCATCCTTGATCTCGTTAATCAGGTGCCCGCGCAGGTCGCTTTCGCGATAGGACCGCGCCGCGCGCTTGCGCAGATCGGGATCGGAAATCTGCGGCACGGCGATATCGGGGGTGATCCCGCCCTCCTGCACCGAACGGCCCGACGGGGTGTAATAGCGCGCGGTGGTCAGTTTCAGCGCGGTATCCTTGGCCAGCGGGATCAGCGTCTGCACGCTGCCCTTGCCAAAACTGCGCTGCCCCATGATCAGCGCGCGATGCTGGTCCTGCAATGCGCCGGCCACGATTTCCGAGGCAGAGGCCGACCCTTCGTCAACCAGCACGATCATCGGCAACCCGCGGGCAATGTCGCCCGGGGTGGCGTTATAGGATTTGGTATCGCGCGCATACCGGCCGCGCTGCGAGACAATCTGGCCTTTTTCCAGAAACAGGTCGGACAGCGCCACCGCCTCATCCAGCAATCCGCCGGGATCGCCGCGCAGATCGAGCACCAGCCCGGCCGGATGCCCGCCGGTCTGCTTGATGATACTGGCCCAATTCTGGTTGACCTGGGTCGCCACGTTGGCGCTGAAACTGGATACCGAAATCACCCCGACGCCGTTCACCACTTTTCCGTCAACCGGTTGCAGCACGATGACCTGGCGGGTGATCGACACCTCGATCGGATCATCCCGGCCAGGGCGGAACAGCGTCAGGCGGATCGACGTGCCGGCGGGGCCGCGCATCTGGTCAACCGCATCGTCCAGCGAGCCGCCATAGATCAGCTTGCCATCCAGATGCGTGATGAAATCGCCGGCCTTCACCCCGGCCTTGTCCGCCGGGCTGCCCTTGGTCGGGGCGATCACCTTGACCGCGCCATCGTCCAGCGACACGCTCAGCCCCAGCCCGCCATATGATCCCTCGGTCTGGGTGCGCAGATTGGTGAAATCGCGCGCATCCAGATAGGAACTGTGCGGATCGAGCGAGGCCAGCATGCCGTTGATCGCGCCCTTGATCAGCTTGTCATCATCAACCGGGTCCACATAGTCCTGCTTGACCCGTTCATAGACCGCCATCAATTTGCCGAATTCGGGGCCCGATCGCGCGTCGATCGCGGCCAGGCCGGCGGTGGCCAGCGGCACCAATGCCACCGTACCGGCAAGGGCCGTGGCACGAACAAACAGAACAAGGCGCTTTGACATCAGAGTCTTTCGTTCAATCGGTCGCGGCCAAAGTGCGCGTTAGAGATTGCATGTAAACCCGCTGCCCGGCGAATACCAGACAGGCGTTGGGGCACCGGGCGCAGCGCGATCACGGGTGCAAAAATTCCATCGGGTTGACCGGCGTGCCATCCTTGCGCAGTTCCACCAGCACTTGCGGACGGGCGGGGTCGGCCACGCCCAGCGGCGCGCCCTGCACCAGCACCTCGCCCACTGTCACGTCCAGCCGGCCCAGCCCGGTGACCAGCGTCGACCAGCCGCCATCATGCGCGATGATCACGATCCGGCCATAGCCGCGATAGGGCCCGGCAAAGGCGATCCGGCCCGGTGCGGGCGCCACCACTTGCGCGCCGGGTGACGGCGCCAGCACCACGCCGCGTTGGGGGCCGGCGCTGGTCGCCTCTCCAAACCCGCTCAGCAACCGCCCGGTTACCGGCAGGATCCCGGCGAAACGCGCCAGTGGCGGCCCGGCGCTGGCCGGCGCGGTCAGCGTCAGGCGCGCCGATGCGGACGGTGCGGTACCCAGATTGTCAGGCCGGGCAATTGGCCCCGGCAATGATGCCAGCCGTCCCGCCAGCGTATCATCCGCCTCCAGCCGCGATACCAGCGTGCCCAGATCGCGCGTCTGTTCGGCCAATGCCAGCACGCGATCGGATTCGCGGCTGGCATTGCCGGCCGCCGCGCGTGACGCAATGCGTTGGCGGCTTTCCATCGCCACCAGATCGCGCTGGCGCGCGTTCAGGTCCTGCTGGCCCTGCGCCAGCGCGGTCGCCTGCGCGGCGGCTTCGTCCTGCAGATGCCGGCCGCGGGCGATTTCGGCACGCAGGCTGGCGGTGCGCTGCGCCACTTCGGGCAGCATGGTTTCCAGCGTGGCGCGCAGCCATACCGTTTCGCGCAAGGCGCGGGCGCGCATCAGGCTGAACGCCAGCGGCCGCCGCGCCATCATCTGCAGCGCCGCGGTCAACCGCACCAGTGGCTGTTCGCGCCGGGCAATGCGATCGCGCAGATCCTGCCGTTCGCGCTCGATCACGCCAATGCGCACGCGGGCGAGGCCGATTTCCGCCTCTGCCTGCTGAATTTTGGCGGCGGTGGCAGCGGCGTCGCGCGCGGTGCGGTCGGCGGCCACGGTCGCGGCGGCGGCTTCGCGGTCCAGCCGTTCGGCGCGCGCGCGCGCATCGGTCAGCGCGCGGGTCGCCTCACCCAATGCGGCGCCCGCCTCACCCCGGCTGGCATAGGATGCATCAAGCGCGCGCGCACCGCCGGCCATGAGCATCAGCGCCAGGCAAAGCGCGGCGCGCAACCGTTGCCATGAGCATGGCGGCACCACGGCGCTAACCCTCACGGTGATAAGGGTGGCCGGACAGGATGCTGGCGGCGCGCCACAGCTGTTCGGCCAGCATCGCGCGCGCCAGCATATGCGGCCAGGTCATCGCCCCGAACCCGAGCAGCAGATCGGCGCTATCACGCAGCGCGGCATCGTGGCCGTCCGCCGCGCCGATCCAGAACCGTACTTCGCGCACGCCGTCGTCGCGCCAGCGTTCCAGCACCTGGGCCAGCGCGGATGATGCCAGCACACGCCCGCGTTCATCCAGCACGACATTGCGCAATCCGCCAGGCGGCACCGGCGGCGGCGTGCCGCCGCGATCGGGCAGCTCGGTCAGCCGCAGCGGACCGATCGACCCGGTTTCCAGCCGGCGGGCATAGCGATCGACCAGCTCCGCCTCTGGCGAACGGCCGATCTTGCCGCGGGCGATGACGTGCAATTGCATGACCGGGTTCTGGTGACAGAATATCCGAAGCGGTCAGGCGGCGCCCTGGTCGCCGAAACCCCACATCCGTTCCAGGTTGTAGAACGAGCGGACTTCGGGGCGGAACAGGTGCACGACCACGTCGCCGGTATCGATCAGCACCCAATCGGCCGCGGGCAAACCTTCGATTCGCGAATGGCCATAACCACCGTGTTTTACGCGTTCGGCCAGCTTTTGCGCCATCGTCGCCACCTGCCGGGTCGACCGGCCGGACGCGATCACCATGTAATCGGCGATGCTGCTTTTGCCTTCAAGCGGGATCGACACGATGTCCTGCGCCTGATCATCGTCAAGCGATTGCATGACCAGATCGTGCAGCGTGGCGGGCGCGGGGCGGGCAACCGGGGTGGCAGTGCCGGGGGCGGGGCTGGCGGATGCCAGAATGGGTTCAACAGCGGTCATGGAAGGACATTGGTCTCCGTGGTCAGGGGGGTGTTTATATATCTGATAAAAAACAAAAAAGTTCGGTCGCCAGCGCATCCGCACGATGGTGGATGGTCATGGCGACCCGGCGGGATCAGGACCGGCCACCAGGATTGCGGGGCCGGGTGCGCGCTGCGGCAGGAACCGTCCCGTCGCGCCCCATCTCATAAAGCACGGGGCGGTGGGTCAGCATATCGCGCATGGGGCGGGTGGGTGTGCGGCGAAACCATTCCGGGTCGGCGGCGCGGATGGCCGTGGCCGACATCGGATCAGGATCGAATCGCAGATGGATCAGCGCCGGGGCGCTCCGCTTTGCGCCAAGGGTTTTCTGTCCGGTCCGCCGACGCCAGCGGTACAGCCAGGCCATGGCGGGGCTCGTCATGGCCGAAACGCTATACCCCGGACGGGCGATAACCGCAATCGGCATCAACCGCGCGATCGTGCGCCAGTCGCGCCAGCGGTGAAACTGCGCCAGATTGTCCGCCCCCATCAGCCAGACAAAGCGAAACCGCGGATAGCGCCGCTGCAACCGCGCCAGCGTATCGGCGGTATAGCGCGTGCCCAGTTCCAGTTCGATCGTGGTGACCCGGATCGGCAATCCCCGCGCGGCACGGGTGGCCGAGGCATAGCGTGCGGCCAGCGCGGCCATGCCTGCCGCCGGTTTCAGCACATTTCCCGGTGACACCAGCCACCACACTTCGTTCAGCCCCAGCGCGGCCAGCGCATGGCGGCTGATGCGGCGGTGCGCGCCATGCGCCGGGTTGAAACTGCCCCCCAGCAGCCCGATCGTCTTGCCACCCGCTTTCAGCACAGGATGCGGTTCCAGAACCGGATTCCCCTGGTCAGGGACGCGTCTGGCCAGTGCCGCGCACCAGCCATTTGTAGGTGGTCAGGCCTTCGACCGCGACCGGACCGCGTGCGTGCAACCGCCCGGTGGCAATGCCGATTTCCGCGCCCAGCCCGAATTCGCCGCCATCGGCAAACTGGCTGGATGCGTTGTGCATCACGATCGCGCTGTCGACTTCGTGCAGAAACCGTTCGGCCACCGCGGCATCGTCGGCCACGATCGCATCGGTATGCGCCGACCCGTGCGCGGCAATATGCGCCAGCGCGGCATCGATCCCGTCGACCACCCGCACGCTGACGATGGCATCCAGATATTCGGTATCCCAGTCGGCATCGGTGGCGGGGCGGATGCGCGGGTCGATCGCCTGCGCGCGCGGATCGCCGCGCACTTCGCAACCGTCATCCAGCAGGCCTTCGACCAGCCCGTGCGGATCGGGATAGCACGCGTCGATCAACAGCGTTTCCATCGCGCCGCAAATGCCGGTGCGGCGCATCTTGGCATTGTGGACGATCGCGCGGGCCATGTCGGGCCGGGCCGAACGGTCGACATAAGTGTGGTTGTTGCCATCCAGATGCGCCAGCACCGGCACGCGCGCGTCGGCCTGCACCCGCGCCACCAGGTTTTTGCCGCCGCGCGGAACGATCATGTCGATCAATCCCGCCGCGCCCAGCATCGCGCCGACCGCATCGCGGTCCTGCGTCGGCAGCAATTGCACTGCCGCTGCGGGCACACCGCCGGCGACCAGCCCGGCCACCAGCGCGGCATGGATCGCCCGGTTGGAATGGACCGCTTCGCTGCCGCCGCGCAACAGCACGGCATTGCCCGCGCGCACGCACAATGCCGCTGCATCGGCGGTCACGTTGGGGCGGCTTTCATAAATGATGCCGATCACCCCGATCGCGATGCGCACGCGTTCCAGCACCATGCCATTGGGCCGCACGCTGCGGTCGATGACCAGGCCGGTCGGATCGGGCAGGGCTGCCACATCGGCCACCGCCGCCGCGATTCCCGCAATCCGCGCGGGATCAAGCCGCAGCCGGTCAAGCATGGCCGGCGACAAACCGGCGGCCTGCCCCGCCGCGATATCGACGGCATTGGCGGCCAGCACGGTTGGACCTGCACCACGCAGCGCAGTGGCCGCCAGTATCAGCGCGTGCTGTTTATCCGCCGCCGACATTCGCGCCAGCACGGCCTGCGCCGCGCGCGCATCACGCGCCAGGCGGTGGACCAGTTCGGTCGCGGTTTCAGGCGCGGTTTCGGCCGCAGGATTGGCCGGGATGGCAAGCGTCGTGGTCATGGCGCGGGCCATATCACGCGGCCGCCACACTGTCACCAGACTGCCCCCGCGCCGCGCCCCCGCCTTTGCCCCCGCCCCCGAGTCGCGGCCAGATTGCCGGTGCCCCGCGCGCCGCACCGGGGGCATGGTTGGTCAACAGGGTTACCGTGGAAACCGTTTGCCGTTCACACAGAACGCCCTGTCGATTCCACCCCGTGCTGCTAGTGCCCCCCGGCCACGCCGCGCCTAAGCGCGATGCGGGTCTGTGCCGTGACGGATTAGCTGGTTGAAAGCCGGCGCCAGGCACAACAATCAAACCGGATAACCAAACCGGACAGCGGGGCTCGCCAAAAGCGGGATTAGGGGTCGCCAGTTTGCCAGGTCGCATTGATAGCACCAGACCGATCAGCACGGGTCGGCCCGATCGGCGCGCGCGTGCGCCGTGGTGGACGGTCGCGCAGGCGAATGGTGCGCGCGTGCTGACCGCACTGATCCCGGCGTCGCTGCGCGATCGCATCGCTGCCAGCCTGGTTCGCTGGTTTCCGAGCCGCGAATTTTTCATGCGCAGCGAAGGCCATGTCCGCTTCCTGCGCATTTCCACCCGCCTGCAGGCCAGCATTGCCGCCGGTTGCGCCGCATTGGTGGTGCTGTGGGTCGGAGTGCTGGGGTGGGCCTTGGTCGGCCAGATCGTGGCCGGCGCCAATCGCCAGTCGCTGCTGGACCGCGAGGCGGCCGTCGCCACTGCCCAGGACCGGGTCGCGCGCTATCACGCCAATCTGGATGCCGTGGCCGGCGATCTGAAACGGCGGCAGGATTTTCTGGAAAAGGCGGTGCAGGGCGTGATCGGCCCGATGCCGGCAACGCTGCCCAAGGGCACCGTCAGCGACAGCACCGGTGAAACCGCGCGCACCGTGCGCAAGATTTCAGCGGCCATGCCGCAGGCCGCCGGGTTGGCGCGGATAGAGGCGCGCCAAATCGCGTTTACCGAACGATTGACCCGGTTTGCCGATGATCGCGCGCAGGCCGCCAGCGGCGCATTTCGCAAAGTCGGGCTGAACCCGCAAACCGTGATGGCCGACGATGCGCGGGCGCAGGGTGGCCCGCTGATCCGGCTGACCAGCGGCGCCAGTGGCCCGCTCGATCCGCGCTTTGTGCGGCTGGCCGCCAGCCTGGGCCGGATGAGCGCGCTGAACACCGGCCTCGCGCATATCCCCAACACCATGCCCGCCAGTTTTGACTATATCTCGTCCAGCTTTGGCGTGCGCAGCGACCCGATCGAGGGCGGTGCCGCATTCCACCCGGGGCTGGATTTCAAGGGACCAAAGGGTGCGCCGATCTTCGCCGCCGCTGCCGGCACGGTCAGCTTTGCCGGACAGCGGCAGGGCTATGGCAATTGCGTGGAAATCAGCCACGGTCAGGGCCTGGTCACCCGCTATGCGCATATGTCGCGGATCATCGCGCACATGGGCCAGGCGGTGACACCCGGCACGCCGATCGGTGCGATCGGCAGCACGGGGCGGTCAACCGGGCCGCATCTGCATTTCGAAGTGCGGGTCAATGACCGACCGGTCAATCCCCGCCCGTTTCTAGAGGCCGCGTTGCCGCATGTTTTCCAGGAAGTCCCCGCCAACATCGGCCCCGCCACCCATGGCTAGCCGCGGCAACGAGCCCAGCTTTTCGGTGCTGGGCGCCGATCTGGTGCTGCGCGGCAGCCTGACGGCAGAGGCCGATCTGCACATCGATGGCACGATCGAGGGCGATGTGGTGTGCAAATCCCTGGTCCAGGGCGAAGGCAGCACGATCACCGGATCGATCAGCGCGCAGGTTGCCCGGCTGGCCGGCACGGTCGTGGGCCCGGTCGAGGCTGCGCAGGTGATCATCCTGCGCACCGCCACCGTGCGCGGCGATGTCCGCTATGACGCGTTGACCATCGAACAGGGCGCGCATGTGGAGGGCCACTTTGCCCGCCGCGATGGGGCGGGCAGCCCGGGGCTGGCGCTACTGGGCTAAACCGGGCACGGCCGATCCAACCAAAAAAAGGGGCGATCCGGCATCCCGGATCGCCCCTTTTTTGTTAGGCAAGGCAAACGCCAATCAGCTGTCCGATGTGCCCTCGGCGCGGCGCTGGGCGAGCCAGGCGGCGGCTTCGGCCTCTTGCACGGCGGCGCTGTTGATGCGGGTCAGCGCGTCGCGTTCGGCGCGCAGTTCTTCGATCAGGGCGTCGCGGTCGCTGCCCAGGCGGGTGTTGCTCGCTTCGGCGTCTTCGACCATTTCGGCGCCGGTACGCTTGGCCGCCTTGGCCACCAGCGCATCCAGTTCACGCTGTGAACACAGCCCCAGCGTTACCGGGTCCTTTGGATTGATGTTGGAAATGTTCCAGTGGCTGCGATCGCGAATCGCGGCGATGGTGTTGCGCGTGGTGCCGATCAGCTTGCCAATCTGCGCATCCGAAATTTCCGAATGGTGGCGCAGGATCCAGGCGATGCCGTCGGGCTTGTCCTGCCGCTTTGACACGGGGGTATAACGCGGGCCCTTGGTGCGGCTGATCGCCAGCGGCGCCTTTTGCATTTTCAGGCGGTATTCCGGGTTGGCCTGGCCGCGGTCGATTTCCGGCTGGCTCAGCTCGCCCGAATGGACCGGATCGCGCCCGGTATACTTGGCCCCGGCCAGATCGTCGGCCATCGCCTGCACTTCAAGAATGTGCAGGCCACAGAATTCCGAAATCTGCTCGAAAGTCAGCGCGGTGTTGTCGACCAGCCACGACGCGGTCGCGTGCGGCATCAACGGATACGTGGGCTGCTGGCTCACGAAAACCTCTTCATCTATAAGGCGGATATAACAAAGGCCGCCCTTACCGGACGGCCACGCATGGCGCGATGTAGGCCAGCCATCGCCAAACGGCAAGCCCAAACCGGCCTTTCCCGCCGATCAGCCGATATCCAGCACAATCTTGCCGACGTGGCTGCCCTGTTCCATCCGGGTGTGCGCGGCGGCGGCGTCGTGCAGGGGAAAGCTGACATCCATCACCGGGCGCAACTGGCCATCGGCCACCAGCGGCCAGACGGTTTCGTGAATTTCGTGCGCCAGCAGCGCCTTGAACGTGTTGGTGCGCGCACGCAGCGTCGATCCGGTCAGCGTGAGCCGGCGCATCATCACTTCGGCCATGTTGATTTCGGCGCGCAGGCCACCCTGCACCGCGATCGTCACATGCCGTCCATCAACGCCAAGGCATTTCAGATTGCGCGGCACATAATCGCCCGCCACCATATCGAGCACCACTTCCACCCCGCGCCCGCCGGTGATCCGGGCCACTTCAGCGACAAAATCGGCCGTCTTGTAATCAATCGCGTGATCCGCGCCCAGTTCCAGCGCGCGCGCGCATTTGTCCGCGCTGCCACAGGTGACGATGCTGGTCAGGCCGAACAGCCGCGCCAGCGCCACCGCCATGGTGCCGATGCCGCTGGTGCCGCCATGGATCAGGATCACTTCGCCATCGCAGGCATAGGCGCGTTCAAACACGTTGTGCCACACCGTAAACAGCGTTTCGGGCATGGCCGCCGCCTGTGCCAGCGACAATCCGTCGGGCACCGGCAGGCAATGATCGGCCTGCGCCAGGCAATATTCGGCATAGCCGCCGCCGTTCACCAGCGCGGTGACCGCTGCGCCACGCATCGCGTCCCCCACATCATCACCGCACGCCACGATATGGCCAGCCACCTCCAGCCCCGGGATTGGTGATGCGCCGGGCGGCGGTGGATAAAAGCCCTGCCGCTGCACCACATCGGGCCGGTTGACCCCGGCGTGCGCCACGCGAATCAGCACCTGGCCCGGTCCCGGTGCCGGCACATCCATGGTGATCGGGCGCAGCACATCAGGCCCGCCCGGCGTCGCAATCGCGATTGCCGTCATGGTGTCCGGCACGCGCCCGGAGATTGCGTCAGGTACTGGGCTGAAATTCGATGACATGCGTGGTTTCCCCCCCGGTCGGGAATCCTTTGCGGCGTCCTAGCCACAGGACCGGTTGACAGCAAGAACGAACGCGCCACACTGCACACTGCAATGGATATTGATGACCGCCCGCGCCCCACCGGGGATCTGGCCAGCCGACTGGCGACGGAGGTGCTCGACCATCTTTCGGTCGATGAACTGGGTCAGCGCATTTGCCTGCTGGAGGCAGAGATTGCGCGCACCGCCAGCCACCGCGATCGCGCGACCGCGCACCGGGCGGCCGCCGATGCGCTGTTCGGCCGCCCGGCCAGTGCCCCGCCCGCGGAATCGCAGGCATGATCGCGCCCGCCCTTTTCATGACCGGGCGGCATCACCATATCGCGTTCTACAACATGTTTTGCAGTTTCCCTTGCCTGCCCGAACGCCTCCTTGCCCGAATGCCGCCTTGTCTGGTCGCATCCGGTTCATGCACATCCCCCGCACCACGTGGTTTAGCCATGGTTAATCGCCGGCCCCTAAACCAGACTGTGCATCCGTCCCCTTGCGGGATTTCCCCCCGGCACCCGGCCCTTGCGGCCGGTCTGCCCGTCTGAAGAGCGCGCCCATGCCCAGTTTTGCCCAGAGCCTTGAAAAGACGCTTCACGCTGCGCTCGCCAATGCTTCGGAGCGCAGCCACGAATATGCCACGCTGGAACATCTGTTGCTGGCGTTGATCGATGATCCGGATGCTTCGCAGGTGATGCAGGCCTGTGGCGTGGACCTGGGTGATCTGGGCGATGTCGTGCGCCAGTACCTCGACCAGGAATATCAATCGCTGAAAACGCAGGAAAAGGCGGACCCGCAGCCAACCGCCGGGTTCCAGCGCGTGATCCAGCGCGCCATCCTGCATGTGCAATCATCGGGCAAGGACACCGTGACCGGCGCCAACGTGCTGGTCGCGCTGTTTTCCGAACGCGATTCCTATGCGGTCTATTTCCTGCAGCAGCAGGATATGAGCCGGCTCGACGCCGTCAGCTATATCAGCCACGGCATCGGCAAGGGCGGGCGCCAGTCCGACGGCCGCACGCCCAAGGGCGCCGAGGAAGAATCCCCCAAGCAGGAGGAAAAGGCCGAGGCCAAGCCCAACAAAAAGGACAGCGCGCTCGACCAGTTCTGCGTCAACCTCAATGAAAAGGCACTGCTGGGCAAAGTCGATCCGCTGATCGGTCGCGGGCCAGAGGTCGATCGCACGATCCAGATCCTGTGCCGCCGGTCAAAGAACAATCCGCTGTACGTGGGTGACCCGGGCGTGGGCAAAACCGCCATCGCCGAAGGTCTGGCGCGCAAGATCGTCGAAGGCGATGTTCCCGAAGTGCTGCTGCCGGCGGTGATCTATTCGCTCGACATGGGTAGTCTGCTGGCCGGCACGCGCTATCGCGGCGATTTTGAAGAGCGGCTGAAACAGGTGGTCAGCGAGCTGGAAAAGATGCCGCATGCGATCCTGTTCATCGATGAAATCCACACCGTGATTGGCGCCGGCGCCACCAGTGGCGGGGCGATGGATGCATCCAACCTGCTGAAACCCGCGCTGTCGGGCGGCACTATCCGTTGCATCGGATCGACCACCTACAAGGAATTCCGCAACCATTTCGAAAAGGACCGCGCCCTGCTGCGCCGGTTCCAGAAAATCGATGTGAATGAGCCCAGCGTTGAGGATACCATCAAGATCCTCAAAGGCCTGCGCACCGCGTTTGAGGAACACCACAAGGTCAAATACACGCCAGAGGCGATCAAGAGCGCGGTCGAACTGTCCGCGCGCTATATCAACGACCGCAAATTGCCCGACAAGGCGATCGACGTGATCGACGAAGTCGGCGCGATGCAGATGCTGGTGCCGCCATCAAAGCGCAAGAAAACCATCACCGCGCGCGAGATCGAACAGGTGATCGCGACGATGGCGCGCATCCCGCCCAAATCGGTCAGTTCCGATGACAAGCAGGTGTTGCAACACCTCGACCGCGATCTGAAACGGCTGGTGTTCGGGCAGGACAAGGCGATCGAAGTGCTGGCCAGCGCGATGAAGCTCAGCCGCGCCGGCCTGCGCGATCCCGACAAGCCGATCGGTTCATTCCTGTTTTCCGGCCCGACCGGCGTGGGCAAGACCGAAGTCGCGCGCAGCCTGGCCCAGATCATGGGCATCCCGCTGCAACGCTTTGACATGTCCGAATATATGGAACGCCATTCGATCAGCCGGCTGATCGGTGCGCCCCCGGGCTATGTCGGGTTTGACCAGGGCGGCCTGCTGACCGATGCCATCGATCAGCAACCGCATTGCGTGCTGCTGCTCGATGAAATCGAAAAGGCGCATCCCGACCTGTTCAACATCCTGTTGCAGGTGATGGACAACGGCCGCCTGACCGATCACCACGGCAAAACGGTCGATTTCCGTAATGTCGTGCTGGTCATGACCACCAACGCCGGCGCATCCGACATGACCCGCCAGGGCATCGGATTCGGCGACGTGTCAAAGGCCGACGCCGGCGACGAAGCGGTCAAACGGATGTTCACCCCCGAATTCCGCAACCGCCTCGATGCCATCGTCCCCTTTGGCTACCTGCCGCCCGAAGTGGTCAGCCGCGTGGTCGACAAGTTCATCCTGCAACTGGAACTGCAACTGGCCGACCAGAACGTCCACATCCAGTTCGATACGGATGCGCGCGCCTGGCTGGCCAAACAGGGCTATGACAAACTGTATGGCGCCCGCCCGATGGCGCGCGTCATTCAGGACAAGGTGAAAAAGCCGCTGGCCGAAGAACTGCTGTTCGGCAAACTGGCCAACGGCGGCGAAGTCCACGTCAACCTGAAAGACGACGCGCTGTCGTTCGAACTGACCCCCGCCGCGCCCAAACTGGTCAAGAAAAAGGCCCGCAAAGGCAAAGCTGACAGCGCCACGCCGGAACCGAAGACCGACGAGGCGTAAGGTCACCCAAACACGAGCGCCCTCTCCGGCCGGAGAGGGCGCTTTTTTCGTTTTTGGCGGGCCTCTTGTGGGCAAGGGCCATCCCCCATAGGCGCTAACATAAGAATTTCGTCGCCCTGGGCTTGACTGTACAGACCGGCAAGATGGTGGACGGTTGTACGGGG
>NZ_JBBATI010000034.1:0-45173 GCF_040398825.1 Novosphingobium sp.
ACAAACGACCAGCCTTGGCACGATCCAGCTTGACACCAATACACGGTTGCTGAGCCTGTCGAAGGATGCGCGCAAACGCCCGCTACAGGCGTTGCAAATCCCCCAGACCAACCGTCGCGCGTGTCCTTCGACAGGCTCAGGATGAGCGAGGTTTTTCTCTATCCCTCGCCCCATTGGCCCCAACCCAACGCGCTTCAATACCCCGCCAGCGCCGCTGCGGTGGTCGCCGCCAGCGCCCAATTGATCAGCAGCGCAGCCACCGTGGCGATTTTCCATCCGGTTGCTGCATGGGCCATCCCGGCCGCAAACGCCTTGTTGCCAATCCACAGGCTGACCAGGACGGTGGCGCCGATAGTCACGAGCAGTGGAAAACCCGACAAGACCGCCACCAACGTGACCATGGCAAAGCTGTGCCCGACCCACGCGGCCACCAGCCAGACGATCGGAATCGGCCGGTACGACCCTTCGGGCAGAAACGACCCGAGTGCGGATGCCCGCACACCGATTTGCGGATCGGCACCATGGTTATGCGCCCATTGCGGTGTCGCGACCAACGGCATGGGATCATCGTGGTCATCGTCATCGTCGCTGATGGGTCGCCCGGTCATCCCGGCCACCATATCGGCCGCGCCCGCAATGGCAAAGTGTTTGCCGCAGTTGGCCCAACGGCCGGGTTTACCCCACTCGCTGCCCGGCCAGCACCGGCACCGCGCCGCCACGCCGGAACCACCTGGCGCGGTCCCGACGGCGACGCGATGCAGCGAGCGCGCGGGGATAGACGTCGTTGAACAGCGTGGCGAAGGTCTGGTCCCAGGAAAAATGCGCGGTGACATGGGCGCGGGCGCGTGCGCCAATCGCCGCCGCGCCGCGCTGCCAGACTGATACGACCGCGCGCGCCATGGCCGCCACATCGTCCAGCGCGACCAGTTCGCCCAGGCCCGGCGGCACGCGCTGCACCATCGCGCCGCTGGCAAAGCCGACCACCGGCAGCCCGCAGGCCTGCGCCTCCAGCACTGACAGCCCGAATGTTTCATCGGCCATGGCCGACACATAGATGTCCGCCGATGCCAGCAGACGCGCCAGTTCCACCCGGTCGGCGCAATAGCCGGGCAGCACCACCGGCAGCCCGCGCGCGTCATCCGCCAGCGAATCGCGCAATTTGCCATCACCGATCAGCACCATCGACGCGCCAACGTCCGCCGGCAGCGCGCGGAACATCGCCAGCAGCCGGTCCGCGCGCTTTTCATTGTCCAATCGCCCGGCATACATCAGCAGTGGTCCCGTGCCGGGCAGGCCAAGTTCGGCGCGCAAGCCGGGAACCCGACGCCCGGGATGGAATGTTGCGGCATCCACCCCCAGCGACAGCACATCGACATGCCGCACGCCATAGTCGGTCAGCACGCTGCGCATATCCGGCCCCAGCGTATAGACGCGGTCAAATTCGCGATAGGTCATCTCCGCATAGCTGGCCGACAGCCGGCGCAGGCCGCGCGCGACAAAATCGCCGAACAGCGATGCGCCCACGCGGTAAACGTGCGTGTTGGGAAAATCGGTGTGATACCCGGCCACCAGCGCGGTATCGGGATGCGCGCGGCGATAATTGATCGCGGTCCAGGGCAGCACCCACGGGCATTGCGATTCGATGATCTGCGGCCGGTAGCGTTCCAGCACCTCACGCACTGCCGAGGTGCGCGTGATAAAGCGGTAATTGGGGCTGCCCCGCACTTGTTCGGCGCCGATTTCAACCCACACATGGCGGCCATTTTCAATCACGCGATCGATGGGCCCAGGCACGATCTGCACCAGCCGGCAATCACCATGGGCCAGCACATAGTCACGCTTTTGCCGCAGATAGGTGCCGATGCCACCACCCCCCACCGGCGCATAGCTTTGCGTCAGGTCACACAGGGGGCGCCCGGAATCGGCAAAGTGTGCGGCGTTGATGGCAATCACCGTGACAGTTCAAGCGCACTGCCATGACAGGATGGTGAAACAGTGATGACGCAGATTGTAATTTTTGGTGTCAGGTTAGGCGCTTGGTGACAGGTCCACGCGGTTTCCCCTGCTCCGGCGCCAATCAATAATCCTTGCTGTATTTCAGGCTGATCGATTCGTCATAAACCGTGGAAATCGTGCCCAGCAGCGACAGCCACCGCGTCAGCCGGAATTCGATCGAGCTGGCGCTGTAACCGTGCCCGTCGGTGACCAGTTCGATATAGAATTTGCGCCCGAGGTATTTGCCCACCGCCAGCGCGGTCCCGCGTCCGATCGTCGGATCGGCGCTGAGCACGCGCAACCGGTCCAGCCCGATCGCGCCGCGCAATTTGTTGATCGGGTCCAGCCCGCCACCGCCGCGCAAGGCCGCCAGCGCGGCGGCCAGCTGCACCGCCTCTGGCGCGGAAATCTGCGCGATCGAACTGCCGAACAAAAGCCGGCTGAGCAATTCCTCTTCGGGCAGCGACGGGACCGAGGCAAACGTGATCTGCGGGCGCAGCGCCGATCCGCCGATGCTGATGGTGGCCGAAATATCGTTGGCATCGCCGTTGGCGACAATATCCAGCTGCGGGTCGATCGGCATTTCGCCGTTGAAACGGATACGGCCGCGCGTCAGGTCAAAGCGTTTGCCGGCAAATTCATAACTGCCGCGGATCACATCGGCGCTGCCGAACACTTGCGGATTGGTGGTGTCGCCGCGCACCCGCACATCGGCCTGCCATTCGCTTTCCAGCCCCATCCCGCGCACATCGATCCGGTTGGCCCCGGTGGCGTCGATCAGCAATTTCCACGGGACACCGCGCGCCGGCGGCGGCGCGACATCGGCGGCCAGGTTGCGTTCGGTCACTGCGATCACCGGCAGGCTTTGGCTGGCGCTGGTCCGCCCCAGCACATAACGCGCCTTGTCGATATGCAGCCGCCCGGCGACAGTGCCGCCGTGGCCGTCCGACACGATCCGCATCGGCCCGGTAATGGTCGCGGCCATGTCGGGACGGTTGATCAGTTCGGCGTTGGTCGCGCCCAGCCGCAGGTCGATTTTGGGCAAGGCGCTGGATGCATCGCTGAAATCGATCGTACCACTGCCGGCGATCCGCCCGTTGCCGCTGGTGGTGCCCGAAACATGCGCCAGCGACAGGCGCGCGCCGTTGAAGGTGCCGACCAGATCGACGCCGCGGATGTCCGAGCCACTGATGGCGCTTTGCGCGCGCAACGCATGGCTGACCACCGCCCCGGTCAGCACCGGGCGGTCGATTGATCCCGACATGTCGGCCGCCACGCCGATCGGCCCGGTCAGGTCAAACGCATCGATCGCCGCCAGCCGCCACAGCGCGTCGGCCGGCCCGGCATAGCGCAATTGCCCTTTCAACGCGCCGCCGCGCAACCGTTCGATCAGCGTGCCGCCGCGCGGCAGATCGGTCACCAGCGCCTGCAGCCGCATGCGCGGCCCGCCGCCACCAGCCGCCCCCGGCCCTTCGCGCGCCACCGCGCGCAATTGCAGCGCCGCGGCATCCAGCCCGGCAACCACGGCCAGATCCAGCGGGCGCGAGGTCAGCACCAGGCCAGAACGGGTCAGCCCCAGCACCGACAGTTCGGCATGGCCCTGCGGCGCGCCGCTGTGATCGTTGCGATAATCGATCACGCCAGAGGCAAAGCCGCCCAGCCCCAGATCGGCATAGATGATATCCAGCGCCGACAGCGGCATGCGCGACACCGCCACATGCCATTCGCTGGCCCCGACATCGGCGTTCAGGCCGCCGCTGCCAAACCGGCCGCTGGCGATGATCGCCCCGCTGCCGAAATTGATCTGGCTGGGTTCCAGTTGCCACCCATCGGCGGTGCGGTTCGCAATCGCACGGCGCGGCATGGTGATGGCATTGCCGGCATAATCGCCCGCCACAAACGCGATCACGCGATCGGGGGTAAACGCCGCCGTGCCCTGCAACGCCAGCTGGCTGCCGCGCCGCCCCGCCATCGACGCGGTGATCGATCCTGATCCGTTGACCACCGTCGCATTGGCCAGCAGGCGCCCGATAAACAGCCCGCCCACGCCCACGCCCTGCGCCTGCAGCGCAGCATCGATGGTGGTGTTGGCGCGCGAAAACCGTGCCTTTGCCGTCAGCGTCGCCAGCGCCACCGCAATCGGCCGATCGCCGCCAAACCGCGCGGCGCGGGCGTTGATCGTGCTGTCAATCGCCTGGCCATCGGGCCCGGCGGCCAGGTGGATCGACCCATCCAGGCCCCCGCCCGCCAGCGTCAGATCACCATCCAGCCCCGCCGATCCCAGCGTCAGTGCGCCCGTCAACCGCGTATCATAGACCCGCACATCGGACAGCATGACCCGGGTCGGATCGGCCGTGCCCGCCGGCACCGCAAAATCCACCGTCGCCACGATCGGCCCCAACCGCGAATCCCCCGTCGCGCCCAGCCGATACCCGCCCGGCGTGCTGTCCAGCACCAGTGCCAGCGCCTTTACCCCGATCGCCGGCACCGGGTTTTCGAACAGCGCGGTGGCATGGGTGGCGTTGCGGTCGATATTCGCGGCGGCCGTAAACGCGCCATAATCGGCATGGCGACCGTTGGTGGTCAGGGTAAACCGCCCGTCATGCGCCAGACTGGCCTTTGCCAGCAGCGTGACGCGGTTTGACACGATGCGCATATCGGGCAGATCGAGCGCGCGCAGTGCGCCCCAATGCAGGCTGCCCGATACCCGCGCACTGTCGCCAGCCACATTGACCAACCCGGCATTGGCAAAATGGCCAAGCGTGCCGGCATAATTGACTGCCAGCGTCCACGGCACACCGGCCCCGGTGGCCACCACGCCCTTGGCAGTCATGTCGACCACCCCCAGTTGCGGCACCATGACCTGGTGCGCATCGACCCGCCCGGCCAGCGCGACATCGCCGCGCCACAGATCGCTTTTCAGTGCCAGGTTGCCGGTCAGGCCTTTGCCGGTTACGCGCCAGCCATCGCCCGACAGATGCGTGCCGACCAGCCGCAGACCACCGGTCAGCCGCGCGCCGTTCAGCCGCTGGTCCAGCCAGGGCGTGGCAGTATCAACACGCACGACGCTGGCGTTCAGCGGCACATCGACCCGCCCGTCGTGCCAGTGTGCCAGGCCCGCGGTATGCAGCCCGTCAAACCGCGCGCCCGTGGTGGCCAGCCGGGTGAGCGCGAGATCATGGCGGATCGCCAGATCGGCAAACGCCCCGTCGATCTGAGCGGTCAGCACCCCCGGCCCCGGCTGCACCACCGCGCGCCATTGGGCGGGCAGGAATTCCGGCCGCACCAGCCGCAGCGTGGCGGTGACCCCATCAGCGCGGTTGCGCGCCAGATCGATTGCACCTGTGGCATCGAGCGACGCCATCGCATTGGCCAGGTGATAGCGCCCGTCGATCACGCTGTTGGCAAAGGTGCCAGCGTAGGTCACCGCCAGCCGATCGCCCAGCAGTTGCGCCGGCAGGTTGGCCGACAGCGGGCCGGTAAAGGCGCCAGCGGGCCGCAGCAGCGCCGCCACGCGGTATTGCCCGGCCGCCAGATCGATCAGCCCGCCCGCCACCCGGCGCCCGTCGGCGCTGGCCAGCAACCAGCCATGCCACCCGGAAAACCGCCCTGCCCCGCCAATCTGCGCCAACACACTGCGGCGGATGCCGGTCAGGCCGGACAACAGCCCGCCCGCTGGCGCGCGGTAATCCAGATCGAGCGCAAAACGGTCGCGGTCGGGTGCGCTGTCAAGATGCAGCGACAGCTTGTCGCGCCCACCCAGCCGCCCGTCACAAGACAGCACCACCCGGCCCTGATGCACCAGGGCATGTGCGGTCAGGTCGATGCGCCGCCGTGCGCCCGCCAGACCCGGCGCCACGGTCAGGCCATCAACCGCCAGACGATCCAGCCGGATATCGAAATCGGGCAGGATCGGCGCACGCGGATCACCGGGGTTAAGGTGGGGCGCGCGCAGCAACAGCCCGCGGTGCAGCGCCAGATTGCGGATATCCAGCCCGCCGCCACTGCGCCCGGACGCGTCGAACAACAGCCGCCACGACGCCATCGGCCGCCAGTCCAGATCGACATCGGGCACATTCATAAACCGGCCGGCCGGATCGGACAGCACGACATCGTGCAGTTGCGCCCCTGTAAACAGCGATCCATCGATCCGCCCGATCGTGATCACCAGCCCGCTTTGCAATTTCAGCGCGGCGATGCGGTCGGTCACCAGCCGATGACCCAGCGACGAATCGAGCACCATGACCGCGACCGCCAGCAGCAGCGCCAGCCCCAGCGCGGCCAGCGCGGCCATCCGCAACAGCGGCGCAACCGCCATGCCCCTTGCGCGCGGTGCTGGCGGCACTGGCGGCACTGCCGGATTGGTGACCGGATCGGGCATCAGAATGCCTGCCCCAGCGCGATATAGACACCGATGCGGCTATCGCCCGGCGACCGGTTGAGCGGTGTGCCGATGTCGAACCTGATCGGACCAAAGTTGGTTTTGTACCGTATGCCGATGCCCGCGCCGATTTTTGCGCCGCGCATGGTCGGGTTGGGGGTGGTGCCGACCATCCCCGCATCGACAAACGGCACCACGCTCAATCCACCATCAAACAGCCCGGTGCGTACGCGCGCCTCCAGCGAAAATTCAGCCAGCGATCGCCCGCCGATCGGGGTGTTGGTGGCATCGCGCGGGCCAACCCCCTGATAGGCAAAGCCGCGGATCGACGCGCCACCGCCCGCGTACAGCCGCTGCGACGGCGCAATATTGCCGATGGTGGTACCGCTGATCGATGCCAGCCGCAGCCGCCCGGCCACGACCACCGCATCCCCGATCGGGCGATAGGCGCTGGCATCCAGTTGCGTGGTCACATAGGATGATCGCGGCCCGCCCTGGATCGATATTGCCGGCGATACCGCCACGCCGATGCGAAAGCCACGGACCGGATCAAGCAGATTGTTGCTGCCATCAAAGGCCAGTTTCAGCGGCAGCGCGCCGATAAAATAGGTGGTGAACGGTGTGCCCGGCGCAGCGCTGGCCAGCAATTCACGCGTGGCGATAATCTGCACCCCGAACGAATAGGCCCATTTTTTCTGGAACAGCAGCGTGCTTTGCTTGTCCAGGCTGGCGATGGCCGACAGCGTGCGCGCCGAATAGGCATCGGTGGTCTTGCTTTGCGCATAAAGATCGGCGTTGGCCGCCTGGTCGCGCGCCAGAAAATTGCTGCGGCGAAAGGTCGTGCCGATCAGCTGCTGACGCGTGCCCAGCGCGGCGCGCACGCGTACCATCCCTTCGGGCGGGAAAAAGTTGCGGTCTTCCCAACTGCCGTCGATTTCAAAGCCCTGCCCGGCCGATTGGCCGATTTGCGCGGTCAGGTTATGTTGCGGGCCTTTGGTCAGCCGCACATCCAGATCGGCCACCCCGGGCGCGGTGGCAGTGGGCGCGCGCACTTCGCGCGGGGTGATCACCACCCCGCCGATGATCCCGGTCGACAGCACCGCCTGGCGGAAATCATCGACCAGCCAGCGGTCAAACAGTTTCCCGCTGCGAAACCGCGCCATCCGTTGCAGATGGCGCGCGTTGAGGAATTTGGGCAGCGAGCTGGTGACCTGCCCGAACAGATAGGTGCCGCCGGTGGTCACCGGCAGCGCCAGATCGGCACCGTGGGTGTCATGATCGATCGCCAGCGCGGGATCACCCACCGTGGCAAAGGCATGGCCGATCGCGCCCAGTTGATCCGCCAGCCGGCCGCGCGCCGCCAGAATCGAATCGGTATTGGCCGGGTCGCCCACTTTCAGCGCAAATGCGGTCATCAGCGCGGCATGATCGGGGCTTTGCGCGACATCGCCCAGCGCCATGGTGGCAATCCGGTACCGCGTGCCGGGGATGATTTCAAACCGCACCGGCCCCGCGCGCGGCGCTGCGCCCGTGCCGGTGCCGGCGCCCGTAGCGGATGCAGCGGCCGCGGCAGTCGACAGCATGATCAGGTTCTGGCTGACCTCTGCATCGTAATAGCCGTAAAGCCGCAGGATCTGTTGCAGCACCGCCACATCGTCATGCGCGCGGCGCGACAGCTGCGCCAGGTTGTCATCACCCCGCCCCAGCGCGCGCAGCGACGACAGGCCTTCAAACCGGTCGGCCAGATCCTCGCTTTCGGGAAAGGCGGCGTCGGGGGGCAGCACCAGATCGATACCGCTGCCAACATGCCGCACCACCACATCCGGGCCCAGCAGTCGCGCCGCGCCGCCGCGCGGCATTGCCACATCCAGTGCCGTGCCGGCATCGCGCGCGGCGCTGGCCACCCCGGCGATATCGGGATCGGGGGTGAGCGGCGTGATCGGCGGTATATCGAACTGGTCGGGCCACGCGATGGTCAGCCCGCGCCAGCCCGCTGGCGCGGCATCACCCGCCGTTGCGCCCGCGACTGCCCACGCAACCAGGCCGGCAGGCGGATCAAGCGTGGTGACATCGGGCAGGCCCTGTGCCGGCGGCGCTGACCGCGCGGCATCGGTATCCAGCGCCCAGTGTTCGGGATCGGCCAGCGCGCTGTCGGGAATCAGATCACTCAACCCCGGTTCGGTCGCGCGGGGGGGCGCAGGCGCGGTTACCGGCACGGTTGCCGGCGGGGGCGCTGTGCCGGTCTGCTGCTGTGCCAGCACCGGCGCGGGCAGCAACAGCAGGCCGGCCATAACCATGCCCAATCCATCACTCCACCACCGGCCATGACCGTTCAGACGCGGATCACCCGGGCAGATAGACCGCGTTGGCCAGCCCGTCCTTGCCGCTGTCGCCGGGTCCGGCCACGACGACGCCGTCATCCCCCACCGCAGCGCCACCGCCAAACATGGCGCGGGTGCCGGGCATGGCAACGGTGCGGTCGATGGCAGTGGCCTGTTCGGCGGGGTCAAAACGTTCCCAGCCAGCCGCGCCCAGCCGTTCCAGCGGGCGGAAGCGCACCTTGTATTGCATGCACGCCGATCCTTCGACCCAATAGCCCAGATAGACATGGGGCAGGCCGATGCGCGTTGCATGCGCGATGTGATCCAGAATGATAGACGTGCCAAGCCCGGTCCGTGTCGGATGGTGGGGATCATAGAAACTGTAAACCATCGACAACCCGTCACCCTGATGGTCGGTCAGGCATGCGCCGACCAGCCGCCCCGGTGTGCCATCGGCATTGGGTTCACGATATTCAACCACATAGCTCTTAACCGGGGTATGTTCCACCATGTCGGCAAAATCGATTTCATCCATCGATGCCATGCCGCCGCCGGGGTGCCGATCGGCCAGATAGGTCTGCAACAATTCGTACTGTTCGGGCGTCGACCACGGTTTGCACACCGATACGATCAGATCGGCATTGCGCTTTGCAGTGCGGCGCTGGCTGGCCGAAATGCGGAATTCGTGCGCCACCACGCGCACCGACACGCACGCGGTGCAGCCCAGGCAGCTGGGGCGATAGGCCACCGTCTGGCTGCGGCGAAACCCGATCCGGCTGAGCGCATCGTTCAGCTCATCCGCGTTGGTGCCCTTCAGCTCGGTAAACACCTTGCGTTCGGTCCGCCCCGGCAAATAGGGGCACGGGCCGGGGCTGGTGACGAAAAAGCGGGGGAAACGAACCGGTGCGCTCACGAGACGACCACTGCCCTTTGTTGCGGCCGGTTGCCCGACCTGACCATATGCGATGACCACCACACGCCATGATCATGCCGCAACGCCCGAACCGGTAAAAGCGGATTAACCACGATTTTCCGACAAAGACAAATTTTGTCGCACCACGCGGGCCTGGCGCATGCGCAGGTGTCCCGCATCAGGACCGCGCCGGCGCAAAAGTTAACGGCATGCCGGACCATTGGCAACGTGCCGCCACCAGCATGGGCGCTGACGGTGGTGGTCCGGCTGGACAGTGCGATCATGGGCGCGCAACATCCTCGCCCCAAATCGCTGGGGTAGTCCCGCCGACATGACCTTTCGGGCAGAATCGATCGGGCGAATTTGCCGGAAAATTAACCACTTCCGGGGTATGTTTGCGTGATGGCGCTGGGGTGTGGATACAATCGCAGACGGGCGGTTTGCGGGCTGGTGGCGGCGACGATGATCGCCGCCGCGCCCGCGTGCGCACGCGATATTGACCTGCTGTCACCCGCGACGATCTCTGCCTCGGCCGATCTGCGCATGGTCGCCACCAGTGGCGAACAACCGTGGAGCACCGGCCAGTTCGGCAAGCTGCGTTATGGTGACGAGGTTGGCCCGCGCGTGGGCAATGCGGATCTGGTGTGGCGGCCGCAGTTCGGCTGGGCGGCGTCGGCAACGGTCGTGGCGTCATACGTGGGGGGGCCGCACGGCGAACCGGGGATCAGCGAGGCATTCTTTACAATCCGGCCGCGGCTGGCCGGCACCACCCGCGCCGTGGCCCGGATCGGGCTGATGTGGGCACCGTCAAGCCTGGAACATACCGGCGCAGACTGGCATGTGGCGGATACCATCACGCCGTCGGCCATCAACAGCTGGATCGGGGAGGAAGTGCGGCCGCTCGCCGCCGAAGCAAAGCTCTCGTTCGATCTGGCCGGCGGACGCATCGAAACCACCGCCGCGCTGTTTACCGCCAACGACACCGCCGGTACGCTGCTGGCGTTGCGCGGCTGGGCGCTGCACGATCGCAAGACGCTGGTCGGCCGCGGGCAATTGCTGCCCCCGCTGTCGGCGGATGTGAGCTTGATCCAGCCAGAGTACACGCATCCGACAGCCTATCTGAGCCAGGGTTTTGCCCGGCACCCCGGCACGTATCTGAAGCTCGGCTGGGCGCCGGCAGCGCCGGTGCGGTTCGAAGTGTTCCATTACGAAAACCACGGCAATCCAGACGACGCCAACGCCGAACGCGAATGGGGCTGGCGCACCCGGTTCGACCAGATCGCGTTCGAAGCGCGGATCGGCGATGCCACGCGCCTGCGGGCGCAGGCGTTGACGGGGCGCACCCGGATGGGATTCGCCGATGATAGCGGGCGCCGCTGGGTCGATTGCTATTTTCGTTCGGCCTTCGGGTTGTTGAGCCACGATTTCAAACATGGCGGTATCGCCCTGCGGGGTGAGGCCTTTGCGACGCGACAGGCGGGCACGCTGGTCTTGGCCGACGATGGCGAAACCGGCTGGGCAACCACCTTCGCTGCGCACCGCACTCTTAACAGCCACGTGTCGCTGTGGGTTGAGGCGCTGCATGTCGACAGCGATCGGGCAGCGCGGCAGCGCGCGGGGCAGGACCCGCATCAGCATCAGGACCAGTTGCAACTGGTAATGCGGGGGACCTGGTGAAAAATACAAGGACTGTGCTGGCGTGCGCGACCGCACTGGTTGCCATGGCGGTGGCCACACACGCCCGCGCCGGGACGCTGGCGGTTACCGTGGTGGACAGCGGCGGCCATCCCGTGCGCGATGCGGTGGTGGTGGCCGAATTGCCCGGCAAACACGCGCCCGTGGTGCAGCACAGCTATACCATGTTGCAAAAGGACATCGCCTTTCATCCGTTTGTGCTGGTGGTGCCGGTGGGGGCCACCGTCAGCTTTCCCAATGCCGATAACACCCGCCACCAGGTCTATTCTTTTTCGGCGCCCAGACCGTTTGAATTAAAGCTGTTTGCGCGCGACGAAACGCGTTCGGTGCGGTTTGACCGGCCCGGCGTGGTCGCACTGGGGTGCAATATCCATGATGCGATGAGCGCGTTCGTGTTCGTGGCCGACAATGCCTGGACCGCGCGCACCGATGATGCGGGTGTGGCAATGCTGCCCGACCTGCCGAATGTCGCCGGGCACATCACGGTCTGGCACCCCTATCAACGCAGCCCCGACAACCGCGTCGATATCGCCATCGCCGCCGGTGCGCGCACCGCAACGACGACGCTGCACCTGCGTATGCCACCCATGCATACGATGGGCGGATATTGATGGGGTCGCGTCCCGCCATCCAGGTCCGCCACCTTGTCGCGCGCGGCGAAGCGGTGTTGCGCGGGCTGACCCGGTCACTGGGCACGCGGCTGGCGCTGCAATTCGCAGCACTGTTCACGGCGGCGATGGTGGCGGTGGCAGTGGCATTGTCGCTGCTGGTGGCCAGTTCGCTGTCGCAACAGGTGGAACGCGACCTGGCGACATCGGGCGCGGTGTTTGACCGGCTGTGGCAACAGCGCGCCGACGAACTTTCCGCCACCGGCGCCACGCTGGCGCGCGATTTCGGGTTCCGTTCCGCGGTGGCCACCGGCGATGAGGCGACGCTCCATTCCGCGCTCGACAACGTGCGCCTGCGCGCGCGCGTGTCGGATGCGTTTATCGTCGGCACCGACGCCCGCGTTCATGGCCTGCGCGATGGCGCCATGCGCGATGATGCCGCACGTTTGTGGAACGCGCTTGACGAAGGGCATACCGGTGGCGTGGCGGTGCTGGGCGGGCGGATGCGGCAGCTGGTGGTGGCGCCCATTCTGTCGCCACAGCTGACCGGCTGGCTGGTGCTGGCATCCGATATCGACCAGCGCCGGATGGAAGGGCTGGAACAATTGTCGGCCATCCCGCTGAAGGCCGGCGTGATGGTGCGCCATGCCGGGCGCTGGAATGCCGTCGCCGGCCGCGCACTGATGGCCGCATCGGCCGGCACCATGCCCGAACCGGGCCGCCTGTTCACGCTGCCCGGCGCCGATGGCGGCGCGCTGGCGCTGGCGCGGCCGATCCCCACGCTGGGCGATGATCAACAGGCGATGCTGCTGCTGGCCTATCCCAAACGCCTGGCCTATGCGCAGCAGGACCGGCTGGTGGCCGCGCTGATCGTGCTCACACTGGTGGGGCTGCTGGCGGTGGCGCTGGTCACCTGGCGGTCGGCCGGGCGCATCATTCGGCCGCTGGTCCAGCTCGACCTGGCCGCCGCGCGCATTGCCGAAGGGGCGAATGAGCGTGTTGCGGTGGCCGGCGATGATGAACTGGCCCGGCTGGGCCGCACGTTCAACCGCATGGCCGGCGAGATCGAGGAACGCGAACGGCGGATCACGCACCTGGCGTTCAACGATCCGCTGACCGGCCTGCCCAACCGGGCGATGTTCCACGAACAGCTGGCACGGCAACTGGGCAGCCGCGATGGCGGGATGATCGCCGTCCACTGCCTCGATCTCGACAATTTCAAATCGGTCAACGACACGCTGGGGCACCCCGCAGGCGACGAACTGCTGGTGATGACCGCACAACGGCTGACGGTGGCGGCGCATGGCCATTTCGTCGCGCGGCTCAGCGGTGATGAATTCGTGGTGATCCAGCAGCTCGATGCCGATTCCGCCGCGGTCGACCGGCTGGCGCGCGGGCTGGTCGCGGCGCTGTCACACGCGGTGACGATCGCCAGCCAGCCGGTGCAGACCTCCACCAGCCTGGGCATCGCCATCTATCCGCAGGACGGCGCCGAAACCAGCACGCTGATGCGCAACGCCGATCTGGCACTGTACCGCGCCAAGGAAAATGGCCGCGGCACCTTCGCCTATTTCGAAGAGGCGCTGAACGAGCGTGCGCAATTGCGCAGCCGGCTGGAGGCCGATCTGCGCGTGGCCATCCGCGATGGGCAGTTCGTGCTGTATTACCAGCCGCTGTTCGACCTTGCCACCGGCGCGATTGCGTCGTTCGAAGCGCTGATCCGCTGGCAACACCCGACCCGCGGCATGGTCCCGCCGATCGAATTCATCCCGTTCGCCGAAGAAACCGGTCTGATCGTGCCAATCGGGGAATGGGCGATGCGCGACGCGTGCCGCCAGGCCGTGCACTGGCCCGACGGCGTGCGCGTGGCGGTCAATGTGTCGTCAATCCAGTTTCGCCATCCATCGCTGGTGGACATGGTGTTGAGCGCACTGGCGCACAGCGGCCTGCAGCCCGACCGGCTGGAAATCGAGCTGACCGAATCGATCTTCCTGGAATCAGAAGAAACCACGCTGGCCAACCTTTACCGCCTGCGCAGCCTGGGCGTGCGCATCGCGCTCGACGATTTCGGCACCGGCTATTCCTCGCTCAGCTATCTGCAAAGCTTTCCGTTCGACAAGCTGAAGATCGACCAGAGCTTTATCCGCAACCTGTTCGCCCGCCAGGGCGCCAGCGCAGTGGTGCGCGCGATCATCGATCTGGCCGCCGCACTGGGCATGGAAACCACCGCCGAAGGCGTCGAGGATTTCGCCCAGCTGGAAGAACTGAAACTGCAAGGCTGTTCCACGGTGCAGGGATATCTGTTCTCACGACCCATTGATGCAGCGGCGGCGCAGGCGTTGCTGAACACCAACACGGGCCTGCGCAACTACGCCTGAACCATCCTTTTCGTGCCTGGCAGATGTGGCCCGGTTTTGCCGACAACGCGTCGCGCCTTTGGCAGCTTATGCCGCTGGCACGACACCGCCCGCGGTGCCACTCAATTTGGTGGTCTCACGCAAGGATGCAGTCCAGCAGCGTCACCGTAATCGACCGTAATCGCATATCTATGACCTAATCAGGGCAAATTCGGGGTACCTTGATTGGGTTTGAATTCTAGTGTTCGATGGACTCGACCCGGACTCGGCGCTCGTTGAGACGTATGGCAATGCGATCGTTGATCTCTGACGTAACCTTGCTCCGATTCGCATCCACTGTCGGAGTCTGGCTCTTCGATCCCGGATCGGCGCTTCCCTTGGTGCGATCGACCCTGGTCGAGATGTGAACGCGTGGAACCCGCTCGGCCACGAACTCTTTCTGTTCGGTCTGGAACCCCCGCATACAGCGTACCCGCGCTGCAGCATCGGACGTACGGCAAACATCGACCACCTGATCCTGCAGCCAGTATGCAATGGCATCCGGCCGAGAGGCGAGCAGGAACTCGACACGCCGGTTCCAGCCCATGTTAGTGTCGCTTGTGTTGGGATAGAGCGGCACACTCTTGCCGAAACCTATCGTCCACAGCGGCGTTGGTCTCGTCTTGGCATTCTCTAGGATGCGGGCCACGGCGCGCGCTCGCTCGATTGACAGGTTGTGATTGTAGACCTCGCCGCCACGGCTGTCTGCGTGACCTGCAATAAACATGCTGACGTCGGGCACGTCCCCATCAACCATCGCCGCCATGGCCTGAATGATCGGGATCGCCGATGGTTTGACTTCGCTCGAGGCCGTATCGAAGAAGGTATTTTCGGGGAACACGATCCGCAGCACGGGGATATCGTAATTGAAATCGGACGGCATGAATCGCCTTGGAACGACGTAGCTGTGGAACTCAGGCTCGGGGTAGATCCCGAACGACTGTGCAAGTCGCTTAAGGCGCGAAAAACGCGTCTGGTGTTCGAGTGCGAGCGCTTCCTCGTCTGACAGGTAGCGGATGTTCTGCGCTGATGCGGAGATCGTAGGCAGCAGCACCAGCAGGCATGCCGCCACGAGCCGCAGTCTGGCATAGCCTTCAGCTAGCCACATATGCACTGCGCACTTCCTGCCTGAGCATTTGTACTTCCGACGACTCGGCATTGAGCAGTTCGATCACGTACCAGCCTTGCACTCCTTCGGATTGCGTCACCTTGTACGTCACGCTTGCTCGCGTTGTAGGTCCGGTAACCTGCACGCTGCAAGTCCGCGCGTTGTAGCCTGTCCCAAGCTCTTCGAACCCGCTAACCGACATGATCCTTGCTAGTCGGGCAGGGTCGGGCCGGACATCTGCTGGTACGGCCAGTTGACGCATAATACCGGGCCCGGTTTGCTCGCACGGCGGGGTCATGTTGAATTGCGAGCATCCGCATAGCAGCAATGCTGCGCCACCACCAACAACCAGCAAGCCGGGCCGCAACATCATATCACAACGTGGTCCGAATTGATTTTCTGCTTCTTGAAGGCATCGCTGGTCACCCAGGTATCGCCATCGAGGCAAGCGATATCCGTTCCGTCGGACACGACCTGCCTATCCACGCCATAGACCACTCGGCTGCGGCGGCAGACCAGTTCGCGCGAAGATTCGAATGATGCTTTGACGACCTTTGGCGCGTCGGCAGCGGCCTGACGCGACAGTATCTGTTCTTTCGGATACCAACTGTCACCCACTCGGCACTGGTTGTCGCGGCGGCATTCGAGCGATCCCTTGTCCGTCATCAGCACGCTCCCGTCGCCCGCTGGCATGACTGCCAGTTGCGCGCTCGCGCCCTGATCGGTTGACCAGCTGGATTCCTGGAGCTTGTTTGTATTAAGCGCGGCAAGCTGGGCGTCACGGATGCGTGCCTTGTCCTTGTCGCTCGCCCCCTTCATGATCAGGGCACAAACGACACCACCTGCCGCAAGCCCGACGAGCGCACCATCCCTGCCCTTGATCGCCGCGCCAAGTCCTCCACCAATGAGCATCGCGATTAGGCATTTGCCGATCGCCTTCTCGACATGAGTCTTGCCCGACAGCTTCTGGCCCTGGGCATTGTATGTCGCCTGAGCAAGCGCATGCTGGGACGCGATCGGGTTGAGTAATGTAGCGCTGATGACGAGCGCGCCCGCCAACTTCCATTTCTGCAGCATGGTATCCCCCTGACCTAGTTCGAACGCTTGGCGGTAAAACTGATGTCGCCGCTGTCGCCGACGTAGATGATCGGATCGTAGATCCGGGCCTTTAGCGTCTGACCATCGTCCTTGCCGGAGATCAGGCGCATCCCGCCAAACGGTCCGTCGATCAGTGGCTGAGGCTGCATTCCCGGTGCCGTGCGCCAGCGCTGTCCCAACGAGCCTTCAGGATCGCCGGTCAGTTCGCAGCCGTCGGAAGAGCAGGCGAACTGCCCAGCAATCGGCGTGCGGCGGATGCCCTTGGAACCCGTGTAGGAAATCCATGCACCAACCAGCGAACCATCGGCTGCGGTCGGCAGCCGCAGTTCCATCGGGCTCATAACCTCGCGCGAAAGCGGGAGCTGGCCAGTGTAGTTGGTGATCCGCACCGGAGCCTTTGACAGCGAATCCGGCGTAAATGCACCGACGTGGCGCAGGTCCGCACCGCTGCTCAGGAACCAGGCGTCAAGGAACGCACGCTGGGTATCGCCGATGGTGCGTCCAGCCGGCACGAGATAAAGTTCCGACATCCCCAGATTGGTCTGCGCCGTCTGCGCCTGTTCAAAGCCCGCCTTGCGAGCTTGCGCGTAATCCTCGGGGACCGTCGCAAAAGCGCCACCCGGATCGGCAAAGACGATCAGCCTGCGAATGTGGTCCGTGGCCGCTGCGCCCGAGCCAATCACCTTGAACGTGCGCGCAAATCCCGAGTTGTTGAAGCTGTCGCCACCCTTGCCTGCGCCATTGCCTGCCACTTGGGCGACCATGAGAACCGCCTTGGTGATGAAGTTTCTGCTCGCCTCCTTCAGTTTGGATGCCATGTCCGACCCGAAGTAGGCCTCGGTCACGCCGTCCTTGCTCTTGCGATCTGCCAGCTCATCCTTCGACATCGCAGGAAGGCATCCCGAGAAAATCGGATTGAGCCCCCCGGTCTGCGCATTGGCAACCGCGATAGTCAGATGCTCGCGCGGGGCCATCGCACCAGACCCCAACGCACGTTCCGCATCGGCAAGTCCGATCACGGCGGCAAACAGGTCGGCATTCTCGGTCCTGAAGCTCTCGGGTTTGGACGGTTTGATCGAATTCTGGTCGATCACCAGCACTGTCTCACGCAACGCGGGCTTCAGACCGGAAATGGCGCAGAAGTCGTCGAGCTTCACGGCCTGGCCCGCACCGCCTCCCTCGGTGATTGGCGCGGTATCGGTGCAGGCACCCAGCAGCGCCACGGCTGCAACAATCAACAGTTTGCGCATGTCCATTACCTCAAATGTCGTATCCAAGCGCGATCTGGAGCGAGGCATATTCATCCCCGGTCAGCATGATATGATCCGATATCGGAAGCAAAATGTCATGCGCACCGCCAGGATAGCGGAATATCCGACCCTTTGCCCGCGACCCCATTTCCTGCAAGAGTGCCTGACGGTACTCGATCAGCACGCCCACCATCTCCTGATCCTTGTTCACGATCCGGTCAGCCCACTCGCGAAGTTCACCGAAGCGCGGGCCGCGCGCCGATGCATCCTGGTTCACCGCAGCCTTGATGTCTGCGCTCAGGCCATGGGCCAGATCCTGCTGGACAAGCGTGCGCTGCTTCTTGAGCGCTTCCATCCGCTCGCTTGTCTTGCGCAGCTTTTGGTCCTGTTCTGCGAACGTCGGATTTGGGTCGTGCATCACATAGGCAACCAGCAGGCCGACGATGTAGGCAACGACATTGCCGAGCAGCATGAAGATAATGCCGCCAAACATTGACGGCGCGGCCACGCCGAGGATCGACGCTTCCACAATGTATTCGCGCAGGTAGTAGTATCTCGCGCCTCCAACCATCAGGAGTGCAATTGACAGGAGCACGGACCCGATGGCCAGGCGACGTAGCGCATCGTTGCGACGATTCTCCACTCCAGACTCAGCGCTCTCCTGCGGTCGAAACAAGAAGGCCCACTGGCGGAAGACCACGCCATGGATGTGCGCCGAAAAGCCCACTGCCAGACCGACCGCCACAGTCGCACCCGTCGCCAGAAACGGGCTTGTAATGTATGGAACCTTCATGAAGCTTTCGAAGTTGATGAAGGCTTCAAGCAGAACGATGCCCAGAAGCGCAAAAACATAGAGCCATTTTTTCGTACGGACCGGTTCGCGCCCCATCTTGCTGCGCAGGCTCTTATAACTCTCAAGCGTCTGCTCGTGGTCAACGACTTCGGCCTTGTGCTTGTCGCTGAAGGCTGCCGCCTTTTCGATCGAGGCGTTTACTGTCTTCTGCCGCGCAGAATCGCACACGTTTTCGAGATAGATGCCCGAAGCATTGCCATTGTCACGGCTGTCCGCCTCGAAGGCATTCTTCATTTCCGCAATGGCCGCCACTCGCGAAGCGGCAATGCTCTTAGCGAACCAGGCCGCCATTCCCTGGGTCAACAGACCGGGTTGACGTGCGTTATAGAGATTGCCGGCACCGGTAAGCCCGATCACTTCGGCCGTCGCTTCCGCCTTGGCAGATCCGAGAAGAGCCGTCAGCAGGGGGCTGCCGTCGGATACGTTCAGATTTACATAATCCACAACCGTTTTCATTGCCGCCCAATCTCGAATCGTGCGCGTCGACCGCATTCACAACCATTGCGGAAGATTTTGCTTTTGTGAATACATTCCGAAATTTAAGTGTTGCCGCTCATTTGCCTCGCTTGCGCGCCTTATGCGGAGCGAACTCAGGTCCCTAATTTGCTCCAATTTGGAATTAAAGTGATGGTGTGGACGGCGCTCCAACCGGAAATTACAGTGCCACCGCACGTAAACCCACCTTAATGCCAGCCTAAGCCGCCAGCTTCGGCTTTACGCTGAGCGTGACATTGAGCGCGTCCAGCACAGACAGCAGCGTGGAAAGCGTGGGATTGGCGCCAGCTCCCACCGCTTTGTAAAGGGAGCCCCGCGACAGCCCCGCGCTCTTTGCAGTTTCCGTCATTCCCTTGGCACGGGCTATCGTCGCGAGCGCGTGCGTTACATCCCCAACCTCGCCCGTTTCAAATGCAGCCGCAAGATATTCGACAATATCCGCGTCGGTAACAAGATGGGCGGCAATGTCAAAATCCATGATTTTCTCTGCCATGGCCTTTACTCCGCTTTCTTTGCCAGTTCTTTTGCCATTGCGATGTCGCGGGACTGGCTGTCCTTATCACCCCCGCACAGCAACAGGACCAATTCCTGCCCGCGCACGCTGTAATAAAGCCGATACCCAGGCCCATGGGGGATGCGTAAATCGCTAACCCCGTCCCCGACTGGTTTCGCATCGCCAAAATTGCCAAGCTTAAGCCGCCCCAGCCGGATCAATATCCGCTTTTGCGCCATGCTGTCGCGCAAACCGGAAAACCACTTGTTGAAGGTTTCGGTCTGCCTGAGCTTTATCACATGTCCCATATATGGGACATGTTTCGGACTGTCAACGCGCAACTGTGATTTCGGCGCGCCCCCTACCCCAGCTCAACCTGTTCCACCGCATACCCGCGCGCGCGCAGCGCCTCCACCAGCCGGTCGATCTGTTCGCGGTCGCGGGCTTCGCATTCGATTTCCGCGGTCAGGCCTTTGGCCGGCAGCGAGGTGAAGATGCGCTGGTGCCATACCTCCAGGATGTTGACCTGGTGGCGGTTGAATTCCTCCACCACCTTGAACAGCGCGCCGGGGCGGTCCTGCAGCACGATGCGCAACCGGCCCAGCCGGCCCGATCGTGCCAGATCGCGCAGCAGCACATTGGCCAGCAGGCGCGTATCGATATTGCCGCCGCACAGCACCACGCCGACTTTGCGCCCGGCAAACAGATCGCGGTTGGCCATCACCGCGGCCAGGCCGGCGGCGCCGGCGCCCTCCACCACGGTCTTTTCGATCTGCAGCAGCAGCGATACCGCCTGTTCCAGCGCGGCTTCATCCACCAGCACGATATCATCGATTAGCCCGGCCAGCGCGGCAGAGGTAAATACGCCAGGTTCGCGCACGGCGATGCCCTCGGCCAGGGTATCGCCGCCGCAGGGCAGATCCTGGTGTTTCAGCTTGTTGTACATCGATGGGTACAGCAGCGCTTCCACCCCGATCAGGCCGATCGCGGGGTTGATCCCGCGTGCCGCGGTGCCCATCCCGGTCAGCAGCCCGCCGCCGCCGATCGGCACCACCAGCATATCCAGATCGGGCACATCCTCCAGCATTTCCAGCGCCACGGTGCCCTGGCCGGCGGCCACCAGCGGATCATCAAACGGGTGAACGAAGGTCAGCCCCAGGTCCGTTTCCAGCATGCGGGCATGGGCATAAGCCTCATCAAAACTTTCACCCTCCAGCACCACTTTGCCGCCGACGCTTTCGGTCTGGGTGATCTTGATGGTCGGCGTGGTCTTTGGCATCACGATGGTGACCGGCACGCCCAGCCGCGTGCCGTGATACGACAGGCCCTGCGCATGGTTGCCGGCCGACGCCGCAATCACGCCGCGTGCGCGCTGTTCATCCGACAGGTGCAGCAATGCGTTCAACGCTCCGCGTTCTTTGTACGCCGCGGTGAATTGCAGGTTTTCGAATTTCAGCCAGATTTCGGCGCCGGTAATCGCGCTCAACGTCTTGCTGTGCAGCGTGGGTGTGCGCACGACATGGCCGGCAATCCGCGCGGCCGCGCCGCGCACATCGTCAAGGGTCAGACCCGGGGTGGTGGCCGAAAGGGCAGATGTTGTCATGGCAGGGCCCTAATCGAAAGTTGTGGCAAAGCAAACGCCCTTCGCCGTGATCACAAGCTGGTCACCCCGCCACCACCGCAACAGCAGCGTGACCGCCACGATCGCCAGCGTATCTGCGATCCAGTCGCGGATGTCGCAATCGCGATGCAGCGCGGGGATCGATTGCGCCACCTCGATCAGCGCGCCGAGAAACGACAGGCGTTCGGCAATGCGCCAGGCGGGCGTGCCGGGAAAGGCAAATTTGGCCAGCACGGTCAGCGTGGCAAACGCCAGCATATGTGCAAACTTGTCGCCAAGCCAGTCGATCGGCAGCGCCGGCGGATGCTGCAACAGCGCCATGGTCAGCGCAAGCGCCAGTGTCAGCCAGAACAGCGCGCTGAAAACCGTGGCCCGCGCGGCTGACCGGGGGGTGGATCGGGTTTGTATCATGCCGTCGGCGCTAGCGCCCCAACCCGCTGCGAACAAGCCCGCTTCAGCCCATCGAAACAGGCTGGCAGAGACCGGCAAACCGGAAGTTTTTTGTTGTCGCATCGCTTTTGCAAAAAACCGGTTCCCACTTTTTAGCGCGATGCTCTAGACCCGGTGCCATGACACAACCACAATCCGTATCGTTTATCGGCCTTGGCGTGATGGGATCACAAATGGCGCGCCATCTGGGCCGCGCCGGCCACCGCCTGACCATTTACAACCGCACGCGCGCGCGCGCCGATGCCTGGCAGGCCGCCAATCCCGGGCTGGCCACCCGCGTCGCCGCCAGTCCGGCCGAAGCTGCGGAGGGCGCCGATGTGGTGATCACCTGCGTCGGCAACGATGATGATCTGGCCGAAGTCGTGCTGGGCCCCAATGGCGCGTTTGCCACGCTGCGCCGCGGCGGGGTGTATATCGATCACACCACGGTATCGGCGCGGATTGCCCGCCAGATCGCGGTCGAGGGCCGCGACAAGGAACTGTTGTGCGTCGATGCCCCGGTCACCGGCGGGCAATCGGGGGCAGAGGCCGGCACGTTGTCGATCATGTGCGGCGGCAGCGAAGCGGCGGTAGAGGCCGCGCGCGCGATCCTGGGCGCCTATGCCAAACGGGTGGTGCATGTCGGCAAATCGGGCGCCGGGCAAACCGCCAAGATGGCCAACCAGATGTGCATCGCCGGAACGCTGGCGGGCCTGTCCGAAGCGATCCGCTTTGCCCAGACCGCGCGGCTCGATCTTGACAAGCTGTTCGATGCGATCAGCGGCGGTGCCGCGCAATCGTGGCAGCTGGACAATCGCTTTGCCACGATGGCCCGCGACGAATTCGATTTCGGCTTTGCGGTGGACTGGATGCGCAAGGATCTGGGGCTGGCCATCGATGAGGCGCGCGGGATCGGCGCCAGCGTGCCAGTGACCGCGCTGGTCGACCAGTTCTATGCGGATATTCAGGCACTGGGTGGCGGCCGCCAGGACACCAGCGCGCTGATCCGCCGGCTACCCAAACGCAATGGGCCCGACCGGGGCGACATGTGATCGTGCCCCGGCTGGCGGGCGCGGTACTGGCGCTGGCGCTAATCGCCGGCGCCGGGTCGGCGCAGGCCGATACGCTGGTTGACAATATCCGCGGCGAAACGATCGGCGCCGATGGCACGCTGCAAACTTTTACCGCGCTGTTGTTTGACGATTCCGGCGTGATCAGGGCGGTCTACCGGCCGGGCGACAGTGTGCCGCGCCAGGGCCGCAAGGGATACCAGTACCACATCGACGGCAAGGGCCACGTGCTGTTGCCGGGGCTGATCGATGCGCATGTCCACATTGTGAAGACCGGCTTTGCGCTGCTGACGCTCGATTTGTCCGACACAAATTCGCTGGATGAAGCGCTGGCGAAAATTGCCGCTTACGCGCGCGCGCATCCCGATCGGCCGTGGATCACCGGGCGCGGCTGGAATCAGGAACGCTGGCAGCTGGGCCGGTTTCCGACTGCGGCAGAACTGGACCGCGCGGTGCCCGATCGCCCGGTCTGGCTGGTGCGCGTCGATGGTCACGCCGGCTGGGCCAACAGCGCCGCGCTCAATCTGGCCAAAGTCACCGCGGCGACACCCACCCCTGATGGCGGCGTGATCGAACGGCTGGCCGGTGGCGCCCCCGCCGGAGTGTTGGTCGACCGCGCCACTGCGCTGGTGGCCAATGCCGTGCCCGCCCCCAACCCGCGCGACATCGATCTGGCGCTGATGACCGCCGAACGCGGTTTTGCGCGGGCGGGGATCACCGCCGTGGCCGACATGGGCACCACGCTGAACGATTGGCTGGCGTTTCGCCGCGCGGGCGATGCCAACCGGCTGTATGTGCGGATCATGTCCTATGCCATGGGCACAGAGGCGATGGCGGCCATCTGCGGGTCCGGCCCGACCCCGTGGCTCTATACCGACCGGCTGCGGATGGGTGGGGTCAAACTGTATATGGACGGCGCGCTGGGGTCGCGCGGCGCCTGGCTGAAGGCTCCCTACACCGATCAGCCCGACAGCCGCGGCACGCCGCTGTTGACCGAAACGCAGCTGGGCAATCTGATGAGCCGGGCGGCCATGGATGGCTATCAGGTGGCGGTCCACGCGCTGGGCGACAAGGCCGGCGCGACCGTGCTGACCACCATCACCGACCTTACCCATACCTATACCGGCGACCGGCGCTGGCGAATCGAACATGCCCAGGTGGTCGATCCCGCCGATTGGCCACTGGTGGCCGGGATTGCCGCGCATGGCGGCGTGGTGGCATCGATGCAGCCCGTGCATCAGCCATCGGACCGCACGATGGCAGAGGCGCGGCTGGGCCCGGCCCGGTTGGCCGGCGCCTATGCCTGGGCCAGCCTGAAGCGGCAGGGCGCCGTGCTGGCATTCGGATCGGATTCGCCGGTGGAACGCCCCGATCCGTGGGCCGGCATCGCCGCCGCGCTGACCCGGCAGGATGCCAGCGGCGCGCCGGAGGGTGGCTGGCAACCGCAGGAACGCGTGGACCGGGTGACCGCACTGGCCGGCTATACCAGCGCCGCGGCTTATGCCGGCTTTGCCGAAGCGCGTTTTGGCCGCATCGCGCCGGGCCTGCGCGCCGATTTCGTGCTGGTCGATACCGACCCGATGACCGCCACCCCCGACGCCATTCGCCACACCAAAGTGTGGCAGACCTGGGTCGGCGGCGGCAAGACCTGGGATGCCGACCATCCCGATGGTGAGGTTGCAGCGGTGGTCAAAAGGCCGTGATTTCAATCAGAAATCTGACATCCCCAGCTTACCATATCCGTTCGTGCTGAGCCTGTCGAAGCACACGCGCTGACCCATGTTCTGGATGCTCATCGACCGTTCAATGGGCAAATGTCGCGCGTGTGCTTCGACAGACTCAGCATGAGCGGGAGTGGTTTGGTTCCCGCGACAAAATCAGGCCGTCGCCGCATCCACTAGCTTGGCGCGTTCATCGGCGGCCTCGGCAAAGCGCATGACCACCAGCGTGCCTTCGAACAGGATCAGCAGCGGCACCGCCAGCATCAGTTGTGACACCACGTCGGGCGGCGTGATCAGCGCGGCCAGCGCAACAATGCCGACAATCACATAGCGGCGCGCGGAGACCAGTTGCGCGCGCGACACGATGCCCGCGCGGTTGAGCAGCATCAGCAGCACCGGCAGCAGAAAACTGCCGCCAAACGCCAGGATGAACTGCATCACCAGGTTGAGGTATTCCTCCACCCCCGGCAAAGCCTCCAACTGCAGACCACCGTGCATGCCCTGAAAGCCGATGAACCAGCGAAACGCCGTCGGCATCACCACGAAATACGCCAGGCTTGTGCCCAGCCCGAACAGCACCGGGGTGGCCACCAGAAACGGCAGGAACGCCTTTTTTTCGCGCGCATACAGCCCGGGTGCGATGAACATCCACAACTGGTTGGCAATCACCGGAAAGCTGACGAAAATGGCAGCGAACAGTGCGACCTTTACTTCGACGAAAAACGCGCCGTACAGCTTGGTATAGATCAGCTTGCCCGTCCCTTGGGGAAACGCGCGCGCCAGCGGCCAGATCAGGATGTCCAGAATATTGCTGGCAAAATACATGCACACCGCAAACGCCACCACCAGCGCATAGATCGTGCGCAACAGCCGGGTGCGCAGTTCCATCAGGTGGTCCAGCAGCGGCGCCTGGCTTTGGTCGATATCGTCGATCATGCCGGGCGATCGGTCTGCGCAACGGTGGCCACGGCCTCGGCCGTTACCGCGTGATGCGGATCGGTCAGGCCATGCGCAGCCACCAGCGGGTCGATCGGCGCGTGATCAGCATGCGGCGTCGCCAGCGGCATCATCACCGGCGCATGATCGGCGTGCAGCGGCGGATCGTTGGCGGTTGCTGTGGCGGTTTCGGTGGCAATTTCAGGGTTGGGATTCGCGGCCATGATCGCCGCATTCTGTTCGCGCCACTTGCGTTCCATCTCTTCCATTTCCGCTTCGCGGATCATGGTTTCGATACCCGATTTGAAATGGTTCGACACGCGTCGCACGCGCGCAATCCACCGACCGGCGGCGCGCAAAGCCATCGGCAGGTCCTTTGGCCCGATCACGACGATGGCCACGATCGCGATCAGCAGGAATTCGGATGGGGCGATATCAAACATGGTTCAACCGGCGCGGCGGGCTTGAGCCTGCGGGCTCAGGCCGCGCCGGTTGGGCCCTGGTGATCGGCCGGCACGGGCGCTGGTGCAGCCTGGGGCACGGGCGCCACCGGCGGTTGCACCGTCTGCTGGATCTGTGACGGGGGCGGCGTCACCGGACGATTGGTTTCGTCGGCCATGCCTTCTTTGAAGCTTTTGATTCCCTTGCCGAAATCGCCCATCATATCGGAAATCCGGCCACGGCCGAACAGGATCAGGACCACCAGCGCCAGAACAATCAGGTGCGGTAGAGACAGACCACCCATCACAATTCTCCTTTGTCGCAGCCTAGATAGGCGCTTTTTGTGCCATCCGCCAGACGCAAGCGGAGCAAATGATGCGCTTTGTTGATGATGCCCGCTTACTCATCGGATTGTTCGCCGGTCAGCGCGGCATAAGCAGCATCGATCGGGTCGAGCATGCCGGCCGCGCGCAGTTCATCGATCCCCGGCAGATCGCGCCGCGATGCCAGGCCGAAATGCGCCAGAAACGCCGGCGTCGTGGCATAAATGGTCGGCCGCCCGGGTGCCTCACGCCGCCCGGCAATGCGCACCCAGCCCGCCTCCATCAGCACATCCAGCGTGCCGCGCGCGGTCTGGACCCCGCGAATCGCTTCAATCTCTGCGCGGCTGACCGGTTCGTGATAGGCGACGATGGCCATGACCTCGATCGCTGCGCGTGACAGGCGCCGCGGTTCTTCCCGTTCGCGGCGCAACAGGTGCGCCAGATCGGGCGCGGTCTGAAAATGCCAGTGCCCGCCGCGAGTCACCAGTTCGATCCCGCGCCCGGCATAGTGCTGCACCAGCGTTTCCAGCGCCGCCGCCACGCTGGCACCACCCAGATGCTGCGCGATCTGTTCGGCGGTCAGCGGGGATTCCGCCGCGAACAGCGTGGCCTCTACCGCGCGGACCAGATCGTCATCGATCATGACGCGGTTCCTGCCGCGCGCAGCCGCAATGGGCCAAACACTTCGTCCTGCATCAGTTCGGCGCGGCCCTGTTTGGCCAGTTCCAGCGCGGCGGCAAAGCTTGATGCTAGCGCCGACCGGGTCAGGCGCGGATCGGCATCGGGCTCGGCGCGCGGCAACAGCGCCCGCAGATCGACCCAGTCACGCGCCACCCCCAGCATCCGCGACAGCCGTTCCAGCGCAAATTCCAGCGTAATTACCGGGCGTGCGCGCACCATATGCACCACCGGCGTGTTGCGCGCCTTGATCGTGCCATAGGCCTGGATCAGATCGAACAGGCTGGCGGTCCATTGCGGTTTGCGCGACAGGCTGATGCCTTCGGGCGCGCCGCGGGCAAACACGTCGCGGTCCAGCCGGTCGCGCGCCATCAGCCGCGACGCCGCTTCTCGCATCGCGCCCAGCCGTTGCAGCCGCAATTGCAGCCGCAGCGCCAGTTCTTCGGGACCGGGCTGCATTTCCGGGTCGCGCGGCAGCAGCAGCAGCGATTTGAGATAGGCCAGCCATGCCGCCATCACCAGGTAATCGGCCGCAAGTTCCAGCTGGATCGCGCGCGCGCGGGCGATATAGCCCAGGTACTGATCGACCAGATCGAGGATGGAAATCCGCAGCAGATCAACCTTTTGCCGCCGCGCCAGATCGAGCAGCAGATCCAGCGGCCCTTCCCACCCGTCAAGCTCAAGATACAGCGCGTCCGACCCGCGCGCGGTAAGCGGGTCTGCGCCAAGCGGCATCCAGTCGGCATCATCGTCCGCCGGTGCCGGATCGGTCATGGTGCCAGCGCCAGCAGCGCATCGCGCCGCGCCACCAGATCGGCCCGCCGGCCCGCGGCATCGACAGGATCGATATCGGTCGCCGCCAGCGCATCGGCCAGCCGGGCAGCGCCATCCGCAGTTATCGGCCCCAAAGCGGCGGCGATCGCCACCATATCGGGCATCCGCGCCCAGCAATTGAGCGCCAGGTCACACCCCGCGCCCACCGCGCGCGCGGCGCGCTGTGCAATCGAACCGCTCAGCGCGTCCATATCCAGATCGTCGGACAACAACAGACCCTGAAAACCGATTGCGCCGCGCACCACGTCACCGATCACCCGCGCCGACAGCGTCGCCGGCGCGCTGTCATCCCACGCGGTGTAGCAAACATGCGCGGTCATCGCGATTTTGGCGGGTGCCAGCGCCTCTCCATGGTGCGCAAGCGCGATAAACGGTGCGAGGTCGGTTGCCAGTTCGGTGGCGTTGGCGGTGACGGTCGGCAGGTGTTTGTGGCTGTCGGCGGTGGCGCGGCCGTGGCCCGGCACATGCTTCACCACCCCGGTCACCCCGCCACGCGCCAGGCCATCCAGCACCGCGCGGCCCAGCGCCGCCACGCGCATCGGTTCCGCCCCCAGCGCACGATCGCCAATCACGTCATCGGCGCCGGGCTGGCGCACATCGAGCAGCGGCAGGCAATCAACCGTGATCCCGGCCTCTGCCAGATCGAGCGCGATTGCCTCGGCATTGGCGCGCGCGGCCTCGATCGCGCTGACCGGGGCAATATCGTACAACTGGTCAAAGCGCCCCTGCGCCGGATAAGTGCCCCAATGCGGCGGTTTCATGCGCGCCACGCGCCCGCCTTCCTGATCGATGCACACCAGCAGCCGGTCGCGGCCGTGCAACGCACGCAGATCGTCGGTCAACGCGCGCAACTGCGCCGGATCGACCACGTTGCGGCCGAACAGGATATACCCCGCCGGATCGGCATCGCGGAAAAATGCGCGCTCCTCCGGGCTCAGTGCCGGGCCGGACAGACCGAATATCGCCGGAATCATGATCGGTCAGCGCGGCCGCGTGGCGTCAATGCTTCACCTGGCACTTCACGCCATCGGCCTGCAGCCGGTTGCACAGGCTGTTGGCGGCACTGGTGTCGCTGGCCAGCGCCTGCAGGCGATAGACCGTGCCGATATCCGCCTTGCCCTCAACCACCCGGTGGCCCTGCCCGTTCAGCACATCGTGCGCCGCGACCAGATGCGTCCAGGCCGATTCGGCCAACGCGTTGGTCGAAAACGCGCCGACCTGCACGGCCACGCCGCCACCCGCCGGTGCGGGCGAAGCAGCTGCGGGCTTTGCCGCCGCCACAGCATGCGGCGCATCATGCGCGGCCGGCTTTGCCGCCGGCGTCGCCGTTGCGGATGACCCTGCCGCCGGCGGTGATGGCGTCGCTGCCGGCGATGCAGCAGCCGGCGCGCCGGTGCCCAGGCTGGCCTCAGGGTGTTCGCCCTGGCTGACCTTGAAACTGGTATCGCCGGTGCCGGCAAAGGTCTTGCCACCCGGATCGGCCGGCGCGACTTTATAGGGGTCCTTGCTTGCCTCGATCAGGCTGCCATCGGCCGGGCGCGAAGACCCGCCACGGTGGGTGAACCAGTATACGCCGCCAACCAGCGTCCCCAGCAGCAGCAGTGCCGCCGCCGCCAGCCCGATCAGCCGGCCAGAACCGCCGCCCGTGCGTTCGTCCTCGACATCATCGGCGCTTTCCAGCCAGGGCAGGCGCTCGTCCTCGCCCAGGTCGAGCGAGGGCGCATGCACGGTTTCGTCATGACCGGCCCCATCATGGCTGGCGGCATCGTGTTCATCAGCATGCATTGACCCTGCTCCGCTTGTTGCGTGGCGCTGCCCTGCGGCGGCGCAGTACCATCACTTCGGATTACAATTCTTCGGCTGCCGCCACCCCCAGAATGGCCAGCCCATTGCGGATAACCTGCCCGATTTGCGCGGCCAGGAAAAGCCGTGCCGCGGTCAGTTCGGGATCGCCCGCCACGATATAGCGTTTTTCCGGCCGATCGTTGCCGATATTCCAATAGGCATGGAACCCGGCTGCCAGATCGTACAGGAAAAACGCCAGCCGGTGCGGTTCACGCGCCTGCGCCGCCGCCTCTATCACGCGCGGGAATTGCGCCGCCAGCCGCACCAGCGCCAGTTCTTCATCACCCAGCCGGTCCAGCGCATCGGCACCGGGGGCCAGATGTTCCGCCGCCGCCTTGCGCAGCGTCGAACAGACCCGCGCATGGCAGTACTGCACATAGAACACCGGGTTGTCTTTCGATGCTTCGACCACTTTGGCGAAATCGAAATCCATCTGCGCATCGGGTTTGCGGGTCAGCATGGTGAACCGCACGACATCCTTGCCGACCTCGCCCACCACATCGGCCAGCGTGACAAACGTGCCGGCGCGCTTTGACATTTTCACCGGCACGCCATCGCGCAGCAGCTGGACCATCTGCACCAGTTTCACTTCAAACGGCTTGGGCTTGCCCGCCGCCCCGGTCAGCGCGGCGACCGCGGCACGGATACGCTTGACCGTGCCGGCATGATCGGCGCCCCAGATATCGACCAGTTCGTCGGATGTTTGTGTCTTCTGGAAATGATAGGCCAGATCCGCACCAAAATAGGTCCAGCTGCCATCCGATTTGCGAATCGGCCGGTCCTGGTCATCGCCAAACCGGGTGGAGCGGAACAGCGGCAGCTCCACCGCTTCCCAATCTTCGGCCAGCTTGCCCTTCGGCGCCTCCAGCACGCCATCGTAAACCAGATCGTGTGCGCGCAGCCACGCCTCTGCCGCGGCCGGCTTGCCCGCCGCCTGCAATTCCGCCTCGGAACTGAACACGTCGTGGTGAATGCCCAGCAGCGCCAGATCTTCGCGGATCATCGCCATCATCGCCGCCACCGCACGGGTGCGGAACGGCACCAGCCAATCGGCTTCGGGTGCGTCGGCATAGGCATGCCCGAATTCCGCCGCCAGCGCGGTGGCGACCGGGATCAGGTAATCGCCGGGGTACAACCCTTCGGGAATGGCGCCCACGTCATGCCCCAGCGCCTCACGATAGCGCAAGTGCACCGACCGGGCGAGCACATCGACCTGGCCGCCGGCATCGTTGATGTAATATTCGCGGATCACCCGATGCCCGGCAAACGCCAGCAGCGTGGCCAGCGCATCGCCCACCACCGCGCCCCGGCAATGCCCCATGTGCATCGGCCCGGTCGGGTTGGCGGACACATATTCCACATTGACCGTGCTGCCACCGCCAAAGGTGGAACGGCCATAGTCGTCCCCCGCCTGCGCGATCAGCCGCAATTCGCCCAGCCACGCCGCCGGGGTCAGCCGCAGGTTGATGAACCCCGGCCCGGCGATGTCGGCCGACACCACGCGCGGGTCGCGCACCAGTTCGGCGATCAGCAGTGCCGCCAGCGCGCGCGGGTTGGTGCCCGCCGGTTTGGCCAGCACCATCGCCGCGTTGGTCGAAATGTCGCCATGCGCGGGATCGCGCGGCGGTTCGGTGGTGACCGCAACGCGCGGCAGCCCGGCGGGCAGTGTGCCGGCGCTTTCCAGCGCGACAATCGCGGCATCGATCACGTGCGCGAATTCGGCAAACAGCGCGCGCGGGGCATCATGCGCGGCGGGAACGGATGCAGCGGGGTGGGGCAAAGTCTGGATCATGGTGTCAGTCATAGGGACAGCGATAGCGCAAGACGGCGCAACAGGCAAAAGCCCGTCGCGCCGGTCGGCCACTGCCATTGTTCAGGATCTGGACCGGTGTGGCGTACACACCGGGGCGAAAGGTTATTTGGTGGCGTTGTAGGCCAGCTGCTGATCGGACAGCTGAAACCCGACCAGCAATTCAAACGTCGCGCGCGACAGCGCCGCCTTCACATCGGGCTGCGACAGCGGATCGACCGCCGCATCGTTATCGCCGGCCTTGCGCTTGCGCGTCAGGCGCGAACGGATCGCGGCGGTCAGCGATGCCTCTGCCCGATCAACCAGCGAACTGGCCACACCATGGCCCTGCGCCCGATCCTGCCCATCGGCGAAATCGATGGCGACGGTGCCCACCTTTTTGGCGACAATGGTGGTGCCGCCACGTTCGACCAGCGAAAAATAGGGCAGATCGATATGGCGCGCGCCGGCGGTCTGCGTGCGCCGCGCGACCACGTCGAAATCGACCCGCGTGGCCAGTTTCGACTGGTTCGCGGCATCATTGCAGGTGCTGCGCACATTGGTCATGGCCGCAACCACGTCGATCGCGCCGGAATCGCTGCGGCCAGGGGCCAGCAGCGTCAGATCACCGGTCAATTCCGGCACGCCGACGATCGGGCACGGGCTGCGCAACGCGGTCACGCCGACCGTGTCGTCCACCACCAGTTCCCCCTTGTTCCTGGCGCAGCCGGACAAGACCAGCGCGGGCAGGCACGCAAGAACACTGATCCGGGCGGCACGGGTGATAAATGCTGACATTGCGGCGCGGGGTCCTTTTGGCAATCAGTGCTGCTGCCGATCAGGCATGGGCATCCGTTCCTTTAGCCAGCCCCGCCGCATTGGGCAATGGATGCATTCCGGGCATGCATACCTGGCACGCATTCCGGCGCATGCGTTCGGGGGATTGTCGGCCGCACAGGGTTTGTCGGAACCCGCACGCACTGCTAAAGGCGTTGGTTATGACCGAACCAACCCTCTCTGCCGCCCTGCCCCAGGACAGTCTTGCCGAAAAACGCCCGTTGCGCGTGCTGATCGCGGCACCGCGCGGATTTTGCGCCGGGGTCGACCGCGCCATCGAAATCGTCGAACGTGCGATCGACCGCTATGGCGCGCCGGTTTATGTGCGCCACGAAATCGTGCACAACCGCTTTGTGGTCGAAGGGCTGAAGGCCAAGGGCGCCGTATTCGTCGAAGAGCTGAACGCGGTTCCGGATGGCGCGCCGGTGGTGTTTTCCGCGCATGGCGTGCCCAAATCGATCCCGGCAGAGGCGACCACGCGCGGGCTCGACTGGCTGGATGCGACCTGTCCGCTGGTCAGCAAAGTGCACCGCCAGGCCGAACGCCATTACGAAGCGGGGCGCCACATCCTGTTCGTCGGCCATCGCGGCCATCCCGAGGTGATCGGCACGATGGGCCAGGTGCCTGCGGGCACGATCACGCTGGTCGAAACGGTGGAGGATGTGGGCGCCATCGCCATTGCGCCCGATGTGCAACTGGCGTTTCTGACCCAGACCACGCTGTCGGTGGATGATACCGCCGCGATTGTCGCCGCCTTGCGCGAAAAATTCCCGACGATCGCCGGGCCAAAGGCCGAAGACATCTGCTATGCCACGTCCAACCGGCAGGAATCGGTCAAGGCGATTGCCGGCGATTGCGATCTGGTGCTGGTGATCGGCGCGCCCAACAGTTCCAATTCGCTGCGCCTGGTCGAAGTCGCCGAACGCAGCGGCACCCGCGCCCGGCTGATCCAGCGCGCCAGCGAAATTGCGCCCGAATGGCTGAATACGGTCGAAACCATCGGCGTGACCGCCGGCGCCTCCGCACCCGAAGTGCTGGTGCGCGAAGTGGTCGACCGGCTGGGCGAATGGCGCGCGATCAGCAGCGAAACGGTGACCACCGCCGAAGAACACATGGTGTTCAAACTGCCGCGCCAGCTGACCGAATAAGGGGCGCATTGCTGTGGCGGTTTACACCCACCTCGGCGCCGAGGACATGGCGGCGCTGATCGCGGAATATCGCGTTGGCACGCTGGTTTCGGCCAAGGGCATTGCCGAAGGGGTGTCGAACAGCAACTGGCTGATCGAAACCACCGGCCCCGCAAACGCCACCGGCGCCGAAAATCCGGCCGCGGCTGCGCGCTATATCCTGACGATGTACGAATTCCGCATCGATCTGGGCGATCTGCCCTATTTCCTGTCGCTGCTTGATCACCTGGCGGCGCGCGGCTGCCCGGTGCCGCGCACCATCCACGATGCCGATGGCGCGCTGTTTCGCATGGTGCCTGGGCCAGACCGCGCCGTCGAAAAGGCGATCGCGCTGATTGAATTTCTGCCCGGCGTTTCGGTATCCGCACCCACCGCGGCGCAGGCGCACAGCGTGGGGGCGGAACTGGCGCGGCTGCATCTGGCAGCCGCGGATTTTCCCGGCGCCCGCGCCAATGGCATGGGCATTGCCGAATGGCACCGGCTGGCAGCGGAATGTGGCCCCGATGCGCTGGCGGCGATCGACCCCGCACTGGCCACGCTGGTGGCGCACGATCTGCCGCGCATTGCGCAAGGCTGGCCCGATGATTTGCCCCGGGGCGTGATCCACGCCGACCTGTTTCCCGACAATGTGCTGGTGCTGGGCGATGCCATAACCGGGATGATCGATTTCTATTTCGCGTGCAACGATCTGATTGCCTATGATCTGGCGATCACCCACCTGGCGTGGTGCTGGGACGCGCAGGACGGCACATTCCGCGATGACCTGTCGCGCGCGCTGATCGCCGGATATGATGCGGTGCGCCCGCTGGCCCCGGCCGAACGCGCGGCGCTGCCATTGCTGGCGCAGGGCGCGGCAATGCGCTTCATGATGAGCCGCGCCTATGACTGGATCAACACGCCGGCCGACGCGCTGGTCACGCGCAAGGACCCGCTGCCGATGGCCCGCCGGCTGGAATTTTATCGTGAAAACCCGGATATCTTCGGGCCAGGAGCTGTTGCGTGAAAGCGATCGACATTTTTACCGACGGCGCGTGCAAGGGCAATCCGGGCAAAGGCGGCTGGGGGGCGTTGCTGCGCGCCGATGGCCATGAAAAGGAACTGTCCGGGTCAGACCCCGCCACCACCAACAACCGCATGGAAATGACCGCGGTGCTGCGCGCGCTGGAGGCGTTGCGCGGCCCCAGCGCGGTACGCCTGCACACCGACAGCCGCTATGTTATCGACGGCATGACCAAATGGATGCCCGGCTGGGTGCGCAAGGGCTGGAAAACCGCTGACAACAAGCCGGTGAAAAACGAAGACCTGTGGCGCGCGCTGACCATCGCGGCAAAACCCCACAAAATCGAATGGATCTGGGTCAAAGGCCACGACGGCCATGTGGAAAACGAACGCGTGGACAAACTGGCCAGCGATGCGGCGATCGCCGCATAACAAACTGGGGGTTTTCCGAGGGCACCTTTTGTCTGCGCCAACGTCTATCTTGGACAAGCAGAATGTTTCGCCAAAGGAGAAGTCTATGTTGAAAGCAATCGTCGCCGCCGCATTGGTGTGTGTGAGTTTCGCAGCCGTTGATACCGCAGAGGCGCGGGTGTGTCGCAACCGCCATGGCCAGCCCTATCGTTGCCACAAGGTGTTTGCCCCGCGCATCAATTTCAAGGCGCACCATCCGATCAAGGTCACGCGTTGCCGCAGCCACAACGGGAAGCTCGGCCACTGCTGATCGCGCCACTGGCCCCTCCATATCCTCCCCGAATCGGGGGGGATATGGCAAGGCCCGTCGTTTAAAGCCGTGTGGGCGCGTACCAGGCGGCGTTGAGCGGATCGGTCATGGCATCGCGTGGCCGGCCCAACAGCAGTTGCGCGCCGAGTCGCGCGGCGGCGGGCGCGGTCTGAATGCCGAACCCGCCCTGCCCGGCAAACCAGAACAGGCCAGGCACGTGCGCGTCAAACCCATAGACCGGCAGGCGATCGGGGGCAAAACTGCGCAGGCCCGCCCAGCGGCGTTCGACCGCGGCAATGCGCCAGTCCAGCACGTGTTCCATGCGGTCGATGGCGATCGCCACGTCCAGCTCTTCGGGCGCGACATCGTGCGCGACATCGGGGATTTCGTCGTGGGGACTTACCAGCAGGCGGCCCGATTGCGCTTTGAAATAGAAATCTTCGTCGATGCCAAAGGTCAGCGGCATGTTTGCAGGTGGCAGCGGATCGGTGCGCACCTGCACGATCGTGCGCCGCAATGGGGCAATCCCCAGCGGCGCCGCGCCTGCCAGTGCGGCAACCTGGTCGGCCCAGGCCCCGGCGGCATTGACGACGATCGCCGCCGATACCACGCCGCCCGCCCACACCACGTGCCAACCAGCGCCAACGCGTTCCAGCGCGGTCACCCCTGCGCGCAGCCGCAGCACGGTGCCGGCGCGGCGCGCCTGCGCCAGATAATGCTGATGCAGCCCGGCCACATCGATATCCGCGCCCTTTGCCTCATAGGCGCCATGGCACCATTCGGGGCGCAGGCCGGGCACCTCTGCCACGATAGCAGCGCGGTCCATCAACCGCACATCGACGCCCAGCCCGGCAAACCGGTCAACATGGCCGGCGACGCGGTCACGGTCTTCGGCACGCCCGATGATCAGCGCGGCGCGCGGTGACAACAGACCCAGATCGGTCAGAAAACTGTGGCTGGCGGCGGTCAGCGGCACGACACCCGGTCCGCCATAGCTTTCCTCCCAAAACGCAGCCGAACGCCCGGTGGTGTGATAGCCGGGCACCGCTTCCGCCTCCACCATCAGCACGCGCGCGTGGGCGGCGCATTCGGCGGCCAGGCTGGCGCCCGCCATGCCGGCGCCAATAATGACAATGTCAAACGGCGTGGCCAGGTCGTGGTCCGTGGCGGCAGGAAGATCGGTCATCGCAAACTTTCCAAAGATGCAGGATCAGGCGGGTTCGTCCGGCGGCGCCACCCGGTCGCAGAACGCGGCGATGGCGGCCAGCACGCGGTTGCGCACCGGGTCTGCCTCTCGCAGCAGTTCGTGCGCCGCCTCACGCCCGAAATCGACCAGTTCGGCACCGGGCAGGCGCGCGGCGGCGCGTGCGATCGCCGGCCAGGCCACCAGCAGGTCGTAACGCGCGGCCAGGATCTGCACCGGCACCGCAACCGATTCGAGCAGACCGGGCCGATCCAGCACCGCAATCGATTCGCCGGCCTTGCGCACCCAGTCCCAACTGGCCGGGCCAAGATCGAGTTCGGGGCGCTGTTTGCGCCACCACCCCTCATCGGCATAGCGGTCGGCATCATGGGTCAGCGTCTTGCCCCGCGTGGCGGCGCTGTCCCCCGGGCGTTCGCCATCACCCCAAGCCATGCGATCGGGATTGGCGATCGTGCACATCGCCCAGGCAAAGCCGGGTTGCAGCCATTTGGGGATCGGCGTGACAAAACCCAGCATCGGCGCGGTCAGCACCAGGGCATCGGGCCGCACCGCGCGCGTCGCCACCGCGCGCAGCGCCAAATGGCCGCCCATCGAATGCGCGATCAGCACATGCGGCCCCGGGGTGGCCGCCGCCCAGGGGCCCCAAAAATCACCCAGATCCTTGATCCAGCTGGCAAAATCATCCACGCCCCCGACACGCGGATGGTCATGATAGCGCCCCGATCCCGCCTGCCAGCGCCAATCGAGCGCGGTTACCCGCCACCCGGCCGCGTGCCAGCCATCCAGCGTTTCGAGGTACTTTTCGTAAAAATCGGCGCGTCCGGGCAGAAACAAAATCGACCCGCGCGGGGGCTGGCTATCACCCCGCCGACCGGCCCAGTCGATCCGCCGGATGGCGGCCCCGTCGGGTGCCCGCCAGCGCGATTCGGACGCCTGTGGCGGAATGGCGCGGCGCGCGGGGTTGGTCTGGTCCGCCGGGGAATGCGAATCGGGACTGTCCACCAATGCACGCGCCTTTTTGCCAGAACCTGAGGTTGTTCTTGGTTACCGTTTGGTAAGTGATTGTCCCGCATAAGGCCAGTCATGCAAGGGACATGGATCATTTACGGATTGGTCGGGGCATTGGCAATCGCGCTGCTGATTGCCGCCTTTACCGATATCCGCCGCCGCCAGATCGACAACTGGCTGAACGCTGTCGTGGCGCTGATGGCGCCGGTATTCTGGTGGGCCAGCGGGCTGACTTTGTGGCCGGGTGTGGCGATCCAGCTGGCCATTGCGGTGGCTGCGTTTGCCGTACTGGCCGGGCTGTTTGCGCTGCGCGCGATGGGCGGCGGTGATGTCAAACTGCTGACCGCGCTGGCGCTGTGGCTGCCGGGTGTGCTGTTTCTGAAACTGTTGATCGTGATGGCGCTGCTGGGCGGCGTGCTGACCATCGCCCTTGGCATGTGGCACATCAGCCGGCGTCGCAAGGACCGGCTGAAAATTCCTTATGGCGTGGCGATTGCGCTGGCCGGTTTGTGGACGCTGGGCAGTACCGATGCGGTGCACTGGCACGACCGCGCCGATCTCAACGCCGGTGCGCCGCATTTCGCCGTTGCGGTTCATGCCCCGGGGGTTGCGCCGCAACTGCCGGCCGGCATGCCGCCGCTGCCGGCACCGGCAACGGCGCCAACTACGGGCAAAACCCCGGCGACGGGCCAATGACGAAATCAACCATATTCAAACGGGCACGCGGCTGCGGCGTCCTAGGTCAAATTTAACCAATTTGGGCGATTGTTACGGGGTGGTGCGTTCACAGTGACGCAATTCGCGGGTGGCCTGGACCACCGGTGAAGTTAGGGCAGGAAAAGTAAGCCATGGACAGGAAGAAACTGTTTTTGTTGCTCGGAGCCTTGGTGGTGGCGCTTGTCACGAGCCTGGGGGCACGCGCGCTTCTGTCCGGCGGCTCTGCGCCGCAGGCGGTCGCGGCCAAAATGCTGGACGGGCCAAAGGTGCTGGTGTCGCAACGCGCGCTGCCGATCGGCACGATCATCACCGCCGATGCACTGGCATTCCAGCCCTGGCCCAAGGATCTCGTGCAGGATGCCTATTTCCTGCAGGACAAGACCGACATGGCGAAACTGCTGGGCACCGTGGTCAAAAATCCGATCACTGCCGGCCAGCCGGTTACCACCGGATCGCTGGTGGCGCCGGGCGACCGCGGCTTTCTGGCCGCAGCGCTGGGTGCCGGGATGCGCGCCGTAACCATTCCGGTCAGCAGCCGCACCGGGGTTGCCGGGTTTGTGTTCCCGGGTGACCACATCGATCTGTTGCTGACCCAGTCGGTCAAGGGTGAAGGCGAATCACAGCCGCTGCGCGCGACCGAAACCATCATGAAAAACCTGCGCGTGCTGGCCACCGACCAATCGACCGATCAGGAAACCGTCGATGGCCATACCCGCGTCAAGGGGTTCAGCCTGGTCACCGTCGAAGCCACGCCCAAAATCGCCGAAGAGCTGTCGGTGGCCGAATCGATCGGCACGATCAGCCTTTCGCTGCGTTCGATTGCCGACAACTCGGCCGAACTGGAACAGGTCATCGCTTCTGGCCAGATCAAAGTGCCGCATGGCGCCAGCAAGCAGGAAGAAGATCGCCTGCTGAAAACCGCGCTGACCAAGCCGGTGGACAAGACCAACACGTATGTAACCGGCGGCGATGTGTCGCGGTTCCAGCGCAAGACGATGCCGACCGCCAATGCCATCAACGGCGTGACATCGGGCGACATGGTGCAGTCTGCGCACAGCGGCGGCCGGGCACGCCTGGGTGTCGCACCGGCCGACACGCTGCAGCAAATTCGTCGCACCCCGACGGTGCGCGTGACCCGCGGCAAGGAAACGGTCGAAGTGCCGATCGCCCCGATGCCGACGATCGTGCCCGTTGGCCCGATGGGAGTGTTCTGAGATGCGTTCCGACAAAACCGGCGCTGCCGCCACTGCTGGCGCGAAAGGCAAGACGATGAAAGTGCGTTTGGTAACCCGTGCCCGTTTGGCAACGTCCGCATTGGGCCTGGTGGCGATCGCCGCAGTGCCGATGCTGTCCTCTCCGCTGCTGGCGGCCAGGGCCCACCGCCATGCTGCCGCCCATGCGGTCACCCACGCCAAGCTGCCGCAACGCCACGTCGGCAGCGGTGAACCGGCCGGGATGCGCGTCATGCCCGGGATTTCCGCACCGGCGCGGTCGCTGGCGCTGGGTATCGGCCATGGCCAGCTGGTCACGCTGCCATCGGCGATGTCGGATGTGTTTGTCGCCAATGATGCGATTGCCGATGTGCAGGTGAAAACCGGCAACCAGTTGTATGTGTTTGGCAAGTCCGGCGGTGAAACCACCGTCTATGCCAGCAACGCGCGCGGCGAAGTGGTGTGGTCGGCCAACGTGCGGGTCGGCCAGAATCTCGACAGCATCGAACAGATGCTGCACATGGCAATGCCCGATGCACATATTACGTCATCGACCATGAACAACACCGTGCTGCTGACCGGCACCGTCGCCGCGCCCGAAGACGCGGCCGAGGCGGAACGGTTGGTCAAGGCGTTTGTCGCGGACAAGACCACGGTCATCAGCCGCCTGAAAATGGCGACGCCGCTGCAGGTGAACCTGAGCGTGAAAATCGCCGAAGTCAGCCGGTCGCTGACACGTAATATCAGCTCCAACCTGACCAGCGTGTCCACCGCCAACGGGTTCAAATACGGCATTGGCCAGGGCACCGGCTTTTTCCAGAGCGGCAGCAGTGCTTCGTTGGGCGTGGGCAACGTGCCCAGCACGTTTACGTATGACCCGACCGCAGTAACCGCGCTCAATCCCACCGGGCAGGTGCTGACAAAGGGCGTATCGGTCAATTCCCCGCTGGTCGGCACCGCGCTGGCCGGCATGGGCCATCTGTTCGGGATGGACCTGCTGGGCGCGCTGGACCTGGGCGAACAGATCGGGCTGGTCACCACGCTGGCAGAACCGAACCTGACCGCGCTGTCGGGCGAAACCGCAGACTTTCTGGCGGGGGGCGAATATCCCATTCCGGTCAACACCGGGCTGGGCGCGACCTCGATCGAATTCAAGAAATACGGCGTCAGCCTGTCCTATACGCCGACCGTGCTGGCCAATGGCCGGATTTCGCTGCGCGTGCGGCCCGAAGTGTCGGAACTGACCAGCGAAGGATCGGTCACGATCAATGGCCTGTCAGTACCGGGCCTGACCGTGCGGCGCGCCGAAACGACGGTGGAACTGGGATCAGGGCAAAGCTTCATGATCGCCGGCCTGCTGAAGAACAACAGCCAGGACAGCATTTCGAAACTGCCGGGCGCGGGCGATATCCCGGTGCTGGGTTCGCTGTTCCGGTCCACCGCGTTCAAAAAGGGTGAAACCGAACTGGTGATCGTGGTCACGCCATACCTGGTCAATCCGGTCGATGCCAACCAGATCCATCTGCCCACCGACGGGTTCAAGAGCGCGGATGCGCTGCAGCAATTGCTGGGCAATGTGGAAAGCGACAACGTGAAGGGCGAAAAGAGCCCGAAACCGACCGAAAAGCCGGCCACCCAGCAATCGGCCATGCCCGCCGGCCAGCAGGGTGCGCGACCCGCGATCGGCCCGGTGGGTGACGCATCGGGCACCACGGCTGATCGCCCGCGCAAACGCACCAAACAGGCCAGTGCTGATACCCAGCCCGGCTTCAGCATTCAGTGAAAGGGGACACCGTCATGACGCATAGCCAAAATCGCGCAGGCCTGCGTGGCCCCCGCCCGGTTCGCCTGGCCGCCTCTGCGCTCGCGCTGGGGTTGGGCCTGATGCTGGCCGGGTGCGGCGGCATGCCCACCAACCGCACGCTGGACAACATTCACCAGCCGGTGGTCGAACACACCAATTTCACCTTTGACCTGACCACCCAGCCCGAAGGCGGCTTTGACGCCGTCCAGGCCCGCCGTTTGGGCGAATGGTTTGGTGCGCTCGGGCTGAAATATGGCGATCACCTGTCGGTTGACGATCCCGCCGATACGCTGGCCACCCGCGCCGCGGTCGAAGTGGTGGCGGCAAAATACGGCCTGGTGGTCGACGGCGTGGCCCCGGTAACCGAAGGCGCGCTGCCCGCCGGCATGGCGCGCGTGGTCATTTCGCGCGCGTTTGCCAGCGTGCCGGGCTGCCCCGACTGGACCGGGCGTTCCGATGCCAATTACCGCAACGCCACGTCGCGCAACTATGGCTGCGCCACCAGCAGCAACATGGCGGCGATGATCGCCAACAAGGAAGACCTGATCCACGGCCAGGATGGCACCGGCAACACGGTCGTGGCGACCAATGCCAAGGCGATCGAGGCGTTCCGTACCAAGGCCCCGACCGGTGCGGCCAGTCTGAAACAGCAATCAACCAATTAAGCCATCAGGCCAGCAAGCACAGCAGCACATAAGGAAGTCACGCGATGAACGCGCCCTGGAAATCCGGCAATCGTGACATGTTCGCAGCCTATGTCTGCGACGATGTCACGCTCGATACACTTCGTTCGGTTGCCATCGAAATGGGTTGGCCGCCGGAAAAGGTGATGAAGGGCGGCCTGCGCAACGCGACCCAGTCGCTGGCCATCACCGCCAGCCCGGCAATCCTGATGGTGGACCTGTCGGAAAGCGGCGACCCGCTGAACGACATCAACGCGCTGGCCGAAGTGTGCGAACCCGGCACGGTGGTGATCGCGGTGGGCCAGGTCAACGATGTGCGGCTGTACCGTGATCTGGTGTCGTCGGGCATCAACGATTATCTGCTGAAACCGCTGTCGCCGGGCCATCTGCGCGACACGCTGGTGCAGGCGCAGGCCATCTTTGCCGCGCCGCGCGGGGCTGATGGCGGTGCCGCCGGCAAACGCCACATCGCCACCGCCGTGGTGGGCACGCGCGGCGGGGTCGGCGCATCGACGCTGGCCACATCGCTGGCCTGGATGCTGAGCGCCGATCACAAGATGCCGACCGCGCTGCTCGATCTCGATGTCCATTTTGGCACCGGCGCGCTTACGCTCGATCTGGAACCCGGCCGCGGGCTGACCGATGCGATCGACAACCCCAGCCGCATCGACGGTCTGTTTATCGAACGCGCGATGATCCGCGCCAACGACAACCTGGCGATCCTGTCGGCAGAGGCGCCGATCAGTGCGCCGCTGCTGACCGACGGTACCGCGTTCAACCAGCTGATCGACGAATTTCGCCACGCGTTCGAAGCGACGGTGGTCGATCTGCCGCGCAACATGCTGATCAATTTTCCGCAATTGCTGGCCAACATGCAGGTCGTGCTGGTGGTGACCGAACTGACGCTGGCCGGGGCGCGCGATGGCATCCGCATCCTGTCGTGGCTGAAATCCAACGCCCCGCACACGCAAGTGCTGATGGTCGCCAACAAGGCGATGTCGGGCGTCGGCGAAATCAGCCGCAGCGATTTTGAAACCTCGATCGAGCGCAAGCTGAACTTTGTCGTGCCCTATGATGCCAAGGCGGCGACCAATGCTGCGAAGCTGGGCCAGACCTTTATCGGCGCCAACCGCACGTCAAAGGCGGCCGTGGCACTGCGCAGCATGACCGAGGCGATCATCGCTACCGATGGCGAGCGTGAAGCCCCCGCCACGGGCAAGGGATCAAAGATCGGCAAGGGCGCCAAGGCCGGCAAGGCCGGACGCCCGGCCGGCGAGCCTGCGCCGTCCGGTGGATCGGGATCGCTGCTGGGCCGGTTCGATCTGAAGAAACTGCTGCCGTCAAAGTCAAAATCGGGCGCGTCGGCGTGATGCGCACGGTCTGAAACACACAAGGGGCCCCTCGCGGCCCGGTTCACCCGTCCCTGATACAACACCTGGTGGTTTTCGCGATGCAGCCCTTGCCCCTGATGATCCTGGTCTTTGGCGTGACCTTCATGCTGGGTCTGGTGATGATCCTGTTGTCGGGGCCGAGCGCGTCGCGCGAAGGATCGCGCCGGTTGCAGGCGGTGCGCCTGCGCCATTCCGACAACGCGGTCGACAAGGTGGAGGCGCAATACCGCAAGGCCGTTGCCGCGCGCAAACCCGGTACCTACAAAAGCTCCGGTTCGCAGACGCGGATAGAGGCGCTGACGCTGCGGCTGCACCGCACCGGCAAAAAGTGGACCGTGGCGCAATACTTTTACGCGACCTTCGGTCTGATCGTCGGCATCACCCTGCTGGTCTGGCTGAAAAGCGGGTCGCTGCCACTGGGTCTGGCGGTTGGCGTGATGCTGGGCGCAGGGGTGCCGCACATGGTGGTCAACATGGCCATCAACAAGCGCACCAAGAATTTCATCACCCGGTTTCCCGACGCGCTGGAACTGCTGGTGCGCGGGCTGCGGTCCGGGCTGCCGATCAGCGAAACGCTGGGTGTGGTGGCCAGCGAACTGCCAGGGCCGGTGGCCGAGGAATTCAAACTGGTCAACGACCGTATCCGGCTGGGCCGGACGATGGATGAATCGCTGACCGACACGGCCGAACGGCTCAACCTGGCGGAATTCAGCTTTTTCTGCATCACACTGGCGATCCAGCGCGAAACCGGGGGCAACCTGGCCGAAACGCTGGGCAACCTGGCGGATGTTTTGCGCAAACGCGCGGCGATGAAGCTGAAGATCAGCGCGATGAGCTCTGAATCTAAGGCATCGGCCTATATCATCGGGTCACTGCCATTCATCGTGTTCTTTCTGATCTATTCGATCAATCCCTATTACATGGGCGCATTTTTTCACGACGAACGCTGCATCATTGCGTTGGTCGGTGCGGCTGTCTGGCTGTCGATCGGGGCATTCATCATGCGCCAAATGATCAACTTCGAAATTTGAGCCCGCAATCATGAGCGATTTTTCCTCCGTTCCGGCCACCCCCCACCCCACCCTGATGGGCGTCGATGTGCTGTTTGTCGGGTCGCTGCTGGCCGGGCTGGCCGCGCTGGCGGTGATCATGGCGATCTATGCCGCGGTCACCGTGCGCGATCCGATGGCCAAACGGGTCAAGGCGCTGAACGAGCGGCGCGAACAGTTGAAGGCGGGGATTGTCGTCGCCGCCAGCCGCAAACGCGCCAGCATCATCCGCCGCAACGACACCACCGACCGCATCCGCACCTTTCTGCAATCGCTCAGCGTGCTGCAGGACAGCCAGCTGAAAGTGGCGCAGCAAAAACTCGCACAGGCCGGCATCCGCAAAAAGGAATGGGGCGTTGCGATCATTCTGGGGCGGATGATCTGCCCGATCGTGATCGGTGGCCTGGCCGCGTCGCTGATCTATGGCGCGAACTATTTCCCGACCTGGCCCGATTACAAAAAGTTTGGCGCGTTCGCCGCAATGCTGTTTTTCGGGTACAAATTGCCCGACATCTGGGTGTCGAACCTGGTCAGCAAACGCACCAAGGAACTGCGCAAGGGCCTGCCAGACGCGCTCGACCTGCTGGTCATCTGCGCCGAAGCCGGGTTGACCATCGACGCCGCATTTGGCCGCGTGGCACGCGAACTGGGCCGCGCCTATCCCGAACTGGGCGACGAATTCGCGCTGACCGCGATCGAGCTGTCATTCCTGACCGAGCGGCGCATGGCATTTGAAAACCTGGCCTATCGCGTAAAGCTGGAGGCGATGCGCGGCGTGACCACGACGATGATCCAGACCGAACGCTATGGTACGCCGCTGGCATCGGCGCTGCGCGTGCTATCGGCCGAATTCCGCAACGAACGCATGATGCGCGCCGAAGAAAAAGCCGCGCGGCTGCCCGCGATCATGACCGTGCCGCTGATCCTGTTCATCCTGCCCACGCTGTTCGTGGTCATTCTGGCCCCGGCCGCCTGTTCAATCTCCGACAACTTCCTGCATCGCAAGATGTCGTAATACCAACTCGCGCAAAGCGCGACTCATACCGCCCGCCCCGCCTCCCCACCCGAC
>NZ_JBBATI010000035.1:0-43784 GCF_040398825.1 Novosphingobium sp.
CGAGAAGCTTCCTGACGCAATCCCGGCGGTGCAACCTAACGTCATCTGGCTCTAGGTTACCCCCCCCGAACCGTTCCACCCTTGCGGCCCGCCAGTCTCACCAGACTGGCGGGCCGTCTTTTGTCCGAACCGACCACAGCCGCCATGCGCAGCGCAAGGTATCGATCAGGGTTTTGGCGTCTCTGCCTTGTCGGCGCCGGACCCCGGCTTTTGCGTCAGGCCCGCGACGACCGATTTGGCAAAGCCGTCTTCGACGCTGCCCGTGCTGGTTACCGCACCGACGATGCCGCCGGCGGCAAAGGTTTTCTTGATTTTGTATTGCCCCGCCGGATGGCCCGCAGCGTCGGCCAGCGTCACCGTGCCTTCGATATGGACCTGCCCCAGGCCGATCAGCGCGAGCCGGGCCATGGCATTGCCTTCGTCAAACCGTGTCAGCATGACTTTCATGGCAAAGGTCTGCGGCGGAACCGGGGTTCCCGCGACCACCGGGGCAGCGGCCAGCGCCTGTTTCTGCAGTTCCGCCTGGATCTTGTTGCGGATTTCGAACCGCTGTTCTTCTTTGATCCAGATGCCGTTGAGGTTGTCGACCGTCACGTCCGTGATGTGAATCGCGGCTGTGCGGTCGATTGCCAACGGTTGCACGATCGACGGGGCGGTCGTTGCCGCGGCGCAACCGGCCAGCGCGAGCGCAAGACCGGCCGCGCCCGCACGGGCATTCAGCGTTGATCGCATGTCTTTATCCCCGCGCGATCAGTGGGCCGCGGCCATGGTGCCCGCCGGCTGCGCAGTCGCCAGTTGCAGTGTGATGGTCTGGTCCGCGGCGGTTTGCGCGTGCAGTGCCACACCATGTTCGATCACTGCGGAATGCCCCGAAACAAGGAAACCGCCGACCAGGCCAGCGGCGACGATCGCCCCGGCGGTGGCCCCGCCATTGCCCTGTCCCTGCTGCTGAAACTTGCCGGACAGGGGTATGGACTGGCCCATGAGATCGAGCGAGGTGAACGCGATTTCCATCTTGCCCGACTTGCCGAACGAGCCCGGCTTTTTGATCGCGGTGACCGTGCCAGTGCCCGGCGTCCCGGCCGGAATCACAACCAGGCCATCCTGCAGCACGTCGTTGACCGTTTTCAGCGTGAAGGTGTCGCCCTGCTTGGCCGTCTTGCTGCTGATGCTGGTGTCCGGCGTGACCGGAATGTCAGAATGGGCGGCAAGCACGATCTGACGGGTTTGCGGGGCCGGGGCATCCATGGCTGGCGCGGGCGCCGCGACCGGGGTGGCTGTGGTGGTCGGGGCGGCTGTGGTGGTCGGGGTAGCGGTTGCGGCCGGCGGTTCGGCAAAGGCAGTACCAGCGGCGGTTGCGGCAGCACCGGCAGACGAAAGCAACAACGCAAGAGTAACGTAACGCATCAAACCATACCCCCCTGTGAAACCGGTCCCGTTAACGGTTCCGAATTTCGATAATGCAGAGGCTTTTCATATTCGATTCAGGTTGGCAAGACTTGGTGGCGGGCAGTTAAAAAAATTTTCACCAAATTGGATAAATAAATTATTACCGAAATGTCATCAATGAATATCGAGTATTCCGCACAAGATTTTCACAGCTGCGGGCATGCGGACCAAGCAGAATTTGGGTTTTATCGCACGAGTTCTTCGATCCACGGCAGTTTCTGGATCAGCGGGGTCAGGTGGGTTACGGTCATCACTTCACGCGCCATCTGTGCGGTTTGTTCGGCCAGGTTGCCCAGTTCGCCGATCCGCGCCACCACTTGCACCCGGCGCGAAAAACGGGCGCGGGGCAGGGGTTCGATGCGCAGCTGATCGACCAGCGCAGGCATCGCCGCCAGGCACAGGGCAGAGGTCACGCTCCACCCGATGCCCAGCGCGACCGAGGTCAGTTGCTGATGGATGATATCAACCTCTACCACATTGGCGGGGCGCAGTTTCATCCGCGTCAGCTGGCTTTCGATGCGTTGCCCCATGCCGTGGTCGAGTGAATAGCGCACGAATGGCAGGCGGGTGGCGGCCTCGGCCGGTTCGGCGCTGCCGGTGTAATCGCGCGGGAAAATCAGCACGAACGGGTCGTCCATCACATCGTGGTGTTCGATGCCCGGGTGTTTTTCCAGCGTGTTGCTGCCGGTCACCAGCATGTCGACGCGGCGGTTGAGAAAATCCTGCTGCTGCACCAGCGATATGCCCGACCGGATGCGCCAGCGCCCGACCCGCATGCCGAACCGGTGCAGCAACGGCGCGGTCAGCAGCGTGGCAAAGGTTTCCGACATGGCGATGGTCATCTGGTCCACCGGCAGGTTGGCGCCTTCGCGCACTTCGTCGATCACCGAACGCGCGGTGGTCAACAGGCGGCGCGCGCGTTCATACAGCGCGCGCCCGGCCGGGGTCAGCCCCAGCGGGCGCAGCGATCGATCAAACAGCGGGGTGCCGATCCCGGCCTCCAGCCGGGTGATCGTCTGCGACACCGCCGACTGGGTAATGCGCAATTGCGTGGCGCTGGCGGTCATCCCGCCCAGTTCGACAGTGACCACGAACACTTCTAGCGCGTGAAGATCGAATTCCGCCGGCAAGCGCAGCATGGTGACCCCTCAATTATGCTCCCTTAACCTATGTATCATTCATTCTTATTTGATGCCAAGGGGAATTCCCGCGCACGGCGCCCTGCAATAGGCTAGCATGCTTACAAAGGCGGTCGGCGCGAACGAGGGATGACCGGTGATGAGCGAATATGTCGATAGCGAACAGCGCCTCTATGCCGATCTGGCCGCGCTGGGTATCGTATGGACCGCGCTGGAACACGTGGCGGTGTTTACGGTCGAGGAAAGCGAAGTGATCCACGCCGCCATGCCCGGCGCGCACACCAAAAACCTGTTTCTGAAGGACAGCGCGGGTGGCTATTTCCTGGTCACCGTCGATCACGCCACGCGTGTCGATCTGAAGGCGCTGGCGGCACCGATCGGCGCCAAAAAGCTCAGCTTTGGCAAGGCAGAGGATATGGCGGCGCTGCTGGGGGTGTCGCCCGGTGCGGTTACGCCGCTGGCCGCGATCAATGCAGCCCCCGGCACGGTACGGGTGGTGCTGGATGAAACGCTGGCACAGGCCGTGGCGGTGCATGTGCACCCCTTGCGCAACACCGCCACGATCGGCCTGGGTGGGGCCGATCTGGTGCGCGTGCTGGCGCTTTGGGGGCATGCGCCGCTGATCGTGGCAATCCCGCAACGCAATTGAGCAACACCCGACAAAGGATCGCGCAGCCATGATTTCGGGTGTTTTTGATCTGTTCAAGATTGGCATCGGCCCGTCGAGTTCGCATACGGTCGGCCCGATGGTGGCGGCGCGGCGGTTTGGCCAGCGATTGCACGACCATGGCGTGCTGGCACAGGTCGCGCATGTCGATGTTGCGCTGTATGGCTCGCTGGCGCTGACCGGCAAGGGCCACGCCACCGACAGCGCGGTAATCCTGGGGCTGTCGGGCGAAGTGCCCGCGCTGGTCGATCCTGAACAGGTGCCGGTGATTGTCGCGCAAGTGCACCAGGCCGGGCGGCTGTTGCTGATGGGCGCGCAGCCAATCGAATTTGTCCCGGCCCGCGACATTCATTTCTGGCAACGCGAACGCAAACCGTTTCACAGCAACGCCATGGTGATCACCGCGCGCGATGCGGGTGGCACGGTGCTTGACCAGCGGCATTATTATTCGATCGGCGGCGGGTTTGTGCTGGATGAGGATGAGGCGCTGGGCAACGAACGCGCAGGCGATACTGGCCCGGCCGTGCCCCATGATTTCGCCAGTGCCGATGCGCTGCTGGCGATCGGCACCCGCGATGCCATCAGCTTTGCCGAAATCATGCTGGCCAACGAATGTGCGCGCCGCCCGTTGGCCGAGATTGAAGCGGGGCTGGACCTGATTGCCGACACCATGGCGGCATGCATCGATCGCGGTTGCCGCAATGAAGGCGTGTTGCCGGGCGGGCTGAAAGTGCCGCGCCGCGCCGCGGTGCTGACGCGCGAACTGGCGTTGCGGCAGCAATCGGCGCTGGGTGATCCGCTGGTGGTGCTCGACTGGATCAACCTGTGGGCGATGGCGGTGAACGAGGAAAACGCCGCCGGGGGCAAAGTGGTGACCGCGCCGACCAATGGCGCGGCGGGGATCATCCCGGCGGTGCTGCGCTATTACGACCGCTGTTATCGCGGCACCCGCGAAGGGCGCCACACGTTCCTGCTGACCGCGGCGGCAATCGGCGCGCTGTACAAACGCAATGCATCGATTTCGGGTGCCGAGGTCGGCTGCCAGGGCGAAGTCGGCGTGGCCTGTTCGATGGCCGCCGGGGGGCTTACGGCTGCGCTGGGTGGCAACAATGGCCAGATTGAAAACGCTGCCGAAATCGCGATGGAACACAATCTGGGGCTGACCTGCGATCCGGTCGGCGGACTGGTGCAGATCCCGTGCATCGAACGCAACGCGATGGGCGCGGTCAAGGCCATCGATGCATCGCGCCTGGCGCTGCTGGGCGATGGCACGCATATGGTCAGCCTGGACAAGGTGATCGAAACCATGCGCCAGACCGGCTATGACATGCGCGACAAGTACAAGGAAACCTCGCAAGGCGGCCTTGCTGTCAATGTCGTGGAATGCTGACGCGCGTATATTCCGCAGGGCAGCATTGGCGCGCGTGTCTGGTAGGGACGGCCTGACGCACGCGCCGTAACGCTGCGTGGCGATACAGGAAAGTCGGGCCGTGAAAGTTGGAATTGTCGGGGTCGGCATGGTCGGTTCGGCGGCGGGTTATGCCATTGCCCTGCTGGGCGCGGCGTCGGAAGTGGTGCTGGTTGATCACAAGCCCGAACTGGCCATCGCCCAGGCGGAGGATATTGCCCATGCCGTGCCGTTTGTGGGCACGTGCCGGGTCAGCGCGGGCGATTATGCCCTGCTGGCCGGCGCCGATGTGGTGATCCTGGCGGCGGGGGTGGCGCAAGTGCCGGGCGAAAGCCGGCTGAGCCTGCTGGCGCGCAATGCCGATGTGTTTGCCGATGTGGTGGGCCGGGTGCTGGCCGCGGCGCCACAGGCGCTGCTGGTTGTTGCGTCAAACCCGGTCGATGTGATGACCGGGATCGCGCGGCGGGTGTCGGGGCTGCCGCCCGAACGCGTGATCGGGTCGGGCACCATTCTGGATACTGCGCGGTTTCGCACCTTGCTGGCCGATCATTTCGGCATTGCGCCGCAATCGGTGCATGCCTTTGTGCTGGGCGAACATGGCGATAGCGAGGTGCTGGCGTGGTCGCTGGCGCATGTCGGCGGGGAGCCGGTGGGCAGTGCCGCGGCCAAGCTGGGGCGGCCATTGACCGATGGGGATCGCGCGCGGATCGATGACGGTGTGCGCTGGGCCGGCGCGCGTATCATGGCCGGCAAAGGCGCGACCTGGTACGGCATCGGCGCGGGCCTCGCGCGGATTGTGCAGGCCGTGCGCGATGACCAGCGCGCGGTGCTGACGGTGTCGGCGCATACCGCGCTGGTGGCGGGCATGGCTGATGTCACGTTAAGCCTGCCGCGCGTGATTGGTGCAGGCGGGGTGATCGCCACGCTCATGCCCGATCTGACTGCCGATGAAACCGCCGCGCTGCGCCATTCCGCGCAAGTGTTGAAAGATGCGGCAGGCGACCTGTGGTGATCAGCTGGCCGCCGCTGCGGCGCTGACCAGCATGAATGCCGCCGTTTCATCCAGCGGCGTGCTCAACAGAAAACCCTGCCCCATGCCGCAGCCCATCGCGGTCAGTGCGGCCTGCTGGTCGGCGGTTTCGATCCCTTCGGCCACCACCATCAGATCGAGATTGCCCGCCAGATCGAGGATCGTGCGCACGATCTTGCGGCTTTTGGGCTGATCCATCGCGGCGACAAACGCGCGATCGATCTTGATCGTGTCGAACGGCAGCGAATGGAGATAGGACAGCGACGAATAGCCGGTGCCGAAATCATCCAGCCCGACGCGGATGCCGATATCGCGGCACTGTTCCAGCACCCTGCGCGTGCGATCGGCATCGAGCACGGCGACGCCCTCGGTCACTTCCAGCTTCAGGCCCGATGGCGGGACCCCGGTTTCCATGATCACCCCGCGCAGATAGGTGACGAAATCGGGCTGAAGAAACTGCTGCGGCGCGATGTTGACCGCGACGAACGGCAGATCGGCGAGCGGTGTGGCGCCATTCGCGATCAGCGTGTGCAACCGCGCGATCGCCCGGCATGCCTCACGCAGCACCCAATCGCCGATGAACACGATCAGCCCGGTTTCCTCGGCCGTGGGGATGAAATCACCCGGCGCGACCAGGCCCTGATCGGGCCGGTTCCACCGTACCAGCGCCTCAAAACCTTCGATCCGGCCTGAGGCAAGATCGATAATCGCCTGATAGTGCAGGACAAACTGATTGTGGTTGATCGCCTCTCGCAAATCGCGTTCCAGCGACATGCGCATGCGTACTGCCGCGCCCAGCGCGTTGTTAAAGGTCACGGTCTTGCCGCGTCCCGATGCCTTGGCCTCGTACATCGCCAGATCGGCATCGCGCTGCACTTCGTCATAATCGCGATATGACGGGTTGCTGTGGGCAATGCCGATCGATGCGCCCACGGTCACTTCATCGCGGCCGATCAGGAATGGCAGCGCCATTTCGGCATGCAGAGCGGTGGCGATGGTTTTCGGCAGGCGTTTGTCGCGTACGTTTTCCAGCAGCACGACAAATTCATCGCCCCCGGTGCGCGCCAATGTCGCGCGCGTACGCTGGCTGGCAACTGCGCCACCATCACCGCCGCGCGTGGGCCCGCGCATCACGCTTTCCCCGCCGACGCATTCGTCGATCGCATCGCGCAACCGCGCGGCGGTCGCGACCAGCAGGCAATCGCCGGCGTGGTGCCCCAATTTGTCGTTGACCGCCTTGAACCCGTCCAGATCGATCACCAGCACGGCCAGCCCGCGCGCGCTGGCGGGCAACCGGGCAAACGCGCTGCTGGCGCGTTCGTGCAACAGCACGCGGTTGGGCAAGGTGGTCAGCGGATCATGCAACGCGTCGCGCAGCAGCGCTTCGCGCGCCAGTTCGCGTTCGGCCACGCGGCCCAGCTGGATGCCGATCTGGGCAATGGTTTCCAGCACCGCGTCACTGGCATCGATCGACCGGCGCGAAAAGAATTCATAGATTGCGACCACTTCGCTGCCGGTCATGACCGGAAACGCGCAAGCAGCCACCACCCGGCAGGCGATCGCGACGTCGCGGCGCAGAAAATTATCATCCTGGCGCACATCGGTGATCCAGTGCGCGCGCGAATCCGCCAGCACCCGGCCCGGCAGGCCTATGCCGCGGGCAAAGCTGATATGGTGCGATGCCTCGACAAACGGCATCAGATGATCGGGGTTGGCGACATGCCAGCAGTTACACGGCACCGCCTCTGCCATGGATCGTACCTGATAGGCGTTGCCGAAATCCCACCCCATTTCCGCGCAGATTTCGCCGAGCGCGAACGACAGCGCCTCTGTCAGGGTGTCGGCCTTGTTGGCGCGTTCGGTAATGCGTTGCAGCAGCGCAAGGTACTGTTTGCTTTCATACAGCGCGCGCAGCCCGTTTTCGGCGATTGCCTCTGCAGCGTGGCGGGCCTTGCGTTCACGCACCAGCTGGCGTTCCAGTTGCGCGATCCGGCCGTGATCGGCCAGGCCACTATCGGCGGCGCCCGTGGTTTCCGGGATCGCGATGCGGATCGCCTTCATGCCGGCCACCGCACGGCCAACCGGCACAGCGGTTGCCCGTCCAGCATGCAAGCCAGATGTTCGATATGCACCGTTTCGTCAAACAGGTCCGACGCCCCGGTGATCATCCCTTCGGCCAGTGCGCACATCCGGCGCGGTGATTGGTACCCCATCAGCAACGCGCCATCGGGCCCGTCGTTGAAATGGAAATGCGGGCAGACCGCACCGGTGTACAATTTTCGCACTTCGGGGTGGATGATGGTGTTCAGGCTGCTGATGAACCCGCGCGCATGGTTGTGCCCGGCCACAAATTGCGGAAACCGTTCCACCAGCACGGGCAGGCCCTGGCGGCCGAACCAGCGCAGCACCTGGCTGGCGGATTGCCCGGTGGCGGCAGCGGCGGTATCGACCAGCGCCAGCACATCGGCATCGGGATAGGACCCGAGCGAGGTATAGACGCCGCCGACGCCCGCCGCGTCGACCAGATCGGGCCAAGGCGTGCGGACCGTGTTCTGCGGTCAGCACCTCTTCCAGCAGATTGAAAATAATGCCTTTCATCGCGCCGTTCCCTGTCTGCCCAGCGGTGGGCCGGCAGGGCACCTTGTGCGCGCAGGCGGGTCGCAACCGGCTTAACGCGCCGCAGCGCATCTCTGCGGAGGTTGGACCGGCGATGGTTTAACCATGATTGTGCCGGGGGCGGTCTGTACCATGCCAGTGGCAACCCGGTTGGCGCGCCAATTGCCGACAATGGATGGGTAATGAATATGCCTATCTGTGTTAGCATTCATCATGATTCAGTCATGTTTTGGCGGGAACGGGATATTTCCGAAATTAAAATTAAATAAAACCAAGCAATTGTGGAATTTCTTATCCGTTTTGAAATGATTATCCGAATAGTTATCATGTCAGTCACCAAACAAATTCCGACAGAGCCGGAGAATCGTTGACAAAAAACGGCGGTGTTATAATTTTTGTCATTAACGCCAAATCTGGTATGATTGGTGTTTCAGATCACTTCACGAACATTGTTCGTGGATGGTGTTCGCACGTATGAATAGGGTGGTCTGTCGATCCGGGGGTATTGGGTGTGGCAGTTGCAAAGTCATGGGGCTGGGCCGGATTGCCGATCCTGGCAACAATCGGGCTGCTGACCTTTGCCCCGCAATGGGGTGTCGGGTATCGCGGCGTGACGTTTGTGGGCGTGATGGTGATTGTGGCCGTCGAGCTGGCCGTGATCGGCGCGCTGGTCAATGGACGCCCGATCGGCGCGTTTATCGACAATCGCAACCGCATCAGCCTGTCGAAATTGCAGGCCGGGGCCTGGACCGTGGTCGTGCTGGCGGCACTGGCGACGGCGGCGGCATTCAACATGGTCGCGCCGGACAATGGCACGGGTTATGTTACCGCGCTGGCGGTGACGATCCCGGGCGATCTGTTGCTGGCGATGGGGATATCGGCAACGTCGCTGGTGGCCTCTCCCGCATTGTTAAGCCTGAAGGCGGGCGAAACCCCTTCGACCCAGGCGGTCGATCAGGCTGCGATAAAAATGAACCGCACCGATGGTACTGACGTCCCGGCCAATGGCAAAGTCGCCATGAAGGCCCTGGCAAGCGAAGCGTCATGGGCCGATCTGGTGACCGGCGAAGAGGTTGGCAATGTCGGTTATCCGGATCTGGGCAAAATTCAGCAGGTTCTGATCACCGCGCTGCTGCTGGGGTGTTACACCGCCTACATCTATACGGCCTTTTCCAGAACGACGACATTGGCGATCCACAGTCTGCCATTGCTCGACACGTCGTTTGTCGGGCTGCTGGCGCTGAGCCACGGGACCTATCTGGCCTATAAAGCGGTGCCACATACCGGGACCGGGAAACCCGCGCCGCAGACCGGATCAGAGCAGGTCTGATGGCGGACGAACCCCAAAACCGGTCTTTGCAACAATCGCCCAGCCCGGCGCCCCGGTCGCGCAGCACGGCGCTGCTGCCGGCCGCATTGCCGCTGGTTGCGCTTGGCGCCATATCGCTGATCACCGGAAACCCGCTGGTGCCGGGCGTGAATCCGGCCCCGTCGGCCGCCACTGCACCCGCCGTAGCCGGTTCCCCGGCGCCGGTCCCGCTGCTGGCCACCAACCATCCGGTCGACTGGTGGGTCGCCTACAAATTCAATTCAAGTTCGTTTCCCGGCAATGATGCCGATCCGGGACGGGGATGTGCGTTCGGCGGGACGGTGCAGCATGGCAGTTACAGCCAGAAATATGCCGTCGCCAGCAGCATCAATCCGGTGCTGACCGATGGGCCCGGCCTGATCGGCAGCAGCCCGGCCGATCCGCTGGGTGCGACGTTTGCGCAGATCTACAACGGCAAATATCGGTTCGTGACGTGGAACGACCAGTTCTATGGTGATCCGGCACGCAAAGCAGCCCATTGCGACGGACAACAATGCGGCAGCCCGTGGGGCCATTCCAAAGGGATTCTGGCGTGGAATGACGCGGGCGTCGGCATGGTCCTGCAGGTCACCACGCCGTCATGGCCCGGCGCCGGCAGCGCCAGCCATCCGCGCAAGGATGGCAATACGCTGGGCTGTGTGACCGACAACAATATTGAAAACGCCCAGGATTTCTTTGCGCTGCGGCTCAACCGTGACGATGTCAAAGTGGTGTTGCACGCGTTGGCGATGGCCAGCGTATCGACCGATGTTGCCAATGCGCAGATCGTGCAGAGCGGGGCAGACGGGACGCGACCGGCCGATGATATCGACACTCTGGTGGTTTCGCTTGGCCGGATTTCAAAGGAAAAGACCTATCTGGATGCGCAGTTGTCGTCGGGCGTGCGGCTGATTGCCAAACCATCGGAATTGCATGTGCCGCCCTGGCAATTTGTGTCGTCGGTGCTGGGTGGTGAGCCGCTGCTGACCGCGACCTGGTGGGCATACCCGACGATCACATCGACCCGCAACGCTGCGGATGTGCATTGCTGGGACGCGTCGCTGCCAACCCCCCCGGGTGAGGTGGATGTTGCGCTGGCGGGTACCTGGAACACCGTGCCGGTCACGTTCACCGGTGGGCCGAACCATGCCAAGATCGGCGTGTCGTTGCCCGGCAGCCAGCACCGTTATGCCATTTTCGGTGACCTGAACCAGCAGGGGCAATTGGGCGGGACCGCCAGTTCCAGATGCGACAGCAGTCAGAACGGACGCGGCGGCATGTTCTTTGTCATCGACAATGCCGCGCTGGCCAATGGCATCGCTCCGCTGCTGACCGGCAAAATCGCACCTTTTCCCGCCGGCTGATTTTCTGAAGCACCTCACGAAAGGCCATGTCATGAGCTTTTACACCGACGTCATCGCCAAAAGCCCGAAATTCCACAGTACCGCTGCGGTGGCTGATCTGGCCCTGCTGGAACCGGTGACCCGCGCGGCGGTGACGGCGATCATTGCCGATGCGGGCCACCACGGCATCGAACTGATGGTTTTTGAAACCTTCCGCAGCCGCGAACGGCAGCTGATGTTATTCAACCAGGGCGCATCAAAGCTGAAAAACGTCGGTGTCCATCACTATGGCCTGGCGTGTGACATCGTCAAATCGGTCGGCGGCGCGCCGTCGTGGAAGGGCGATTTCACCTTTCTGCGCGCGCTGGCCAAAGCGCACGGGTTGATCTGGGGCGGCGATTGGGGACAGCCGGGCGTCCACCATGGCTTTGTCGACGCCGACCATGTCCAGCGCTGCTCGCTGGCGCATCAGGCCGGGCTGTTTGCCGGGACGTGGTATCCCGATGATCAATATGATCCCTATGCCGGATGATAATCAGCGTGCCGCGCCCGGCTCAATTCCCGGTCACGCCCAGCACCGCCAGCGTCAGCACTTCGATCCCGGTGCGGATAACCGGCGCGTGATCGGGGGCGAACAGCGGTGAATGATTGACCGGCAGTGCTTTGCCATCGGCCTGTGCGCGGTCGATGGTTGCCTGGGCAAAACCGCCAAGCCCGAAATACACCGAATGCGGCATGCCAGCGCGCACCAGTTCGGAATAATCCTCGCTGGCGGTCCAGCCGGGGGCGGTTTCGGGCACCAGCGTGACTTTGTCATTGCCCAGGGCCGCCTTAAGCGTGGCGGCGGTGGTTGCCGCCAGCGCGGGATCGTTGACCACCGGGCTGGCGGTAAAGGTGTGGCGGATGTCGGGCGCGGGGGCACGCGCGGTTTCGGCCGCGGCGCGCGCGGTGCGTTCGACGCCGTCGTTGATGATCTTGCGCACATCGGCGTCATACGATCGCAAGGTCAGTTGCAGGTCGGCATGGTCGGGGATGATGTTCGACACCGTGCCGGCATGAAACGACCCGACCGTGACCACGCCGAATTTCCACGGGTCTTTTTCGCGCGCGATCACGCTTTGCACATCGGTCACAAAATGCGCCGCCTCGACAATCGGATCGATGCCTTTGTCGGGCATCGATCCGTGCGCGCCGACGCCGTTGAAGCGGATCTGGATGGTGTCGACGGCAGATGTGGCGGGGCCCTGCTTGACCGATACCGTCCCGGCGAGGCCCGCCTGAACATGCGCGGCAAAGCCGAAATCGGGGCGGGGAAAGCGTGTGAACAGCCCGTCATTCAGCATGGCCGCGGCGCCCGACACCATTTCTTCGGCCGGTTGCCCGACGAACACCAGCGTGCCGTGCCAGCGGTCCTTCAGCACGATCAACGTGGTGGCGGTGCCGATCCACGCCGCCATATGCGTATCGTGCCCGCAGGCCTGCGCGACGAACGTCTGCCGGCCATCCTCCCCCGTGGCGGTGGCGCGGCTGGCATAGGCCAGGCCGGTCTTTTCCTCCACCGGCAGCGCATCCAGTTCTGTGCGCACCATGACCACCGGGCCGTTGCCGTTGTGATAGACCGCGACAATCCCGGTTTTCCCGACCTGTTCGGTCACCGTAAAGCCCAGTTTGCGCATCCGCGCCGCCAGCAGCGCGGCGGTGCGCTGTTCCTGAAAGCCCAGCTCCGGATGGGTGTGCAGATCGATATACAACGCATCCAGATCGGGCGTTTGCCGGTCGATCTGTGCATCGATGGCGGCGCGGTATGCCGTCGCATCGGCGGCAACCGCGGCCGTACCCGTCGCACACGATGCAAGCAGGGCGGCGGCAACACATATCGGGCGGACAGGCATGGATAAGTCTTTCGTCGGGTGAGGCTGGGGCGAAAGGTGCCCGCACAAACCAAACCGGTCAATCGTTGTCGGTGTGTCCCACCGCTTGCCCGGCATATGGCGCAACCATCGCCTTTAGCGGCATGTGCGCGGCCAGCCGGACCGCCAGCAGCACGGTGCCGCTGATCTTGCGCTGCACAAACAGCGCCTCGGCCGGGGGCACATGCCAGCTGGCACGATCCTGCGCGATTTCGGGGATTTCGGCGCGGATACGATCGACAAAACTGCGATCGGCAAAATCGAAATCGTCGGCGCGGTCGATCTGTTCCAGGATCACCGCGATGATCCGGTCGAGCGCGGGGCCGTGGCGTTCGAATTGCGCCGCCGACATAAAGCCGACCTCGATCAGCGCGGCGCGCACCCCGGCGGCATCGCCGTGAAACCCCGCCGACAACAGCGCGGCATAACCCTGCTGTACCTGTGGCGGCACGCTGCGTGCCGCACCAAAATCGAGCGCGACAATCGTGCCACTGTCGGGTTGCCAGCGGTAATTGGCAAAATTGGGATCGGTCTGCATAAAGCCGAACACGAACAATTCGCGCAGCACCAGTTCCAGCAACGCCTGCATCGCGCGGTCGCGCACACCCTGCGGCGCGCTATCCAGCAGGTCGATCGGCCGCGCATCGATGAAATCCATCGCCAGCACGTTGGGCCCGGTCAGTTCCAGCAGCGGGCGCGGCACAACAAAGCGCGCATCATCAGCCAGCAAATCGGCATAGCGGGTCATCTGCGCCGCTTCGCGCAGATAGTCCGCCTCTTCGTGCAATTGCAGTTTGGCCTCGGCCAGCAGCGGGGCGATGTCCAGCCCGGCGGGCAGCAGGCCGGAAACCTTCAACAGCGTGGCGACATTGTCGACATCGGCATCGATGCTGCGCGCCACGCCCGGGTATTGCACCTTGATCGCCAGCACGCGGCCGTCGGGCAGTTCGGCGCGGTGGACCTGGCCGATCGATGCCGCCGCCAGCGGGCGCGCATCAAACCGGCGGAATTTGCGTCGCCAGCCCAGTCCCCATGCTTGCGTCAGCACTTTTTCCAGCTGGGCCGGGGGCATGGTGCTGCCGGATTCGCGCAGGCGCGCCAGGATCTGCGTCAATTCGGGCGGCAGCAAGTCGCCCGCGTCGAGCGAGATCATCTGCCCCAGCTTCATCGCCGCGCCGCGCAGCCGCGCCAGTTGGTCGGTAACGCGTACGGCATTGGCCGGGGTCAGCAGCAGATCGGCCATGCGTGGCCGTTCGCCCGCGGCCAGCCGCCGCGCACCTGCGGCCACGACCCCGCCGGCCACACCCGCGGCGAGCTGGCCAAAGGCACCAAGCCGGGCCAGCCGTCCGGCGGGAACCTTGCGCGCATCGCCTGTCATCAGCTGTTCCTTGGCTTCAGCCCGGCGGCTGCGATCAGTTCGGGGATACGCGTGCGCAGGGCGAAAAATCCGCGCGTGGTGTGGGGCCAGGCGTTGCGGTCCCATACCCGCACATGTTCGGCAAGCGCAATGCCATCGCGCCGCAATGCCCCGCGTGCGGCGATCACGCTATCGAGCGCCGGGCCGACCGCAGCGCGCCCTGTCAGCACCTGGCCGCATCCGGCCTCTATCGCCAGCGCGGCCAGCGCCACCGGCCCGGTGACGCGCAAGGCCGGCACGCCCCAGTTTGCGGCGGCACGGGCCAGCGCATCATCGGTGGCGGCGCGATCGGCACATGCGGCGCGGTCGCTACGCGCGGGATCATCGCAGACCACCACCGCGCGGATCGGCAGGTGCGCGATGGCCGGTTCGGTTTCCAGCGAACAATCCTCTGGCGTGATCCACAACAGCGTCGGCAGATCGGCCAGCGCGGCCAAAGGTTCGCGCGGGCGTGCGGCGGCCGGTGGTTCAGGGCCGTCGGGAACGAGCGCCCGCGTGGCGAGGCCGGCGGGAGAGAAACGCCCGCCGGTCATCCGCGCGATGCGGTCGGCATCAGCCAGATAGGTTTTGCCGCGGGTGTGCAGCCCGGCCACCCACCGCCACGACAGCGTGTTTGATGCCGGGTCGGCATCGATCAGCGTGTCATGAAAATGCCGCGCGCCCAGTTCCCACGGCAGCCCCAGCGTAAAGGTCCAGATCGATGCAACCTGCATGCGCGCCCAGTTGTGGAGATAGCCGGTCGCCGCCAGCTCGCCTATCCAGTGGTCGAAACAGTCGATGCCGGTTTCACCGCGGATGGCCGCGAGGTGCCGCGCCGCCAGTTCATCATCGTGCACCAGCCGCGCATCGATGCGGTCGAGCGCACCCAGCCAGTCGTGCCAGACCGAAGCGCGCGATTCCAGCCACCCTTTGAAATAGGTGCGCCAGAACACCTCGCTGACAAAGCTGTCGGCGGCGGCGCCATGGCGCGCCAGCACCGGCGCCAGCACTTCGGTTTCGGACACGCTGCGCCGGCGCAGTGCCGCTGACAGCCGCGACACCGCGTCATGATGGCCGGGGCCGTGATCGGCGTTGCGCCCGCTGGCATAGGCCGCGCCGGCGCGTGGCACAAACGCATCCAGCCGGGCCAGCGCGTCTGCGCGGGTGACCGGGTGGGGTGGGGATGTGGGCGTGGACAAACCGTTGTGGCCTCAAACGGGGTGGGGGCGCCCGTCGGTTTACGCCGGAGCGGTGGAAACCGGCGCGGATCAGCGTCGAAGGGAAGGGGAAGGACGCCGGCCCGCGCCGGGGATGCATGTTGCGCATCCCATGGGTAGTGGGGAAGAACAACGGCATCCCCTTTGCTGGGTTGGCGCCGGCTGCTCAACCTGCCTGAAGGGGCACGCGCGCGGTGCGGATGCGGTTGGTGCGGCGACCGCTGGCGACGGTCTGCCCGGGGTTGCTGGACAGCGGCGAGCGGTATAGGGCGGGGCGATCGAATCGGCGCCATGGTGACACGCGATTGTCATGAAACCGTTCCATCGTTCTGCAGTTCAAACCATCCGGATTGCTGGCTTTTTCGCAAAGCTGCTGCGTCCCTTTCACCGCCTTCGCGCTTTCACCCCAGCCATCGCACGCACCCTGCGCTGGCAACCACCGGGATCACGGACCTGCCCATGACGCGCAATTCCGATCAAACGTCCTGCGAGGGCGAGAGTTGCGCGAACCGGCCGCCCCGCTTGACCGTCGGCGTGCCCGCGCGCGGGTAACGCTGGCGCTGTGGTGTGCCGTCGCGGCGCCCGGTCTGGCGCGCGCGGCTGATGATACCCCGCCCGCACCACCTGCCGAAGCCGGGCCGCAGCGATTTGCCGTGCATGCGCAGGGCACCTTTACCGTTCAGGCCACGCCCGGCTTTCCTTCGCCGTATGTGGGCGCGCAAAGCCTGACCCCGCACCAGGCAAAGGAAACCGCCGATGTCACGGTCTATGCCGGGGTGCGACCGTGGCGGGGGGCAGAGCTGTGGGTCAACCCCGAAATCGATCAGGGCTTTGGACTGTCAAACACGCTGGGCGTTGCCGGGTTTCCCAGTGCAGAGGCCTATAAGGTCGGCAGCCGCGCGCCCTATTTCAAACTGCCGCGGCTGTTTCTGCGCCAGACCATCGATCTGGGCGGGGATGCGGCGCCGGTTGCGGCCGGCGCCAACCAGCTGGCAGGCGCGCAAACGGCCAACCGGCTGGTGATCACGCTGGGCAAGTTCGGCGTGGTCGATGTGTTCGATACCAACCGTTACGGGCATGATCCGCGCACCGATTTCCTCAACTGGGCGGCGATCGATGCCGGTGCATTCGATTATGCGGCGAATGCCTGGGGCTATACCTTTGGCGGCGCGGTGGAATGGTATCACGCCGCGTGGACAGTGCGCAGCGGGCTGTTCAACCTGTCGAAACAGCCCAACCAGCCTTCGCTGGAAACCGGGTTTCAGCAGTATCAGCTGGTGGGAGAGGTTGAACACCGCCAGTCGTTGCACGGGCACCCTGGCGCGATCCGGCTGGGCGGCTATTACACCCACGGCAATCTGGCGCTGTTGCGCGATCTGATCGCGGCGCATGACCGCACCGGCGTGATGCCCGACAACGCGTCGCTGCGGCACATGAATGGCCACGGCGGTGGGTATCTGTCGATCGATCAGGAATTGAGCGCGACAGTCGGCGTCTTTGTCCGCGCCAGCGCCGGCGATGGCGTGACCGAGGCGGATGATTTCACCGATATCGACCGCAGCGTGTCGATCGGCGCGCAGATCGCCGGGTCGGCCTGGCGCCGCACCACCGACAAGGTGGGCGTGGTCGCGCTGGCCAACGGGATTTCCCGTACGCGCCAGATTTTCCTCAACCTTGGCGGTCTGGGCACGCTGGTGGGGGATGGCCGTCTGCCGCACCCGGGCCACGAATGGATTGGCGAAGGCTGGTACCAGCTGGGCGTGCTGTCGGGGGTGACGTTGACGGCGGACTATCAGGTGATCGCCAACCCGGCCTACAACCGCGATCGCGGGCCGGTGCACGTGTTCGGATTTCGGCTGCATGCGGCGGTGTGAGCAGGGCCACCGGGGCGGGTGGCAGACATTGAGGAAGCGGATGCGCCATGAGCCCTGATCGCAACAGCGCGCGCCCGCTGCCGGCGTTTTCGCGGATGTTGCGGCTGACCCGGCCCAACCGCGAAGACGTGATCGCGCTGGTCATCCTGGCTGGCCTGGGCGTGCTGTTTTTTCGCGCGGGCGAGGGCGCGGTTGCACCGCTGTCAACGCTGCGGCTGGAACCGGTGCAGCTGAACGCATCATATCTGCCCTATTACGCGCTGCGCACGGTGTTGCGGATGTTTGCCGCGCTGCTGGCCTCAACCGTGTTCACGCTGGTGGTGGCGACGCTGGCCGCGCGCAGCCGCCGCGCCGGGCAATTGATCGTGCCCGCGCTCGACATCCTGCAATCGGTGCCGATCCTGGCGTTCCTGACCTTTACCGTCACGTTTTTCATGGGGTTGTTTCCGGGCAGCGTGCTGGGGGTAGAGGCGGCATCGATTTTCGTCATTTTCACCAGCCAGGCGTGGAACATGGCGTTCAGTTTCTATCAGTCGCTGCGATCGATCCCGGTCGATCTGGAGGAAGCGACGCAAGTCTATGGCCTGTCGCCGATCCGCCGGTTCCTGAAGCTTGATCTGCCCTATGGCACCCCGGCGCTGGTGTGGAACGCGATGATGTCGATGTCGGGCGGCTGGTTCTTTGTCGTCGCATCCGAAGCGATCACGGTGGGCAACACCACGGTCACGCTGCCGGGTATCGGATCGTATCTGGCGGTGGCCATCGAACGGCAGGATTTTCGCGCGGTGGCACAGGCGGTGGGCGCGATGGCGCTGGTGATCCTGGCCTATGACCAGCTGTTTTTCCGCCCGATCGTGGCCTGGGCCGACCGGTTCCGCTTTGAAATGGTGGCATCGACCGAACGCCCGCAATCGTGGGTGTTCGATATCTTGCGCCGCACGCGGTTGCTGCCGGTGCTGCTGGCGCCGCTGGGCGCGATCGGGCGCCTGCTGCTGGCGTTCGAACCGCGCGTGGCCCGCCGCCGCGCGGTGGATAGCAGGCGCAGCCACCCGGCGTTTGAATGGCTGTGGCAGGCGTTTGTGGTCACGGCGGTGCTGGGCGCTCTGCTGCTGACCGGGCGCAGCGTGATGCGCTATCTGGAATGGCACGATGTGGTGACGGCGGTGCTGCTGGCGTGCCTGACGATGATCCGTGTGCTGGTGCTGATCGTGCTGGCCAGCGCGCTGTGGGTGCCGATCGGAGTGTGGATCGGGCTGCGCCCGGCCTGGGCCGAACGGTTGCAGCCGCTGGCGCAGTTCCTGGCCGCGTTTCCCGCCAACGTGCTGTTTCCATTTGTGGTGATCGGCATCGTGCGGTGGAATCTGACGCCCGATATCTGGCTGTCACCGCTGATGATCCTGGGCACGCAATGGTACATTCTGTTCAATGTCATCGCCGGGGCCAGCGCCATTCCCACCGATCTGCGCGAAGCGGCCGACATGTTTCATGTGCGCGGCTGGCAATGGTGGCGGCAGGTCGCGATCCCGGGGATTTTCCCCTATTATGTGACCGGCGCGCTGACCGCGAGCGGCGGATCGTGGAACGCGTCAATCGTGGCGGAGGTGGCCAGCTGGGGCAACCACAAGCTGGTCGCGCGCGGCCTGGGCAGCTATATTGCCGAGGCGACCACTGCGGGCGACTATGCCCGCGTGGGGCTGGGCATCGGCGTGATGTGCGTGTTTGTGCTGGGGTTCAACCGGCTGTTGTGGCGGCCGTTGTATGCCTATGGCGAACGCCGCATGCGGTTGACATGATTGTGTTTTGTCCGTTGATTGCAGGAATGATCCGATGATGGCCAGTGCCGCACCCGCCGAAAAGCACCTGCTGGTAGAGGTCAAGGGCCTGCGCCATTTTTACACGGGTGAGGAACATCTGGTCCTCGACGATGTCAATCTGGAACTGTCGCAGGGCGAAATCGTCGGGCTGCTGGGCCGGTCGGGGTCGGGCAAATCGACGCTGTTGCGATCGATCGCCGGGCTGATCCGGCCGAGCGAAGGCGTGGCACGACTGGTGCCGGGGCCCGATGTGCCCGATCCGTCGGTGGCGATGGTGTTCCAGACCTTTGCGCTGTTTCCCTGGCTGACCGTGCTGGAAAACGTCGAACTGGGGCTGGAGGCGATGAAGGTGCCTACCGCGCAGGCGCGTGCCCGCGCGATCGCGGCGATCGACCTGATCGGGCTCGACGGGTTTGAAAATGCCTATCCCAAAGAACTGTCGGGCGGGATGCGCCAGCGCGTCGGGCTGGCGCGCGCGCTGGTGGTCAATCCGTCGCTGTTGCTGATGGATGAGCCTTTTTCCGCGCTCGATGTGCTGACCGCCGAAACGCTGCGCACCGACTTGCTCGATCTGTGGGCAGAGGCGCGGGTGCCGATCAAATCGATTCTGATCGTCACGCACAACATCGAAGAAGCGGTGCTGATGTGCGACCGCATCCTGGTGTTCAGTTCCAACCCCGGGCGCGTGGTCGCCGAAATCCGTGTCGATCTGCCGCAGCCGCGCGACCGGCTGGACCCGGCGTTCCGCGTGCTGGTCGATGATATCTATGCGCGGATGACCGCGCGCACCGAAATCAACGCGCCGATGCGCGACGGGCTGGTGCCCGCCAACGGCATTGCCATGGTGCTGCCGCGCGTATCGACCAATTCACTCGCCGGCCTGATCGAAGAGGTTGATGGCACGCCGTTTGACGGCAAGGCCAGCATGTCGGAACTGGCGGATTCGCTGCAGTTAGAGGCGGACGAACTGTTCCCGATGGCCGAAACGCTGCAATTGTTGCGCTTTGCCGAATTTCGCGGGGCGGAACTGGTGCTGACCCCGGTGGCGCGGCGCTATGCCCAGGGCGACGTTGACCAGCGCAAGGCGCTGTTTGCGCAGGCATTGGCGCAACACGTGCCGCTGGTGCAGCATATCCGCCGCGTGTTGGACGAACGCGCCAGCCACGAAGCGCCAGCGCGCCGCTTCCGCGACGAGCTGGAAGATTATATGAGCGAGGATTACGCCGACGAAACGCTGCGCACGGTCACACTGTGGGGCCGCTATGCCGAAGTGTTCGCCTATGACGAAGACGCCGACCGGTTCAGCCTGGAGGATGCGCATTGATCAGGGCGTGAGTGTCCGGGCTTTCAGTTCAGCCTCCATCATTTTGCGCATCTCGAACTTTTGCGCCTTGCCGGTGACCGTCATCACGAACGCTTCGACCACGCGAATGTGACGCGGAACCTTGTAGTGCGCGATGCGGCCGCGACAATGCGCCAGCACGTGATCGGGGGTGAGCACGGCCCCGGCGCGGGCGATGATCCAGGCGCATACTTCTTCGCCAAAACGCTCATCCGCCACGCCGAACACCTGCGCATCGGCGATATCGGGGTGGTCGAGCAGGAATTCCTCGATCTCGCGCGGGGAAATGTTTTCGCCGCCACGGATGATGGTGTCCTTGATCCGCCCGGTGATCCGCACATAGCCGTCTGCATCGATCGTCGCCAGGTCGCCCGAATGCATCCAGCCGTCGGCATCGATGGCATCGGCGGTGCGCTGCGGATCGTCCCAATACCCCTGCATCACCGCATAGCCGCGTGCGCAATATTCGCCCTGTTCGCCCAGCGGCAGCGTTTGCCCGTCCAGCCCGACGATCTTCGCCTCTGCATGCGGGTGCACCCGCCCGACCGACCCCACGCGGGCTTCGATCGGATCGTCGGTGGCGGTCTGCGTGGTCAGCGGGCTGGTTTCGGTCATGCCATAGCCGATGGTCACCTGATCCATGCCCAGTTGGGTCATCACCGCGCGCATGGTGACCATCGGGCAGGTTGATCCGGCCATGATCCCGGTCCGCAACGAGCCGATTTCGGTCTGCGCCAGCGCCGGATGGCCCAGCAGCGCGATGAACATCGTCGGCACGCCATACAGCGCGGTGCAGCGCTCTGCCGCCACCGCCGCCAGCACGGCAGCAGGGTCAAACGCGTCGGACGGATAGACCACCGCCGCGCCGCTGGTCACGCTGGCCAGATTGCCCAGCACCATACCGAAACAATGGTACAGCGGCACCGGCACGCAAATGCGGTCAGCGGGCGACAGTTTCAGCGTGCGCGCGGTGAAATAGCCGTTGTTGAGGATGTTGTGGTGCGTCAGCGTGGCGCACTTGGGCAGGCCGGTGGTGCCGCTGGTGAACTGGATATTGATCGCATCGTGCGGGTTGAGACGCGCCTCTGCCGCCGCGATCGCGGCCGGATCGGCGGGTATGCCCAGGTCTGCCCAGCGCAGGCATCCATCGTGCACCGCATCGCCCAGCGTCACCACCAGCCGTAGTTGATGGGTCTGCGCGGGCCAGATGTCGCGCAGCATTGCCAGGTAATCGCTGGTCTTGAACGCAGTGGCGGTGACCAGCGCGCAGCAGCCGGCCTTGGTCAGCGCAAAGGCCAGTTCGCTGGTGCGATAGGCCGGGTTGATGGTGACCAGGATCGCGCCGATCCGCGCAGTGGCATGCTGGATCACCGCCCATTCGGCACAATTGGGTGCCCAGATGCCCACCCGGTCGCCATGGCCCACACCATGCGCGATCAGCCCGGTGGCGATGCGGTCAACCTGCGCATCCAGTTCGGCCCAGGTCCAGCGCAGATTCTGGTGCCGCGATACCAGCGCCAGCCCGTCGCCCCAGTCCTGTGCCGCACGACGCAATGCCGCGCCGATCGTGTGATCGATCAGCGGCACATCGGTCGGTCCATGGGCGATCGAAAGCCCGCTCATCATCGCCTGTTCGCCCCCCATTTATCGGTCTGTCAGCGTGCGGGCGCAAATCCTGCGACCAGCCGTGTCCGCGTTTCCACCCGGTCCAGACGCAGCGGGATTTGCCGCAATTGCCCCAGTTCTGCCGGGGTGTAGGGCCGAAAATGCGCCGGTACGTGCGCGGTGTCAAACCGGTACAGCGTCCAGTTGAGCAGATTGGCCAACCGCGCGTCATCCAGATTGGTGGTCGCCACGCCCGGCACCCGGCCCAGAAATTCGCGCCCGCCCGGCACCGACAAAAACCGCGCCACCACCCCGCGCAACGGCGGGTTCGACCGGTCATCGCCGCTGCCATCGGGGCGGTGGCAGCCCTGGCATTTCAGCATGTAATCGACATGCGCCTGTGCATCATCGCTGACCCCGGGCAGTGAACCGGCAGCAACCGGTGCAGCGCCTGCCAGCGCGGCCGGGATCAGCAGGGTCGGGATCAGCAGGGCCGGGATCAGCAGGGCCGGGCGCACGATCATGGTCAGCCGCCCGTTGCGGACAACGTGGCATGCAATGCCGACAGATCGGTCGGGGCGACTTTGGCGGCATCAGCCAGATAACCGGTGACTTCGGCAGCGGTAAACAGGTTGAACGGCGGGCCATCGTGGCTGATGCGTGTGCCGATATGGTTCAGCACCGCCGCGATGTCCTTCGCATCCAAGCCTGATTGCGCAGGCATCACGTTGCGATAGGCCACGCCATCGACCGTCAGCGGGCCCATCATCCCGACCCGGACCACCAGCGCCAGATAGCGACGCCCCGCAGGCTTTGACGCCATGACCCGCACATCGCGGTTCAGCGCGGGAAACGCGCCAGGCAGGCCTGCGCCGGTCGCGGTATGGCAGGCCGAACACCGGCCATACAGCGATGCGCCGTCCGGGGCCGCAACTGGCGCAGCATCCTGCGCCGACGCCATTGCGCCCATCATCAGCGCCGGGACGATCAGCGCCAGCGCGATTTTCATCGCGGGGTGTCCAGCGCCACGCCGACAATGACCGCTGTCGAACAGTTGTAGATGCTGCTCTGGGTGCCCAGGCACCAGTTGTAATCGTTGTTGGATTGCGTGCGCACTTGCGGGCGGTCGCCTTCGTTGCGGTTGCACAGGCATTGCCCGCACGAACTCGTCCCGCAACAATCGTTGTAACTGATGATATAGGCGCGGTTGTCGGCGGGGTTGGTGCACGTGCCAATCCATGTGATCGGGCTCATTTCGGTGCCCGGCGGGCAGGCATTGACCGCGCCGCCGCAGCACGTGCACAAAAACCCGTCGATCGCGCAATAGCGCCAGTAATCGCACGATGTGCGATCACCCGGGTCCTGAATATTACCCGATGTCACCGGCTGATGCGCCGGCCCTTCTGGATGGGTGGCGGCGCGCGCCACCGGCAGCACCGGGAATGCCGCCGCCCCGGTCAGCCCCAGGCCCAGTTTCGCCAGCAGGCTGCGGCGCGATGTGCCGCGCGCGATGCCGCGCGTCAGGCGTTCGGCGATGGTATCCAATCCGGCCATGGCTCAGGCTTCCCCATTGCGTTTGGCAAGGAATTCCTGGATCGACGCGACCCCGTGTTCCTTGGCGACAAACAGACTTTCCAGATGTTCGCGGCTGTTGACCAGCCCGGTTGACGCGACTTTCCCCAGCTCGTCCAGCAGCACTGCATAGGGCAGCTTTGATACGCCGAACGCGCGGCCCAATGCTTCGGACAGCACCATCGGCATATCGTCAATGCCGTGCGCGCGCGCCAGTTGGGCATAGGCGGGCGCTGCGCCATCACCGGCGATGACGATATCCAGCCAGCCTTGTTCGGCCCGCGCGGCCGACCGCACCACCGGCAACAACGATTTGCACACCGGGCAATCGGGTGAGGCAAAGAACAGCAGCTGGCTGCGGCCATCGCGTTTGCCGCCGATGGCGATCTGTGCGCCGCTGGTGGTGGTCAGCGTCATGGTGGTGGCAGCTTCGCCCACTTTTGCGCTTTGCGGCAGGGTCAGCGCGCCCGCTGGGGCGATGCGTTCGTGCAGCACGCCGATCTGGCGCGCCAGCGCGGCAATCAGCAGCGCCTGCACGATTACGGCCGCCCACAGCAAAACTTGCGACACTACCATTACGACGTCCTCCACCGGGGATACGGGATCGCCAGAATTTCCGTGGCGGCGAGATAGAGCGCCAGACCGCCGCACGCGGCCAGCACATCGATGGCCAGCATGCCGTCATCCTGCACAACAAATTGCGGCACCACGATGGAGGCCAGCGCCAGCACGGCCAGGACCAGCGGCCGCGCAACCTGTGCCGTGCCCACCGCACGCGGCCGCGCCACCAGATCGCATCCGCAATCGAGCACCGCACCGCGCCGGCGCCACAGCGCCCCGGCGTAGACCGCCCACAGGCCTGCCGCCGTCGCCGCGCCAATCACCGTCGCACCCGGCAACACCAGGCACAGCGCGGCAATCGCCTCCACCGCGCCGGCCAGCACGGTCAGGATCAGCGCCGATGGCCCGGTCACGCCCGCCAGCCGGCCGGTCGCCATGATCATGCGGTCGGGCGCCTGCAGCTTGTGCGCCGCAGACAGCGCCAGCACGGCCGCCAGAAACAGGGTAATCGCCAACATCATGGTACCGGGGTGATCACGATCGGGCTGAACGCCAGTGTCGCGCCCAGCGTGCGCACAAACGCACCGGTCACCGCATCATAGATATCGACGACGCCATCGGCGCGCGCCACCACCAAATGCGGATGATCTTCGCGCGTTACGGCGATGGCGGTTGAGGTCGCTTTCAGCGCGAATCGCGCGATGCGGGCCTTTTTCACCGGGTCAAACACCCACACTTCGCTGCCGCCATCCTTGTGGCTGCCTTCGCGGCCATTGGGGCTCATCAGGATATACAGGTGCCCGGCGGCATCGGAATTGATCACCTGCCATCCGCCCGGGCGCCATTCGGGCGCGGCGCCGGGGGCGGTGCCCACGCTGAACGGGCCGGGGATCACCTTGGGCATTGTTGCCGAAAAATCGAAACCCTGGATCAGCCCGCGCTGGCCGACAAACCATGCCGTCTGCCCCACCCAGGCCGGGGTGCTGAACAGCGCCTGGTGGTCGATATCCTGCACAGCCTTGATCGTGGCGGAGCTGGCCACCTTGCCCTGGTCGTCCAGCGCCACGCTGAACAGCGATCCATCGGCGCAAAAACTGGAAAAGCCGCGTGTGCCGGTCGGGTAGATCTGGGAACAGCCGGGCAGGTCGATATCGCTCAGCACCTTGCGCGCATCCAGATCAACCACGCTGACCGATTGCGCCGGGGTGAAATTGGCGATGAGCGCCCATTTTTCGCCATTGGTGAACTGGAACAGCTGCGGATAAGTCACCGACTGCTGACGCTTGCCGCCGGGCAGCACCACTTCGCCCTTTGGCTGCAGATCGGCCATCGACCACAGCGTGATGGCATCGGTGCGTTCACCGCGGGTGAGCCGGGGATAAAATGTTTCGGCGGTCAGGATTTCGCCGCGCTTCACCGACAGCAGCGAACTGCCGAATTGCGAATTGCGGATCAGCCCCTTTAACGGCTGGTTGTCCGACGCGGTATCCACCACCACCACGCGGCCATCGATGATCGCGTTGAAATTGAAATCGTTGATCAGCACCCAGCTTTTTGGCCAGACCGCTGGCAGGGCGGTGACCGCCGGCATCGGCTCGGCCGGCAGCGGCGCAGGCGTGGCAGGCGCAGCCAATGCTGCCAGCGGTATGGCCCCCAGCAACAGCCCGGCTGAAACCCGCCTGAAAATTCCCGTTGGCCCCTGGCGCATCACAACGCGTCTCCACCCTGACATCGGCGCGCGGCCCGGTTGCGGGCCGCACTCTGGGCCACAGGATGCGCAAAGTCGATCAAACTTGTCAACCGACCTAAATTCAATTATCGCACTCCGGGATAATCACGCTGGGGATACCGATGCAGCAGACCGATGCCGCCGTGGCGCAAGTGCCCGATCTGATTATGCCCGAACGCACCAGTGGCTATACCAAGGGGCATGACACGCGCGAAATGATCCTGCGCACTGCGCTGGCGATCCTGATCGATGAAGGCTGGCACGCGATGTCGATGCGCCGGGTGGCGGCCGCCTGCGCGATAAAACTGGGCAATCTGACCTATCATTACCCCACCCGCGAAGACCTGGTGCGCGCGCTGCTGGATGCGGTGACCGCCGCCTATGAACACGAATTCGATGCCTTTTTGCGGCAAGAAGGGCTGACCCCGGCGCAGCGGTTGGAACGCTATTGCACGCTGGTGCTGGATGATATCCCGGCGTTGAAAACCACCCGGCTGTTCCCCGAATTGTGGGCACTGTCGAACCATGATGCGTTTGTCCACGACCGCATGCACGAATTGTATGCCCGCGCGCGCGCCCCGCTGAACGATATCATCGCCGACATGCGCCCCGATCTGGCGCGTGGCATATGCGAAACGCTGGCGCTGTTCATTTCGTTCGCGATGGAAGGGTCAACCGTGTTCGCCGGCCATGGCAAACCGTTCACCGGCCAGATGGGGATGATCAAACAGATCGCGCTGCGCGGGTTTGCCGATCTGGTGCGCGATTATCGCCCGGCGGCATGCTGATCGCGAATGCCGCGCGTTTCCGCCGGGCCCGTTGCATCGGACCCGGCGGAACCATCGGCAATCAATGCGCTGGCGGGGTTGCGGTGGCAGCGGGCATTGCCGGTGCGGCGGTGGTTGCCGGTGCTGCCACGGTTGGTTCGGTCGCCGGGGCGGGTGTCGCCACTGGTGCTGCCGCGGGCGTAACCGCCGGTTGTGCGGCCTGCGCGGCCAGCGCAGTCTTGATCTGTTCGTCGGTCAGGATGTTGGGACCCAACTGTTCCTTGGTCAATGATTTCCACAACTTGGTCGAAAAATCATCATCGTGCGCGATATCGAACACCGGCATGCCTGCCCAGAACCCGACGCGGATGTTGCATTGGACATAGGTGATCGACCCCGGTTTCAGATTGAGCGCCACGCCGTCCTTGACGTTGCTGCCACCGGCATAGGTGTGCGGGCCAGGTTCAGCGACCAGAATGGCAAACCGCCCCGGGGGCAACGAACTGATCTTTGTGCCATTTTCCGACGGCGCACAGCTGATGGCCGATCCGGCAAAGCCCGCCTTGCGGAAAAACACCACTTCGGCCTTGCCCGCCGGCGGAGTGGGCACAACCACCTGTTCCGGGGTGGTTTCCGTCGCCATAGCGGGGACAGCGATCGCCAACGACGCCAACAGCACCGCACCATTCCACAATTTACGCATTTGACCCCCAGGTGTTATCCAACCATTCCGGGACCGGGGATAAGCAAAGGTTTTCAACCTTTCAACCGGTCTTGCGTCAAACGATCAAAAAAACCTGAAAATATCCCGCGCCATTTTGATTGGAAAAGACCAATTGCAAAAAACGGCTGTGCAAGAGGGTTGTTTGCACGGCGCCGGACGTGCGCACCGTGCAATTGCAATTATTGTACGCGGGTAATTGCCATCACAATGGCCCGAACCAAGATATTCATTAAATTTCGGACATGTTTTTCATCCGATTTGGACTAATATTTGCGCGCCTTACTTGTCGGATCGATCATCCGACCAACCTGTATCCAACCCCCGGTTCGTTGCGCAGCAAGTGGGGTGTGGCGGGGTCGGCCTCCAGCTTTCGACGGATACCGCGTGCGGCGACGCGCAAATATTCCACATCGTATTCGTGGCCAGGGCCCCAGACGGCGCGCAACAGGTGCGCATGGGTGATTACCCGGCCGGGATAGCGCGCCAGTTCGGCCAGCATGGCGTATTCCTTTGGCGTCAGGTGCACTTCGGCGCCGGCGCGGAACACCAGCCGTTTGGCCAGATCGATGGTGACATCGCCCAGTGCGACCGTGTCGGTGGTGGTGGTCGCGTGCCGGCGGTGGCGCAGTGCGGTACGCAGCCGTGCGTGCAGTTCCTCGCTGTCGAACGGTTTGGTCAGGTAATCATCGGCGCCCAGGTCCAGCGCGGCAACCTTTTGATCGGTTTCGCCACGTGCCGACACCACGATCAGCGCGGGTCCCGCCGCCTTGATCAGCGGCACCAGTTCCAGCCCGTCGCGATCGGGCAGGCCCAGATCGAGCAGCACCGCATCGGGCTTGTCGATCGCCAGCGCGGCCAGTGCGGCGCGCGCATCGGTGGCCTGGATCACGTCATAGCCGGCGCGGGTGAGTGCGGCCAGCAACAGCCGTCGGATCGCCGCGTCATCCTCCACCACCAGCACGCGCAGCTGGGTCACGCCGCATCCCCTGCATCCATGACGCGCAGATGGGTTTCATCGAAATGGATGGTGAAACAGGCGCCGGTCTGGCCATCGGGCAGGTCGGTGCGGTTGCTGGCGGTCACGGTCAGGCCCATCGCGGCGCAAAATCCGCGCACGATGGCCAGCCCCAGTCCGGTGCCGTGCTTGCGGTCGGACCCGGCGATGCGGGCAAAGTTTTCAAACACTTTGGTTTCGTCTCCGGCCGGCAGCCCGGGCCCGTGGTCCATCACCATCAGCGCCAGGTGGCCCGGATCGCGCCGTGCGGCGATGGTGATCGGGGTGCCGGGATCGCCGTATTTCGCCGCATTGTCGATCAGATTGATCAGGCATTGGTGAAACAGTTGCGCATCGACCAGCACGAACGGCAAATCGGGCGACACCGCCATGTCGATCGGATTGGCGATCAGCAGCCGGCGCAGATCGTGCGCGGCGCTGGCGATGGCATCGGCCAGATCAACCGGTTCGCTGCTGCGGATCAGCGCGCCGGCCTCTATCCGCGCCATGTCGAGCAGATTGGCCACAAAGCCACGCAGCCGCATCGCCTCTGCCTGCGCGCTGGCCAGCTGGCCGGCCTGTACCGCATCGACCGGCGTGATCGCATCCAGATTGCCGATGATCGCGGTGAGTGGCGTGCGCAGATCGTGGCTGACCGATGACAGCAGCGCGGTGCGCAGCCGGTCTTGTTCGCGCAATTTGCCCACGCTGGCCATTTCACGTTCCAGCGTGATGCGTTCGAGCGCCAGGCCGGCCTGATCAAGCAGGCTGGACAGCAGCGGCATTTGATCGGTGCGCAGCGGCGCGGCGGTGTCATCGCGCGCAATGCCCAGCACCCCCAGTACGCGGCCGCCACCGTTGATCGGCGAAAACAGCCATTCGCACGCGGTCAGCGTGTCGGACCCGCGCCCGGCGCGGCGGTTGTGGTCCACCGCCCAGCGTGCAGCGGCGTATTCCAGCGTGTCCATGCGGTCTTCGGGCGGGATCGCCGCGCGCACCACCAGATTGGCGTCTTCGGGCAGCATCAGCACCGCGCGCACATCGATCATCCGCGCGACTTCGGCGCACAGCACCTGGCCCAGCTCCGCGTCGGTGGTGATCGCGGTCAGGTGGCGGGCAAACCCGGCCAGCGCGCTGTTTTGCGCCGCGCTGCGCCGCGCCAGCAGCGCATGATCGCGCACCCGCGATGCCATCTGGCTGACCAGCACGGCAATCCCCAGCAGCACCATCACCGTGATCAGGTTTTGCGGATCGGTGATGGTAAAGGTGTAGAGCGGCGGGATGAAAAAGAAATTGTAGGCCAGCGAACTGGCAAGGCCTGTCACCAGCCCGGTGCGCAGGCCATGGCGGGTGGCCGCGACCAGCACCGGCAGCAGATACAACAGCGCGACATTGGTCACATTGCCCAGCGCCGCGATCGAATACCCGACCAGCGTGACCAGCGTCACCAACGCCAGCGCGATGGCATAGCCCGCCGGCGTGCCCCAGCGGCCGGCCACCGGCCGGGTGGCCTTGCCCGCATGCGGCCGGTCCGTCTTGCTGTCGGTGCCGGCGTCGTCCAGCGTCAGCACATGGACCGCCACACCCGATGTGTGCCGCACCATGTGATCGACCACCGATCCATGGCGCCATTCGTGCCAGCGCGACCGGCTGGCCTTGCCCAGGATCAGCTGCGTCGCGCGCGATTGGTCCAGAAATGTCGTCAGCCCTTCAGGTATCGTTTCGGCGGGGATCGACGCGGTCTGCGCGCCCAGGTGCTGCGCCAGTTCCAGCGTGGTGGCCAGCGCGCGCGCATCGCGATCGGCCAGGCCCAGGTCGCGCACGGTTTCGACATGCAGCGCGGTCCACGGCGCGCCCAGCGCATCGGCCATGCGTTTGGCGCTACGCACCAGCCCGGCCGCGCCCGGGTGTTCGGAAACCGCCACCACCAGCCGTTCGCCCGCGGCCCATTTGCCGCCCAGCGCATGCGCGCGCACATGGTCGAGCATTTGCGCATCGATCGCCTGCGCCGCGCGGCGCAGCGCCAGTTCACGCAGGGCCGAAAGGTTTGATTTTGAGAAAAAATGCGCCAGCGCGCGGCTGGCCTCTTCGGGAACATAGACTTTGCCGTCACGCAGCCGTTCGATCAGTTCATCGGGCGGCAGATCAACCACCGCGATTTCGGCGGATTCCAGCACGCGATCGGGCAGGGTTTCGCGCACGCGGACGCGGGTGAACGAGGCGACGACATCGTTCAGGCTTTCCAGATGCTGGATGTTGAGCGTGGAATAGACGTCGATCCCGGCGTTCAGGATTTCTTCGACATCCTGATAGCGTTTGTCGTGGCGGCTGCCGGGGGCATTGGTGTGTGCCAGTTCATCGACCAGCACCAGCGCGGGTTTGCGCGCCAGCACGGCATCGATATCCATTTCTTCCAGGCTGCGGCCGTTGTGGTCGATCACCTTGCGCGGGATAATTTCGAAACCCGTGGTGCGCGCGACCGTTTCGGCACGGTTGTGGGTTTCCACCAGGCCGATCACCACATCGACGCCGGCTGTGCGGCGGCCGGCGGCGCTGTCGAGCATTTCGCAGGTTTTGCCAACGCCAGGCGCCGCGCCCAGAAACACTTTCAGCCGCCCGCGCCCGGCGTGGCCGGCCGATCCGGTGCCCAGCGCGAGTGTGCGCAACAGGGCATCGGGATCGGGACGGGCGGCGTCGTTCATGGTGCGGTGTGTGTGCCAGACGCCGGCAAATTGTCGAGCGCGAGATTCAGCTGCAGCACATTGACATGGGGTTCGCCGATAAAGCCCAGCAACGGCATGACTGTCGCGTGATCGACCAGTGCGGCCACCGCTGCCGGCGCCAGGTGGCGCGCGGCGGCCACGCGTGTCACCTGCCACTGCGCGGATTGCGGGGTCACGTCAGGGTCCAGCCCCGACCCCGATGTGGTCAGCATGTCGGCGGGGGCGCCGGGATTGGCGCGCACATCGGCGGTCACCCGGTCGATCAGCGGTTTTGCCGTCGGGCCCAGGTTCGATCCGCTTGACGCGGTGGGATCATACCCCTTGCCGGCGGCCGACGGGCGCGGGTGGAAATAGCGGTCCCCGGAAAACCCCTGGGCGATCAGGGTGGAACCGATCACCTGGCCATGGCGCGTTACCAGTGACCCATTGGCCTGATCGGGGGCGATGACTTGCGCCAGCCCGGTGATCACCGCCGGATAGGCCAGGCCGGTCAGCGCGAACATCAGCACGGTCAGCACGATGGCCGGACGCGCGGCCTGGGTAATATCATTTAACATGGCAAAATGTCCCTTGATTCAGGCAAGATGGAGCGCGGAAACGGCCAGATCGATCGCCTTGATGCCGATGAACGGGGCAATCAGCCCGCCCACGCCATAGACGGCCAGGTTGCGCGCCAGCAGCGCGCCGGCACCTGCGGGGCGATAGGCCACGCCCTTCAGCGCCAGCGGCACCAGCACCGGGATGATCAGCGCGTTGAAGATGATCGCCGACAGGATCGCGCTTTGCGGGCTGGCCAGGTGCATCACGTTGAGCGCGCGCAGGCCGGGGTACAGCACCACGAACATCGCCGGGATGATCGCGAAATATTTGGCGACGTCGTTGGCCACCGAAAACGTGGTGAGCGCGCCGCGCGTCATCAGCAGCTGTTTGCCCAGACCCACGATTTCGATCAGCTTGGTCGGGTCGCTGTCAAGATCGACCATGTTGCCCGCCTCACGCGCGGCCTGGGTGCCGGTGTTCATCGCCACGCCAACATCGGCCTGCGCCAGCGCCGGGGCATCGTTGGTGCCATCGCCGCACATCGCCACCAGCCGGCCGCCCTGCTGTTCCTTGCGGATCAGCGCCAGTTTGTCTTCGGGCGTGGCCTCGGCCAGGAAATCATCGACCCCGGCCTCGGCCGCGATCGCCGCGGCGGTCAGCGGGTTGTCGCCGGTGATCATCACCGTGCGGATGCCCATGCGGCGCAGTTCCAGGAACCTTTCGCGCACCCCGGCCTTGATCACGTCTTTCAGCGCGATCACGCCCAGCAGCCGGCCGTTTTCCGATACGCCCAGCGGGGTTTGGCCCAACCGCGCGATTTCATCGGAATTGCGCACCAGTTCAGCCCGGGCTGCGTCGCTGGCCTGCGGATTGGCGCGGATGATGGAATCGATCGCGCCCTTCTGGATCAGGCGGTCGCCGGTTTTCAGCCCCGACAAACGCGTCTGTGCGGTGAACGGGATCACCTCTGCCCCGGCGGGCATTTCGGCAGACAGGCCATGGCGTTCGCGGGCCAGGATGACCACGCTGCGGCCTTCGGGGGTTTCATCGGCCAGGCTGCCATACAATGCGGCACTGGCCAGTTCGGCCATGGCGACGCCTGCCAAGGGGCGGAATTCCGATGCGGCGCGGTCGCCCACGGTGATCGTGCCGGTCTTGTCGAGCAGCAGCACATCGATATCGCCGGCGGCCTCCACCGCGCGGCCCGATTTGGCCAGCACGTTGAACCGCACCAGCCGGTCCATCCCGGCAATGCCGATGGCCGACAGCAGCGCGGCGATGGTGGTCGGGATCAGCGTGATCAGCAGCGCGGCCAGCACCGCCACCGCAATCCCGCCACCGGCATAGCCGGCAAACGCGGGCACGGTCGATACTGCGACCAGAAAGATAATTGTCAGCCCCACCAGCAGGATTGTCAGCGCGATTTCGTTGGGGGTTTTCTGCCGCTGCGCCCCTTCGACCAGCGCGATCATGCGGTCGAGAAAGCCCTGACCCGGTTCCTGCGTCACACGCACACGCACAAAGTCTGACACCACGCGGGTGCCGGCGGTCACCGCGCTGCGGTCACCGCCGGCCTCACGGATGACGGGGGCGGATTCGCCGGTGATCGCGGCTTCGTTCACCGATGCCACGCCGAACACCACTTCGCCGTCGGCGGGGATCAGATCGCCGGTTTCCACCAGCACTTCATCACCGCGCGCCAGCTTGCTGGCGGGCACGAGTTCAAAGCCATCGCCCGATCCTTTCAGCCGTTTGCCGGCCAGTTCGCTGCGCGATGCGCGCAGGCTGGCGGCCTGGGCGCGGCCGCGCCCTTCGGCCAGCGCCTCTGCAAAGGTGCCGAACAGCACGGTCAGCCACAGCCAGACGATCAGCTGCAGTTGAAAGCTGATGGCCAGGCCGCTGTTGCCGACGAACAGCAGCACGGTCAGCAGGGTGGCGACCACGGCGGTGGTAAACATCACCGGGTTGCGGATCAGATCGCGCGGATGAAGCTTGCGCACCGCTTCACCCATGGCGGGAAACACCAGCGCGGGCGCGAACATCGATGTGGGTGTGGTGGAGGACATGAAAGTCTGATCCCTTTCAGAGCATTTTCGAGGCTGGTGGAACCTGCCGATTCGAAAAATGCGGCAAAACAAGAATCTAGAGCGCTGCTCCGATGCAATCGGAGCCAAAAGCGCTCTAGAACGTGGTGCCGGCCAGCATCGCCATGTGTTCGGCAATGGGGCCAAGCGCGAGCGCGGGCAGAAAGGTCAGGCCGCCGACAATCAGGATCACCGCGATCAGCAGACCGATCCACAGCGGCCCGGTGGTGGGGAACGATCCGGCGGATTCCGGCGTGTGCTTTTTCTGGGCGAGTGATCCGGCGATCGCCAGCACCGGCACCATCATGAAAAAGCGCCCGATCCACATCGCCACCGCCAGCGCCCCGTTGTAATACGGCGTGTTCGCGCTGATCCCGCCAAACGCCGAACCATTGTTGCCGGTGGCGGAGGTGAAGGCGTACAGGATTTCGGAAAACCCGTGCGGGCCCTTGTTGAGCGGCCCGGCTAGGCCCGCCGCCAGCACGCTGGACAGCGCGGTGCCGCCCAGGATGCACAGCGGCAGCACGACAATCGCCAGCACCGCCAGCTTTACCTCGCGCCCTTCGATCTTTTTGCCGACATATTCGGGCGTGCGGCCGACCATCAGCCCGGCGATAAACACCGCCAGCAGCGCGAACAGCAAAAAGCCATAGATGCCCGAACCAACCCCGCCGACGACGATTTCACCCAGTTCGATGTTGAACAGCGGGATCAGGCCACCCAGCGGCATGAAACTGTCGTGCATGGCATTGACCGCGCCGCAACTGGCCGCGGTGGTAATGGTGGCGAACAGCGCGCTGGCGGCCGCGCCAAAGCGCACCTCCTTGCCCTCCATATTCGGGCCGGGCAGGCCGATGTGGTGCAGCAGCGGATTGCCGCCCGCCTCTTGCCAATAGACGACGCTGACCCCGGCGACGAACAGCACCATCATCGCCGTCAACACCGCCCAACCCTGGCGGGTATCGCCCACCGCCTTGCCAAAGCACCAGGTGAGCCCGACGCCGATCGCAAAGATCGACAGCATTTGCAGCAGATTGATCAGCGCGGTGGGGTTTTCATAGGGATGCGCGGAATTGACGTTGAAAAATCCGCCACCGTTGGTGCCCAGCATCTTGATCGCCTCCTGACTCGCGATCGGCCCCAGCACCAGTGTCTGGTGCGCGCCTTCGACAGTGGTGGCATCCACGCTGCTGGCAAAGGTCTGCGGCACACCGCCGGCGACCAGCGCCCCAGCATAGACCAGCGAGATCGGCAACAGCAGATAGAGCATGACGCGCGTCATATCGGCCCAGAAATTGCCCACAAACGGCGTCTGCCGCCGCGCAAAGCCCCGAAACAGCGCAAACGCCACGGCAATGCCGCTGGCCGCGGACAGGAAATTGTGCGGCACCAGCGCCAGCATCTGCGACAGGTTCGACAGCGTCGATTCCCCCGCATAGGCCTGCCAGTTGGTGTTGGTGACAAAGCTGATCGCGGTGCTCATCGCCAGATCGGACGACAGCCCGGGCAGCGCGCGCGGGTTCATCGGCAGCACGCCCTGCAACCGCAACACGGCAAAGGTGGCCAGCGCGGTCACCACCTGAAACAGCAGCATCGCCAGCGCATATTGGCGCCAGGTCTGTTCGCGCTGGGGATCGACGCCGGACAGGCGGTAAAACCCGCGTTCGACCGGGCCCAGCACGCGAGTCAGCACGGTATCGCGCCCTTCGTACAGCGCAAACAGCCAGAGCCCGACCGGTTTGGCCATCGCAAAGCAGGCCGCAACAAAGACCAGGATCAGCGCCCAGCCGGAAAGTGTCATGCCCGCAGTCATCGGACAGGTTCCTTTTTCATATCAGAATTTTTCAGGCCGCAGCAGCGCGACGATGAGATAGCCAAGCAGGCCAAGCGCGGTCACGCCGGCCAGGATGAGCGGGGGGGTCATGGCTGTTGGCCCTCCATCACGAAACGTCGCACAGGCGAACGAACCCCAGGGTCAGGAAAGTCAGGCCGGCCAGCACCGCCAGCCACGCAAGATCGGTCACAAGGCACCTCGATTGCAAAAGGGTGATGGCGGGCCGTGAAAGGCCGCCACCCGGATGCGCTGTGGGCCGATGTGCCGTTAAGGTTCCACGGCAAAGCCGGGGGGGCGCGTTAAGAACGCGTAAAGCCGGCACCACATTGCGGTGGATTGATCCGGTGCCCGCAGGCATAATGCTGCGATGACCGATCTCGACCAATTCATCACCGCCCTGCCCAAGGCCGAGCTGCACCTGCATATCGAAGGCAGCCTGGAGCCGGAGCTGATGTTTGCGCTGGCCCGGCGCAACGGGCTGGCGTTGCCGTATGCCGATGTCGATGCACTGCGCGCGGCCTATGCGTTTGGGAATTTGCAGGATTTTCTCGATATCTATTACGCTGGCGCGGCGGTGCTGCTGACCGCGGCGGATTTTCACGATCTTGCCATGGCCTATTTCACCCGCGCCGCGGCCGATGGCGTGGTGCATGCAGAGATCATGTTCGACCCGCAGACGCACACTGCGCGCGGGGTGCCAATGTCCGAAGTGATGGCCGGGCTGCTGTCGGCCATGGCGCAGGCAGAGGCGCAGTGGGGCCTGACCAGCTGTTTGATCCTGTGTTTCCTGCGTCACCTGACCGAGGCGGACGCCTTTGCCGCCCTGCATGAGGCGGAACCGTGGCTGGACCGGATCACCGCCGTGGGCCTCGATTCATCCGAACTGGGCCACCCGCCTGAAAAGTTTGCCCGGGTGTTCGCCGCCGCGCGCGCGCGCGGTTTGCGGCTGGTCGCGCATGCCGGGGAGGAAGGTCCGCCGGAATACGTGACCGGGGCGCTGGATGTGCTGCACGTCGATCGCATCGATCATGGCAACCGATCGCTGGAAGACGCAGGACTGGTGGATCGGCTGGTGAACATGGGCATGACGCTGACGGTGTGCCCGCTGTCCAACCTGAAACTGTGCGTGGTGGCATCGCTGGATGCGCATCCGATCGACCGGATGCTGGCGCTGGGGCTGCGCGCGACGATCAGTTCTGATGATCCGGCCTATTTCGGCGGGTATGTGGCGGACAATTACCACGCGGTGGCGGCGGCGCGCGGACTGTCACGCGCCGATCTGGCCACGCTGGCGCGCAACAGCCTGACCGGGTCGTTCCTGCCGGCCGACGCGATCGCGCGGCACTGCGCCGCGCTGGACGCATTTGTGGGTGGGGAAGGTACACGGTGACATAAGCACAAATACGCTTCGTCATTCCTGCGAAGGCAGGAATCCAGCTTCTTTTTTCACTTGTTGCACCAGGTAAACTGGATTCCTGCCTTCGCAGGAATGACGAAGTATTGTGGGCGGGCGGATCGTCGACGCTGCAAACCCGGCGCACCATCCCGCTTTTTTGCCCCCGCAGCAGATTTACCAAAAAAGCCGTTCCCACTTTTCGGCGCAATGCTTTAGGCGCCCAATCCATGTTGTCCATTTCCAATCTCACCGTGCGCCTTGGCGGGCGCGATATCATTTCCGGCGCGAGCGCGGCGATCCCCCCGCGCAGCAAGGTTGGGCTGGTCGGCCGCAACGGCGCGGGCAAATCCACGCTGGTGAAAACCCTGATCGGGGAACTGGAGCCCGATGGCGGGTCGGTCGATATGCCGCGCGGCTGTCGGCTGGGCTATATCGCGCAGGATGCACCCAGCGGCACGGTCACTCCGTTTGAAACCGTGCTGGCCGCCGATGCCGAACGCACGACCCTGCTGGCGCAGTCAGAGGTGGAGCATGATCCGCACAAGCTGGGCGATATTCACGAACGCCTGATCGCGATCGATGCCTATGCCGCGCCGGCCCGCGCCGCGCGCATCCTGTCTGGCCTGGGCTTTGACGAAGGCATGCAGGGCCAACCGCTCGATTCGTTTTCGGGCGGGTGGAAAATGCGCGTCGCGCTGGCGGCGCTGCTGTTTTCGCAGCCCGATGTGCTGCTGCTGGACGAACCGTCAAACCACCTCGATCTTGAAGCGACGCTGTGGCTGGAAAACTTTCTGAAATCGTATCCCGCCACGCTGCTGGTGATCAGCCATGAACGCGATCTGTTGAACACCGTGGTCGATCATATCCTGCACCTGCAGGGGGGGAAGCTGACGCTGTACCCCGGTGCCTATGATGCGTTCGAACGCCAGCGTGCGGAACGCGCGGCGCAACTGGCGTCGTTTGCCGCAGCGCAGGATGTGCAGCGCGCCAAACTGGCCGACTATGTCGCGCGCAACAGCGCCCGCGCCTCCACCGCGCGGCAGGCCCAGGCGCGCGCGAAAATGCTGGCCAAGATGCAGCCGATCGCGGCGGTGAGCGAAGATCCCTCGCTCAGTTTCGATTTTCCCGATCCCGATGAACTGCGCCCGCCGCTGATCACGCTCGATCTGGCCAGCGTCGGCTATGCCGACAAACCGGTACTGCGGCGTTTGAACCTGCGGATCGATCCCGATGACCGGCTGGCGCTGCTGGGCCGCAACGGCAATGGCAAAACCACGCTGGCGCGCCTGCTGGCGGCGCAATTGCCGGCGATGGAAGGATCGATGAACGCCAGCGCGAAAATGCGCATCGGCTATTTCACGCAATACCAGGTGGAGGAGCTGGCGGGGGATGACAGCCCGCTGGAACATATGACCCGCGCAATGCCCGGCGCCACGCAACAGGCGGTGCGCGGGCAACTGGGTCGCTTCGGCTTTTCGGGCGGGCGGGCCACATCGAAAATCGGCACGCTGTCAGGCGGCGAACGCGCGCGGCTGGCGCTGGCGCTGGTCACCCGCCACGCGCCGCACCTGCTGATCCTGGACGAACCGACCAACCACCTGGACGTCGATGCGCGCGAAGCGCTGGTGCAGGCGCTGAACACCTATAAAGGCGCGGTGATCCTGATCAGCCATGACCGCCACATGGTGGAACTGGCGGTCGACCGCCTGGTGCTGGTGGACGATGGCACCGCCAAGACGTTTGATGGCGCGATGTCAGACTACATCGATTTCGTGCTGGGCCGCAACCAGCCCAAGGGCGATGGCGACAAGGCCAAAGGCAGCAGTGGCAGCAAGGCCGACCGCAAGGCCAGCGCCCAATTGCGCGAGCAGCTGCGTGGCCTGAAAAAGAAAGTGATCGACGCCGAATCACAAATGGCCAAACTGAGCGCCGAAATCAGCGCGTTTGACCTCGCCATGTTCGAACCGGCGCGAGCACGCGCCGACCTGGCCAAACTGTCAATGGGCGAACTGTCGCGCCAGCGCGGCATTGCCGCGGCGAAGTTGCAGGAGGTTGAGGCGGGGTGGATGGCCGCGAGCGAGGTGTATGAGGCGGCGTTTGCGGAGGGGCAGGGGTAGGGAAGCGGGAAATTCGCTTCCAATCGCGCTGCAAATTTTGCGAACACTCCGGTACACTTTCAAATAATTCGGCAAGTGGGATTAACGTCCATCTATTCGAAAAGCATCTTCGGGCCGTTTTGCCTCGCAATTGTATATATTTTCCAAGGGGCGTTCAGTCATTGGCACCATCGCTAAGCTGTGGGAATCACCCGCTCTTGGCTTGAGAAGAGGCGCCAAAAACGGCATTCTTATTTTCGTGAAGCACCATTACGTCCCCCAATTCCTGCTGCGCCGCTGGTGTAATGATGGGGGTAAACTCCAAAGCTATAAAATTGTGAACGGGCGAGTCGCTTGCAAGGCAGTTGCACCGGAATATACCGGCTACGAGCATGCACTCTATGCTATTGTCGCCAATGCGCTTGGCATCGGTGAGGACCATCTTGAGCAAAAATTCTTCAGCCCCATAGACAGTAATGCTGCGGTCGCGCTCGCCAAGATCGAACGGCAAGAGGTGATCAGCCAGGACGACAAAATTGCCTGGGCCTTTTTCTTGAGTTCCTTGCGTATGCGCCAGCCCGATGTCCTTGCCCATTTGCGGACAGAGGGCATGGAGAAGTTGCGGAGGAGTCTTGCTGAACGCGATGCCGCGCTTCCGTCCGGTTGGCCAAGCACCGAAAGGTGGCTCGAAACTCATCATCCGGGCATGATGGAAGCCCACGCACTTACCTCTTGGCTTCCTCAAATGGTGTGCGACGATAAGATGACTGAACGGTTCGAAACGCTCAACTGGTGGGTGCTCGCATTCAAGCCGGAGGCGCCTAAGCTGCTCCTGTCAGACCTGCCCATTCATTGGGAAGGCGGAGTCGATACTGACAAGTTCTTTATCCAGATGCCGATCGCGCCTGATCGGATCTTTTTCGGAACTGCCGGCACGGAGACCGAGGCGAAACTCTTGAACGTTCCAAGCGCCGAGTTGATTCGTCGCGTCAATCGGGCGGCGCTCGCCTCCGCTTCGAACCGCATCTGGGGTGCCGACGCGCATGAGGGCCGTGCCTTCATTGAGACCAATCTTGACGTTATCGGATCTAATGTTGAACCCTTCGGTTTATTCGCAGAGCGGCATATTGCGTGACAGGATGCAGGCTAACTGGCGGAGATCCGGGGCTAGTCTTTGCAATTAGATGCTCAAAAGCAGTGGGCTCCCGGCTCAAGGCTGGGACGATGGAGTGGATGACACGATTTAATGGCTGGCGGCAGGCAGCGGGTGCGTGGTTGCATCTGGTACTGGGCAGGGGGCAGGCGGTGGATGGGCTTGCGCGAGGGCAGTCGGCCATTGATGCAATTTGGCGGACACCGCACTTTGGTGGCAATATCCGTCCGGCCGAAGACTCGTTTTTACATCGCTTTACAGAGGGCGATTTTCCGACTTAATTGATTTGGGGTGGTATCAGGATTGGAACCGATTCTCAAGGAGGCGGCGCAAGTTTCGTCAGGCTGGAGCCTGGCTGCTTTCGCAATGGCAATGCTGTTCTTTCTTCTGAACCGCCGGGTTAAATTTCGGGTGGCGGTCGTGGGCGCGATAGTCATTGCATTTCTTGGCGCTCTTCCGATCCTTGCCGATGCGTTTATCAAGCTTCACTCGGGCGATTCGATCTATCGTCTCCGGGTAACTGTAGTTGATCCGTCCGATAACCCGGTCGACAACGCAAAAGTGACAAACGACCGCGGTGGCGAAGCTAAGGCTGTGGCTGGCGGGTGGCAATTCGATATCCCGGCGTCCACCCGGGGTGATGGAAAAGTGACGGTCTATGCCCAGGACCCAGGCGCGTTCTGGAAAGGTAAAGCCTCGGTTGTGCTGGGTGATGATCTGAACCCTGCCACAACCGTGCGTCTCGCTGAGGATCAAAGTGCAAGTGTGAGTGGCCAGGTTTTCGACAGCAAGGGCCGGGCGCTGGCAAATGTGTCGGTAAGCACGCCGCAGGGAAAAGCTTCAACTTTAACAGACGCACAAGGCAAATTCACCCTGCGCGGTTTCCCAGCAGGCTCGCCGGTCAGGCTGCATTTCGAAACGAATGCGGGGCTCAACCTGGATCAGGATCTATTTGCGGGGGCCAGCAATCAATCAGTCAGGTTCAGCAAGGTGAGGTGAGTCGATCATGAGGCGCCTATCCACCAAAAATTCGACGCAGCTCCTTTCGCCAGCGTATCTCTTTGGCGCACTTATTGTATCGATTCTCGTTCCAATGCGCGCCCATGCGCAGGCGGTCACGATGCTGCCGGTTGTTGTGCAGAACTGCATGCGCAACGCAGCGATGCCAGGCGTCACGGTAGGCGCAAAGAATGGGGGATCGGGAATCTCCGAGATCCATGGCCATGCCAGCATCCCGTTGCCACGCGGGATGAAAGCGGGTGATCCGGTCTCGCTTGAGGTCTATGATCCAACTGATGTTGTGCTGCTTTTCCCCTTGCGTGGTGAAGGCGAGCATATCCCCTCCGGTGCCGGAAACTATGTCGAGATGCATGTCATCCGGACACGTGATTTGACTATGCTTCAAAATGCCGCTTGCTTGGCAGGTGTCATGGCCCTCGCTTCGCATCGCGCTACAGCACCACACCACAGCCGATCGACTTCACCAACCTTTTTCCAACTGGCTGCTTTCAGTCCTGATGAGCAAAATCAGGCTGCTCCGCTTGGTCTCATCAATTCCGCGGCTGCGGATCGGGTCGGCTTTTCAGTGGCACAGATTGAGGCAGCCATGGCGGCGTTTTCCTCGGACCCGTTGACGTGGAAATCCGTCCTGCTGACCGCCCAAATCGATTTTGGAAATCATGATCCGTTTAGCACCATACTTTCGTTCGGCAAAACCGACGTTGAATTTGGCATTGGCTGGTGGGGTCTACGTCGTGGCACATTGCAAACGCTTCTCCAGCAGATGCGAAACGCTGACCGCGCGCAGTTTGATGCCGCGATGGGCGACGGGCTACCATTTATCGAGAAACTCATTGCCGCCTCGGGTACAGACGCAATCGACATGGCGAACAGGGAGTTAGTTGATTCAGGCTCGTCTTCCCGCATCAAGGCGCTGTGGAATGAGCGCTTTGGCCAACTCGGGTCCAATCCGACGTTCCAACACATTCAATTCCAGAATCTGCAGCCTTGGGTTGACAAGGCGCGGGCGGTGACTGCGCAATACGGCCTTCGGTCGGAACGCGGCTTCGCTTTTGTGTATGATGTCCTCTACTCCAGAGGACGTGTTGCCGAATACGCACGCGTAAAGGCAGCCTTCGGGGGGTTCCGCGAGAAGTTCGGCCGCGACCCTGACGAAGCAGAAAAGCTGCTGTTGCTTGCTAACCTTGTCAAGTCGAGGCTTGGCGTCCATCGCCGCGATGAGTTGATTTCTCGGGCTTACGCTTTCGCCACAGGGCATGGCATAGTTTTTGGACGAGGCGTGGACCTGGACAGTGACGGCCTCGGGATGCGCGACATGAGGACAGGCAAGCCCATCGTTATTCGGGAGGACAAGTCAATCACCGAGAAACTGTTGCAAGGGTGGCTGCCTGACGGCGTTTTTGGGTCCCCCACAGATGCGCGACCGTCAACCACTTTGCCGCCGTCAACGCCACAGCCATCGACCTGAGCTCCGGAATTACCGTGGAAATTACCGTGGTGGAATTACCGTCAAAGGTGCGTAAACCTCTTAATGAACTCCCGCCGCCCAATGAACTATGCCTGGGCATCAAATGTCACATGGGCCCGCAACCACGGCGCAAGGTTTTCAAAGTTGAATGTGCCGGTCGTGTAAAGGCCGAGCATGAACGTTTCGGTGGCCGCTGCGCTTGCCTTCAGGCGCGCGCCGTTGATGGCGAGGAAGGTGTACGTGACGGCAAAGCCGGTGCGTTTGTTGCCATCGATGAAGGGATGATTTTGCGACAGGCTTTCCCACAGCGCCGCCGCTTCCTCGATCAGATCGGCGTAATAGCCGGTCTGGGGGCGGAACAGCGCGGCATCCAGCAGGCCGTGGTCGCGCACGCCCTGGCCGCCGCCATAGCGCGCGATCTGGTCTTCGTGGATAGTGAGCACTTCGACGGCGGTCAGATAGTCCGTCATTCAGCCAGCTTCTTATACAGCGGCGCAAAAGTGTCATGGCTGGCCTGATAGGCCGCCATGACATGCGCGCGGGGGCGCGCCTGTTTGCGCTTTTCCACCAGATCGGTCAGCGCTTCTTCGATCAGCGCCTGAATCTGCCGGCCTTCGGACCTGGCCAGATCGCGGACCTCGCGCAGGATTTCGGTATCGACCTGGGTCGCAAATTTTTCGCGCGGCTGGGACGCCATGACATACCTCCATCTTGATGCATCATGACATATCATGATGCATCAAGATGGATCAAGGGCCCGATTTGCGCGCAATAGCGCGCAAGCTGCATTTGCGGACTGGTTCGTAATGCCCTGAAAGCCCGCCCCCTCAGGGGGAGGGCCCGCGTGGGGGTGTCTGACGCTGCGATGGTGCGCAACACTTCGGGCGCGGGACACCCCTCCCCAACCCCTCCCCTCAGGGGCTAGCAGATTCACACATTGCGTTGGGCTCCGAGGAGGTCGCGCG
>NZ_JBBATI010000036.1:0-40521 GCF_040398825.1 Novosphingobium sp.
CTCGGGCTCAATCATCTTTACAGATCAAGCCAAGCGCAACATGCAAGGATGAGCGACCGTGGGGGGGTGGGAAAAAATTGGACAGGTGGGGCAAGGATTCCTTCGCCACCATTTGTCGCCATAACAAAGGGGGCACGCGCGCAGCGCATGCCCCCTCATTTTACCTTGTCGCGCCAACGCTTACGCGTTGACGCTCGTTGCTGCGTCAACGCTTACGCGTTGACGATGGTCTTCACTTCCATGAAGTCCTTCAGGCCATGGATGCCGCCTTCGCGGCCGTTGCCCGACTGCTTGTAGCCGCCGAACGAACCGCCCTTGACGCCGCCCCACTGGTTGACCGCGACCAGGCCGGCGCGCAGCTTGCCGACCACGTCCTTGGCCGCTTCGGGATCGCCGGTGATTGTGGCCGACAGGCCATAGCTGGTGCGGTTGGCCAGTTCGATCGCGTCATCCATGTCGGTATAGGTGGTGATGGTCGCGACCGGGCCAAAGGTTTCCTCGTGGAAAATGGTCATGTCGGGGGTCACGTCGCCAAACACCGTCGGGCGGATATAATATCCGCGGTTGACGCTGTCGGGCAGGCCGGGGCCGCCCTGCAGCAGGGTGGCACCTTCTTCGATGGTCTTTTCGATCAGGCCCTGGATTTTCGTCCATTGCGCCTTGTTGACCACCGGGCCGATATGCGCGCCTTCCTCGGTCGGCGGGCCAACCTTGACCGCGGCGAAATAGTCGCGGACGAACGTTTCAGCTTCGGCCTTGCGCGCGGCCGGCACCAGGATGCGCGTCGGCGCGATGCAGCTTTGCCCGGTGTTGGCGATCACGCCCGACAGCGTGGCAGGCAGATTGGCGGCAAAATCAGCCTGTTCCAGCACCAGGTTGGGCGATTTGCCACCCAGTTCCTGGTGTACGCGCTTCACTGTGTCGGCGGCGTTCTTGGCGATCTGGATGCCGGCGCGGGTTGACCCGGTAAAGCTGACCATGTCGACATCGGCATGCTTGGTCAGCGCGACGCCCACGCCCAGGCCATCGCCCTGCACCAGGTTGAACACGCCCGGCGGAACACCGGCGGCATCCAGCACTTCGGCAAAGATCGCCGCGTTCGATGGGCATTCTTCCGACGGTTTCAGGATCACGGTGTTGCCGGCCAGAATGCACGGCGCGATCTTGGCGCAGATCTGGTTGAGCGGCCAGTTCCACGGGGTGATCGCGGCGACCACGCCGATCGGTTCATAGACCATGCGCGCATTGGCGCCGGGGACCGGGGTGTCCCAGGTCATCGAATCCAGCGCTTCGAGCGAGCCCAGTAGATAGCCCAGGCCGGCCCCGGTCTGCGCGGTGCCGGCAAAGCTGAGCGGGGCGCCCATTTCTTCGCTGATCACGGCGGCAAAATCGGGGAAGCGCTTTTTGTATTCGACGATGATCCGTTCCAGCAGCGCCTTGCGCTCTGCCAGCGGGGTCTGGCTGTAACTGGCAAAGGCGCGCTTGGCGGCGGCCACGGCCTTGTTCACATCGGCTTCGCTGCCCAGCATGATCGCCGCACAGGGTTCTTCCGTGGCGGGATTGATCACTTCGTAGCGGCGGCCGCCTTCGCTGGCCACCCATTGTCCATCGATATAGTGTGTCAACAGTTCGCGCATGAATCCTCCGGGGGCGCGGGCGTTGGTCCCGCTGCGGTGTTTAACATCGGCGCACGCGGCCAAAAATGCAAGACGGGTGGCGGCGTGCAACGCGCATTGGCCATATGGGCAGGGCCAGATTTTCCCATCGCTGCAGGTAATTACACTATGGGTGATATCTTTTGCCGCTAACCGTTTCTTGGCAATCGTTGTCCTAAGCCGATGCCATGGGTGTCATGCCAGTCAGACCCTCCGATGCGGAGCGGCAGATCGCGTCCGGGCTTCGCACCGGATGGGTCGCGCTGGCCACGTTCCTGGGGCTGATTGCGCTGTCGGCGGCGCTGTTGCTGGCGTTTGAACACGCGGCCACGGTGGCCGATGATCTGTCGCGTGATGATGAACGGCAACTGGTCGAACGGTTTCTGGCGCGCACCATGGAAAATGCCGTTTCCGCGCAAATGGGCCTGATCAACTGGGACGAAACGATTGCCCATGTCGATGGTGCGGCACTGTCCCCGCGCGATATGGATTGGATCGATCGCGAATTCGGTACTTATGCTGCGGCGACCTACACCATCGACCGCGCGTTTCTGCTGCGTTCGGATGGCTCGCTGGTGCGCGCCTGGCAGATGGGGCGCACTGGTGAAGACGCACAATTGCCGCGCTTGCGGGCGCTGGCCGCCATCTTGATTGCCCAAAGTCGCACGCCGGGTATGACATTGGGCACCACGGCCGGGCAGGTCCGGCTGCCCGATGGCACCGCATGGCCGATCGATCGCACCGGCATGCCGCTGCCGCGCTGGGCCGGCGGGCTGGCGACGATCGACGGGCGGCCCGAAATCATGACGGTCGGATCGGTCGTGCCCGACCGCGTGGCCGGGCTGTTTACCCACGCGCCGGTCTATTATGTTACGCTGCGCCCGCTGGATGCGCAGGCGATGGCGCGCATGCGGCGTGATCTGTTGCTGCCCGACCTGGGCGTAACGCTGGCGCCCGGCACATCGGCGCGCGACAACACCATCGCGCTTCACAGCATCGATGGCGGCCATCTGGGCTGGCTGCGCTGGACCGCGAAAAGCCCGGGGCCGATCATCATGCAGCGGACCACGCCGATGCTGTGGGGGTGGGCGCTGCTGTTTGCCTGCGTGCTGATCGGGGGCAGCGTGGTGTTACGGCGCAGTTGGCGAATCACCCGCGAATTGCTGGCGAGCGAGGCGCAGGCGCGGCACAATGCGCTGCACGATGCCATGTCCGGCCTGCCCAATCGCGTGCATTACATGCAACGGCTGCGCCAGGACCTGGCCGGGTGCATCGACGGCAGCGTGCGCGGCGATGTGTTTGTCGGCTATATCGATCTCGATGCATTCAAGGTGATCAACGATACGCTGGGGCACCATGTTGGCGACGAAGTGGTGCGGCAGGTGGCGCTGCGGCTGCGGCGGTTGTTGCCGGCGGGGGATTTTATCGCGCGGTTCGGGGGGGACGAATTCGTCGTGTTGCGCCGCGCCGAGGGCGGTCGCGCCACTGCCGATATGCTGGGGCGGCAGATTCTGGCGGTGCTGCGCGAAACTTTCGTGATTTCGGGCCATTCGATCGACATGACCTGTTCGTGCGGGATCAGCTGGGGCCCGGCGCAAAGCGAAGACCCGGGCGAATTGCTGCGCCGGGCCGACATTGCGCTGTATCGTGCCAAACAGCGCGGGCGCGCGCGCTATCGCTGTTTTACCCGCGACATGGATGCCAGCGTCAAATTGCGGCTGGAACTGGAAACCGAATTGCGCCGGGCGATCGCGCGCGATGACTTGAGCGTGGCCTATCAGCCCATCGTCAGCATCGGCAGCGGCGCAATCGTCGGGGTGGAAGCGCTGCTGCGCTGGCAGCATCCCGAACGCGGTGCGATCCGCCCTGACCTGTTTGTGCCGATTGCCGAACAGGGCGGGTTGATGATTCCGCTTGGCAACTGGATCCTGCGCGCGGCGTTCAACGAATGTCGCGACTGGCCCGAATGCGACATTTCGGTCAACCTGTCGCCGATCCAGATCATGGCCAGCGATTTTGTCGCGACCATGGCCGCGATTATCGCCGAAACCGGGATGGACCCGTCACGCGTGGTGCTGGAGGTGACCGAAGGCGTGATGCTGGACCGGTCGGAACAGGTGCTGACCACCTTGCGCGATCTGAAACACATGGGTTTTCGCGTGGCGCTCGATGATTTTGGCCAGGGCTATTCCAGCCTGGGGTATCTGCGCCTGTTCGAATTCGAACGGATCAAGATCGATCGCGCGTTCGTTTCGAATATCGAAGGCGATGCCGATGCCAACGCGATCCTGTGCGCGATCGCTTCGCTCGGCCACAGCCTGCGGATGAAAGTGGTGGCCGAAGGCGTTGAAACCGAAACCCAGGCGCGGCTGGTGCAGTCCGCAGGGTGCGAACTGGCGCAAGGTTATCTGTACTGGAAACCCATGCCGGCAGCGGATATGCGGCAACTGCTGACGGTGCGGGACCCGGTACCAGCGCTGAAATCAGCCTGATTGCGCATCCGCCCGGGGGCGGACGGTGTACGCTTAACCGTGATCGGTGTCGTTGTCGCGCGCGCTGCTGGCGGTTTGCGTGGCAGGGTAGATGAAACCAAAGGCGGGTGAGGGGCGCAGGCCCAGCGATCCGCTGCGCGCGTACCAAACGCGCACTTGCGACCAGTCGCCCGCGTCCGAAACATCGACCGCAACAACGCCGCGTTCGACCATTCCCGGCCGCGACCAATTGGCATGGTTGATCAGCACATGGCGCTCATCGATCACTTTGCTGACCACCGCGACATGGCCCATCGGCATGGCATGGGTGGACCGGAACGCCAGCACGGCGCCCGCCTTCGGAGCGTTGCCACGGGCATAGACGCCGCCGGCATTGCCCCACCAATCGCGCGCATTGCCCGAAAGCTGCACTGCGGAAATCTGCCGGGCATAGGCCACGCATTGCAGTCGGGCATGCGCCACGACAGGTGCGCCAATCGCCGCGGTCAAGGCCAGAAAACCGGTCAGCGTGCGCAGGAGGGTGGTTTTGCTCATCGGAATATACCTAGGGAATTCTCCCGATTCGCGAACCCCGCCGTGGCTCGGTTCGCCGTACCCGGCAAACCGTTCATCCTGCATTTATGTTTGGTTGTGCGTCGCAGCGTAAAAACCATGCGCTGCAACGAAAAAGGCGCCCGGACCGGGGTCCGGGCGCCTTTCGCGTAGAGGTCTGCGCAGATTTACGCGCTGTAGTACATGTCGAACTCGACCGCCGATGGCGTGGTTTCCCAACGCGACACTTCGGGCCATTTCAGTTCGATATAGGCTTCGATCTGGTCTTCGGTGAACACGCCGCCTTCCAGCAGGAAGGCATGGTCGGCCACCAGCGAATCCAGCGCTTCACGCAGCGAACCGCACACCGTCGGCACCAGCGACAGTTCTTCCGGCGGCAGGTCGTACAGGTTCTTGTCCATGGCTTCGCCCGGGTGGATCTTGTTCTTGATCCCGTCGAGCCCGGCCATCAGCATCGCTGCATAGCACAGGTAAGGGTTGGCCATCGCATCAGGGAAACGGAATTCCACGCGCTTGGCCTTGGCACCGGCGCCATAGGGAATGCGGCACGATGCCGAACGGTTGCGGGCCGAATAGGCCAGCAACACCGGCGCTTCAAAACCGGGCACCAGCCGCTTGTAGCTGTTGGTGGTCGGGTTGGTGAATGCGTTCAGCGCCTTGGCATGCTTGATCACGCCACCGATGAAATACAGGCACATGTCCGACAGGCCGGCATAACCGTTGCCGGCAAACAGCGGCTTGCCTTCGGCCCAGATCGACATGTGGGTGTGCATGCCCGATCCGTTGTCCTGCTTGATCGGCTTGGGCATGAACGTGGCGGTCTTGCCATAGGCGGCGGCGACCTGGTGCACGACATACTTGTAGATCTGCATGCGGTCGGCGGTCTGCACCAGCGTACCGAACGTCAGGCCCAGTTCGTGCTGCGCCGCGGCCACTTCGTGGTGGTGCTTGTCGCACGGCAGACCGATGTCGAGCATGGTCTTGACCATTTCGCCACGGATGTCGACCAGGCTGTCAACCGGCGCAACCGGGAAATAGCCGCCCTTGGCGCGCGGGCGATGCCCCATGTTGCCGGCTTCATAGGTGCGGTTGGTGTTGGTCGGCAGTTCGATATCATCGATGCGGAAACCGTTGCCGTCATACCCGTCATAGAATTTCACGTCATCGAACACGAAAAATTCGGCTTCCGGCCCGACATAGATGGTGTCGCCGATGCCGGTCGTTTTCAGGAATGCTTCGGCGCGCTTGGCGGTGGAACGCGGGTCGCGGCTGTACAGTTCGCCGGTCGACGGTTCGACAATGTCGCAATTGATGATCAGCATCGGCGATGCCGAAAACGGATCGACCCACACCGAATCAAGGTCGGGTTTCAGGATCATGTCGGATTCGTTGATCGCCTTCCAGCCTTCGATCGACGAACCGTCGAACATCAGGCCTGATTCCAGCTCATCTTCGCCCAGCACCGATGCGACCATCGTCAGGTGCTGCCATTTGCCCTTCGGGTCGGTGAACCGCAGATCGATCCATTCGATTTCCTCGTCCTTGATCCGGGCGATGATGTCCTTCGCAGATGCCATTGTTGATCCTTTGCGTTGACCCGCCTGTGGCGGGATTATCACGGTGGCTGGGGTTGGAAATTACGGTATTCAAAGCTGCTGTTCAGGCGTGTTTTTCAAAGGGTCACTGCCCGGGTCGAACCTGGTTTGGCGCGATCGCCGCCCCGGTCCAGAATGTCCGGACCGATCAGATCGCGTCGTCGTCGCGTTCACCGGTGCGGATGCGCAACGCGCTTTCAACCGGGATGACGAAAATCTTGCCATCGCCGATGCGGCCGGTCTGGGCGGCGGCGGCAATCGCCTCTACCACGCGGTCGACCATCGCGTCGGATACCACCACTTCAAGTTTTACCTTGGGCAGGAAATCGACCACATATTCGGCGCCGCGATACAGCTCGGTATGGCCTTTCTGGCGGCCAAAGCCCTTGGCCTCGGTAACGGTGATCCCCGATGCGCCCACTTCGTGAAGCGCCTCTTTGACTTCATCCAGCTTGAAGGGTTTGATGATCGCTTCGATCTTCTTCACTCGATCTGACCCTGTGCAGACCGTTTCGTTTCGGCGCCAACCCGGGCGTGCATGCACCCGGGCAATACCGAAACGAACCCGGCGGTGGTTGAACGTGGGCCACTCGTAACAAGAATCGCCGCCCGTGCCAATTTTGTTCCGTAGGCCAATGTCAACAAAGGCGGAAGCCGCAAAATGCGTGGGCCGGATAATAATCTGTTAAATTTTGCACATCAAACATTGCACAAATTTCGTTCAGCTATCCAAAACATGCGCAAAATTTGCGCAAGACTTGCCCATTTTTTGGGCAGCATCGCAATCGTACGCCGAATTCAGATATAAGGCGGGCAATGCCGGCCCAGCGGGCTGAGCGTAAAAATCTCCACGCCGTCCTCGGTAATGCCGATCGAATGTTCGAACTGCGCCGACAATGACCGGTCGCGGGTGACCGCCGTCCAGCCATCTTCCAGGATTTTGACTGCCGGTTTGCCCAGGTTGATCATCGGTTCGATCGTGAACATCATCCCGGGGCGCAGTTCGGGGCCGGTGCCGGCGCGCGCGGCATGCACCACTTCGGGCGAATCGTGAAACAGCCGGCCCAGCCCATGGCCGCAAAAATCGCGCACCACGCCATAACGATGCGCCTCCGCATGGGCCTGGATCGCCGCGCCGATGTCACCCAGCCGGCCGCCGGGGCGCGCCGCCTCGATGCCGATCATCAGGCATTCATAGGTCACTTCGACCAGCCGGCGCGCCTTCAACGGCACATCGCCGACCAGAAACATGCGGCTGGAATCGCCGTGCCAGCCATCCAGCAGCGGGGTGACATCGATGTTGACGATATCGCCGTCGCGCAGTGTGCGGTCCGACGGGATGCCGTGGCACACCACATGGTTGATCGAAATGCAGCACGAATGGGTATAGCCGCGATAGCCCAGCGTGGCCGGGATCGCACCGCCCGCCAGCGTCATGTCGCGCACCACTGCGTCCAGGTCTTCGGTCGATGCGCCCGGTACTGCCAGCGGCGCCAGGGCATCCAGGATTTCGGCAGCCAGACGCCCGGCGGCGCGCATGCCGGCAAACGCGGCCGGGCCGTGCAGCTTGATCGTGCCGTCGCGCGGCTGAATATCGGTGTCGTCGGCGATTACATAGTCGGTCATGCCCGCCATGTAGCGATTGTTGCGCGGTCTGGCGAGATGGTGCGCAACTTTCCGCTATGCGTGCGCAGGCTGCTGGCGTTAGACGCTTTTCCATGACCGATCTCAACGCCCTGATACAGCCCGATCGCGGGCAAAAAGCCATTGCCATCCACCTGGTCGCCAAGCCCGGGCTGGATGCCGTGCTGCGCAGCCTGAACGAAGGCCAGCGTGCCGCGATCGCCGCGCAGAAATTCGAAGGCGCAGCCGGCGAACTGGCGATCGTGCCCGATGGCCTGGGCTGGTTTGCGCTTGGCGGGATCGATGCGCGCGATGCGCTGGGGTGCTGGTGCCTGGCGCGGCTGGCAGAAGGTTTGCCCGGCGGCACTTATCGCGTGGTGGCGCACGCTTCTCAACCGGGCGTGCCACGGATCGCCGCCGCGCTGGTCGGCTGGATCGCAGCGCAATACCGGTTTGACCGCTACAAGACCGATGGTGCCAATACCGATCCGCGTGTGTTGCTGACCACAGAGGTGAAGGCGCTGGCGCCTGCGGTGGCCGAGGCCGGCGCCATCGCGCTGGTGCGCGATCTGGTCAACACCCCGGCCGAAGACATGGGCCCGGCGCAACTGGAAACCGAGGCGCGCAGCCTGGCGAAAAGTTTTGGCGCCGAAATCCATGTCGTGGCGGGCGATGCGCTGGAACGCGATTATCCGATGGTCCACGCGGTGGGCCGCGCCGCATCGCGCCACCATGCGCCGCGCCTGATCGAACTGGAATGGGGCGACGTGCGCCATCCGCGTGTGGCGGTGGTGGGCAAGGGCGTGTGTTTCGACAGCGGCGGGCTGGATATCAAGCCCAGCAGCGGCATGGCGCTGATGAAAAAGGATATGGGCGGCGCCGCGCATGCGCTGGCGCTGGCGCGGCTGGTGATGGAACACGCGCTGCCGGTGCGCCTGCATCTGCTGATCCCGGCGGTGGAAAACGCGATTTCGGGCAATGCCATGCGTCCGGGCGATGTGCTGCGGTCGCGCCAGGGGCTGTCGATCGAAATTACCAATACCGATGCCGAAGGGCGGCTGGTGCTGGGCGATGCGCTGACCCGCGCCAGTGCGGCGGCACCCGAACTGCTGATCGATTTTGCGACGCTGACCGGGGCCGCGCGGGTCGCGCTGGGGCCTGATCTGCCCGCGGTGTTCACCCGCCGCGACGATACCGCCGCCGCGCTGGCCACGGCCGGGCTGGACCGCGATGATCCGGTGTGGCGCCTGCCATTGCACGATGGTTATCGCGAATATCTGAAATCGGATGTGGCCGACATGGTCAACAGCCATGCCACCGGGTTTGCCGGGGCGACCGTGGCCGCGCTGTTCCTGGACCGGTTTGTTGGCGAAGGCATCGACTGGGTGCATTACGATACCTTTGCCTGGCGCCCGACCGCCAAACCGGGGCGACCCAAAGGCGGCGAAGCGCTGGGCCTGCGTGCCGCATGGGGACTGTTGCTGGCACGCTTTGAGCGCGCGACTTGATCGGCGGGATCAATTCCCCTAGGCGCCCGGCTTTGCCTTTGCGGGACAATCAACCTTTGCGCGCTGACCTTCTGCCCGAACCCTTGCCGCTGACCGAGCGCGACTTTCCGCTGGCGCATCCGTCGCAGCCGATCGACCCGCTGCACCGGCCGGTGCGCGGCGATCTGGCGCATATCCGCTGCGCCGGGCAGATCTTTGTGCCGCACTATGCCGTGCCGATGCCCCACCACGTGGGCGCCGACGGCGCGCCGCTGCGGCGGCTGGGCCGGGTCGATGGTGATGTGCTGACCACGCTGGCACCCGGCGCGGTGTTCAACGTGCTGGATATCGCCGGCGGGTGGGCCTGGGGCCAGCATGATGATCACGGGCTGGTCGGTTATGTGGCGATGACCGCGCTGGCGGTGGCATGACCACCGCGGTGTTCATCGATGGCGCGGCGGGCACGACCGGGCTGGAAATCGCCGCGCGGCTGGCGGGTCGGCCGGAATTTTCGCTGATCATGCTCGATGATGACCGGCGCAAGGATGCCGGGGCGCGCAGCCAAGCGTTGAACGATGCCGATGTGGTTATCCTGTGCCTGCCCGACGATGCCGCACGCGAAGCGGTCGGCCTGATCACCAATGACCGCACGCGGGTGATCGATGCCTCTACCGCGCACCGTGTTGCCGATGGCTGGACTTATGGTTTTCCCGAACTGGTCGGGCGCGATACCGTGGCGGCGGCGCGGCGGATCAGCAATCCGGGGTGTTATCCCACCGGGTTTATCGCGCTGCTGGCGCCGCTGGTGCGCGCCGGGCTGCTGCCGGTGGCGTGGCCCTATACCTGCCACGCGGTTTCGGGCTATTCGGGCGGGGGCAAGGCGCTGATCGAACGTTTTGCGGCCGAACCCGATATTGCCTGGCGCGGTTATGCGCTGGCGTTCGGGCACAAACACGTGCCCGAAATGCAGGCCTATACCCACCTGGCCATTCCACCGCTGTTCGCGCCTGCGGTCGTCGCGGCCTATCGCGGCATGGTGGTCGAAGTGCCGCTGCCGCTGTCGATCATTCCCGGCGCGCCCGATCCTGCGTTGCTGCGCGAAGCGTTGAAGGCGTTCTACGCCGGATCGGCCGTGGTCACGGTGGAGGACGACGCGGCCGACCCCGGCGAAATCGTACTGCGCGAACACGCCCCGGCATGGGACGGCCTGCGCCTGCGCGTGATCGCCGGCGCTGATGGGGCACAGGCGCGGTTGGTGGCCGAACTCGACAACCTGGGCAAAGGCGCCAGCGGGGCGGCGGTGCAAAGCCTGAACCTGATCAGCGGGCTGCCGGAAACGGCGGGGCTGGCGCTTTAAGTTTTTGCCTTCGGCGGCAAATGGCTATTGTCCTTTGATCCCGTGAATGGCCATCGCGGCGCAAAGGAGCCTTTGGATGGTGAGCGGCGCAAAGTCTGAATCAGGCAGTTTCCTGCAGCGCAACCTGGTGGTTGTGCTTATTGTCGTGATGTTCACCGGTGTTCCGTTGCACTGGGTGTCTGGAACCACGACGCAATTGTACCCTGATCACAGCGACGCGGTGGTCAAGGGCGCCATTGGCTTTGGAATTGTGACGGGTTTGGCGTTTTCCTTGCTTATCGCCATTGTCAAACCGGTGTCCCGATCATCAAACCGAGTTACCGCGATCGCCTTTTTCTTTTGCGGGCTGATCGCCGGCATACTCGCGGGCATGACTTTGGTTGAACAGGCGTTTCAGCTGATCGACTTCTCCGGCCCGCAGGTTGTCCGTAAGGTTGAAGATTTCGCGATCGCGCGTGCCTACCGCACGCACGGCAAAAGCGCCTGCAGCCATATCCAGCTGCGGGATTATTTTGGCGATTTTTGTATCGACCCTGGTGAATACAAGACGGTTTTTGCAGACAGCGAAAATACGGCGTCGGATGGGAATTGCCTGCGGGTGGACACCGAACGCAATGGCGCCGCAATCCGTATCATGCATTCGTCAGGCTGGGCATTCAGGCCGGGTGCAGTGGTGCGGTGTCCCAACCCGACCCAGCAGCCCGCCTAAAGTCATCACGCTCTGAACGCCCGCGATCAAAGGGCGATAGCCCTTTGCCGCCGGAGGCATCAGGGCGCCACAGCCAGCGGTGGCTTTTCCGCGCCCGGCAGCGTTGCGCCCATCGCGCGGGCCAGCGTCGGGGCGATGCTGCGCATGTCGATTTCGCCCAGGTTGCGGGCCTTGGCAATGCCGGGGCCGGCGATCAGAAAGGTTGATCGCATTTCGGGCGCGGCGGGGAAATAGCCGTGCATGCCCTTGTACGCTGCCGATGGCAGCAGCATCGGCAATTGGCTGCTGATGAACGGCGCGGCCACTGCGCCGATTTTCAGATTCACATAGAACGCTGCGCGCGGGTTGCCGCCCGCCGCTGCGATGGCTGGTTCGGTGATGACCTGGGCAATATGCGCGGCGGGTGTGGCGGCCAGTTTTTCCAGCAACGCGCCAACTTTGGCGCCCAGGGCGGCATCATCCGGGCGGGCGAGCACGATCGCAAACGATCCGCCGGTGGCCCAGGGGCTGGCCTCCCACCCGCTGATCTTGCCCGTGGCATCGACGGTCACCAGCCCGGCGTCGATGAACGGGCGGTACAGGTTGATCGCGGTGTCGACAGTGGCAAAGCCGTGGTCGCTGACCACCGCCACCACTGCATCGGGGTGGAACTGGTGTTCGATCGCCATGATATCGCCGACCAGGCCGTCGATTGCCTCCAGCGTCTGGTGCGCTTCGGGCGATCCGGGGCCGGTCAGGTGCTGCTGATGATCGAGCGCGGTCAGATAGACGGTGATGAAACCGGGCTGGTGGTGGCGGATCAGCGATTGGGCAAACCCGGCGCGCAGCTTGTCACTGGGCAGGGTTTCATCCTTGCCATCGGCATAGCCTTCGCGGCGCTGGCTTTCCAGTTCGGCGACCAGGCCGGGGGTGGACAGCGCACGCACCAGCTTACGGTCATCGGCATGGCCGGTGCGCCAGATCTGCGGCAGGTTCCAGGTCACGTGATTTGCGCCAACCGACACCGGCCAGTGCACATTGCCGGTGGTCAGCCGCGCGCGAAAGGCCGCATCCCACAGCGTTTCGGCGGTGTTGTCCTGCGCATACCAGTACCAGCCATCATCGTTGATATGCATCGGATCGAACGTGGTGTTGGCAACGATGTGGTGTTTGGCCGGCGATACCCCGGTGATCAGCGTGGTGTGGCTGGGATAGGTCAGCGTCGGCAGCACGCCAACCACGCCCTGCGCATAGCTGCCATTGGCCAGAAACGCGGTCAGGTTGGGCAGGTTGATGCCGCGCTCCTTTGCCTCGATCACGTCGGCCGGGCGCAACCCGTCGATGGAAATCAGCAGCACCGGCTTTGCCATGGCGGCGATCGGCAGCAGTGCGGCCAGCGCAACCGTGCCCGTCGTGATCGCCTGCGCCGCTGTTGTGATCCACTGCCGCACGCCCATGATTCTCTCCCGCTCGCACAAATCCCGTGCGCTGCATTCAGCAAAAAGGCCCGCCTGCCAAGGGGCAGGCGGGCCTTTTTGGCATTCGTCCGGGCCCGCACAAAGGTGCGCGGCCCGGTCTTGATCAATCCTCGGGCGCGATCGTCACGATCAGGCCGTCCATGGCGTCGGTGATTGGCAGCTGGCACGACAGGCGCGACGCGTCGCTGCGGTGTTCCGAACTGTCGAGCAGGTCGTTTTCATCCTCGCTCATCGGTGCCAGTTTGTCGGCAAAGGCCGGATCGACAAACACGTGGCAGGTCGCGCACGAACAGCACCCGCCGCACAGCGCCAGCAGTTCGTCAAAACCGTTGTCACGGATCGCTTCCATCACCGTGGTTCCGGTGGTGGCATCAATGGTCTTTTCGTCGCCCGCACGGTTTACGACTGTCAGCTTTGGCATGGTCCCAGGTCTCCGTCATGATTGGCAAGGTTGTGTGTTCGCAAAGGTCAGTGGCGCAATTCTCTCAGCCAATGGGTCTGACGCCTGTCCCTCTTTGGGCGGGGCTGCTATCGCTCATCGGCCAGTTTGGCAAGCCCGCCCGATGTCCCACCCCAAAAGGATGGCCGGACCGGCACAGCCATAAGGGGGGATAACGCCGGTGGGATTGACCGTTGAACAGATTCGCGATGGGCTGGACCATGTTGGCCGGATCACGCCCGCGCTGGCCGCCGCGATCGAACGCGTCGGCTATCCCGATCCGCGCATCCGCGCACGCGGCTGGGAAACGCTGTTGCGCACGATTGTCGGCCAGCAGGTGAGCGTGGCGGCGGCGGCGTCGGTCTGGGCCAAGCTGGAGGGCTTGCTGGGCACCGGCATGATGCCCGCCGACGTGATCGCCGCATCGTTTGATGATCTGCGCGGATGCGGGCTGTCGCGGCAGAAACAGGGCTATGCGCGGTCGCTGTGCGAACTGGTCATGGCCGGCGCGATCGATTTCGATGGCTTGCCCGCCGATGATGAAGAGGCGATCGCCGTGCTGACGCAGATCAAGGGCATCGGGCGGTGGTCGGCGGAAATCTATCTGCTGTTTGCCGAGGGGCGTGGCGATATCTGGCCGGCGGGCGATCTGGCGGTCCAGGCCGGGCTGGGGCGGTTGCTGACGATGGAGGCACGCCCGGATGAAAAGGCGACGCGCGCGCTGGCCGAGGAATGGCGCCCGCATCGCGGCGCGGTCGCGATTTTCACCTGGCATTGCTACAACAACCCGGCGCTTTGATTGCGCCACTGGCTGTGCCACATCGGCCGGCAACACCAAACAACGACGGGACAGGACGGCATGGCCACCACAAAAGCAATCTTCATCACCGGCGGCGGATCGGGCATCGGTCGCGCGGTGGCGATCAAGTTTGCCAGCCAGGGCTGGCATGTCGGGGTTGCCGACATCAACGAGGCGGGCATGGCCGAAACCGCCGCGCTGTTGCCAGCAGGGCGTTGCTTTACCGTGCGGCTGGATGTGCGCGACCGGGCAGCCTGGGATGAGGCGCTGGCGGCGTTTGCGGCGGTGGCCGGCGGGATCGACGTGGTGTTCAACAATGCCGGCATCCCGATCGGCGGCGCGCTGACCGATCTGGCGACCGAAGAGATCGAACGCACGCTGGACATCAATCTGAAGGGCGTGATTTTTGGCGCGCAGGCCGCCTATCCCTGGTTAAAGGCGCGTGCGCCGGGGTCATGCCTGCTCAACACCGCCAGCGCCGCAGGGATTTACGGCGTGCCTGGCGGATCGGTCTATTCGGCCACCAAGTTTGGCGTGCGGTCGATGACCGAATCGCTGGATGGCGAATGGGCCGCCGATGGCATTGCCGTGCGCGACCTGATGCCTGGCTTTATCGAAACCCCGCTGATCGACATCGCCCCCAACCGCAAGACCAATGCCCCGATCCGCGATCGTGTGATGCAGGCCGGGCTGGAAATCACGCCGGTGGTCGAAGTGGCCGAAGCGGCATGGAACGCCGTCCACGGCGACCGCCTGCACACGCTGGTGGGCAAAACCGCGCGGTCTGCGCAGTTTGCGGCGCGGTTCATGCCCGGCCTGATCCGCCGCCGCAACCGCGCGTCCGGGCGGCCATTGGGTTAGGGCCTGGTGTCGCCGGGAACACGCGCCTCGCGACGGTCGTGATCGACTGCATAAGGCACAGAAGTAAAAGCCCTCCGCTTCAGGGAGAGTGCCCGCAAGGGGGTGTCCGAGACCGCGATGGCATGTGACAATTCGCAGCGTCGGACACCCCTCCCCAACCCCTCCCCTGAGGGGAGGGGCTCATGTTGCGATCACACCAGCCAGGCGCGATTCCCGTCCAGCGCCAGTTGCAGCACGGGGGCGGGGGTGCCTCCGAAATGGCGGCGCGCAATCGTCGGGTCGGCGCTATCGTCGGCCAGCCCGGGGCGGTCGACAAAGCTGATTACGCTCAGATCGGCCAGCACTTGCCAGCTATAGGCCTGCACCGGTGATGTCAGCGGGTTGGCGAACACCAGCCCGGTGCCGTTGAGCGGGGCCCACGGCCCGTCGATGCGGTCTGCGACCATGCCGTACAGGCCGTTGGGGCCGGCCGGGCCGCCATCGGCAAACACCTTGCGCTGGGTGGACCAGAAACAGACGTAACGGCCGTTGTGGTGGACAATATGCGGACGTTCCAGTTCGTTGTTAAGCCCGTCGGCAGTGATGATTGGGGCGCGCAGCACCCACTGGCCGCTGTCGCGGCGCGCCACACCCACTGCGCCGTTCCAGTGCGAGGCGGATTGTGCGAGCGACGCGGCAAAAATCAGATAGGCGGCATTGTCGGCCGGATCGCAAAACCAGGTCGGATCGCGAAACGCCTTGATCGTGCCGATTGCGCCGCCGCCGGCCATGTCGCGCGCATAGATCGCGCCATCCGCGCGTACCGATTCGACCGGCGCGGTCCAGTCGAGCAAGGCGGGCACGCCGTGATGGATGTGCAGATCTGCACTGGTTTCGAACAATCGCTGGTCGAAACTGACGACCGCCTCATCCCGGTGGCCCGCCGCCGTGAAATACAGCGTGACCCGGTCGTGATCGGGCGAAATGATGGCCGAGCCGGACCATTCGCGGCTGCCGGGGGCGAGGCCATCGGGCAGGGCCGGGCCCAGGTCGTGCCAACCGCCAGGGGTGTGGTGCATCAGGCGGATGCGCGCGATGGCGTGGCGCTGGTCGGGATCGGGCAAAACGGGGGCCGACAGCAGCATGAACAGCGTGCCGCCCGCGATCACCGCGGTGCGACTGTCGCATTCCTGCACCGGCCAATAATCCCACACATCAAATCCGGGCAGGACCGGGGGGCAGGCCGCCAGATCGATGACCGGCGCGGTCGGGACGGGATTGTCGGCAATGGCGGCAACCGCCAGCGCCGACCAGACACTCGTCATGGGGCTAAATCCAAACGCATACAAAAATGCCCCGGGCGCGGTATTCGCGCGCCCGGGGCAGGGGGGGGCTCGTCAGAAGTCGAACTTGACCGATGCCGATACCGTGCGACCGTTGATCGAACGGGCGCGGACAATGCCGTTGGCGGGGATCGAACCTTCTTCCGCTTCGGTAAAGCCGGTGGTGTTGAACAGGTTGTTGGCGTTCACCGACACCTGCACGCGCTCCATCGGTCGCACCGAAACGAACGCGTTGATCTGCGTATAGGCGGGCAGCTTCAACTGGTTGCTGTCCTGCGTATAGCTGGCGGTGGTGCCGATCGCGCTGGCACCCAGCGTAAACAGCCCGGTGGTGTAGGTGGGCGTGATGCGGTAGATAAAGTCCGCCTGCCGGCGCGGTTTGTGGCCGATCACGGTGGCATCCAGCGACTTTACGATCTTTGCATTGGTCAGGGTGCCGCTGGCCGCCAGCGCAAAGGCGCCGACGCGGTAGTTGCCTTCGAATTCCAGACCATAAGCGCGATAGGTGTTGGCGGTCGCCCGCTGCGTGGTCGCTTCGTAGTTCTGTTCTTCGGTGCGGGCATAGAACGCGGTGCCATACAGGCTGAGCGCGCCGGTCTGGTATTTTGTGCCCACTTCGGCCTGGCGGACGAAATCGACCGGGCGCGCGCCCGGCAGCAATGCGCCGGTGGTTGCGCTGGTGTTGCCGCCAAACACAAACCGGTCGGCATTGGCGCGGCCACCCTTGCTGTAACGGGCAAACAGCGACAATTCCTGCGATGCGCGGTAATTGGCCCCGACCGAATAGGACCAATAGTTGTAGTTGTAGTTGACCGGGCGCTGTGCCCCCAGCGGCAGCGTGGAGGTCAGCTTTTCCGGGGCAGAGATCACCCCGTTGCCGTCGACGTCAAACGGCGCGGTGGGGCCATCGCCTGCGACATAGCCGCGTGCATTGCCGGCATCATAACGCGCGCTGGCGTCGACGGTCAGCTTGTCCTGGCTATAGCCCAGTTGCACATAGGGCGCGTTGGTATCGTAATCGAGCTTGTAGCTGCGGCGGCAGCAACCGCCAAAGAACGATGCGCTGTAACCCACCAGCCCGTTGTCGGTCTGCAGCGCGCCGGCGGCATTCTTGACGTCGATCAGCGCGGCATTGTTGCCCTTCGCCTCAAGCAGATACGACGACCAGGTCCAGTCGATGTCGATGGTCTGGCGCGATTTGTAGAAGCCCGCGGTGAAATTGACCGCACCGCCGTTGCCGGTGGCGAACTTGCGGCTGACCTTGAAATCGTTGGTGACGTTGTTGAGGCTGTTCAGCTTGGTGTTGAACAGCACCACGTCCATGGCATAGGTGCCGGCGGGAACCGCCTGGCCGGCCATCGGCCCGTTGGCATATGTCGCCGTCGCGCCCGCGCCGCCGATCCCTGCGGCCAGGGTGCTGACCGTGTCGACGCTGGCCGGGAACGGCGAAATGAACCGGCCGGAGATGTCGGCATAACGGAACTTGTCGTTGACGATCCAGCCATCGGCCACGTCGAACTGGGTTTCAAAACCGATCGATTTGACGATCGGGTGCATGCCGTCGCGGATATCGTCGACTTCGCGATTGTTCTGCCCGTCAAGCGTGACCGCGCGGGTGAAATAGATGCTGTGGATGGCGTCGTTGTTGGGGCTGAGGCCAGGCAGGCCTTCATAATGCGGGTTGCTGTCCGATCCGTTGACGCGCACCGGGCTGGGCAGATAGCCGATCGCGCGATCGTTCAGGTATTTGAAGTTCAGGCGGAAAAAGCCCTTGTCAAAGGTCTTGGTAATGTTGCCGCGGATCTGGCCGCCCTTGTTGCCGTCATAACCGGCGCGGCGCGGGCCTTCGCCGACGCGGTAAAAGCCGCCGACGTGGAAATTCAGGCCTTCGGAAATCTTGCCGGCGTAATCGGTGTCGATGCGGTATTCGCCGTAATCGAGGCCGACCGTGCCCTGGATCGAGCCGCCTTCCTGATCGCCGGTCTTGGAAATCAGGTTGATCACGCCGCCTGGCGAATTCGATGCAAAGGTCGATGCGGAACCGCCGCGCACGGCTTCAACCCGGGCGATGTTGAAATCGCTGCGCAGAAAGATATCGGCATTGCCGAACGAAATGTCGCCGAATTCCAGCACGGGCAGACCGTCTTCCTGCAACTGCAGAAACTTTGCGCCGCCGGTGGAGATGGGAATGCCACGCACCTGGATGTTGGCATTGCCTTCACCGCCCGACGATTCGGAACGGATGCCGGGCAGGCTGCGGAACAGTTCTGCGGCCGACCGCGGCGCGGCATTGGCGATCGCGGCGGAATTGAGCGAGCTGACCGAGACCGAGCTGTCCAGCCGGTTCTGGCCGCGCGCGACGGCGGTCACGACGATGTCGTCTTTGCCGGTGGTGTCGGCGGTTGCCGGTGCGGCGGCGGCTGGCGCGGCGCTCTGCGCGAACGCAGGCACGGCGAACATCAGCGCGCTGCTGACCAACAAAATGGTGCGAACCCTCTGCATGTGTCTCTCCCTTGGATATTGCCGTTTAGCGGCACGACTCGTCCATAGCGGAGTCCTGCAAACGATTGCAACGAAAATTTGCAATCGTTTGCAAAATCACCTATGGCTCCTTTCAGGGCAGCGTGAGCTTGCCGGGGAGAGTATCACATGATGGTCCAGCCATCGATCAAGCCGCATCTGTCGCTGGCGCGCATCCTGCAGATGAACCTTGGGTTTTTGGGCCTGCAGTTCAGTTTCGGGCTGCAGCAAAGCAACATGGGGCCGATCTACAGCTACCTTGGCGCGGACGAAGGCGCGATGCCGCTGCTGTGGTTGGCCGGGCCGATGACCGGGCTGATTGTGCAGCCGCTGATCGGATCGATGAGCGATCGCACGCGGTCGCGGCTGGGGCGCCGCACGCCCTATTTCCTGATCGGTGCGGTGCTGTGCAGCCTGTGCCTGCTGGCCATGCCGTTCAGCCGCGCGCTGTGGATGGCGGCCAGTCTGTTGTGGGTGCTGGATGCCGCCAACAACGTGACGATGGAACCCTATCGCGCCTATGTCAGCGACCGGCTGGATGAACGCCAGCGCCCGCTGGGCTTTCTGACGCAGAGCGCGTTTACCGGGCTGGCGCAGACGCTGTCCTATCTTTCGCCGTCGTTGCTGGTGTGGTGGGGGGTGAACAAGGATCTGCTGGATACCAACGGCATCCCGGCGATCACCCGGATCAGTTTCATGATCGGCGCAGTGCTGTCGATCAGCACGATCGTATGGTCGATCTGGCGCGTGCCCGAATTGCCGCTGACGCCCGAAGAAGACGCCGCCATGGCCGCCGATCCGCTGTCGCTGCGATCGACGCTGGCGGGCCTGCGCGATGCCGTGCGCGATATGCCGCCGGCGATGCGCCAACTGGCGCTGGCCATGCTGTTCCAGTGGTTCGGCATGTTCTGTTACTGGCAATATGTCGTGCTGGCGCTGGCGCGCGGGGTGTTCGGCACCAGCGACCCGGCCAGCGCGGGTTTTCGCGATGCCGGGCTGCTGAATGGCCAGTTGGGCGCGTTTTACAATCTGGTGGCATTCCTGTCGGCACTGGCGATGATCCCGATCGCGCGGCGGCATGGGCCACAGGCGGTGCATGCGGTGGCCATGGTGGCGTCGGGGCTGGCCATGCTGACCATCGCGTCGACCGGATCGATCCCGCTGCTGGTGGTGGCGATGGTCGGCATCGGGGTGGGCTGGGGCAGCCTGATGGGCAATCCCTATCTGATGCTGGCCAATGCCATCCCGCCGGCGCGCACCGGGGTTTACATGGGCATATTCAACATGTTCATCGTCGTGCCGATGATGATCGAAATCGTGTTCGTGTGGCTGTGCTATCGCCCGGTGCTGGGCGGCGATCCGCGCCATGTGCTGATGCTGGGCGGCGGGATGATGCTGGCGGCGGCGGTTGCGACGATGCTGGTCCGGGTGCCGCGCGCGGTGGCGAATTAGAGCGTGATGCGAAAAAGTGGGTACCGGTTTTTCGCAAATAATCACGCGTAAACAAAGACTCCTAGAGCAGGATGCGATTCTTTCTTATCGCGTCCTGCTCTAGGGATCAGGCCGAATCGCGCAGGATCAGTTCGGGTTCCATCACCACCGACGCTACTGCATGGCCCTCCATGCGCTGGAACAGCAGGTCGACCATCGCCCGCGCGCCGCGCGCCACATCCTGGCGGATCGTGGTGAGTGACGGCGTGGTGTACATCGCGATCAGCACGTCGTCATAACCGACCACGCCCACATCCTGCGGCACGCGTTTGCCATGCGCGGCCAACGCCCGCAGCGCGCTCATCGCGATCACGTCGGACGCGGCGACAATCCCGTCGGGCGACGGATGCGCGCTCAGATACTGTTCGATCGCGCTGTACGATGCTTCGCCCGTCAGGTGCACCGGCAGCAGGGTGGCTGCGCCGCTGCCCGCTTCGCGCAGGGCCTGGGTAAACCCGGCATAGCGCGCGGCAAATTCGGGCACTTCGATATTGCCCACAAACGCCAGCCGCTTGCGCCCCTGCGCCAGCAGATGCTGGGCCGCCATCCGCCCGCCCGCGACGTTGTCGGTGCCGACGGTGATCTGCGCAGGGCTTTGCGCATCGGCACCCCACACGATCATCGGGCGATAGCGCGCCGCCACGCGTTCAATCGCCGCGCTTTGATTCGATTGCCCGATCACGATCACGCCATCGGCGCGCCCGGCATCGACAATCGCATCCAGCCACCGATCATCCCGGGGGATGACCCGCGACAGCAACAGATCATGCCCGCGGTCGGCAATGGCATCGGCCAGCGGGCCCAGCAGGCTCATGAAAAACGGGTCGGACAAATGCTGCGCCGCTTCGTGGCCCAGCGGCAGCACCACCGCGATCGCACCGGTGCGTTTCAACCGCAGGTTGCGCGCGGCCTGGTTGACCTGAAAGCCATGTTCGCGCGCCAGTTGTTCGATGCGCGACCGCGTGGCCTTGGCAATCACCGGGTTGCCCGCCAGCGCACGCGACACCGTGGCGACCGAAACGCCCGCCAGGTGCGCCAGCTCGGCCAGCGTGGAGGCAGGGTGGGTCTCTGTCATCGTGCGCTGTGTGCCATTTGCTGCGGCCCGCGCCAAGGTGCAATCGCAAGGCCGGCCAAGCGTTTCAGGTTGCGAACCCGTCGATCACCGTCGCCAGCGCCACATCGCGCTGCGACAATCCTCCGGCGTCATGCGTGGTCAGGCGAATTTCGACGCGGTTGTAGACATTGAACCATTCGGGGTGGTGGTCGGCCTTTTCCGCCATGATCGCCACGCGCGCCATGAAACCGAATGCTTCGGCGAAATCGGCGAATTTCAGGGTGCGGGTGATGGCCAGGCTGTCTTCGGACAATGCCCAGTGGGGCAGGGCGGCCAGTGCGGTATCGCGTTCGGCGGGGGTCAGTTGGGCCAAGGCCATGGGGCGTGCTCCTTCGCTGCGGGGTGCTTGTGACGGCGGTTCTTGTGACAGCATGGCGTTTCCCCTATCGCGGGCGGCGATGCAACCATGCCGATTGACCGTTGATGATCTTGCCTGCCGCCGGGGTGACCGGGTGCTGGTGCGGGGCTTGCGTTTTGTGGCCGGGCCGGGGGATGCGCTGCATCTGGCCGGGCCGAACGGGATTGGCAAATCCAGCGTGCTGCGCGTGCTGGCCGGGCTGATGCGCGCCTATGCCGGGCGGGTGGAGGCCATCGGCACGATTGCGCTGTCGGATGAACGCCTGCCGCTGGATGGGCACCGGCCACTGGGCCAGGCGCTGGCGTTCTGGCGGCGGATTGATGGCGCGGTGGACACCGGCGATCGGTTCGGGCTGGACGATCTGGCCGATGTGCCGGTGCGCTATCTGTCCACCGGGCAGCGCAAGCGCGCCGGGCTGGCGGCGCTGGCCGCCAGTGGCGCGGGCATCTGGCTGCTGGATGAACCGCTCAACGGGCTGGACCCGCATTGGGCGGGCATAGCGCAAAGCGTGATCGAGGCGCACCGCGCAGGCGGCGGGATCGCGGTGATTGCATCGCATCAGCCGCTCGCGCTGGCGCAACTGGCGGTGGTGTCACTGCTGGACCATGTGCCCGCGCCGGACATCCTGCCATGACGCGGGGGGGCAGCGCGCTTGGCCGGTTGTGGCTGATTTTCCGGCGTGATTGCGCGGCACTGCTGGGTGGTGCGCGCGGGCGGGGCGGGGCGACGCTGCCGCTGTTGTTCTTCATTTCGGTGGCGATGCTCTATCCGTTCGGGGTTGGCCCCGATGCGCGCCTGCTGGCACGCACCGGCGCCGGGGTGATCTGGGTGGCGGCGCTGCTGGCGGCGATCCTGCCATTGGACCGCCTGGTCGAACCCGATGTCGAGGCTGGCTTTTTCGACCAGTGGGCACTGCGCGGCCTGTCGGAAGAGGCGGTGATGCTGGTGCGGATCGTCGCGCACTGGCTGTGCTTTGGCGTGCCGCTGATGCTGGCGACACCGGTTGCGGCGGCGCTGCTGTCGCTGGACCTCACACAATTGGGGCGGCTGGAGCTTGGCCTGCTGGTGGGCACGCCCGGGCTGGCGGCGATCGGCGTGATGATCGCCGCGCTGACCGCCGGGTTGCGCGGCGGGGCGGCGCTGGGCGGGTTGCTGCTGATCCCGCTGGCGGTGCCGATGCTGATCTTTGGCGCAGGATCGTTGCAGCCGGGCGGCGAAGGCGGGCTGGCCTTGCTGGCCGCGGCCAGCCTGGTGGCGGTGGCGATTGCGCCGTTTGCCGCGGGCGCCGCCATTCGTGCTGCCCGCGAATAGCCCAAGATCGCGCAGGCAGCGCTTTTTGCATTGTAGATGGCGCCGGTCTTTCCTAACTCAGCGTACATGACCCTGACCCCCGCGCTTAACGACACGCTTTCGCTGATCGGCAACACCCCGCTTGTCCGCCTGAAGGGACCGAGCGAGGCGGCCGGTGCCGAAATTTATGGCAAATGCGAATTTGCCAACCCCGGCGCCTCGGTCAAGGACCGCGCCGCGCTGTGGATCGTGCGCGATGCCGAACAGCGCGGCACGCTGCTGCCCGGTGGCACCATAGTCGAAGGCACCGCCGGCAACACCGGGATCGGGCTGGCGCTGGTGGCCAATGCGCTGGGGTACCGCACGATCATCGTCATGCCCGAAACCCAGTCGCGCGAAAAAATGGACACCCTGCGCGCGTTGCGGGCGGAACTGGTGCTGGTGCCCGCCGCGCCGTTTTCCAACCCCGGGCATTTCGTCCACACCAGCCGCCGCATTGCCGAAGAAACGCCAGGCGCGATCTGGGCCAACCAGTTCGACAATATCGCCAACCGCCGCGCCCATATCGAAAGCACCGCCCCCGAACTGTGGGCGCAACTGGAGGGCCGCATCGACGGCTTTACCTGCGCTGCCGGCACCGGCGGCACGCTGGCCGGGGTCGGGCTGGGGCTGAAGGCGTTTGATGAGCGTGTGACGATCGCGCTGACCGATCCGCACGGCGCCGCGCTGTATAACTATTACGCGCATGGCGAATTGAAATCAGAGGGCAGTTCGGTTGCCGAAGGAATCGGCCAGGGGCGCATCACCGCCAATCTGGAAGGCGCGGCGATCGATACCCAGTTCCGCATTTCCGATGAAGAAGGCCTGTACTGGGTCACGCGCCTGCTGGCCGAAGAAGGCCTGTGCCTGGGGCTGTCGAGCGGGATCAATGTCGCCGGTGCGGTCGCGCTGGCGCGCCAGCTGGGGCCGGGCAGCCGGGTCGCAACCATCCTGTGCGACACCGGATTTCGCTATTTGTCTTCGCTGTACAACCCCGAATGGCTGACGGCAAAAGGACTGCCGGTCTTTCCCTGGTTGCAGCAATAGGGTATTGATCGCAGGCATGGCGATACTGGGCAGGACATCGGAACGGCTGAAACGCCTGCGCGGCGGTGCTTCCGGTTTTACCAACGGTGGGCAGGACGCAATTGCCGGCGTCGGCACTGCACAAAACCCGTTTCCTGCCGCCCCGCCTTATCCCGCCCCATCAGGCCCGGCGCAGCCCGGATCGCGCGACATGCGCGCCCATGCCGTGCATCGGCTGCAGGTTGGCCTGTTCGGGCTGGCCGCCATGCTGCTGCTGGTCAGTCTGGCCAGCGTGATCATGCAACGCGTGCAGACCGCCGACCGCAGCGCGGTGGTCGGCGAACCGACCGGCGGCGCGAGCGCGACTCCGGCGAACGACCCGCTGGTCGATCTGGGCGTCGCCCCCGAAGTGCCAGTGGCGGGCACCGCCCCCACCCGCAAACCCGCCCGGACCGAACCCGCGCACTGATCCCGCGCCCATCCTGATCATGCGCGCCGGTGATTGCCGGCGGCTGGCGGGAAACGACGGGAACCGGCGTGACTGACCGGTTCCGTGCGGGGCACAGCCACGGATTTCTGCGGTGATTCGCGGGTCCCATGCGGGCATGCCCGGGCGCGATCGTTGCAACGATCGCTCAGGCGTGCGCGACCCGGTCATCGCCCACCCGATCGCACCCGAAACCTGCGTATGTACCGCAAATCCTTGGTTTTGCGTGGTTGACAAGACCTTGACGCGGGCCGCCGCAGCGCCTGCGCTGGACAGTTGTTGCGTGTATATTCCACAAAATTCCGCATAATCCCGCAAATTCCCGTTGTGGCCCGCGTGAACCCGCTATAAGACTTCAAAATCGGGACGAAATCCTAGCCACAATCCATTTCCGTCGTGACCCGACGGGATGATCCGCCGCGCACCCACGCGTGCGGCGGGGTGGCGAAGTTTTGTCACGACTACAGGCGTTCGGTCTTGCCGATTTGGGGGGCAGCGGGTGGCGGGATCTCCGTCAAATTACTGGGGGCAGGGCTTTTCGCCGCGGGGCGACAAGAGCCGCTTTGTCCTGCCCGGTGATTTTCGCGCCGCAGTGCTGGCCGCATCGGACAAAACCCCCACGCTGTGCCTGGACAAACATTTCAAACTGCCGTGCCTGGTCGGGTTTGGCCTGTCGCGCGCCGATGCCTTTGCCGAACAGATTGCCCACGAAGAACGCGTCGCGCTGGGGCTGGGTCAGGCGTTTGATGTCGATGAACGGGCGGCGCAGCTGTATGGTTTCATGCGCACCAAATTCGACGATTCCGGCCGGTTTGTGCTGCCGGAACACCTCGCGGAACAGGCGCAGGTTGATCAATCGCTGTATTTTCACGGTGGCGGTACGCATTTCACGATCTGGGCGCCCGATGTGCTGTTCACCATGGGCCCGGGCTGGGACACCGCCAAGGCCACCTGCCGCGCGCTGATGGCCGAGGGCCCCGCACGCGGCAAAGCGCGCGCCAATGCTGGCGGGGCCACGTCATGACCGCCGGCCATATCCCCGTGCTGCTGGATGAAGTGGTCGCCGCACTGGCGCCGGTGTCTGGCACGATCTTCGCCGATGGCACCTTTGGCGCGGGCGGATACAGCCTGGCGCTGATCGCGGCGGGCGCGCGGGTGCATGGGTTCGACCGCGATCCCGATGCGATTGCCGCCGGCCTGCGTTTGCCCGCCGCGCTGGGTGCCGATCCGGCGCTGGTCCTGCACCATTGCCGTTTTTCCGAAATCGCGACAGCCTTGCGCGACGCCGGCGTGGCCGCGCTCGATGGCGTGGTGTTCGACATCGGCGTCAGTTCTATGCAACTGGATCAGCCCGAACGCGGCTTTGCCTTTTCCAGCGATGGCCCGCTCGACATGCGCATGGACCGCGATGGGCCGAGCGCCGCCGATTTCCTCAACACCGCCGATGAAGCAGACATTGCCGACGTGATCTACCGCTATGGCGAAGATCGCCAATCGCGGCGCATCGCCCGCGCGGTGGTCGCCGCCCGGCCGCTGACCACCACGCGCCAGTTTGCCGATGTCGTGCGCCGCGCGCTGGGGTGGCATCCGGGCATGCCAAAGGACCCGGCCACCCGCAGTTTTCAGGCGGTGCGCATCCATATCAACGGTGAACTGGATGAACTCGCCGCCGGGCTGGCCGCGGCCGAGGCGCTGCTGGCCCCTGGCGGGCGGCTGGCGGTGGTCACCTTTCACAGTCTGGAAGACCGCATGGTCAAACAGTTCTTTCGCGACGCATCGGGCACCGGGCCCGGCGGATCGCGCCATCTGCCGATGGCGGCGCAGGCCATTGCGCCGGTGTTTGGCAAACCATCGGCGGCGATCCGCCCCGGTGATGCGGAACTGTTGCGCAACCCGCGCGCGCGGTCGGCCACCTTGCGCTGGGCCATCCGCAGCGATGCCCCGGCCCGCCCACCGCTGACGCGCCAACCAAAGGATCTTGCGGCATGAACGTTTCCACCTGGCGCATGCGTTCGATCGGCTGGATTGCGTCGCTGCTGGTCTGTGCCGGGCTGGTCATGGTGCTGGCCTTTCGCGTCAATGCCTTGCGCAGCCAGGTGCACCAGTCGGACATGAAGATCGTCGCGCTGAAACAGGAAACGATCTATCTGGAAACCGAATTTGAAACCCGCGCCAACCAGCAGCAGCTGAAGGCGTGGAACGATGTCGAATTTGGCTATGTCGCCCCGACTGCGGCGCAATACCTCGATACTGAACGGCAATTGGCGGCCTATGCCAAACCGGCCGAACCGGGCGCGCCATCGCCGGTGCGGGTGGCCAGCGCCGATGACGCGGTTGCCGCCGCCGCGGCCTTTCCGGCGATGGTATCGCCCTTGACCGGAAAACCGGTGGACGCGGACAGCGCGCCTGCGGGGACCCCGGCGGCAGCGACAGGTGCATCGGCAAAGCGGGCGTCGGTTGCCGACGCGGGCGATGCGCCGGCTGCGCGTGGCCATGCCGGCGCGGCTGTGGTTGCGGCAGCAGGTCTGGCCGGGCTGGGCGACCGCCTGTCGACCGTCCGTCACGCCGATGGTACCACCGCCACCATCAAAAAACCGGTGACCAAAAAATCGGACAGCGCAGCGTCGCACACCAGGGCGGCGCTGGCATTGGCGAAAAAGCACGGCGGCACGACCACCGCGGACGCCAAGACCCGCGCCCATGCCAAGGCTGATGCCGGCGCGCAGGCCAGCAACCGCCACACCGCCAAACTGCATCCGGCACTGGCGCAGGCAGGTCATGGTGCCATGGCGCACAAACCGGCAGGGGCGCCGGTGATCACCCTGGCGCTGCGGGACGCGAAGCCCGAAAAGTGACCGCGATCATCCCCCAAAGCGCGCTGCGCCCCGCCCCGTCCAGCGCGACCCCGACACCGCCTGATTCCGGTGTTTGGCATTCCGCCGCGATGGTGGCGGCGCCGGGCATTTCCGGCGCCAGCGGCGGCGGCCGGCTGCATCTTGCCAACGTGCGCGAACGGTCATTGCTGACGGCGAAGATCCGGGTGTTGTGGGTGGTCCTGGGCTTTGCGTTTTTCACGCTGACCGCGTTTGCGCGCATCGGTCAGCTGGGTCTGGGCGCAGCGGGCGCCGACCATGGCGCGGCCGCCGATGCGCTGGTCCCGCCGCGCGCCGAAATCACCGATCGCAACGGCATGCCGCTGGCGCGCGCATTCCCCGCCTATTCGCTGTGGTTCAATCCGCGCGCGCTGGGGGCCAAGGGGCAGCCGCTGGTCAAAACCCCCGAAGAGGTCGCCAACGCGCTGGTCCAGATTTTTCCCGATCTGGATCACGATACGACACTGGCCAGGCTGAAGGACGGCAATCCGACCTATCTGCGCCGTCGGGTCCTGCCCGAAGAGGCCAACAAGGTGCACGCGCTGGGTGAACCGGCGCTGGAATTTCCGCGCGAAAGCCAGCGGTTCTATCCGCAAGGGTCGCTGGCCGCGCACGTGCTGGGCTATGTCGAGGAAGACGGGCACGGCAAGCTGGGCATGGAACAAGTGCTGGATGCGCGTCTGACCAATGTGGCGCATCGCGCCGAACCGGTGGCGCTGTCGATCGATGCGCGCGCGCAGGGCGCGATGGAGGATGAACTGTCACGCGGCATGCTGGAAACGCATGCCAAAGGCGCGGCCGGGATCATTCTGGACGTTGAAACCGGCGAAATCATCGCGCTGGCGTCGCTGCCCAGCTTTGATCCCAACCGCGGTGATCTGGCCAGGAATGCGCTGGTGTTCAACCGCGCGTCGAACCAGGTCTATGAACTGGGTTCGACGTTCAAGCCGTTCACCATCGCCGCCGCCATCGATGCCGGCGTGGTCACCGATCTGGCGGTGCGGTACTCTGCCAAACCGCTGAAGATCGACGGTTTCACCATCCATGACAGCCATGATTTTGGCGCCTCGCTCAATGTGCCAGAGGCGCTGATCCATTCGTCGAACATCGTTACCGCGCAGATTGGCGACAAGCTGGGCGGCCAGAAAATGCGCGATTCGATGATCGCGCTGGGCATGAACGCGCGCCCGACGATTGAATTGCCCGCGCGCGGCTTTCCGATCTGGCCAAAGGGTGAATGGCCGCGCCTGCGCACCATGACGGTCAGCTATGGCCACGGGCTGGCGGTGACCCCGCTGCATCTGGCGGTTGGCTATGCGGCGCTGGTGAATGGCGGCATCTGGCGCCCGGCCACGCTGTACAAGGTCGATCCCGCGCATGCACCGGCCGGCCGGCGCGTGTATCAGCCGGCCACCAGCGCGCGCATCCGGCAATTGTTGCGCCTGATCGTGGTCGATGGCACCGGCAAAAAGGCGGATTCATCGGGCTTTCGCGTGGGCGGAAAGACCGGTTCTGCGGAAAAAGCGGGCAGCAATGGCAGCGGCTATCGCAACAAAAAGGCGATCATTTCCACCTTTGCCGCGGCGTTTCCGATGGACCATCCGCGCTATGTGGTGATCGCCATGCTGGACGAACCGCAGGCCACGCAATCCACATCGGGGCAGCGCACGGCGGCATGGAACACCGCGCCGATCGTCGGTCGGGTGGTGCCGCGCGTGGGGCCGATGCTGGGCGTGGTGCCCGATGGCCATCGCGATGTCGATGTGTCCGATCTGACCCCGCTGGTCGCCAATGGAGATGGCGAATGAAGCTGTCCGCGCTGGTCACCGCAGCCGGGATCGATCCCGCAACCGTCGCGGCCGGCGCGATCAACGTCACCGGCTTTGCCATCGATCACCGCAAGGTTGCGCCGGGCACGGTATTTGGGGCGTTTCGCGGGTCACGCGTCAATGGCGAAGACTTTATTGGCGCTGCGATCGCCGCCGGCGCGGTGGCGGTGGTGGCGCGGCGCGATGCGGTGGTGACGGGCGCGGTGCATCTGGTGGCGGACGAACCGCGCCAGTTGTTTGCGCAGATCGCCGCGCAGTTTTTCACGCCCGTCCCGGCCACGGTGGTCGCGGTCACCGGCACCAATGGCAAGACTTCGACGGTTGAAATGGTGCGGCAGATCTGGCGGATGGCCGGGCACCGCGCGGCATCGATTGGCACGCTGGGTGTGACCACGGCGGATGAAAGCGTGTCGACCGGGCTGACCACGCCTGACATCGCGACCTTTCTGGCCAATGTTTCGGGCCTGGCGCGTGAAGGCGTCAGCCACCTGGCGTATGAGGCATCCAGCCACGGGCTGGACCAGTATCGCAACGAAGGGCTGCCGGTCGCGGCGGGCGCCTTTACCAATCTGTCGCGCGACCATCTGGATTATCACCCATCGATGGACGCCTATTTCGCGGCCAAGATGCGCCTGTTTGATGACGTTGTTGACGCCGCTGGCACGGCGGTGGTGTGGGCCGATGACGCGTGGAGCGCGCGCGCAATCGACCATGCGACCGCACGCGGCCTGGCGCTGATGACCGTGGGCACGGCGGGCAACACGATCCGGCTGGTGCGCCGCACGCCCACATTGCTGGGCCAGACGCTGGAACTGGAACACGCGGGCCTTACGCGGACGGTCAACCTGCCGCTGATCGGTGCCTATCAGGCGGCCAACGCGCTGGTCGCCGTCGGCCTGGTGCTGGCGACCGGCGGCGATGCGGGGGCGACCTTTGATGCCATGGCGCGGTTGCAACCGGTGCGCGGGCGGCTGGAACGCGCGGCGATCACGGCTGCGGGTGCGCCGGTCTATGTCGATTATGCGCATACCCCCGATGCGCTGGTGGCGGCCTGCGCCGCACTGCGCCCGCATGTCGGTGGCAGGCTGATCCTGGTGTTTGGCGCCGGTGGCGACCGTGACGCCGGCAAACGCGCCGCCATGGGCGCGGCGGCGATCGCGGCGGCCGACGTGGTGATCGTGACCGATGACAATCCGCGCGGCGAAGATCCGGCGAAGATCCGCGCCGCCATCCTGGCCGCATGCGAGGGCCGCGCGCGCGAAGTGGGCGACCGGCGGGCGGCGATTGCCGCCGCGATCGCCGATGCCGGTGCGGGCGATATCGTGCTGATCGCGGGCAAGGGCCACGAACAGGGGCAGATCATCGGGCGGGGCGATGCCATGCGCGTGCTGCCGTTCGACGATGTTGCCATAGCGCGGGAGTGCACGGGATGAGTGCCGTTCTGGATTGGCCGGTCGCACCGGATGATGACCTGGGCACCGCGCTGTGGACCGCCGATGGCATCGCGCAGGCCACCGGCGGCACGACGGGCGGTGAACCGTTTGCTGTGGCCGGCGCCACCACCGACAGCCGCGAGGTGATGGCCGGCGATCTGTTCATCGCGCTGCGCGGGGGCACCGCCGATGGTCACCGCTTCATCGAAGGCGCGTTTGCCAATGGCGCCGCCGGGGCACTGGTTGAAACGCCGGTGGCGCATCCACACGTTCTGGTCGCCGATAGCGCCGCCGCGCTGGATGGGCTGGGACGTGCAGCGCGCGCACGGCTGATGCCAGAGGCGCGAGTGATCGGCGTCACCGGTTCCGCAGGGAAAACCGGGGTGAAAGAGGCACTGTATGCCGCGCTCGACCGGTCCAGCCGTGGGCAGGCGCACCGCTCGGTCAAAAGCTATAACAACCACGTTGGCGTGCCGTTGAGCCTGGTGCGGATGCCCGCGCGCGCGCGGTTCGGCGTGTTTGAAATGGGCATGAACCATGCGGGCGAACTGTCGGCGCTAACGCAGCTGGTGCGGCCGCACGTGGCGGTGATCACCACTATCGCGCCCGCGCATATCGGCCATTTTTCGGGCGAAGAAGCCATCGCCGATGCCAAGGCGGAAATTTTTGAAGGGCTGGAACCGGGCGGTGTGGCAATCATCCCGGCCGACAATCCGCATGTCGAACGGCTGGCGGCGGTGGCGGCGCGCCATGCCGCTCGCGTGATCCGGTTTGGCACCGCCGCCGATGCCGATGTGCGGCTGATCGATGCCATCCCGACCGCCAGCGGCGGCACGCTGGTGACCGCCGAATTTGCCGCCTCCACCGGCATCCAGCGCAAGCTGTGCTACACCATTTCGCAGCCAGGCGCGCACTGGGCGGTCAATTCACTGGCGGTGATGGCGGCGGTCGCCGTGGTCGGTGGCGATCTGGGTGCGGCTGGGCTGGCGCTGGCCGAATTGCCCGATCTGGCCGGGCGCGGCGCGCGCCATACCATTGCCGCCGACGGCGGTGATGGATCGGGCACGGCGCTGGTGATCGATGAAAGCTATAACGCCAATCCGGCTTCGATGCGGGTGACGCTGGCGCAACTGGGCGCAACGCCGGCACGGCGGCGCGTGGCCGTGTTGGGCGCGATGCTGGAACTGGGCGAGGGCAGTGATGGCTATCACGCCGATCTGGCCGGGCCGATCCATGCTGCGGGCGTGGCCCGCGCGGTGCTGGTCGGCGCGGAAATGGCAGCGTTGAACGCGGCGTTGGGGAAAATGCGCGAACCTGCGCTTGCAGCGGCGATCGACTTCGTCCACGTGCCCGGCGCCGCACAGGCAGCCGAACTGATCGGGTCGGGCGAGTGGGCACCCCAGGGCGGCGACGTGATTTTGATCAAGGGATCGAATTCGGTCGGCCTGGGCGCATTGGTCAGGGCACTGACCGAACGGCGCCCCGGCGGTGACGACTGGCACGGCCGGCAGGCGACCGGGGACATATGAATGCTGTATATTTTTGCGCAGTGGCTTCATTTTGAAGGGCTGACCAACCTCATCCGCTATCAGTCGTTCCGGTCGGGCGCGGCGCTGTTGACCGCGCTGGCAGTCGGCATGCTGATCGGGCCCCGCTTTATCGACATGTTGCGCATGCGGCAGGGCAAGGGCCAGCCGATCCGCGCCGACGGGCCGCAAACCCATCTGGCCAAGCGCGGCACGCCCACCATGGGCGGGCTGCTGATCGTGGTCGCGCTGTCGGTGGCGCTGACGCTGTGGATGGATCTGGGCAGCCGCTATGTCTGGGCCTGTCTGGTGGTTACCATCGGGTTTGGCCTGATCGGCTTTCTGGATGATTACGACAAAGTGACCAAGTACGCGCACAAGGGCGTTTCGGCGCGGCTGCGGCTGCTGGGCGAATTTGTGGTGGCGGGGATCGCGGTGGCGCTGGTCACCACCGGTACCGATCTTTATGTCCCGGTGTTCAGCAATCTGGTCGTGCACATGGGACCGTTTTATTACCTGTTTGCCGCCTTTGTGATTGTCGGCGCGGGCAATGCGGTCAATCTGACCGACGGGCTGGACGGGCTGGCGATCATGCCGGTGATCATCGCTGCCGGCACTTTTGCGATCATCGCCTATCTGGCGGGTCGCGCCGACTATGCGCATTATCTGGGCATTCCGCATGTGCCAAAGGCGGGTGAGCTGGCAATTTTCTGTGCCGCGGTGATGGGCGCGGGGCTGGCATTCCTGTGGTTCAACGCGCCGCCGGCGGCGGTGTTCATGGGCGATACCGGCAGCCTGGCGCTGGGCGGCACGCTGGGGGTGATCGCGGTATCGGTGCATCATGAAATCGTGCTGGCGATTGTCGGCGGGCTGTTCGTGATGGAGGCGGTGTCGGTGATCGTGCAGGTGTTCGTGTACAAACGCACCGGCCGCCGGGTGTTTCGCATGGCGCCGATCCACCACCATTTTGAACAGCTGGGCTGGCAGGAATCGACCGTGGTGATCCGGTTCTGGATTGTGTCGATCGTGCTGGCGCTGCTGGGCCTGGCCACGTTGAAAGTGCGATGAAGGCCGCATGATCACCTCTCCACGCTTTGCCGGCCAACGCTTTGCGGTGCTGGGTCTGGCCCGATCGGGCCTGGCCAGCGTCGCCAGCCTGGTTGCGGGCGGCGCGGAGGTGACCGTGTGGGACAACCGCGAAGAGGCCCGCAATGCGCTGGCCGATGTGGCAACCGTGGCTGATCCGCTGAACCTTGATCTGACCGGGTTTGCCGGGGTGGTGGTGTCGCCCGGCGTGCCGCTCAACCGCCATCCGATTGCCGCCCATGCCGCCGCGTTTGGCGTGCCGGTGATTGGCGACATCGAACTGTTTGCCGCGATCCGTGCCGATCTGCCGCCGCACCGCGTGGTCGGCATTACCGGCACAAATGGCAAATCGACCACCACCGCGCTGGTCCACCATCTGTGCCAGGTGGCCGGGCTGCCGACGCGCATGGGCGGCAATATCGGGTTGCCGGTCTTGGGTGAGGCGGCACTGCCCGCGGGCGGCGTCTATGTGCTGGAACTGTCGAGTTACCAGATCGACCTGACCCACAACCTGGCGTGCGATGTGGCGGTGCTGATCAACCTCAGCCCCGATCACCTGGATCGCTATGATGGCTATGCCGGATATATGGCGGCAAAGGCGCGGTTGCTGGCGATGCAGCACGCGGGGCAGACGGCGATTTTCGGGCGCGGTGATGCCGATACGCTGGCGATTGCCACCCAGGTTGCCGCTGCGCGCGGGACGGCCGACGTGCGCATTCCGGATCCCGCCGCATTGTCGGGGCAGGCCGGTTGGCCATCGCTGCAGGGGCCGCACAATCTGCAGAATGCCGCGATCGCGGTCGCCGTGGCGCAGGCGCTGGGGATAGACGAGGGCGTGTGGCGCGCCGGTCTGGCCAGTTTTGTCGGGCTCGCGCACCGCATGGAACGCGTGGCCGAATCACACGGCGTGCTGTTCGTCAACGACAGCAAGGCCACCAATCCGGCCTCGACCGCGCCCGCGCTGGCGGCGTTCCCGCGCATCCACTGGATTTGTGGCGGGTTGCCCAAGGCCGACAACCTGGACGAATGCGTGCCTGCGTTCGGCCATGTCGTCGCCGCCTATACCATTGGTGAGGCGGGGCCACTGTTTGCCGACATTCTTGCCCCCTACATGCCGGTCACACGCAGCGAGATGCTGTGCGAAGCGGTGCGGCAGGCGATGCATGCCTCGCAGCCTGGCGATGTAATCATGCTGTCGCCCGCCTGCGCCAGTTTTGACCAGTTCCGCGATTTTGAAGCGCGGGGTGAGGCGTTTCGCGATATTGTCACCAGCCTGATCGCCGACCGCGCTACTGCCGGTACGGTACCACCGGCGGGGGCGTGCTGATGGCCACACATTCCACCACCACCCGCGCGGTGCCGGAGCAGACGCGCGATGGCGGGGTGCGCGTGATCGGCCGCGCCAACCGTTATCGCCGCAGCCGGCGCAGCGAACTGGTCATCTGGTGGCGCGAAATTGATCGCGTGTTGCTGGCGCTGGTCATGCTGCTGGTGGTGATCGGCGCGGTGGCAGTGGCGGCATCATCGCCGGCCAGCGCGCACCGGCTTTCGACGCCGTTGAAGACGCTGTCCGATCTCCATTTCTTCTGGCTGCATCTGCGCTGGTTGGCGTTCGGGCTGCTGACGATGTTTCTCGCGTCGATCCTGCCGCGCGAAACCGCGCGGCGGCTGGCGATCCTGCTGGCGGCGGCGATGATTGTCGGGCTGGTGCTGGTGCCGCTGGTAGGGACCGAGGTCAAAGGCGCGCGGCGCTGGTTGAACGTGGGGATCAGCCTGCAACCATCGGAATTCCTGAAACCCGGGTTTGCGATTGCGCTGGCGTGGATCCTGTCGTGGCGGGTGCGCGACCCGAAAATCCCGGTCATGGCGCTGTCGATGGTGCTGATGGGGCTGGTCGGCGCGCTGTTGATGGCGCAGCCCGATTTTGGATCGACCGTGCTGTTTCTGGCGGTGTGGTTCGTGCTGGTGCTGCTGTCGGGGCTGTCGCTCAAACGGATCGGGATGACGGTGGGCGGCGGGCTGGCGGTGCTGGCGCTGGCCTATGTGTTTTATCCCAACGCCACGCATCGCATCGATTCATTCCTGTTTGGCGGCAGCGAATTCGACCAGGTCGATCTGGCCATGCGCACGCTGCTGAATGGCGGATGGGGCGGCACCGGGCTGTGGCTGGGCACGCGCAAGATGGCGCTGCCAGAGGCGCATACCGATTATATCTTTTCGGTGATCGGTGAAGAATTCGGGCTGATCGCCTGCGGGGTGATCGTGGTGTTGTATTGCGCGATCGTGATGCGCGTGCTGCTGCGTCTGCTGGACGAGGATGATCTGTTCACCGTGCTGGCCGCCGCCGGGCTGACCGCGCAACTGGCAGGGCAAGCGTTCATCAACATTCTGGTCAACCTGCAGCTGTTCCCGTCAAAGGGCATGACGTTGCCGCTGATCAGCTATGGCGGGTCATCCACCATCGCCTTGCTGCTGGGGGTTGGCTTCCTGCTCGCCATAACGCGGCGCAACCCCTATCTGTCGCGAGAAACGTTCGGTTCAAAGGATCGGACCAGGGATCGCGCAAAGGAACCTGTTGCGTCATGACAGCCGTGTCACGCCACTATGTGCTGGCCGCCGGGGGCACCGGCGGGCATTTGATTCCGGCCTTTGCGCTGGCGGTGGAGCTTGACCGGCGCGGGCACCATGTCGCGCTGGTGACAGACGACCGTGGCATGCGCATTCCGGGCAAGCCCGATTGCTGCCCGGCGCATATCATTCCCGCCGGACGGCTGGGGCGCAATCCGCTGTCGCTGGTGCGCGGGCTTCGCGCGATCTGGCAGGGACGGGCAATGTCCGGCCGCCTGTTCGACAGTTTTGCCCCGTCGTGCGTGGTCGGGTTTGGCGGCTATCCTGCGCTGCCGGCGCTGCTGGCGGCGCAATCGGCGCGCATTCCGACCGTGATCCACGAACAGAATGCGGTGCTGGGCCGGGTCAACCGCCTGCTCGCGCGCCGGGTCGATGCCATCGCCACATCCTATCCGCAGGTCGATCGGCTTGATCCCAAATGGGCGGACAAGGTCCATCTGGTGGGCAATCCGGTGCGGGCAGAGGTGCTCGCGCTGCGCAAGGAGCCGTTTCCTGCGCTGGACGACGATGGCCTGTTGCGCGTGCTGGTCACCGGCGGCAGCCAGGGTGCGTCGATACTGGCAGAGGTCGTGCCCGACGGGCTGGCGATGCTGCCACCCGCGCTGCGCCACCGGTTGCAAGTGACGCAACAATGCCGGCCAGAGGATATTGATGCCGTGCGCGCGCGTTACGCCGCGCATCAGATCCCGGCCGAGCTTGGCACCTATTTTGAGGATATGGCGACGCGCCTGGCGCAGACGCATCTGTTCATTGGCCGCGCCGGCGCGTCGACCATTGCCGAACTGACCGCGGTCGGCCGGCCTGGCATCCTGGTGCCGCTGCCGATCGCCACCGATGATCACCAGGCCGCCAATGCGCGCGAACTGGTGCGCGCAGGCGGTGCGCGCGCGATCCGCCAGAGCGGCTTTACGCCCAAGGAACTGGCCAAGCAGGTGCAGGCGATCGCGCTCGATCCTGGCGCGCTGGCCAATGCCGCGCATTCGGCGTGGAACTGTGGTTTGCCCGATGCGGTGACCGATCTGGCCGATCTGGTCGAAAGTTTTGGCGCCGCGCCGATCATGGATGTGATCCGGATGACGGCCGGCGCCCATGCCTTTGCCGGCGCGCACGCCACTGTCCCGGTTGCCGCCGGTCGCATGATTGAGGATGGCCGGCAATGAGGGGCGTCGGCATTGACATCGGGACCATCCATTTTGTCGGCATTGGCGGCATCGGCATGTCGGGCATTGCCGAAGTCATGCACAACATGGGCTATGTGGTGCAGGGTTCGGACATTGCCGAAGGCTATGTCGTCGAAGGGTTGCGCGCGCGCGGCATCGCGGTGATGATCGGGCACAACGCTGCCAATGTCGCCGGCGCGGCGGTGGTGGTGACATCAACCGCGGTGCGCCGCGACAATCCCGAAGTGATCGCCGCGCTGGAGGCGCGCGTACCGGTGGTGCGCCGCGCGGAAATGCTGGCCGAACTGATGCGGCTGAAAAACACCGTGGCGGTGGCCGGCACGCACGGCAAGACCACCACCACATCGATGATCGCCTGTCTGCTCGATGCCGGGGGGGTCGATCCCACCGTCATCAACGGCGGGATCATCAATTCCTATGGGTCGAACGCGCGGCTGGGCGCGAGCGACTGGATGGTGGTGGAGGCCGACGAAAGCGACGGATCATTCCTGCGGCTGGATGGCACGATCGCGGTGGTCACCAATATCGATCCCGAACACCTGGACCATTACGGCAGCTTTGACAGGGTCAAGGCGGCGTTTGTTGAATTCATTGAAAACGTGCCATTTTATGGCGCGGCGATGCTGTGCATCGACCATCCGGTGGTGCAGGCGATCATCCCGATGGTGCGCGACCGGCGCGTGATCACCTATGGCTTTTCGGCGCAGGCCGACGTGCGCGGCGAAGCGGTGACTCCGGTGCCGGGCGGCAACCGCTTTACCGTGGCGCTGCGCCAGCGCGATGGCACGTTCCACCGCATCGAAGACGTCATGCTGCCAATGCCGGGGCGGCACAATGTGCAGAACGCCCTGGCCGCGATTGCCGTCGCGCGCGAAATGGGCGTGGCTGATCAGGTCATTTGCGAAGGCTTTGCCCGGTTCGGCGGGGTCAAGCGGCGCTTTACCAAAGTCGGTGAAATTGCGCTTGATGGCGGCGTGGTGACGGTGATCGACGATTATGGCCACCACCCGGTCGAAATCCGCGCTGTGCTCGCCGCCGCGCGTGAAGGCGCGCGCGGGCGCGTGATTGCGGTGGTGCAGCCGCACCGCTTTACCCGGCTGCGCGACCACATGGAGGATTTTCAGGGCGCGTTCAACGATGCCGACGTGGTCTATGCCGCGCCGGTCTATGCCGCCGGCGAAGCACCGATCGATGGTGTCGATTCCACGGTGATGGTCGAAGGGATCAAGGCGCGCGGGCACCGTGCTGCGCTTGGCATCGCCGGGGCCGATGCGCTGGCGGGCGAACTGGCGGCCATGCTGCGCGCCGATGACATGGTGGTGTGCCTGGGTGCGGGCGACATCACGCGCTGGGCCGCTGGCCTGGCCGATGCGGTGCGCCGCGAAATGGGGGCGCCGTGATCACCCCGCGCGGGCGTCTGACGGCGCAGGCACCGTTGGCGCCACTGGTGTGGTTCAAGACCGGCGGCGCGGCGCAATGGCTGTTCGAACCGGCCGATGCCGATGATCTGGTGGCGTTTCTGGCCGGGCTGGAACCCGATGTGCCGGTGATGGCGCTGGGGCTGGGGTCCAACCTGATCGTACGCGATGGTGGCGTGCCGGGCGTGGTGGTGCGATTGGGCAAGCCGCTGGCCCGGGCTGACGTGCTGGATGGTACGACGCTGCGGTGCGGCGGCGGGGCCAGCGGCATTCTGGTGTCCTCCACCGCGCGCGATGCCGGGATCGGCGGGCTGGAATTTCTGCGCAGCATTCCCGGCACGGTCGGCGGGTTTGTGCGCATGAACGGCGGGGCCTATGGCCGCGAGGTAAAGGACGTGCTGATCGGGTGCGAGATCGTGTTGCGGTCGGGCGAGCGCCAGTCGCTGTCACTGGCAGACCTGCACTACAGCTATCGCCACTCTGAACTGCCGGAACAGGCGGTGGTGATCGCGGCAACCTTTCGCGGGCATCGTGAAACCCCCCAGGCAATTCAGGCGGAAATGGACCGCATCGCCGCCGCGCGTGAGGCGTCGCAGCCGCTGCGCAGCAAGACCGGCGGTTCGACCTTTAAAAACCCGCCTGGACATCGGGCGTGGGAACTGGTCGATCAGGCCGGGTGCCGCGGGCTGACGCTGGGCGGGGCGCAAGTCAGCGACAAACATACCAACTTTCTGATCAACACCGGAACTGCCACCAGCGCCGAGATCGAGGCGTTGGGCGAACTGGTGCGTGACCGCGTGCGCGCCATGAACGGCGTCGATCTGCAATGGGAAATCAAGCGAGTAGGCGCACCCGCGCAGGAAGGTTTGGCGTGAGCATTCCGAAACTGCATGTCGCCGTGCTGATGGGCGGCTGGTCCAGCGAACGCAGCGTGTCGCTGATGAGCGGCAATGGCGTGGCCGACGCGCTGGAGGCGCGCGGACACCGCGTGACGCGCATCGATATGGGCCGCGATGTGGCGCAAGTGCTGGCCGAATGCGCGCCCGATGTGGTGTTCAACGCGCTGCACGGTACCCCGGGCGAAGACGGCACGGTGCAAGGCATGATGGACCTGCTGGGGTTGACCTATACCCATTCCGGCCTGGCCGCATCGGTCATCGCCATCGATAAACAGCTGACCAAGGCGGCGCTGGTGCCGCATGGTATCCCCATGCCTGGCGGGCGGATGGTGACGGCGGACGAGATCCACGCGCATGACCCGCTGCCGCGCCCCTATGTGCTGAAACCCGTCAACGAGGGATCATCGGTGGGGGTGGCGATCGTTACCGAGGGCGGCAATTACGGCAATCCGGTGGCGCGTGACGCGGTCGGCCCGTGGCAGCAGTTTGACCAGTTGCTGGCCGAACCGTTCATTCGCGGGCGCGAACTGACCACCGCCGTGTTGGGTGACCGTGCGCTGCTGGTGACCGAACTGCGGCCCAAATCGGGCTTTTACGATTTTGACGCCAAATATACCGATGGCATGACCGACCACATCTGCCCGGCCGATATCCCTGCCGATGTGGCAGAGGCCTGCCTGGACATCGCGCTGCGCGCGCATCGCCTGCTGGGCTGCCAGGGCACCAGCCGCAGCGATTTTCGCTGGGATGACGAACAGGGCGTCGACGGGTTGTTCCTGCTGGAGGTCAACACCCAGCCGGGGATGACGCCGCTTAGCCTGGTGCCCGAACAAGCGCGCGCGCTGGGCATGGATTATGGCGATCTGGTGGAGGCGATCATCGAAGAGAGTCTGTTTCGTAAGTCGCCTGCAGGCGACTTAGTGCCACCCACCGCCCCGCACCCCCGGCCCAACCGCCCACAGGGTACCTTAACTG